>PJER01000046.1 GCA_002825465.1 Candidatus Thorarchaeota archaeon MP8T_1
ATGCCCAGCAAGGATTTGCTAACTGAGAGTTTCAGAGAGGTCTTTCAGACACCTATGCTGTCCCAAGACGAGTGGGAGCCAACACGGATGCTCATAATGAATATTGATGGGCGTGAGAGCATCGGTGTATTTCTACCAGGTGATGAAACTACACAGCCATGGTCTCTGCACATTCGCAGCAGACTTGTAGTTTTCATCCAATGGCAGGTTGTTAAGACTGTGATCTCAACGGTGGAAACAGTCATTCAAAATAAGATGTTATAGGTCATCATATCCTACCATTACCAAAATCCCGTTCGATTCATATTTTAATCGCTGTTGCTGAGATAATTTAGGAGTGACAGAGTTATGAAAGAACCTCATCTAGCCGCTCTCAAGTGCCCGGAATGTGGAAAGAGATTAAAGTTTGATAGAGAAATTCCACTGGGGGAGAGTATTGAAACTGGCCAGATTATTTGCGAAAGAGGGCATAGCTGGTCAATTATCGATGGCATACCTTCCCTAGTTTATCCCTCAATAGGTGAGAAGGATGCCAAGTGGATAAAAGAGTACGATGAGATGGCTGAGTCTTATGATGAGATGGTCAAGCTATATGACGAATGGCTTGACATCGATATGATGAAAGAACGCGAGCAATTCACTATATTCTTGCCCATCGAAGGGCCATCAAGAATCATTGATGTGAGCATAGGTACGGCAGCAAATTTCGTTGCACTAAATGACCACTTCAAAGGGCAAATGGGCAGATTCAATCTTCATGGCATGGATCTATCTACAGGAATGCTGAAGGTGGCCAAACGGAAAGCCGCGGAGATGGGTATCAATGTCAGTCTGACTCATGGTAGTGTTTTCAACATACCCTATCAAAGTAGTTTCTTCGATATCGTTCTGCATACAGGTGGCATAAACACCTTCTCGGATATCCATGGTGCCCTGAATGAGATGCTGAGGATTGTCCGTTCAAGTGGATTGGTGATTGTAGTAGATGAGGGCCTGTCGCCACGTATGAGAGACTCGGAGAAGGGACAGGAGATCATAAACGCAAATTCATTATTCGCATCACGTCCACCCTTGGAATTTCTCCCAGAAAAAGCCCGTAATGTAGAAGTCAGCTATGTTATGAACGAAACTTTCTACCAAATTGTATTCGCAAAATGAAAAACGTGAGTATAGGTCAGAGTATGAAATGAGTAGTTAGAAAAAGCATGTGAAGTACTCAAGTGGCTTCCCACAAGAGCACTTCATCTATAGTTACAGTATTTTGTTTTGAAGCGTGCTCTGAGACTTCGTCGCTACCACGCACAGATGGATCGGTTCTGTTTTCTGGTTTCATTCTCATCTACCTGTACATGTATGCGTAAGTGATTGCCTCTGTTGAGATCGGCTTCTTGGGCTCGTATTTTCTCTTGACTGTTTTTGCAAGTGCCATGTCTTTTACCTCCGGTACATGTATGCATATCCAATGGCATCAAGTGTGTAGACTCGAGCCATCTTCTCGTTCTGAGTTCCATAGTAGGTTTGAGCATTCATTCCGTAACTCATTGTATTTCACACCTGTAGCAATAGTACAAATGCATATAAGGTTTGTGTCACAAACCATTGCATAACAAACCATTGATATATTAAACAATTATATCATGCAATAATTACAATCGTTTGCCGAACAAATGGTTTTATTCATAAGCATTTACCAATAGTTTTAAATGCAATATAATATGAATTATAATCAAGACAGGGTATGTTTTGACCCAAGAGGGACCTGTTGGCGCAAAGCGTCATTTCATTTAGAATATGGAATGACATGGAAAACAGAACGCATTGGTGACAAATAAATGGGCGATGAAATCACAGACAGCCTAAAGGGAATTGTGCTAACCGACGAGGGAAAAAAGCCACAACGAGAGATTGTTTTTATAACAGACGACGAGCGGGCATCTATTTTAGATGAGCCCGTGAGGTATCACATTCTGCAGGTATTGAGAGAGGGTATTGACGATACACGGACCTCTGAGAGCGTGGATGAGAATGGAGATAAGATCATCCGGGTTCGAGAAGTAAAACGTGATGCTCTAAGTGTTCTTGAGATAGTAAAGTTGTCCATTGAGTGTTGCGGACCCGATATTGAGATTTCAAAGAACCAAGTATACCACCATCTTCCCACGTTGGAGAAGGGGGGGTATGTCATCAAGTATGGAACAGTCACTACGGGAAAGCGAACAACAGATTATTGGAGACGCACTGCAAAGGGGTTTGTATTGACCAAAGGTGAATGGACAGGCGGCGGTGTGACAATCTCGAAGAAGATGGGACCATTTGTTGAGACCATGCTTCAGTCCTTTGATTTGAAAGTTCCAAAAGAGAAACATAAGGAACTCCTTGAACTCATGACCAAGCAAATCGTTATGCAATCAGCATGGCGAACTCAGATTGCTGAGCTCGTCAAAGGCGATGTTGCCGACAAAAAAGTCTTAGAAATGTATCAAACCTTGTTAGATTACTACGCGGCAGGATCCAAGGAATATGTTGAATTGGTCATGAAGATACGAGAAATTCTATTTCCGAATCAGCCTATTGAATAGGTGAAATAACGCTTCATAGTCTTTACCTATATCTTAACAAGTGACAGTAGATCATGAGTCAGTCTTTCAAGTCGCACTCTGATTTGAGAACGCCCACAAAATCAGTAATGAGAGATAACTCAAACTATCTTACATCATTGCTCAGGTGAATCGCTGTCTTAGTCAGGTCAATGAGTGCTAATTCGGGGACTGCAGTAGACTCAGCCCAAGCAATAGCCCAGCATTTTTCGTTGATTCTTGCAACTAATAGATGTCCCTTATTTGAAGTACTTCCAATATAGGTATCTTCGGTAGATGTGACTCTCTTGTACTTCACTCCAGAGATTGAGATATTATCTGGGGCATCCTTGGGAGCTCCGACTATTTGCTTAATATCTTCCAAGAGGCTCCAGTTCTCAGTCTGCCAGACAATTTCATCTCCTTTTGCTACAGCAAAAGCCTGTATTTTTGGATTATTCTCATAGAGTTGATACCATTGCCTACTAATAGCAGATTCCAAGTCAGGACCTCCTCAGTGACGATAGTGAAGTATTCCGTTGGAATATTCCTCAATATCATTCACACAGTGATGTAATCAGATTCTTCCTTTCAATGCCTTTGCGGCTCGATCAACATCAACATAGACACCATCAGGCTGAGCGTCTGGTGCACTCCAGGCTACAACCCATTTTTGGCCTTCGATTTTTGCCAGTATTAGGATTCCATTCCCTTGAACATTACGAGCTACTAAACTCTCAGGAGTAGATCTCATTGTGGAGTAGCGAATATTATTCTGTGTGACTGCAGGACTGCGAGATTTCACAGCGGAAATGAGACCACTGGCATCTGCGGTCAGATCCCAATTATTGCTCTGCCATAGGACTTGTCCAGCTTCAGTAATTACACCAAAGGCTTGTACCATATTGCCTGAACTATTGTATGCCATTGTATATGCATCCATTACAGGATCGCTCATTATGAATTCACCCCGTTGAACATACGGTCTTAAGATGTTCCCCGAAGCTTCTCCAAATAAACAATTCCTTGATAGCTCCCTCATACAATCTGGTAACACTATTTAGGAAGCCATTGCTAAATCCATAGTCATGAGCGCGGGTGCCGTTTGGGAGAGCGACAAAGGGACCTACATTAGAGTAATTGTGAAGCCAAACTCAAAATCGAAGGAGTTTATAGCAGAGAGAACTCCAGAGGCAGTCTTCTTGAATCTATCAGGACCTGCTCGTGCGGGAAAAGCAAACACAGAACTCATCAAGAAGATGGCAAAATCACTTGGTGTTACAACAAGTGCAATCACAATAGTTACTGGACACAAGAATAGAGAAAAGATACTTCTTGTAGCGGATTACACCAAGGAAATAGTTCTTGAGAAACTCTCATTCGTGACATAGAACTATAAATAGAGGGATTTACACTCGCGATAGAAGCCCTCGAACGTTTAGTGTGAAATCTATCATACGCAACGACCCGGAGAAACCCTTGATGATGAAGATGGCATATTCTATTCGCAGACGAGTGCGAAGCATCTTCCCTAGCTCAACAAGGGCATTGCTGGCTGGTCTCTTCCTCGCAGGAGTTATCTATATCTTATATGAGATAGCAGGAGGTGGTGGATGGGCCAATTCAAACGTAATAGTTGCGCTAATCATAGAATGTGCATTACTTTATCTTTCGATCTTCAAAGGGCCCCCCAATAAGTCGGATCTCGCAGTGCTCTCACTCATCGCTTTTGTCTATCTGTCAGTTAGCTGGTTCATGTCAGCCCTTATTCCCTTCCATCACACAGTCATAATGGCAACGGCTGGACTACTCATCTATGGTGCAGTTCTTGCAGAACCAAAATATCCGCTAACAAAGCGCGCAATTGGAACTGGATTACTTGTGGGCGTCATCATGACATTCCTTGGCATCTGGCTTGCCTTGAAACTTGGTGTTGTATTTCTGGTTGGAGCTGAGATGCTGGGAGCTATCTTGCTGAGTGTTGGTGGGAGATATACGCCACAAGAAAACACGATAGTTGTAGCGATAGCAAATTCATCAGCCATGGTTTCGATTGGAGTGTTGATTACATTTCCAGCCATTGCGATTTTTGATCCGGAAAATCCACTGTTTAACATGGCACATGTTGATTATAATGCCGCAATCACTTTCAGTTTCATTGTTCTTGTCACAGGACTTAGTGCAATCTTTGGCATAATACTTCTGGCTCCCTTTAGAGATCGTTTTAAGAATGAGCCTTGGCCACAAGTTCAACCTCAAGCGTACACAATTAACTCGATTGGTGGCGATGCAGAGGCAAAGAAAACAGTCGGAATTGGAATAACATCATCAGCCGCATGGATAGGTACTGTTAAGGTTGCAGAGAGCCTAACAGGGGCTGATTTGAGTGCGTTTCCGCACGCCTTAGGAGAGGTGATTCCAGCAGCATCAGCTATACCAGGATGGATTGGAATTAGCAATTCTCCAATGATGGCAGGAATTGGCTTCTTCGTGGGTTGGAAGAGAACAATAATTATTGGTATGGGAAGTTTGGCCTCTATTCTGATTTGGTTGCTTCTAGAGGGAGCCAATCCTTCTATTATGTATGAGGGACACATCAAGAGAGCAGAGATTATCTATATAGCCCTCGGTGTATTTGTGACAGTGATTCTTGGCGATTTCCTAGGTGGTCGAAAAAAGAGCACTGACAAGGAACCATCGTCTAAAGAACCTGAAGAGAAAACATCACCTGCAACTGAAGAAAGTGTTGAGGACGTGGTTGCAGAAACTCCCCAAAGAGGTGACTCACGTCCGAGTATACTGAGGGTCAAAGAGGAGTTATTTTCAATTGAAATGTTTAAAGAAGAGGTTCGTGAGATAATTGCAGATCCTCGAGCATACCTCAAATCACGAAGAGGTCAGCTCCCCCCATGGATTTCTTTTGTTTCACTGGCTCTTTTCATGATTGCAGGCATCATTGTGTTCTGGTTCATCGAGCCATTCCCTGGAATCCAGATACACTGGCTTCTCTTCTTGATTGGGACACCAATCGCGTTGATCTCTGTCTATTTCACAGCCCGTGCTATTAGCGAAACTGGAATGCTAGCAGGATATATCACAGATATTGTGGCAATTCCAGCGATTCTATTATTCAAGGTTTCATTCGCCGTTATTACAACATTCATTTCAATGCTTGGAGCACTTCAAGATGCTGCAATTGCACTGCTTGTCCATCTCAGACTTGGAAGACTGACTGAAGTTAGAGGCAGGGATATTCTGAAGGCAGTCTTTGTAGGAGCAATGCTGGGCACCACAATAGGCTCGTTCATCACCTTCACTCTCTTTGATACATACAATGGATTTGGGGGAACGGATCTGCCAAGCCCTGCGGCACAGCTTTTTGGATTTCTCGTAGTCAGCCTTCAGGGAATTGGAGAGTTTCAGCTTCCTGGAATGAATCAGTTTGAAAACGTTCATCCCGCCCTTGTGTTTGCTTATCTGATTTCCTTTGCAGTTGGCGGATTCCTTGTTGGACGCGAACTCAATAAGCGTGGTCTGAGCCCAATGAGCCTTGTCGTTGGAGTGCTAATCCCACCAGCCACAGCAGCTGCTATTCTTATTGGAGGATACATCAATTATGTAGTTAAGAAGAAACACGGCCCACAGGAACCTATCTCAAAGGCGGATCCACTTCAACAACAGATTGAACTTCAAGATGCCAATTACAACAGAATCAGTAGAATCCTCAGTGGTATTGTGGCTGGAGAAGCAGTTGTTACAGTCATGTGGGTCCTTGGAACTGCAATAACAACGATTCTATTCACACTCTAAAGGCACTCATGATTGTTCTATCGTCGATAGGCGTCTTCCAAGGCCTTATCCCACTCGTCAACCTCTGTTTCGAATCCTTTACGTTTCTTCCGTGCCTTTGCTCGTGCTTTACGAGCTTTTGCAGCTTCCCTTCGTCGACGTGCAAACTCCTTCTTTCTCTGTTTCTCAGCCTCTTTTTCTTCTTTAGTAAGTTCCTCGGTTTCGACTACTTCTCTTCTTGAGAACCAAGTAATGACCATCGATACGAATGGAAAAGTAAGAACAATGGGTACAAGGAGGAGAAGAATGATTTCCGGTTGGAGGAGCTCAATGCTGTTTCTGATTCCCGGGGGTAGAGATAGAAGGAATATGAGGGAGTATGGATTAAGGAATATGAATGCTATTGCTACAACACTTAGAAATCTGATTGCTGAACCTGTGACTGTTGATCCGATTACATAGGCAGACGATGGTGATGCGGCTTTTGCGGTAAGTTCATCCTTTGCCCTTGAATCAGTCTGTAGAAGTTCATCAACAAATATCTGGAGCCTACGAACATCTGAAATCGCATCAAGATTTTCTAGCGCGTCCTGTGTTCCAACAATCTTGCGTTCGATGGCCTCTCTAAGGAACGAGAAAGCAGTAGCTCCGGTCGTACGACTCATCCCGGTGGTGCTTACTTTCTCACCGCGTTCAATGGCATCCTGTTTTCTTGTGGCTTGTCTAAGTGCAAGGAGCTGTTTCTTGAGGGTTTCTTCTCGATCCTCAATTGGTTTGCCTACCGAATAGCTATAGATCATCTGATAGCTGACTTCAAGATATGCAAAAGACACCAGCGCTAGGAGTTGGAAAGAATTACCAAGAAAGACAACGAAGTCTGAAGGAAACGGATCAAGATTAGGTACGCTCAGCATTTTGTATGCAGCGAGAATTATAATTACCTGAATTGAGAGAAACGCGCCACCGACGAACTTGTGATCCATTCGCACGAGTGATTGCAAAAACAGAACAATACCGATTCCAGCAAATAGAAAGTACAGGAAAAGGAATGTGTTGTCCCAGAGAGCTGCAAGCACACTTGTAAGATTGGTTTGGAAGGATGTCCATACATCTGCAAGATTAGTCAGTGGACCCGATACCCCATATGGCTGCATATACCAGGAACGAAGAACAAGTGTATTGTAGAGCCCCACAATTACATCATTGGGAATAGTACCTGAGAACGCAGCAGACAGACCACTAATCATTGTACTGGTCATAAAGAAGAGGAGTAGGGACAATAGTCGGAACACGGTAACCACGAAATCATAAGGTGCAGCCCAGTGCCAAATGTCATTAGAATCTAACAGGCTATATACAAGATAGGCCATCCCTGCAAATGTTGCTGTAGAGGCAATCCTGAGAATCCATGTTACAACTCTCAAAACATTGCCACCCCCTTCTGCTTTGCCTGCTCGTATGTCTTGATTATAGTTGGCAGGAAGTCTTCAGGGCCAACATTTACGACTGGAATCCCAAATCGTGCGAGCGCTTGAGCTATCTTGTTTCTTCGTTCCCATAGCTCTTCAGAAACAGCTTCGGACAGCACTTTTTCCACAGGGCCAAACTGCCCGACTGGTGCCTCAAACCAAGGCCCAAATGGACTAATGACCATAGCTTTGTGTCCATTTGCCACGAGTGCCTTCATTGCATTGAGTAGAGGTGCAGGACTCTCCTCAAGATCTGTCAGCCATATGAAAAACGAGCGTTTCTTTGTCTGCTGAACGACATAGGAAATTGCAGTTTCATAGTCACTCCAACCCCTTGGTTCAGCTCCTGCTAATGCTTCTAATACATCATACATGTGATTTGGACGAGTCCCGGGAGGTACATAACTGTGCACAATATCACTAAACACACAAGTGCCAATGAGATCCTTTCGCTCAAGCCCTATGTGTGTTAAAAGCACTGCAGCTCTAATTGCATACTCAAGCTTTGTATTCTCAGGGTATCCATTTCCCATGCTTCCACTAGTGTCTACCATGCAGATGACTTGGATATTCTTCTCCATCTCGAACTGCTTGATAACCATGTCACCACGTTTTGCACTAGTTTTCCAATCAATTAGCCTGAATTCGTCACCGGGCACATATTCTCTAAAGCCAACAAAGTCGGAACCCATACCAACTGTCTTTGTTCTGTGTGCTCCAAACATGAGTCCGAGCTGGCGCTGCTTTCCAAGAGCTTCCATTCGACGTACGTCTTTCCAGGTGGGATAGACAAGAACTTCTGTATGTGCCTTAAGGGTTCGTTTGTAATAGTGAAAACCAAGTCGATCTCGCATCACTACTTCAGTAGGACCTATGAAGTAGCGACCACGCATTCTCGCTTGGAGAATATATGAGAAGATGATACTACTGCCTGGTTCAATACGGGATGCAATGAAGTTCTCTCCTATTGCGAGAATCCATGTTTCGGGATATTGATCGTGCACTTCTATAAAATCGAAATGGCGTCGTGATACGTTGCGAATTGTGACGCGAACGCGCAGAAAATCACCTGAAAATACCTTTACTTTATCGATTTGGCGATCGACTTCGATACCGGCAATATTAGCTGTGAGAGCAAAAAGGGGCAGGGTTACAACTAACCCGATGAGAAGATAGACACCCAAGAGTACGAAATAGAAATTGACAAAGGAGAATCCACTTGTTAGAAGGAGGACCCCTGCAAATGTTACAACAAAGCCCCTCTGAGTAATCACAGCTTTTCTTCTCCAGTTCTATCGAGGACAGTCTACTTCGCCAAGTATCTTTGTCACAACGCGCTCTACAGTTAACCCTTCAAGCTCTGCTTCAGGCTTGAGAACTAGTCGGTGATTGAGAGTCTGAACCGAGAGCTTTCTCACATCTTCAGGAACTACATAATCACGACCATGCATCGCCGCTCGTGCTTTTGAGGCATTCATTAGGACTAGTGAAGCTCGGGGTGATCCTCCAAGTAGAATCTGTGGATCGTTCCGAGTTCTAACAACAATATCTCTGATATAGTTGATCACATCCTCCTCAAGGAAGACTGTCTGACAAGTATTCTGCATTCGCACCATCGTCGTGGGATCGGCAAGTACACGAAGTTCTGTCATTTCTCCGAGATGCTTTCGTCGAATGACTTCAGCTTCCTCATCATCTGTAGGATAGTCAAGAATCAAGCGGAACATAAACCTGTCAAGCTGTGCCTCAGGTAGTGGGTATGTGCCTTCCTGTTCGACAGGATTTTGAGTGGCGATTATCAAAAAGGGTCTTGGTAGTTTCCTCGTTACACCTTCAATTGATACTTGCCGCTCCTCCATTACCTCTAGCAATGCACTCTGTGATTTTGGTGGGCATCGATTAATCTCATCAGCCAGTACCAAGTTTGAAAAGACAGGCCCCTTGCGGAACCAGAACTCTCCAGTTCGTTGATTGAACACATTGCTTCCGAGCAAATCTGCGGGTAGTGTGTCCACAGTCAATTGAATTCTCTTAAAGGCACATCCAAGAATGGATGCATAAGTTCTTGCCATATAGGTCTTAGCAAGTCCTGGAACGCCTTCAAGTATTACGTGTCCATTTGCCAGCATAGCGATGAGAACATTCAACAGAATCTCATCTTTGCCAACAATGATGCGATTACACTCACGGATAATCTCCGAAGTGATATCGCGAACCTCATCGATACTCATCGTCGCTGTTGTTTCGACTATCGGGGCTTCATTCGGTTCATCTGTTGTCAATTTCTTTTACCTCATTTTTATCTGGTGTCTATCAGTAATGATTGTATATTACGCATAAAGAAGAAGAGCTCCATCATTTCGCTCTCCTTTATCTTCATATTTGGATCAGCCGCTATCTCTTCAATCCGTGCCAATGTTGCAAGGAACTCCCCTTCCCTGAGTTTGGGGTCCTTATACCGCATCAGTTCCCATACTGCTTTTGAACTATACTCAGTCATTTGTTGGTGTTTTCTAAGTCCACGCTTTAATTTACGATGCAGCATTTTCACTACCCGTGCATAATTGCCTTCAGTTCTATAGTAGGTCATCCGTTCGCTGAAGTACGTCTGGCCTCTTCTGAGAAAGACGTCTGAAACACTCTTTACTTCGGGTTTTTTCAACTCAGGTAGATACTTCCTGATACCAACTGCAGTCAGGATAGGGTATAGCGAAGAAAGGTATGGTAACGTCGATAGCCAGAGCGCGCGACCAAGATAGAGTCCATAGAAGAACTCGCCGCTATTCCAAGGAACAGCAAGAAGTTCCTCGCAGAATAGCACAGGTTGTGAAGTATCAGAATGGGATAGCCACTCTATGATATTCATAGCAAATCTCTGATTATCTGGAAACCGACCATACATGTCATTATTGAAGAGACTTGGATCACTTACTGCGACCAATCGACCGCCATTTGCAGTTGCATTGCTAGAGAAATCCAATGCGCCTGCAACAGGGAGACTGCCGCTCCACTCGTAGGGATCAGGGTCTGGAGCAGGATCAGTGATATTGGTTTCACACCAAGACCTTGGAGTGCTCCAAGCTATTCCACCCAATCCTAGCATTGAATATGGATTGATAGCTGTAGCCCAATTGAGGTGCAACTCACTCACACCTGTTGTGAGAAATCCTTGGTCTGCACCCAAAATACTATGGAAGTCTCTGATTATGGGTAGTCTTGGTTCTTTAGCGAGGTCATACGAATCAAGGTCAAGAAGTACTCCTCCGGTAAATGAGAGGAATCCAGATACATTACCTGGAAGTCCTCCAGGCATAACTTGTCCCATTAAATAGTTTAAGATTGCCAGTGAGCTATTTGCCGATCCAAAATCGTCTGCTATCAAGACGCCGCCTCCTGCAAGTAAGTGGCTATAGATCACTAGAGTCACATCAAGGCTGAAGTCCCTAACAGGACCCATGATTACGATCACAGCTGATCCATTTTCTCTTGTGACCACACTCATAGAAGCTTGGATAGAATAAACAGGCCTTCCTGTATCATTGATAGCGTTACTGTACTGGCTGAGACCATTCCAATTCTCATTGTAGATAGAGAAATCATGGGAATAGACAGGCTGTAGACCTATGACGGTGTACCCGGCCAGTATTGTGACTGGCACCCATGTAAATAGGAAAAGGCAAACTTGAAGGATCTCTTTCCAGCCCATCGGCATTTCTCCTTGCTACTTACTCTATAGGTGCACTAGAATCGATTCTTGGATACAAATCCGTAAAGACTCTAAGTGCGGTTTCATATCGATCGCGAGACATCTCGTGATGCGAGAAACGTGCCTCTTCATAGGTTTGAACGAACTGCTCAACAGTTGTGGCATCAAGAGGAATTGCTTGAAGTACACGATCCAAGTACTCACGAGCAGTTTCTGCATGGGATCGTTCGGACCCCATCTTTGTGCCGCACATCTGCTCAAATGTTCGATACGCCAATGTAATGGACGCACCATATTTTCCAGCATCTGCTAGTTTTTTGATGTTTCTTAGCTTCGTAGGGATATCAACTCCCCTCGATATGACTGTTGAACGGAACATACCTTTCACAATGTACAGATATGCCAAGACGGCAATGACTGCACCTATTAGTAAGATTCCTGCTATGATTAAGTCGGTTCCCTGCAAAATATTACCACCTTGAGTTTGAATTCTAATTGTAAATTGGACTGACACTATATCAGGCGCATCTACTGATGTTAGTGTTAGTATGATGTAAAGTATAGTACCATCTGCGTATGCAGACGACCTATATGAGATTCTCCCATCCAATCCTGTTCTCTGATTAATTATTTGACTTCCGTTGAGATTGAGATCGACGGATCTATTCACTATGGGGTGTCCCTCAGGATCGAGAAGTTCAAATTCGATAACAAAGGCCTGACCGGGATCAATTCGTGAAGCTGAACGAAGATTGAAAGATACGTTAGTGAACAGATGAATGGATTCGATGGCGTTGCTATTGTGACCGTTTGTGAAAGACCCACCGTTATATTCAGCTCGGACTATGAAGATTCCACTAACATATGTCCAAGGAGAAGGTAAAGGTATGACGAAGGTCTGGCCATTTCCATTAGTTAGAAACGGAGCTGCAATCTCCGTATTGTTAAGAAAGAGGTGTACTGTAACACCATTGATTGGAACACCTAGGTCATCATGAAGCTGAATTGTGACTACGATGTTTTCTCCCGGCATAAATGCTCCACCGGTTACCATGACATCTATGGCAGAGTCTCTGAAGATAGAAATAGTCCATGAGGAGGGAGAGGACAAAACATCATGAAATAGTCCTATTGAGTCAATGGTCAAGGTGTATATTCCGGTGGCTTGGTCATAAGGGATAGGAATGTCGATTGAAAAAGTGCCACCTGCACTCGTAGTACCAGAAAAGCCAGTCGGCATGCCATTTGCTAGTACCTCAATGGTCACACCATCTGCAGGAAAACTACCATCATTAGTCACATAACCTGTCACCGTGACTGTATCTCCTCTTGTGAATTCATCATCTACAGGTTGAGCATCAAGATAGAGATCGACATACTCTCGAACAGTAATGTCAACAAAGTTCTGAGTGATGTCCACAAAAGCAGCAGTCGGAGCGTTGAACTGAGCATAGCCCGATTTGACTCCGAGAGATTGGGAATAGGTCACTAAATGAACATAGCTATAAGTTCCGCCAGAAATTGCCGCGGTATTGAGCAGGACTCCATCCCACCATATCTCAATGTCATATCCATCCAGAGCAGATGTATTTGCGAATTGAGCGGTTCCATAAAACGTGATTTGCTCTCCTAGATGCACAACTGTGACATCCACGGAGGCGGTAATAATAACAGTGTATCTTGCCACAATGATTGTCTGTGGAGTAGACATGCCAGAAGTCGCATAACCGACTGGAAATATGTACGCCCAGACTTGGCGAGTACCGATTGAAGTATCAGCAGGAACTTGATAGCTTGTTGTGAAAGCACCAAATCCGTCTGTTGTCACGTTCTTCATAAAGCCCCATGTACCAAGAGGATCGCCCCAGAAGAGTGTGATGGCCGAGTCAGCATAGAAACTACCGTTATCCCACGTCACAGTGCCTGAGATTATGAGATTTTCAAGAATATACACCTCTGTTGGAGAGGTAGGGGTGACTGTGAATGATACCCATATGTATCCCGGAGCGTAGATTTCAAACTGCGGTACAGCCGCCTGAGAATCTGCAATCCAAGGATAGAGTGATTGAAACCGGACGACCAAGTCATAGAATCCAACAGTTTGGTCTTGAGGGATTGTCCAGTAGAGAGTGAACGAACCATCGGCGAGGGTTACTGTGCTATCAAGTGTGTCTATGCCATTCAGTAATTCAACAGTAACTCCTGCATAGGGTACTGAAGGACTGAGAAACCTGAGATTACCAGTCACAATCACAGTTTCAGTCAGCCTGTATGTAGGCCAGTCAGTATCGACATTATACACTTCGGTGAGCCATTGGGTAAGTGTGACTAGAGTATGTATTGATTCTACACTGGCGCGATAGACAGTCCCAGCGTAATATCCATAGACTTCGATATTACTGCGAATGGTGTCGTAGTCCATGCCAGAATAATAAAGGTCAGCATGCCCAGTTCCATTCGTAGTGACATTTCCGAGGAAGAAGAGTGTTCCATTATTCCAATAGATGCTAATATCTGCATTAGCAATTGGTGTCCCATTATGTTGATAATATAGGAATGCGTGTATCGTGAGAGTTTCATTCAGCATGACAGGATTAGGCAACGCGGTGATATCTAGTACGATAGTGTACTTGACTGTATCAACACTGAAATACTCAACAGCATCGTTGTTCAGTGGATCAGTAGAGGTATAAAGAAGTCGGAACTGATAGGTGTATTCGACAGGCGTTGGAAAACTTAGCGTGGCATTGAATCCACCCGTCGAATTGGTCGGTAGATAGGCAATAGGCTGCCACCCTGTCCCGTTCCAGAAGGATAATTCAATGATCTCGCCAATGAGAGGAGGAGAACCACCTAAATAGGACAGGATGCCATCAAAGTATAGATTCTCATCAAGATAGATTTGCGTGGGGGCGAACAGAGTGATTTCAAGATCATATTTCACAAGCCTAATACTTGGCACTAATGTATCAAATGCATCCGCATAGAGTGGAGTCCAAGATGTCCAGTTGACATCTACATCGATTATTCCCACTGACATACTAATTGAGAAATTGTATTGAAACTGATAGTTGCCATTGATATCTGTGAACTTCTCAAAGGTCCAAGTTCCAGAGGCATTGACCCAGTGGATGTATACCTTCTGAAAAGCGATGGGGGTTCCGTTGGAAAACTGAAGTGTACCATAGAGGAGTGCAGTCTCATTAAGGTGATAGGTAGTGAAGTCCTCATTCACTGTGATCAATGTGGTTGTGGTTTCAATCGACAGCGGTTGATGCACAGACCCGCCATCTGCAATGTTTGAGAACAGTGAAGTGTAGTTCGCCCAGACTGTAACAATTTCGATGTTATGTCCCATTGGAATTTGGTGATAGAATACGTAGCCACCTGAAGAATTTGTTAATACTGTACCAAGCAGGTAGTCGCCGGTTGAATTACCCCACCAGATATCTATTTCCACAAAAGCTAGTGGAGAACTTGCATTCTCAGGCAATGTTACTACTCCTTGAATTCGAACAGTTTGGAGTAAGCGTACTGGATCAGGATTAGCCAAAATAGATATGGAAACATCGTACCGTTTTATGCTGGAGAAGAGATGGGGGAGGAGTTCGGAGTCTGCGAGGGCAGGCTCTGTAGAATTGAAGAATGCCCAGTATTCCACAGGACCTTCGTATCCAGCAGGGATTGTATAATTCACCTCAAAATAGCCATCTGAAGCAGTAAGAACTGGACCCAAATTAATAGGAACGCCTGTGTTCCACCAAATATCAATCCACTGACCACCGATACCAGAGGCATTTGCAACATGGGTGAGATATCCCCAGATTGTGACTTCTTGACCAATGAACAATGGATCAGGAAGAGGATTCATCCAAAGATTAGTTCCACCTGCACCAACATCGATTGGAATTGAGATACTCCAATTGCCTACGATATATTGCCAGCTTAAGGGATTTGTCCAATTTGCTCTGGCAAAATAGGTTCCATCAGGTTGAGCCAAAGGAATCACGTAGCTCCACTGGAAACCACCAGTCGAATTCAGCGACCGTGTGGTATTCGCTTGAGAGCCAAAGAAAACTCCCACACTCTGACCAGCAGGAAGAAGTGTCCCGTTTAGAAAACGGATTGCCCCATCATAATCAATAGTTCCACCAGCAAACGTCGTCGTAGGATTCACACTGAAGTCAAATTCAATTTTTCCCCAGACTGTAATGGTTGAATTGTCAGCCGATCGAGCCTCTCGGAGCCGTGGAATCGGGCCATCCCAATCTCCTGCATACCAAGACCATACTTTATGAGTGCCAACCTTCATCAGTGTAAAATTCATTGGGTCTACATAGACGTCGAGATCGTAGTAACCATACTCATCAATGAAGGCATCTCCCACAACACTTTCGTCCCACATAATCTGGATATACTTGTTATCATAGAGAGAACTATTGACAGGAATTCCATTTACTGTCATAATTCCGAAAACATGTACAGTATCTTCCCAGTATGCAATATGCGTGTCAATGCCCTGACTCACATTCAGTTCTTGAGTTTCACTAATTACAAATCCGTTGCCTTGACGAGTTTGACCAAACATGGGTGATGGTGTTCCAACAGCAAAAACTGCGGTTGCGTTCACGACAGTGAAGTAAGGATTAAGCCAAGTTGCTGAGAGTATATGATAACTCACTGTAGCATCTACTGGAAACACGTAGGTGACATTAGCAATAGGCAAGTCGGGGAACTGACCAATCGTAGCAGCCCCTATGAATTGAGAGTCTGTTTCATCATGAAAGAGGATAGCTTCGGGAGTGGTAATTGGGACTCCATCGACTGAGATCGATGCACTGAGACCGAAGGGAGTTCCAATCTCAGCCCATGGTTGCCCATCACTTGGCCATACTAGTAGTTCGATATTCGGAACAGGTGTGTTGATAGGATCTTCACCACCGCCAAATCCATCGGGGAGAGGCGAAGGTATTACCTGAATCCACTCACCCTCCGTTGCGCCTGACATAGGAATATACACTTCAACCCAGAAAGTCATGTGACGAACCATCACTGTCCGGAAATCGAACACTGGATCTGATTCACCCAAGGCATAGCCGCTCACAACTCTTGCAGGTATGCCAAGGTATCGCATAAAGACTGCATACGCAGTAGCAAAGTGTTGAGGAAGACCGTTCCCACGCTCCAAGAACCAGTCTGTCACCTCTTGACCTTGTGGAAAGTCAGTAAGTGCAGCAGTAGTGAGATTGAGCTCAAAGGTGCTCTGGAAATATGTCTTAACCGCCATTGCCTTTTCATATGCATTGTTTCCGACACCTGAGAATTGAGTGATATTATCTCTGACTCGTTGAGTCAGTGCTGGAAGTTGTACATAATTCGAAGTCCAACCAGGAGCAGCACTGCCTTGCAGCGCATTAGCAATGACATTGGCGATATCTTGATTCACGAAGGTGATTTGAAAACTTACAGGAACATGCTCACCTGTTGTCCCTTGAATGAGTGTGTTGAGCAGGAGAGTCCCATAGTCATCTGTTTCTAACTCAAAGTACATGAATCTAGAGGGATTGTCTTCCAGCCAATTGCTACCATCAAACGAATAGGTCTTGAAGGATCCGTCAATGATACGAATTGAAGGGAATAGTGAGGGTAGCTCTATGGACCCAACTTCTCCACCGGCGGTTGCATTGAAGACAACTGTGTAGATGGGATTGGTAGCTGCGCTGACGGGAATCAGCTCTGCTGATGTAAGAGGCCTTGCAGAACTGGGATTTGTTTTGGACCATCCTGCACCGTCATAGAAATCATAGGACTCCTGTCGCCATAACTGCCCTGGATCTTTTGGCGCAACAA
>PJER01000004.1 GCA_002825465.1 Candidatus Thorarchaeota archaeon MP8T_1
TAATGCGGCTGAAGGCAAATGTAATGTTGACGGTTTCAAGTTCTACACCGGAATGCAGAAGCCATGTGAGACTCCTGGTATAAGCAAGGACAAATGTCCGAGATTTGCCATGCAGTGATCATAACCAACGGATTTCTTTTAGCCAAAGAAAGTTGGGCAGCTCAGGCTGCCCACCTATAGTTTCTATTTTTCATATTCATTTTACTAATCAAATTTCGATTACTCCTGCGAGGCTTTAGTTCTTGTAAAAAGGGAAATTGTTAGTTCTTTCATAATAAAGCCAGTTGATGTTATTACTAGAGAATAGAACAATATGAATAACCAACCGAAGTTAAGGTAAAAAGGTGGCCATGTTGGGCTAAAGAAGTAAACGATTAATATTGTCCAAGCAATTGAAAATGCAGATTCTATGAAAATTACAAAGATGCCTTCTATTAATAGACTCAGCCAAGAATCATCAGTTTTTCGACAGTAGATGTATCTCACGGAGTATGAATTCATTGCCCCTACAATGATGATGGTAAAAGGTACTAGAAGTACCATAAGCAGAGGAATGAAAACGATATAATTACCATATTGAAGATTTATGCCAAGAGTTACAATGTAGAGAAACAAGAAAATGAATCCACAGAATGCAACGATACCGTGTACTGAAACTTTGAATATGCTAATTATGAACTTGAAAATGTATTGTGGTATACTTTCTTCCTGAGTACTCAATTTCTGAAATTCCGACATTCTTTCCTACAACCCTCTACGCACGATTAAATGCAATTTCCTACGACAAAGTTACAGATAAGGTATTGTATGGAATGGTAAAGGTATAGTGGTTATTATTGTCATCCTAGTGATTCGTGCCAAGAGAAAATCAATCGGAAAAAAAAGGTGGATCGGAGTTTCCTCCGATCCGGTTTTCATACTCCGTGGGCACGAAGAATGAAGCATAAATGCTACGCGTTCAGTAGCATGCGAGTCACTGCTTCGAACATCTCAGTGACTCCTCGGCCAGTCTTTGCAGATACTTCCATCATTGGAGCATCATATTGCTGCGCAAAGGCTTGCCCATCTTCAGGAGATACTCCGGTTCCATTGTTCCGTTCGTCAACTTTGTTTGCAACAAAGAAGAACTGACACTCAGGGGCATTCTCCTTTACGCGACCAATCCAGTCGTTCAATCGCTCAAGAGAGAAGTATCGAGTTGCATCATAGACACAGATCGCAGCTCTCGCACCCCTAAAGTAGTCGCCAACAACCTCACGGAATCTGGGTTGCCCACCCATGTCCCAGAGCATCAGAGTCGCATCGGTGCCATCAATTTGGACCTTCTTGCTTGCGAAATTGACACCGATGGTCATCTTCATATCGTCCTCGAAGCGATTCTCGGTGTAGCGGATGGTGAGGCTGGTCTTGCCAACTCCACCTTCGCCAATCAAGATAGTCTTGTATATTGGTACCCTCATAGACATGTGGATCACCTGCTTTGCAGTGGTGTTACAGTTTCAACCTGCTTTTTCGGTGCAGTGGTTGTACCTAGGAGCCTGTCTGCTCTTCCAGTGACACCAAGCCACCAAGAAAAGTATGCTCCGAGCATGGATAATGAACCGAATAGAGTCATTGTCCATCCTCCTGCAGTGCCAAATATCAGGAGAAGAGTACCTATCGCAAGCAATAGTGCTCGACTTCGACCAGGAGCGCCAGCTTTTCTCATTCTCCACCAAAGCATGCTATAGAGAGCTAGTGGAATGATTGTCTGGAGTAATCCAGTTATAGCCATCACGGCAGTCCGCATCGGAATGTCATCAGGGAATACACCCTGAGGCCAGTAGATAGCCATTTGAATCACTGGTGCAGCCATGATAAGAGCTGGGAGTAATAGCAATCGTTTCCAGTCAAGTGCCACGATTGCGCTTAGGTTTAGTAGCATAGGAGCGAGTATTCCAAGGAACAGAGCAACATATTCAGCATTGATACCACTCATGAATTCAATATGATTCAGAGCAACAATCAGTAAAGAGAATCCAGCGGTAAAGAAGAATACTCCTAGTGTGAGTGTTGCTTGATTATGACTGGATCTCCATCTAGTCAAAGTATAAGCTGAAGTTCCAATTCCAAGGACTGAAGCAATTGCAACTATTGATACAACAGCCATTAGTATGACATCTCCTACAATTGGAGATACCAAGAGATATGATAGGAAATAGAACAAGGAACTTACAGTCATTGCATAGACTACAAGTTCAACTTTGATACCTGTTTCTGGGAGAACAAGTGCGGTAATTAGTAAAGCAGGTCCTAACAATCGGATTGCTATAATTACAGCTACAATCTCCTGTGCTGTGAAGCTTGTCATTACGAGTAGTAATGGATAAGTGATTGCAAGAACCGCAAATCCAAAGCTCGTAATTCTTCTTGTCTTTAGAGTCAGGTACGTGAAAAGAACAAAGGGTATCCCAAATAGGATTCCTGCGAAAGTAGCAACAAATTCTCCAGTATACCCAAAAAGGACGTGAATTCCACTTTGCTCAAGGACAGCTACAACAATTATAGTTGCCATTATGATGATAGGTAGTGCACGACCCTTATCCCAACCAAGAATCATGGTAGCAGAAAAGGCAAATACTCCTGCTCCGAGAACTACAATAAGATAGTAGATGGTTTCTAGGTCAGTGGATGGAGTTAATGCATAAAAGTAATTCAATAATGACCCAAGTCCTAATAGTATGATACCAATTGTAGCGACCCAAAGAGGCCGCCCAAGGGATTTCTCTTCATCTGGCAATTGTTTAATTCGGTTCGAAGTAAATCGAAATAGCAGTATGGCAGCCAGAAAGATACCAATTGCTGCTACAAGCTCCGAAGCATATTGTACTATTATCTGCAAATTTTACACCTCATAACATCTTAGATGCCCACTCGGTAGCGCGCTCAGCGCTGCTTGAGACCTCAGTTGCCTTTTCGCGAATCAACTCAACAGTCTCATCAGTGATTATCTCACCTAGAGTACCTTCAATGAGTTGACTGAGTTGAGAATTCAGATCTGATGCGTTCTTGTCATTGATATCATGAATAGTAACAAGGAATACTCTATCGGGTTTAGAGATGATAATTCGATAATTCTCAAGACTTAGTTCCTTGAGATCCTTTCCAGAAACTCTTTGGCTATACATCTGTATAGCTGATAGAAATCCACCAAAAAGGGCTTCATCCATCGAAAAATCACCAAGTGGAATCGCGGCGAGGGTTTCGCCCCTATCATTTACCAAATATACACTCTGTATCAATTTTGTATTCCCCTAGAAATTGTCCATCCATGATTGTGCTTTGTCAACAGAACTGCCATCGTCATCTTTTCCGTCTTCGACAACTTGGCCTGCTGCTTCAACATCTCGAACAGTGAACTGCTTGTCGACAAATAGAATGACTTGGTGCCCATTGCTACATTTAGCAGGTACCAAGACTGGTATCCGTTTAGCTTCGGTAATCGATGTCTCTTCGACAGATATACCATTTATCAGACTGTCACATACTGGACAGGGTACTGGATTCAGATTCTTTTTGCCCACGGTAGTCACCTCAATGCAGAGAGTTTTCCGCTGCATTTTCTTGCGCATGCTACTTCCCATAGTTTACCATAGGAAATAACATGATATATTCGCAACCGAAGTTGTATATATACAAATTTTGTACATATTATTCCAATAATAATTGTAAAAATCGCAATAATTAACTATCGTGTAAGAGAGTAACAGTTATCTATTAGACAACCAGCTGTCAAGTTCAGCCGTTGGTGTGGTGAATGGTGAAAGCATACGTTTTGATCAAAGCACATGTTGGAAAGGAAGATAATGTTCTGAGAGAAGTATTGAGTCTCTCAGTTACTGATGAGGCACACAAGGTCTTTGGACCCTACGATATTGTTGCAGAGGTCAGAGGGCGGGACATGGAAACCCTTGTTGAGATAATAACAGAAAAGATACGTAAGATCGACGGTATTGAAGACACCCAATCTATCCTTGTGATTGATAGTGAGATAGATATGACTGGAACTAGTTTTATGTCATAGATAGAGTAAGACCGCTGAACATCTATTGCTAGCTAATTAGCGAGTACTCAATTGAATTTATCAATAGTTCATCCATCCAAGAATTTCTTTTAAACAACTATTGGAAAAGTCTAGTGGGACTATCGTTGAAGCAGGAGGTCCTGTTCAATTATGAAGCAGCTATCAAGGAAAGCTTTCATGCTTATGTTAAAAGATGATTCAGGGGAATTAAGTCCAATACGCCTCGATGTTGGACAGGTTACAAGTGATAACGCACTCATTGTTTTGGATGAATACAATGACACATGTTGGATATGGATCGGTCGGAGGGTCAGCATGCCAACTAGAATGCATGCGATACGAATGGCTCGAGGTATTCAAAAATCGGGTTACAAGATAGGCGTGACCACTATAGGACTCGCATCATCAAAATTGATTGAGATGATGGAGAAGGACGATACAGATCCAGATGTTGCTTCTGCAATCATGTCGTTCAAAGGGATACTTGATGAGAGATGGAGTTTTGATGACAAGGTATTAGCATACAAAAAAGAAGGTGGCGTCAGTGAAGAGCCTATTGCTGGAGCACCAACAAAGAAGTATGTGCCTGAACCAGAACCTGAACTCACTGTTGAAGCTAAAACAGTATATGAAGAGCCTGCGCGAAAAGTAACCCCACCGCCAGCCCCCACAGCACCAACCACTCCAAAGAAACTTATGACAGCAGCAGACAAAAAGATTGCACACCTATTGCTTGCAATCTCCAAAAATGCTGATATATTCTACACTGAGAAATTCGAACGTGGTGGTGAATCAGGTATTAAGATCGAAGTTCCAGGGGTAATGGTTCTTGAAGCATTAGTGCGAGGAACTCAGGTTAGCATTAGTCCGGGAGACTTCGGTGGTTCGGAAGCGGCTCTCAAAATCAAGTCTGACTTTCAAGACATGGTAAAAGATCTCTAAATTTTTCTTACAAATCCATTTGCTGTAGGCTATTGCTTACAGCAATCATCTCTTTTTCAATTTAATCGAGTCTTCGATACCAGTATGTATATGCATGAGCAAATCCAAGTTTTGAATAGAGTTTCTTGGCAACTATGTTGTTGGTCTCAACTTGGAGGTATACGCTTGTTGCACCTAGCTTATCCCCCCAGATACCAAGAGCGTGATTGATTGCAGTAGCTGCACCCGATTTTCGTTTATTAGGATGAGTAGCAATGTTGAAGATTCCCAACCACCTTCCTTCCAGCACGCCAAATCCTACAGCATCAATGGAGTCATCTCTCTTTGCTTGAGCATAGACTCGAGGCTGCTCAGTTCGTTCTAGAATACGCCTTCGAACACTCATTGTTGATGGGTCATATCCCGAGGCTTGGAGATAGGTTTGAACCCAGTCATCAGAGAGATGATCTAATAACTCAGTCTCATATATGGTCTGAAGATTCTTCAATGCTGAGATCTCAGCTGTCCAAACTTCAACAGGGAACGCCTTAATGAATCCTCTATCTTCAAGTGTAGTATCAAGATCCTTTGGAAGACTAGCTTCAGACATTTGAAATCGAGGTGAGAGTTCTCTGCTTTGATAAAATTCAATGGCAAAGTCAATTGCGGTAGATAATGAAAGACCCGGAGGTCCAAGTGGTAACACACTGTTTGCTCGTCGAGTGACTCCATGATCTGCACGAAATAACCAACCACCTAGTCGCATGCGTTCTTGAGCGAACCAAGCATTATGGGCAATTAATTCTAGTTCGTTGATTTCCTCCGGTTTCATTGACACACTGCATCCTTTGATATAAAATCAACATTCGACATTGATTTAACGACCACGATATGAACATTATTTGAATCACTAATCGCCTCTCAAAAGAGGTTAGATTATCATGTTACAATTTGAGTTAGTAAGAGAGTTTGCTCCTATCCTTCACTTTCATCCAGATGAGAATACTCACTGTTGCTTTCCTTCCGATGCAGAGAAAATCTATGAGCTATATAGCAAAGACTGGGAGAATTTTCCGATATCAAAGACTCCGAAGGAATTGGATGAATCTGCTCCATGTTACTATGAGATGTGGCCCTCAGACAGAATGACTCAGATTCGGTATTGGTTTTGGTATAACTACAATAATTTTCCCGGAACATATTTTGGATTGGGTGACCATCTTGGGGACTGGGAACATGTAGAGGTCAGATTGTATGGTAACCAAAGTATAAAGAATGCAGTATGGTTGCTCTCAAATCATCTTGAGGCAAGAGTGGCATCAATGTATAAGACAATGCCAGGATTCAAACGTGAAGATCCTATTCTTGGAGGAACACATCTACATGTTTGGGCAGCTTTAGGCTCTCATGCAAATTATCCATCTCCAGAGAGCACACCATATTGTTATGCAAAGATCTTCTGTGATAAAATAATGGATAATGGGCCCATCTGGCAAACAGAGCTAAATCTAAAGAGGCTCGATGAAACTAATTTTAGAGATTTCACTGGTAGATGGGGAGATTCTAAAGCTCCACGAAGCCCGAAGAATGATTACAACAACCGATGGCGTAATGCACCGGATGTTAACCCTGTTCATGACTCATCTGATTCATGACGTGGTGTCCATGGTTTTCGTCGCGGAATCCATCGGGGAACATTCTCCTTGTACTCGTTATATGCATCACCAAATCGTTCAACAAGACCGGGTTCTTCGAACTTAATGAAATAGATATGATTGCCAATTGTGAAGATGATAAACCATATTAAAATCCAAGGTGAAGAAAAGACGATTCCTTCTCCGAGTAAAGTTATCAATACACCAGAAATCATCGGACTGCGAGTTCTTGCATACAATCCCTCAACCACCAAGTTCTTGGGAGGCGCCCAAGGAGCAAGTGTTCCGTGACCAACCTTTGAGAACATCCTTATTGTGGTTACCAGTAAGGTCAAACCTGAGAGGATTGTAGCTATACCTAAAATCATGAGAGGAGTATCAATGGCGGGATGAATATTCCAGCCAATTGTTGTATCATTTGTGAGATACAATACGATTGCAGGAAATATGATGAGAACACTAATTGGTAACATGTAAGAACTTGCATGTTGACGTTTGTTGTGGTTCAATCTAAATCCCCCGATAATTATACTGGAGTGATCGCACTGAATCCCTTTCGCAATACTGTGTCAACAATCTCATCGGACTCTTTTGGAAAGTCCTTGTTAAAATGTGCTCCGCGGCTCTCCTTTCTCATTCGAGCCATTTTAATTATCAACTCTGCAACAAGAGCGATATTTCGCAATTCAATTAGATCAGGAGTGAGATGAAAGTCCCAGTAGAATTGATTAATCTCTCTCATAAGGAAACTGATTCGATTTCGTGCCCGAATGAGACGCTTGTTTGATCGTACAATACCTACGTAATTGATCATGATTCTTCTGATTTCCTCCCAGAGATGAGAGATAACAACTAGTTCATCAGGGTCAGTCGCAGCACCTGGGTCCCATTGCGGAATGACGACCATAGATATGTCCTTCTTGATTTCTTCCACTGCGGCTATTGAGGCGTTATGCGCCATTACGGTTGCTTCTAGTAGTGAATTAGAAGCAAGACGATTAGCTCCGTGAAAACCAGTGCATGCAGTTTCACCGATTGCATAGAGACCTGCAACATCAGTCCTTCCGTTAATATCGGATCTCACACCACCCATCATATAATGGGCTGCTGGAACGATAGGAATAGGCTCTTTCGTGATGTCAATACCTGCATCAAGACAGCCTTTGTATATCTGTGGAAATCGCTCTCTTATCCAGTCTGGATTCTTGAAGGAGATATCAAGCCACATATGATCTGCACCTGTTCTTTTTAGCTCATTGTCAATTGCCCTAGCAACTACATCACGAGGTGCAAGCTCTGCATCTTTGTGGTATTTAGGCATGAAGCGAGCACCATCTGGACCCAAAAGTTGTGCACCTTCGCCGCGAAGAGCTTCTGAAATCAGGAGAGACCTATATTTATGGTGAAAGAGTAGAGTTGGATGGAATTGAACCATTTCAAGATTCATCACACTTGCTCCAGCTCGATAAGCCATTGCAATCCCATCACCAGTGGCTACATCCGGGTTGCTTGTATACAGGAAAACCCTACCAGCCCCACCTGTTGCAAGAATAGTTACCCTAGATGAGAAGTGTTCAATCTCCTTGGTATTTTCATCAAATACGTATGCTCCATAGACACGATTGTTACGAACAAAGAGGTTGATAGCCATGTGATGTTCAAATACAGTAATGTTCTCAGCACTACCGATTCTTTCGACAAGGGCAAGTTCGATATCTCTACCAGTATGATCTTTTACATGAAGGACACGTCGTTTAGTATGTCCACCTTCGAGACCAAGTTCGAATTCTCCATTATCTTCGGATTCGCAAAAGTCAACGCCAAGATCTATTAACTCGCGGATTCGTTCAGGACCATCTCGAATTATCTTTTCAACTACATCAGGATGGCAAAGATTGTCCCCAACTCGAAGTGTGTCTTGAATATGTAGTTCAACAGAATCATCAGGAGAAACTACTGCAGCAATACCGCCTTGAGCTCTGATTGTTGATGATTCAGTCAATTGACCTTTGGTAATGATGTGCACAGTACCGTGTTTTGCAGCCTTCAACGCAAACAAGAGGCCAGAGAGACCACTACCAATGACAAGAAAATCTGATTTGTACACATTATTTGCCATTCTGATTTTCCTCATAACCACAGGACTGTATCTGCTTCATAAGCCTTCTTGATTTTGTAGAAAGATATTAACACCAGCGATTACTATTAATTTCAAGGCAAATCTGGAAGGACAGCCCGTGACAACATGTGAAGAGTGTAAGAGATTTGGCTATAGCCGCACAAATCAAGAATCGTATCCGTGTGCGTTGTGTGGAGAACTTCGCTGTGAGGATCATATGATATGGGTACCTTCACATGAGTTGGAGAAACCCTATGAAGAAGCAGAAGCAATAATTGAATTAATCAAATACGATAAAATTGGAGGCTACTATGGATTCTGTGGAAAGCCCTCTCATGTTCCAAGAGGACTGCCCATCAGGCATGGTAAGGAGAAAGAAGGGGGAAAAGTCATCCATACAATCCTCGATCATGAGAAGAAACCAGGATTAGAGAGCTTTCGTATGTGGGAGATAGGATCTATTGAAGATGGTTTTGAAACACCATGGGAAGTGAAACGCTACACTCTATCTTGTTCATTAGCACCTGTTATGGCACTCATTGCTAATATGTACCTGGCTGGAAGAGAACCAACTTCATTCTTGGAGAATCTCCATAATTCTGCTTTCAGTACTTTTGCAAATAAGAAACCAATATTCTTTCTAGAGGATGTATCCAAATTTGTGAAGAAAGTCGGTTCTAACCCATCCAAGGAAGACCTGTTCAAGTATACTTGCTCTAGATGTGCAGTTATACCCTGCATGAACAGACAGGTACCATTTCATGACAAGAAGATGTTCAATAAATTAGTAAAGGAACCAGATATACTAAGTCAATGATTTACCATCTCAAATAGCATTAAAAGAGGGCTTGAATGGCGCAAATGCAGCGCGAGGACAACGCAATGGATATCGAAGGCGTAGTAATTTTCGAAGCTAATTCAGGCGTTCCACTTTATTCAAAGATGAAAGGAAAGACAGACCCATCCCTCTTCTCAAGTTTTGTCAGTGCAATTGGTCACTTCTCAAAAGAAATGAGATTTGGAGGCTTATCCTCTTTTACTACAGAAGAGAAAGTCATCTATCTTGCACCTCGTGAAAAGACAATTACAGCTCTAATCGCCCCAAAAAAGAAAGAGTATCAGGAAGCATATTCTCTTGCAAGTGAGTTAGGTAGAAGATTCGAAGATGGCCGTCACATAACCTCTATGCCATTAACAGAGGATTATGATGATTTCGAAGAAGTAGCGGATGAATTTCTAAAGCGAATCAAGAACCCATTTGTAAGCAATGTCTCGAGTTTTGTGCATAGTATATACGGGGGCGAGGTTTCTATAGAAGCGAGACTCTTCAAAAGGGATGGTGGTCAAGGAACCATCGATATTCTGATAGACACAACCTCAGAAAATAATGGTTCGGGAAATGGTGGAACTCATTTTGGAGAGCGCTACATCTTTGTCAAAGTGACTGAAGGTATCTTGGGAAGGGTGCAACTTATCGATTTCATTGATTCACTCGATAGATTTGGAGTCAGATTCATGGACAAGGAGGAGTTTGTCTTTAGACCATATTTCCCCGCTCGTGCCGTTGTTGTAGCAAGAGAATTTGATCAAGGAGCATTGCAGTTCCTTGAGAAATACACACGTAAAGGTAAGACATTCATCGATGGAGCTCACATCTACGCAGGTCTGAAGATTAAAGATGTCCCAAAGGAAACTCGTTGTTTTGTGGACCTATGGCAATGGAGAGACGATACAACTCCTCAGAAAGTTGAGATATAATCTAACCAATGACAGTACCACAGTATTTGCAAGTTGTCATCTTTCCTTGCTTGAGAGCTGAACCCTGTCCCATCGAAAGTTTCGATCCACACATTGGGCAGAGCCAGATTGGAAGTGCATCACCAGTTCCTTCATCAGGTACATCGGCTCCTAATTCCTTCAGAGCGTTCTCGACCCACGAGGTGAAGGTTGTTTGATTTGCAGCTCGAAATGCCTCTAACGCTAGTTCATAATTCTGCTGTGCCTCTTCTAGACGTGCAAGACCTCGCAGAGCTTTACCCAATCCATAGGCATTCCATGCAATATACCAATTATCAGCAATACTCTTTGCTTGCTCGAGACCTTGATTGAAGAATTTTGTAGCTCCAGCATAATTCATCTTATGTAGAGTGATTTGACCTAAACCCCAATTTGCAGCAGCCTGATACCATAGATTTGACATGCCAGATCCCTCTGCAAGAAGCTCGCCGTAAAGCTTCTCTGCATTTTTGATCTCACGGGCATTGAGAGCACAATCACCCATGACTCGTAAAGCTTCGATTGCTCTATCAACACGGCCTTCCTTCTGGAAATTCTTCCGTGCGTTCTCAGCTTCTTTGATTCCGTTCTTAAAATCTGCAGTCTGATGATACCTTACTGCTTTCTGAAGGTGTTCTTCCCCACTAGGACTCATGCCATTCTGATATCAATTGCTAATTATAAGTCATTGGACAGATTGTTCTTCTTCAGATATTCCTGCGAATCGAACAAATGCAACTCCAATTATAGCAATAATTCCAGCAAGTAGAGTAATAATCTCAGGAGGTTCGCCTAAGACGAAATCTCCAGCAACACTAACAAATGGGACTAGAAAGAGAAATGAAGAGGCCTTAGGTGCCCCAATTGCTTCTACTGCTGAAAAGTAAAGAACATATGCAAGGCCAGATGCCAAGATTCCAGAAAACAAGAGCCCAGCCATAGACCAGAAATCAAAGATAAGAACCAGTTGAGTTCCTTCTATCAGTACTAGATAGATGAAGGGGAGGATCATGAGTGATGAAACACCATGTTTGATCGTCATGACTATGTATCTATTCGCACCTTCAAGATAGTGTAAGGTGATTGTATAGGCACCCCAAGCAACCATGGCAATTAATGCAAAGAATATTCCTAGCTCCAATCCTGGAAGGAGTGTAAGTGAATTCCACAAAAATACCAAGCCACCAAAAAGACCTAGAAGAAATCCAAGAATTTTCAGAGGAGTCAAACGTTCTTTAAACTTGTATACCCCATAGATGAGAACCAGAATAGGACACAGGTTTACAATTATAGACGAAGTTCCAGAACTAATATACTCCACACTCATATGCAAGGTCATCACAAAGATAGCAGATGCAAATGCACTCAGAAGTAACATCTTTTTGTAAGGTGCAATCTCACTATGTATCTCTACTAGTCCTTGTTTTTTGATTGCTAAAACTGCAATCATAGTGAGTGCACCGATGAAATATCGAAAGAATCCGTAAAGGATCCCTGAAACACGAATAGGGTCAATACCAGATAAGAATCGAGCTACTACGAAATTACTTCCCCATAGGAATATTATTGCAGCTAATAGTAGGTAAGGCCGCCGAGATGACACAAATCTCCGAATACTAGCCATTACTTAGCACTAGTGGTTGATACTATCACTTGTGAAATGTTAGAACAGTTTCATCTGAGAGAGGTACTACTTTCAAATATTGACTTGCCACTTTAGAGGTTCTTTCAACAATACTAGCACCGTAACACTTCATCATAGGAATCGGTACACTAGTAGGAATATGAACCTCATATTCTTCGGGTAACTCAGTACGATTGATTTCAATTTGATGCTGGTTGGATGAAGCCCCTACTTCGATATGTGAAGTGCCAGAAATGGTTGGAAGTGATGAGATAATGAGTGATTTCTTAGCAGTGAACCATTCTGTGGGGATTCCAGCAAGAACTACAAGATTTGGACCCTCTTCGAAGAGAATCATGTCACGTACAAGAAGGACAAAATCTGCAGCAGCTATGACACTAGATCCAACACCAGCACTTCCTCCATAGGTGCGAGTATTAACAAACTCGGGAAGGTGATAGTCATCGCCAAAGAAATCAACAACCCGTTCGAAGAGTGGTTGTACAGGGTCTCGTTGTTTTGTAATAGTATAATAATGAGCTATTCGTAGAGCCAAATGACTAGAATATAGTTCCCTGGGTTGGAAGGATTTCCAAAGTCCATTCACTATGTGTCGTTTTACAATTTTATCATGAAGGAGTTTTAAAAATCCCAGATCTAATTCAGATATGTGAAGCAATGCAACAGAAGCCAAAACATCAAGAATCGCTCTCTCTATTCTAGACATAGCAGGATCTGAGGGTCGTAACCAACGTGCATGCTCAATCTCTTTTGCCTTAGCAAACACAAAGTCTTGATACTTCACAATAAACTCATAGATCTCTTTGGCGAGCCCTTTATCATGAAGATCAACAAAAAATCTATACGCTGTTTTCAAGGCTGCAAGGTTCCAGAGACTATCTTCGAAACCAGATAATACCCCCTCGTCAACTACAAGATAATGTTGTAATGTAGGTTCACCATTCATTTCTTTATCTTCAGAGGTTTCAGTGATGCCTACCTCATGCTTAAGAGATTCAATGACTCCAGAAGTGTGTTTTCGGAAAATTTGCATATATTCAGAAGAAAATCTAGCATTTGATACATGTTCATAATATTGGAGGATACCCAATAAGAGTGGACTATATTTTGAAGTTTTCAAAGAACCATCGGGAATCTTCTCTGTTGCTAACAGCTTGTTAACAATATTTTCAGATACAGTATTACATCCAGTACGAATCAATGCTAAAAGAATACGTACACGTTCTTTCCAGCTGAATGATGCAAAATAAGAGTTTTCAGGAAATATGAATGGGAATGCTTGAATAGAGAGATTGGCAGTTGCTTGGTTGAAAGCATCATCAATCTTTGTATCTGGAAACATCACTGAAACTCGTTCATTTGAAAAATCGAACCAACGTCCAACAGACCTGTCTCGATCTGCACTTGACATTTGAATACTGGTTGGATCATCTCCCTTTTTACTTTCGAATAATGGAGAAGAAAAGAATATAGTTTCAGAACCTGCAGGAGTAAGCGTTACGTCAAATCGGAAAATTGTAGTAGCTAGACCAATTTTAGACTTAAATTGAACATCTTGTTGATTAGTTGCTGCAATCACGCTGTCAGGAAGATTAGCTTCATTTGCCTCACTCATGATAATTGCAGTTGGTTTTTTATCAAACATAAGTGTGAGATTGCCATTGACAAATAGCTTCTGATTGCTGGTGTCATATTCAACAATCTCAATTGGTTCAACTCCTAGAGGAGATAGTGGTCGAACACATCCATAGAATGTGAATGTGGTCTCTTCAAGTCCATGATTCCGTAAGACTATCTCGTTGTTAATATATTCAGAATTATCTTTGACAGTATGATAAACAAGACGATTGAACTCTACAGAGCTGATTTGAGTCTTCCATTCATAGAGTTGGTCCTCTGTAGAAATCAATTGCAATTGTGGACCGTCCTTACCAATCAAAGCAGGAAATACTAATTTCTCGTCTTGCAAGAGCCAAAAATCAATAGACCCAAAATCAAATTGTGGAGTGACAAGACCTCGTGAATCTACAATCCCAAACCGTTTGGTTCCCACACCACCAAGGTTAGACCAATTCCTATACATAGAATTATGATATTCAGTGATATGTTGTCCTTCAATGTCAAGTTCTTTAATGGAGAGTATCACCCAAGAGGGGCACATCCAAGGTTCTGCTTCAATAAACACCTTTGCATTCAGTAGTCCTCTCAGATGTTCCACTTCTTGATATGGAAGTAAGGGATCTTCTGAAAGGGTTAGTCCATGATTTTTTACACTCTTTCGAAACCTGTCGAGTTGTGCCTGTTCATCAAGTATCAATTTCGAACCTCTTGCAGTATAGCAAAATAGTCAAAACGCCTTATTTGTAATATTCGTCTATTGGTATGATTCACGCTAAAGCCTTAATAACCTAAGAAAAGAGGGAGCAAATGATTTCAAAGCCGCCAATCATGGGGTCGTCATAATGGCTGAAGTTCTTACAAAACCATCTCGACGCATTCGAAATATGGTAGCAAAAGAACTTAGGCTAATCATCAAGGATAAGGTAGCTATACTATTGATTTTCCTCCTTCCAGCAGTGCTCATCGGAATGCTATGGTATGTAACTGACCAGAGTGGCATGGGAGGACTGGATCTGGGTGGCGGTATGGGTGGAATTGGAGGAGGTGGAGGCGGGGAGGACAATGCGACCTCTACAGTCGCCACAAATATCACAACGACAACCACAACAACGACTCCTAATGTAACTGAAGAAGATGAAACAATTCTTGGTGTAGTGGATCTGGATACAACACGAACGTATGCTGGGGAAGACCTCTCGGAGAATCTGACATCTTATTTTGAGATGCTGTTTGACAGGGTTATTTCGTTCAATACGACAGCTGATGCATATAGGGCACTCTATGAAAAGAGGATTGATGTCTATGTTGTTATACCTGACGGATTTGAAGCAAATCTTACCATCAATGAACCAACCTATATCGAAGTTCACTATGATGGTAACGATTTCATAGGTTCATCCACCTTTACTGGACTCATTCAAGGAGCGACTATTCTATTTAGAGTATCAAAATTATGGATTCGTTCAGAAGTTTTCCCAGGAATGGTAATCGAATTCACACCAGGCGGAGGCTTTCTCGAGGCGATATTTGGTGGATTCATTGTAATCTTCTCAAGTTATCTTGGAATAGCTATGACCTCTGCACAGAGTATTGTTGGCGATGAGCCGCTGAGAAGGATGTTATTGACACCTACAAATCGTCTTGAGGTCATTGTAGCCAAAGTCCTGGGGTATGTAATCATTGGATTTTTGCAATCACTCTTACTGGTCACTCTTTGGGTTCTGGCATTCTCATTAGAGTTGAGCACCAGTTTCTTCTCATTAGTTATTATAATGACTCTTAGTGCACTGACTGGATCGGCAACAGGAATTCTCATTTCAGCAATCGCGAATACTAGGTTGCAAGCAAATCAGATGTTTCTCTTTGTCCTATTTGGTACATTGATTCTATCAGGATTCTTCATAGACGTCGGTGCTCTCAATGACATTCTACCAATGAACCAAGGAAATGCATTACTCATTGATACAGCATTCAAAGGACTATCATTACTGCAGGTACTTGACCGAATTTTGGTTCTATGCGGATTTACAGTCTTTGCTATATTAGCAGCCACATTCATCTTCGCACGAAAACCAACACTAGGATAGGGTGATACAATGTTACGAGAAACAGATCAGCAAGAAGTAGTGGACGAGGAACGACCTGCCTTTGTTGAAGAGGCATACTTCTCAGGGGCCAGAATTGGAGAGGCAATAGATTGGTGTATCGCCCGTCAGGACAGAGAACTGCATTGTGAGGTGGAAGGAGTCCTTAGGTCCACTGGAAAAGATATCAGATTGAGAGGGCGAATCCTAAAGGTCAAGAAGAGTGTCCTTACCAGAAGAATAGCAGTAATTGTAGAAGAGGATTTACGCAGACAAAAGGCCGGAGAACTAGAGAAGGTCCTCACACTAGGAAGTGACAGAACATCACAACAGGATGTAGCGGTCACCCAAATCACTGTGCAAAACTATCTGAAACGAAATATGACAGAAGATCTGTTTTACGACGGCCGTGACTTGCAGCAAGCAGTGAAAGATCTTGAAAAGATGAAGAGCCAGAATATAGCCTGCACTGTTTGGGGGAAGAGAATGAGTGATAGACTGCCTATAATGATCCAAGGATCAATCATCGGATCATCAACGGCACCAGCACCCATCCTCCCAGAGGGTTCACTTGAGGTACGAGTTGAACCAGAAGGAGAAGTAGGAGATGCAAAAATCTACCATATTGCTCAACCACAATTGCTTGTAGGACCTAGATACAATCCCAATCTTACAGTTCTTGCTAACAAGGTTTACATCATGCCCTACGCATGGAAGAGTGCTCCTGAATACAGGGATGTAGTAGCAACAAGAAATCTTACTGTTAAGATCAAGAGTGGTAAGAAACTGATTGAGAATGTGTCTTTCTCACTGAAAGAAGGCCAGATGTTAGCTATCATAGGAGAAAGTGGTGCAGGTAAGTCTACAACTGTCAAAGCTCTGATTGGAGACATCCCAAGTACTGGTGTGTGTCGAATCGCAGGAATCGATTCAAGAGAGACACAAAAGGTACGCCATTTCTTCGGATACTGCCCTCAAGACCTCTCATATATGTACGACACCTTCACACCGCTTGAAAATATTATTGCCTTCGGAAAGCAGTATGACATTCCTGAATGGCAACTCATCCAGAGAGGAAAGACTCTCCTTCGAGACTTTGGAATTCTTGAGAAGGGTAATTCACCCACGAAGGAGCTCTCAGGTGGACAACAAAGAAGAGTATCAATTGGGATTGCTCTAGCGCATAATCCTAGAGTTCTACTCATGGACGAGCCAACTTCAGGTCTAGACCCAGATAATCGAACTGAACTCTGGAGTTACCTGAACTATATCAATCAGGAGTATGGAACTTCAATTGTTGTAATCACGCATTACCCCGTTGAAGCAGAATTCTGTGACAAAGTGGCAGTGTTCCTCCGTGGAAAGAGCTTGGTTGCATATGGTTCCCCAGCTAAGCTGAAAGAGTCAATGCCATCAAGAGGATTTGCTGTAGGAATCGTCTTACATGAAGTTGACCCGCGTGCTTTGAAGACTCTTGAAGATGTAGAAGGAGCGAAGTTCGTCCTACAAAGAGGAGAATTACTGAAGATATTCACCGAAGAGCCTCTTGAACTCATCGCAGAACGTGCTGTTGCTGCTTTGAAGGAGAAAGGTATTGGAGTCAAGATAGTCAAGACTAAATCCGTAGCGGACATGGTCGATTATTACATTGCAATAACAAGAGAATTAATTCAAGGTTCAATAGAGAAGTGATTGAAAAATGAAACACCCACGAGTAATAATGCAGCTGACTCGTCTACTGCTGATTGGCGCATTAGTTATAATGCTCCTGCTCAGTGGGATTACTACAATACTTCCTGCTATGAACACAGGTTCAGTTGATTCAAACTATCAGGATAAGATCGATGATTCGGTCGTGAACATGACTAGTATAGATGACCGAGTAGATGTACTGGTTGGATATAATGCAGCAGTAGCAGATTTCAAAGCAAAGAACGCAATCCTCCTAGCGGATAAAACAGCAAAACTACTGGACTCGTTTAGTACCCTGAATATGCTCCGAGTAAATATGATGAGTTCCCAGATAGAGGAGCTGGCAAGGAATGAAATCATTACTAGAATTTGGTCAAATGAGATTACACCTATTGAACAAGCAAATACAACTCTAGCAAGTTCAACAGATCCTGAGGACTATGTGCCGCTTATTGATAGAATCGGAGCCCGCAATCTGTATGAACAAGGTTACAATGGTACTGGAGTAGTTGTTGCAGTTCTCGACACCGGAGTCGACCCACTTAGTCAAGATTTTTCCGTATCATCTTTTGCTTCCTTTGTCGAAGCAGATACACTACCTCTCGATCTTATCGGTCATGGAACATATGCGGCGTCTGTCTTGGCAAGCAATGGTACTACTTCAAATGGCAAATACATGGGTATTGCACCAGGAGTCACAATCATTTCTGCAAAAGTCACCCTCGGTGGGCTCTTTGCAGCTCCTAGTTGGATTGTGTCAGGAATAGAGTGGGCAACAACTAGAGGAGCAGATATCATTCTGCTACCATTCAACACCTTAGGAGCTCCTAATGATGCAGTGACCACGGCTATTGAAGTCGCCGCTGAAAAAGGAGTGTTTGTAATTGCAGCAGCTGGTGATGATGGCCCAGATTACCTCACTGTAATGTCACCAGGCGGAAATGCGGCTGCATTCTGTGTAGGCGCCTATGACACCGAATTAGGAGAAATACCGGATTTCTCTGGTAGAGGCCCCTCTCTAGGACTCTTAACGAAACCAGATATTGTTGCTCCAGGTGTTGGTATCGTAGCAACGAAAGCCTTTACAGGTCTCTCAAGCCTCGGGTTCGGGGACATTGGACTTGGAGACCTTGGAAACCTTGGTGGTTTGGGAGGCCTTCTAGGAGGGTCAATTGGAGAGACCTTTGATGAGAATTACACAATAGCAGATACAACAACAGCATCTGCTGCAATCACCGCTGGAGCAGCTGCAATATTATTGCAAGCATTTGATAGAGCTGCCCCGATTACACTTGGAAATGTGCTACGAGATACTGCCACTAAGATTCCATATGGCGCAAACGATGGTGGAGCAGGATTACTCAATATCAATGCAGCCTTTAATTATCTGAGTACAAAACAAACCCCAGTAGAACCTCATACGAGAACCACAGGTACACCACTTCTAGCCCTAGGGATCATCAGTGCAGCAGGTTACGATGCATCAACAACCATGCTCATGAGTAGTTTCGGAACAACGATAATTGCTCTTGATTCACGAAATCCACAGGATTCTGGTATACATATGATGATGGGCATGTTCTCACTCAAATGGAACGAGATGGACCCCACAAACCTGATGATGTTTGATGTGAAGAGAGAATTACATCAAGTTGTGACTGCATCACAGAATATGAACTATAATCGATATGTCGGAGTTTTATCGTATGAGGATACTGTCTTCGTGACTTTAGTTGTTGAATCATATAATCTCTCAACATACTCAGACCTTCCACTCACAGCATTCAGAATTACCCCATATATTCTCAATCTTGGATTGGAACCTATTGAGAATGTCAGTTTAGCCGTATCATATTCTCTTGATCTATATCTGGATGGGATTGATGATCATGGTAAATATGATCTTGACAATGAACAATTATTCGCTTATGGGCTCTCAGAAGACTTCGGTAACTTCTACGTTGGTATGAACTCAAGTATTCCGTTATCAGCCTTTGAGGTTGGTAATTCCTCTGAGATCTCATCTCACATTTCTGATGACAATCTGACAGGGAGTACTACGTTCGATGGTAGTGTTGGTCTTGGTATGCAGTGGGACTTTGGCACTGTTGCAGTCAATGACCCAGTGAATGTTACGATTGCAATGGGATTTGGAGAGAATAGAACTGTCCTAGATGCATCAATTGATGCAATGTGGATTAACGAGGTTCCTCAGACTATTGTAGACCAAGGGGACCTCATTGTTGTAGAAGCAAATCTTCCAAGAATCGCAAAAGAAGGATTAACCTACGAATCACATGCAATAATAATGAATGTAGGAGAATCCAATTCATCTATCTATGGAGCATTAATAGTAGCTGAAAGCTTGAACAATACAGGTGCGATGTATGCAAGATACGCATCATTTGAGAACATCACACCATTTCAGGCTGTAAACATTTCTGCTTCATGGCGACCAGAGAGTAAGGGAATACGAACAGCTATATGGGCTACAGCAGCAAGTCTTCAATCAGTCCTCGGACTTACCCAGAATATTAACACATTACTTCTGAGTGTTCTAGACGATTTTATATTGCGAGATGTTTTCGTAATCAATCCTATCTCATCTACATCTGTTTTTCCGAAAGTACTTCCCTTTGCTCCATTTGACATCAGATTCCCTGCAGACTTTGGGATATACAGTTTCGTCCTTTCAACAACTGAGTCTTTAGGAAATATGACAATTGCAAATCATGGAAATGCGTCTGATTGGGGAAACATGTCGCTAACTGCAGCTGATACAATAGAAGGATTCTATGAATTCACAGGATTCTTGATGGCACCGCCAATTGGTGTTGATGGATACCATAGATGTGATTATGTTATTGAGACCGAATATGGATGGACAACGAACATCACATTGGAAAGAGTTCTCGAGTATCCACGAGCTATGATGCTCCTCGACACCTCTCATGGCGGAGGATTTGGATCACTCATGGGAGATTTGAGCCTAGGAAATGTAGGAGACCTTGCAGGTGGCGAGGACACTGCTGGACTTGAGTTCCCACTTGCTCAAGAAGATACTGGAACTACTGATATGGGAGGGATGTCGATGGACTTCAGCTTGAATGACCTTGGAAGTCTTGGATCATTGACAAGTCTCTTCGATTCATTCCGGATGACAACATTCTCAGGTCTATCCAATATGAAAAAGGCAATGGCTAATGTTGGTCTTGACCTCATAGAAACACCGGGCATGGATCTAAATGCAGATCTATTAGCTCAATTTTCAACTGTAGTCATCATAGCTCCAACTGAAGAATATAATTCCACGGATATTGAAATGTTACGTGACTTCACACGCGGAGGCGGAACACTTGTCATCTTAGGAGATAATGATGACAATGCAAACATTTCAGCATTGAATCCATTGCTTCTTGAATATGGCTATTACTTACATAGTTCTCATTCAGAAGAAAATACTACTGATATTGTGACCGCATCACGTCTAGGTGCAGGATTAGAGTCTGTCTGGCTTGGTGGCGGTACTTACATTATGAACAATCAGTCCAATGCACAGCTGCGGCTCAATGGAAATAGCGTAGCTGTACTTGATCAGACTGACCCAGAACTTGCAATTTTCGGTTCATCAAAGATCTTCATGAACAAAAACCTGGTAAAATGCAATAACAGCATGCTTTTGGACAATTTGAACCAGTATCTACTAAGGAATACATTAACTACCCAGACAAGTCTCTCGGAGAATACAACTCGATACCCATATGACAAGAGTGTCTATCTCAACCTGCAAGTGACAGATGTTAATGGAGATCCAGTAAATGACCTCTTTGTTGCTATTGTCTATGAGCTACCCAATGGCAATCTTTCATTCTTCATAGCTGGCTTTGTTGAGGATGGTCTCTATTCCTCACAATTCGCTCCTCGTACCTGGAAAGAGGAAGGGAGAATTCATGGTATCTTCATAATTTTGGGAACTGAAGATTATGCTATGACCTATGCAAGTGTGAGTTTTGACATCTATATCCCTCCTGCTGGACCAGGAACTCAAGAGCCCGTCATATGGCTCACAATGTCCCAATTGGCACTTGCTACAGCAGTGACTGTCTTCGGTGGACTGGGAATGGTACTCGTCTATAACCGACGAAGAATGAAACGCCGACTGAAAATCCCAGAGATCGATACCGATCTGAATCGAGACATAGATTCTACGCTGAATGCACTCCTTGCGGCATTCATGCAACTCGAGGAACTCATCAAGCGTGAGGATCTAGATCAGATACAGAAGATTGAGGCACTTCGTGTCTTAATGCAGAGTATCGAAGAGGGTAGGAAGATGTTCGATAAGGTCAGTGATAGAGTAGGAGGTGTCTGATATGGGAAAAGAAATGCCTGTAAAAGAGACACACCGTGAGATTGACATCATTGACCTTAAGGTAGCCTTTGGAAAATTCTATGCACTCAAAGGAGTGTCCTTCTTTGCAAACAAAAAAGAATTCCTAGGAGTCATTGGTGCCAGTGGTGCAGGAAAGACCACCGTCCTGAGGATTCTCACAGGACAGATTCGACCGACTGAGGGGCAAGCATATGTAGGAGGCTATGATGTCACAAAGAAAGGTTTCCTCATCAGCCTGCTTGTTGGGTATGTTCCCCAACTTGAACACCTCAGTCTCTATTACGATTTCAGTGCTCTTGAGAATGCTCAGTTCTTTGGAAGATTATATGGTCTTCGACCAAAGGAAATCGAAGCACGGTCCAGAAATGTCCTTAGCATTCTTGGATTCGATGAAGATCTGATGACCAAAAGAGTAAGTAGGCTCTCCGGTGGAGAGAGAAAACGCGTCTCAATCTGTTTAGGAATGATTCATGATCCACCCGTGCTTTTACTCGATGAACCTACAACCGGATTGGATGCTCATTTACGCCACGAGACCCTAAACTACCTGAAAGAATTGAACTACAAATTGGGGACGACAATGGTCATCATCAGTCACGACCTAGAGATTGTTGACTATTGTACACGTGTATGCCTCCTAGAGGAAGGAGAGATCAGTCAATTTGGTACTCCTCAGGAATTGATCTCCACACTCCCAGGAAAAGGAGAGAGCATCAAAGTGGTGCTTCATGCACTGACCCCCGAGATCATCAAACGTGTACAGTCCATTCCAGGAGTACAATATACCGCTCAAGCTGGTAGAAACGCAATGAAGTTGTTCATCGACAACCCCGAGGACAACCTTCTACCAATCATTCACCGCCTTAATGAGATGAAAATGCCCTTTGACGGGGTGGAAATCGTTGAGGCAGACTTCTTTGATTATTTCCAAGTAAAACCATGGAAAGATAATGGGATAGGAGGAACCGCAAAATGAAACCCTATCATGCAATCATAGCTCTAGTATTCGTCTGCGTACTCGCAGGCCTAAGTATTCAGGGAACAGGACCAGATATGGTCACTGTGTTGAATCACGAAACATCATACTCCACAGCAGAGATTGCACCCTTCACTACTGCCCTCGCTTGGTCCACGACAACTGGTTCTCAGGTTAACGGTCTCGTGGTCGATAATTTCGATATTGATGATTATGAAGAGGTGGCAGTCATCACGCAAAACGGTACACTCTTTCTGTTTGACCAAGATAGTACGCTCCTCTGGAAGTTAGCTCTAGGCACTATTCCACGTGCTATAGCAGCCATCGATGGGACTGCCAGCACAGGAAAAGAAATCCTAGTTGGTACAGATGATGGAGTCCTTGTGGTCGGTGCAAACAAATTGGTTCAGATGAACATGTCGCTCCCAGAACCTGTTTATGCGGTTGCAGGTGGTCATCTAGACGCGGACGGATTTGAAGAGGTCATAGTGGGTTGCGATGACTTCAAGGTGTACGCATTTGAGCTAAATACGACATCACTATGGAGCTATCTCAGCAATGGAAGAGTGAGGCTTCTCAAAGCTGCTGACATTAATGGGGATTCCCGCACAGATGTCATTGTAGCATCGCAGAACAGGAGATTCACCTATCTGAATAGTACTGGTGACATGTTCTTCGAAAAGACTACTGATACTGCAATCAATGCATTGGCGGTTGGAAACCTTACAGAGACAAGTAATCTTGAGATGATCTATGGGCAGACCAATGGAACACTCTCTATATGGAATACTTCAGAGATGCTTGTCTATAGCATTCAGGCAAATGAGAGCATCACCGCACTTTGTGTTGGAGACCTCGTTACAGGTGCGTATGATGAACTCGCACTGGGTACATCAGGTGCAGCATTACGAATCTATTCCTCAGCAGGTGCGCCACTATGGAACAAGACTCTAGGGGGACAGGTAAACTCAATCCTCTTCCCGAACATCGGTAATACGACCAATTCCCAAGTCCTTACTACAACCAATGGGCAACTCACCCTCTATAATGCCACTGGCTGGCGGTCATTCCGAACAGATGTTGTTGGACTCACTCGATATATCACATATGGAGACCTCGATAACTTCGGCGGTCAGGAGTTCGTCTTTGGTACCACTGGCGGAACAGTCTCAGCTTACGGCCGTGACTTTGACAAGGATAGACTCGCTGATGCCCGTGAGATACTCATCGAGGGGACGCTCTATAATGATTCTGACACAGACAATGACAATCTTTCTGATGGTGCAGAAGTCCTAGACTATGGCACTAATCCCTTGCTAAAGGATTCGGACTCCGACAAGCTCTCAGATTTCGCAGAGGTCATCACATATGGTACAGACCCTAACGATCCTGACTCAGATAACGACAAATTGACCGATTGGCAAGAAATCTACTTTGGAACGGACCCTAATGATTCTGATACAGATAACGATCAGCTCACAGATTATGAGGAAAATAACGAGACCCTCACTCTACCTACTGATCCTGACTCAGATGATAATGGAATCAATGATGCGCAGGATGATAATGATGGCGATGGTCTGACAAATATTCAGGAAGTCCGAATAACCTTAACAGATCCCAATGATGTCGATTCGGACCATAATGGCATAACCGACTATTACGATGATCAGGATTCAGATGGTTTGCTCAACTGGAAAGAGATTCAGCTTGGAACGGGTGTCTATAATCCGGACAGCGACGGCGATCTTCTTTTGGATGGATATGAGGTCAAGACCAGCAAGACAAATCCGCTTAACGAAGACACAGATAATGATCAGCTCACAGATTATGAAGAAGTCATGATAGTCCATTCTAATCCACTTAAGGCTGATTCCGACGAGGATGGGTTGGACGATTACGAAGAATATGTCACCTATAGTACGCTGGTGAATGACCCAGACTCTGACGACGACGATCTTTCAGACGGTGACGAAGTCAATACCTATCATACTGACCCTCTAAATCCTGACACGGATTCTGATAATATTCCAGATGGTGAAGAAGTTAATGTCTGGGGTTCAGACCCCAACTCAGCAGATACTGATTTAGATGGACTCCAAGACGACCTTGAAGTTTACACATATTTCACAAATGTCACAAAGGCAGATACTGATTCAGATACGATAAATGATGGACAAGAAGTGATCTATGGGACCAATCCAAATCTTGTTGATACAGATTTTGATGGACTTCGAGACCCTGATGAAATCAAGTACCTCAGTAGTGGTTGGAATGCTACCAATCCACATACATGGAATGCAACAGTGTTAGATGGAGATTGGGATTTTGACGGAGACAGACTGACTAATTATCAGGAAATATATCTGACCAAGACTAATCCAACGCTAATGGATTCAGGTGGTCTCTCACTTACAGATGATATGGAAGACTCCGACCTTGATGGGCTCACAAACTACAATGAGCTCTTCGTCACCTTCACAAATCCCAGAGACCCAGATTCAGACGATGATAAGGTAAAAGATGGACATGAGTGGTATCTCCTTCACACCGACCCCAATGACGAAGATTCGGATGACGATGACATTTCAGATTATGATGAAGACCTAGATGGGGACAAGCTCTCAAATGGAATAGAGCTGTATGTGACAGGCTCTTGGGATAATGTGACGCATCTCCAAGGCACATGGTTTAACAGGACAGACTCTGACTTCGACCTAATTTCGGATTACTACGATGATGAGGATGCTGACCTGCTACCCAACTGGTTTGAGGTCGAGATGACAGGAACTGATCCTCTATACAACGATACGAATGACAATGGCGACCTTGACTGGCAGGAAGACCCAGACAATGATGAGTTGAATAATTACGAGGAATGGCTCTATGAGTGTGATCCTCTTAACGCTGATTCAGATTCAGATCAACTGACAGACGCAGAAGAAGTCTATGAAACCTTTACAGACCCGAACAATCCCGATGATGATGATGATGGTATACTTGATGGAAATGACGATCAAGATAATGACGGATTAACGAACCTTGAGGAGATTCGTACCTACAATACCAATTGTACCAACTGGGACACAGACTCAGATATGCTCAGAGACGGTCTAGAAATAGACTGGGGGCTAAATGCGACAAATCCAGACTCTGATGGAGATGGGTTGTACGATGGTTGGTTTGATAAGAATAAAAACGGTATCTATGACCCTTGGAATGGAGAACGTGGAGAGGATGTCAATAGGAACGGCATTGTCGACCCCACAGAGACCTCACCCTTCGAAGCAGATACAGATCAAGACAATTTGGATGATGGTGATGAGTACACCTATGGAACCTCACCATTAGACCCAGACTGTGATGATGATTTACTTCTTGATGGTGACGAGATTTTCGAGTACTTCACTGATCCATTGAACAACGATTCGGATTCGGATATGTTATCAGACTACATTGAAATCGAGATTACAGGAACCGATCCGAACAACATGTGGTACAACGCTACACATACAGATTACATGATTGATTCAGACCACGATGGTGTCATAAACGGAGATGAGGTCGACATCTACGATACATCACCAGGAGATATGGACTCAGACAATGATGGTCTTACCGATGGTGAAGAAATTTTTGTCTACTTCTCAGATCCATTATCGCGAGATAGTGATGGAGATAAGTTGGAAGACTTCGACGAGATTCTCTACGGAACCAATATACTTGTGCGAGATACGGACGGAGACCAACTGGATGATTATGTGGAGATTGAATTACTAGGCACGAACCCTCTCCTAGCATCGACCTATGGAAATGGCACTCTTGATGGGCAATTGGACCATGATGGTGATGGATTGAGTAATGCACTTGAAATCTACGGTTACTTCTCAAATGCCACAGATCCTGATACTGACAAGGATGGGTTAGAAGATGGTTTTGAGGTCTATGTGTCAGGTTCTTCACCCACAGATCAAGACTCAGATAACGATGGCGTCTCTGATTATGATGAATGGACCATCTGGCACACAGATTTGAGTTCTACTGATTCAGATTCTGATGGGATTGGAGATTACGATGAGATCTACGTGACAATGTCTTCACCCACGGACTGGGATTCAGATGATGACCAGCTCAGCGATGGTGACGAGTGGAACACCTATGGCACTGATCCAAATCTGCCCGACACGGATTTCGACCTCATCAACGATAAGGATGAGATAGACCTAGGAACTGATCCTCGCTCAAATGATACAGATGGAGACGGTTTGTCAGATTGGGAAGAATGGCAAATCTACGAGACCGACCCACTTGAGGCGGATGTTGATCAAGATGGTCTCAATGACAAAGAAGAGATAGAGAACGGCACTGACTGGCAGAATTGGGATAGTGATTTCGACACAATCTCAGACGGTGATGAGGTAAACATCTACGAAACAGATCCTCTTAATGACGATACAGACTTCGATTCATTGGCAGATGCAGATGAGATATTCAACAGTCACACAGATCCAAATATGGACGATACAGACGGTGATGGCATACCTGATAATCTGGATGATGAAGATGCTGATGGAATCAACAATGAGGATGAGATCTACCTCTACGAAACCAATTGTACTTTGGTTGATACAGATTCAGATCTCTTGTCTGATTATTATGAGATCTTCATCAGTGAGACCTCTCCCAATTCATGGGATACTGATAAGGATGGTTTGAGTGACAGGGATGAACTGTTCTATTGGTCTAGCGATCCCCTCAAGAGAGACTCAGACGGAGACGGTTTGGAAGATGGTGAGGAAGCTCTCACCTGGCATACCCTCCTAAATAGCACAGACACTGATGGCGATGATCTATCGGATTATGATGAGATTAATGTCTTCGAAACTGACCCACTTCAATGGGACACGGACAAGGATTCAGTAAGTGATGGTGACGAGCTAAACATCTACAATACATCACCACTACGAGCTGATACAGACTCAGACAAACTTCCAGATAACATGGAGATCTTTGGTTTCAACATGACTGTGTATGTCAACGGCACTCCAGTGATACGAGAGATTCCCGCAGGTGCCCTTAATCCTCGCAAGGCAGACACAGATCTTGATACACTCACAGATTATGAGGAAGTCTACCTGACCTTCTCTGACCCAACTCTGTATAGCACTCAGGGAGATGGTGTTTCTGATGCAGACCAGGACTTGGATGGAGACCTTCTTACAAATGCCCAGGAGATTCGCCTGACCAAGACATCACCCAATTTGGCAGATACGGACGGAGATGGCAAGAATGATGGAGTCGACGATGAAGACCGAGACCTCTTGACCAACTGGGAAGAGTGTGTCCTCACAGAAACAGACCCCCGTAATCCTGATAGCAACGGTAATGGTATCTCAGACTATAATGATGATGAAGATGGAGATGGCCTCTCGAATGGTGAGGAAATCAATGATTACTTCACAGACCCCTTGAAGCGAGACACAGACCAAGATAGGTTGAGTGACTTCGAAGAAGTTGACGAATATGGAACATCACCTATCCTGAAAGACACTGACATGGACCTCCTGGAAGATGGAGCAGAGATTCTGGACTATGGCACTAACGCACTGCTCAATGACACAGATTCTGATCTCTTAAGCGACTACGAAGAAGTGTTCCTGACTGACACTGACCCACTAGATCCAATGACTCACGGAACCACACCAGATGCTGAATACGATAGTGATTTTGATGGTTTGACTAATTTAGAGGAACTTAGAATCTATCACACCTTGCCGCTTGACCCTGATTTCGACAACGACGACCTCCAAGATGGAATTGAGGTACAATTAGGAACGGGTATAGATGTGCCGGATTCAGATTTCGATCAATTATTAGATGGTCAAGAATATTGGGTCTACGGAACAGATCCACTGTCAAATGATACCGATTCTGATCTTATCTCTGATTGGGATGAGATCATGATCTATGAGACCGACCCAACATACTATGATTCCGATTATGACCTACTCGGAGACTATGAAGAGATTTTCACTTATGGAACCAACCCGAATAATTCTGATACCGATTCGGATCTCTTGACGGACAACGAAGAGGTCAACATCTATCATTCTGACCCACTATCTAGAGATGGAGATGAAGACGGTTTATCAGACTATTTCGAAGTCTTCACCAGTTTCACTCAACCTCTTAATAACGACACAGATGGCGAAGGGATTTCGGATGGAGATGAATGGAACATCTACGAGACAGACCCGTTGATGCCAGATACTGACCTAGATGGATGGACTGACTATCAGGAGATCTTCATCTACGGTACAGATCCGCTCTCTCAGGACACTGATGGAGATGGAATCATTGACTCAGCTGACTTCATGCCTACTGTGCACTGGATATATCCCCTGATTCTTGCAGGCATTGGCCTCTTTGGTCTCGCAGTGGTTGTGAAACGAGTACGGGAGACCTACTTCGTTGAAGAGTTCGTTACTACAGCAGAACCAGCGAGCCTCGGACTTGAGCCGGGCATGGATATTGCTGTTGAGTACAAGATCCGTAGTGGCATGGTGGTGTTCGGCGTAGTGGTACGGAATGGTTCGAAGGTGCCCATGCACAACGTAGTGGTCGTGCTAGGCGTACCAGACCTGACAGACACCATTAAGACCAAAGCCATCGGCGAGGTTGCACCAGATACGGTCTCTGTGGTGGAAATCGAGTTTGAGCTCCAGCCAGGTGCTGAGGGAGAACTTGTTGGCATGGTCGAGTATGACAGTGTCGATGGTGAGCACAAGGTCGTGAACCTGAAGCCAGTGAGGATTGTGGCTTAAGACGCTTCAACTTCATGAATCTGCTTTGCAAGCTGGTCAAGGACAAGCTTGATGACGACTAGAATCTCGACAGCAGCAAGAAACAGGATCACCATAGCGTCAGGTCCAAAGGGTCCCGCTCCAGTGAAAGTAAATAGGTTGATCCAGAGAACAACACTCATCACACCAGTCCATGCAAAACCTAGTTGATTCGATAGTTCCATTGGAATTAATATGAGCACAAGTCCAATGACATCGAGACCTAGGATGAAAAGATATCCGAGTGGAATTTCAAAATTATAATGAAATTGATCTACTGCCAACCCATACATGGTGAATAGGACAGCATCGCGAGCAAAATGAATGCACTTCAACAGGGACAGGTTAATTTTTGTCAGTTGATGAAACCCTCCTATTTACCCTACATTTGATTCTGAATTCGGTTAAAGTTTTTGAATACTTGACATAAAGTCAGTCAGGATTGTTGCATAAGGATCGATTTGCAACCTTTACATTTCGGTCATAACACATCAGTATATTGACGCGTACGCTTGGGCATAGTTTTCCCCAAGGCTTTCAAAAGTCTCAAACTCTTTGAAACATCATCGTAGCTATATTCTGAACTTCTCTTCGGAGCTTTGTATGAATGTAGAATAATTTGATCCCCTTTCTTTTCGATGACCCATTCTTCCTTTGAATCGGGATCGATGATGCTATGAGGTCCCTTACCATCAATATTACTTGTTTGCATTCCTATTAGAGAGAGGGTGAGGGGGTCTACGTTGAGCCAATTAGATGTTGAATTCATTGGAGCTTTTCGTCTTATTGTTCTTGGTCGCTGTTGGGAAGTAATATTTTTGGCAGGAATATTCAATCTGATTTCACGATATTTGATTTCGCGTTGCTCATTGGTCTTCTTTTCGACCGCTCTAATGAATTTCACGTACTTGAAATTAAGGTCCACTGCTTTTTGTGCACACTTAGTAGCCTCTTCAATTTGACCTAGTTCATAGTGTATTTTAAATTTGTAAAACCAAGCCTTGTCAAACTTCTCATCTGCGGACACGACTTCTTCAAATTTTCGAAGAGCCTCTTCCTTCTTTCCTTCTTTCTCAAGTGTTCTGCCTTCTAAATATAGAGAGTCTGTATCTACTTCACTCATCTAACTTCTCCCCACGATGCCATTTCTAAAGTATGTTATAAATGATAGGAACTCCCATGAAACTGAATCCGATTGCGATATAGAGTAGAAAACACAAGACTAAAGGTCGTAGAGGCATTAGTGTAACTCAGAGAGTATCTCGAAGGGATAAATGAATTTGAAGTACAACAGGAGGTATCACCCTGCGTTTGCTGTAGGATATGTGACAGTCTTTGCCTGTCTCGTGTTCATAGCCATACTAGCAATGACTGGAATAGTCCCAGTAGCTCTGCAACCACCTCTCATGATTTCAGTATTGATCACCATAATATTGGGAGGTATTATTGGTCTGGCTGGGTTCTTCAAATCCTGGGATAAACAGGCATATCCAATAATGATCATAGTTCTAGTTATCCCCCTTGTTACGATATTCATTCTATACATTTTACAAGGTTGAACAAATTCTCGGATTCGATGTATAACTTAGCAAATTTAGCAACCTGATTAATAGAATACACTAGTCCGGACAATTGAGTTTAAGTAGTTCCATCGCTACAGAGTTGTGTCAAAAATCACGACATGTGGGTATCATAAGACATGACCATAGAGAACGAAAGCCCTCTGAAAAGGGGTGACAAGATAAACTGGAGAGAGTTCCTTGGTTCTACAACTTTTATTGAATCACGAAACTTACCCCGTCTCATCGGATGTGAGAAACTATTTCTGAAATTTGAGGGTGGTAATCCAACTGGCACGCAGAAAGACAGGATTGCATTAGCTCTGGTCGAGAATGCACGAGCTCAAGGAGCAAAGGCAATTGTTGCTGCTTCCTTTGGTAATTTTGGAGCTGCATTAGCGTGGGCAGCAAGACTTGTCGATCTTAGAGTACACATCTATGTTCCAGACAGATATCATATCCCGAAGGATCGAATGAGACGGATGAAAGATGCTGGAGCTGAGATACATTTACTACCCGGTCATTATGAAGACCTCGTTGAACTCTCATCGAAAGATGCTGAGGAGAATGGATGGTACAATGCTAACCCCGGAGGACCTGGTGTAAGAGAAATATCTCTGGATGCATACGCAGAGATTGCCAATGAGATTTATCGAGATATCAGACGCGCTCCAAACTATGTGTTCTGTCCTGTAGGGAATGGTACAACAATTGCAGGAATATATCAGGGATTCAAGAAACTCTTCGAGACTGGAAAAATTCAGGCGATACCCAGAATGGTTGCCACTAGTACAAGACGAGGAAATCCCATAGTAAAATCATACTTGATGAAGAGTCGGACAATAGTAGATCTGAATCGCGAGGAGGTCAAGGAATCCAAATTTACGGACCCTCTTTCTAATTGGCATGCTTACGATGGGCAAGAAGCACTGGATGCCATCTATGAATCAAGAGGATTTGCAGACTATGCCTCTGAAAGCAAGATGATGGAGTATAATAGACACCTTAGACAGGAAGAGGGGCTCTATGTGCTACCAGCCTCAGCAAGTACACTTGCTGTTATGCACGACCTTGCAGATGACAAGGTCACTGTCAAGGGGACCTTCGTGGCGATTCTGACAGGTAGAGATTTTGAGTAGGATACCAGATAGTATCAAGCATCAAGTCAAGTGATATGACATTCCAGAGTAGAATTCCCATGAGCTTTTTCACCAAAAATCGCACAACTTAAGGGTCAGAATGGTATCTAGCGAGGAATATGATACTACTAATCTATGCAATTGCTTTCTGGATTGTAGCATTAATCTCAACATATCTCCAAGATAGATATCCCGATGTCGGGGTTGCATCATACCAGACTGTTGTCAAGGCAATTCCAACAACACTTGCTTTTGTGTACTTAATTGATGCTTTATTGACAGCATCTCTATTCGCAATCCTCCTGGCTGGAGCGCTGATATTCTGCATATTGGGAGACATCGCTATGGAGAAGGACATCATCCCGGGGATTGGTATGTTCCTGCTCGCCCACCTGTTATTTACTGTGAACTTTCTCTGGCAGTCTATTAGTCTAGTGCCATCCCTCACTAACATACTCCTTACAATTCTATGCTTTGGTGGATTCGTTGTTTATGTCTTCATGTACATCAGATACCTCAAGTCATCAGGTCCGGAGATTCCAGACTTTGTACTTAAGGCAGGTTCATTCTATTTCATTCTAATATCAGCGACCTTCAGCACATCTCTGCTACTCTGGTTGACTACAGGAGCACTTTGGGGATTTTTACCTGTTATCGGAGCATTGTTCTTCATCATTTCAGATTCTATCATTGCACTCAATGAGTTCCATCACAAACTCTCCCATCCAGAGTTTCTAATCATGCCGACCTACTACCTTGCAATCTTCCTGCTCTCTCTAGGTATCTTTGTATTTGGATTATGAAATATGGATACTCCTCCCTTGCAAATTATGAACTGAATTAGCAATATGAAACTCCAATCACAAAAATCCTGATTGCTTTACTGACTATGAGAAGGTCATCCATGCTGGGAGTGAACGATTGTGAACTTGAATATAAGATAGAAAAAGAAGGAGGAGGATCCCCTCAAGAGAGGGGATTATACCTCACTTCTTCTTGATTAAGACTATCACAACGATGAGCAGAACAATGACTCCAATCGCACCAGCAATGACTAGAAGCATTGAATCTATTGGTTCTGAAGTACCAGTTGGAGAAGTGCTCGTAGTAGGAGTTGTCGAAGTTGTTGTGGTAGTTGGGGTTGTTGAAGTTATCGAGGTTGTTGAGGTTGTCTCAGGTAATGTCACCGTGACAGTGACAAAGTCTGATGCTGAATTTCCAGTACTATCATAGAGGACTATTGTGAAATTATAAACACCTACACTAAGTTCATCAAGATTGACTGCCAGATTGGACCCATTCCAGAGACCTGAATCAACTACTGTTCCATTCTGAGTTATAGAAAAGGATGAAGGAAAGAGATCGGAACAGATCCAGGTGAGACTATGACCTTTAGTGCCAAACTCGAATGAAACATCATTCAGTGGTGTCAGTGATGGAGGGGTCCTATCAGTAACGACAGACACGATAACGTCATCCGATGCAGAATTCGCATAGGTGTCATTGACAGTTAGCTCAAAGACATAAGAATCGACGGAGAGACCATTCAGATTCACTCTCAAATCCGTGCCATTCCATGTTCCTTCATCAATAACAACACTATCCCGTGTGATTATGAAATAGTCAGGAAACGGTTCACTACAGGTCCAAATGATATACTCACCATCTACTCCAACGGGAATACTAAAGTCAGCCACATCAGAAACAACTGGAGCAGTGGTATCAGTCACATTCACCCATACAATATCAGATGTAGTGAAATCCATATCATCATAGACTTCGAGCTCGCACTTGTAGTAACCAGGTTCTAGATCATCTAGGGGGAAAGAGAGGTCGGATCCATCCCATACACCTGTTTCTTCAAGGACATCATCAATGTAGAATTTGTAGCTCTCGGGAGTGTAGGCATCAGGTGACCATGTAAGGTCCACGGAATCCATGTACCCCATCTCGATATCATCAGGTGAGTCAATCTCAGGGAGCGCACCACCAGTCATTTTAATCCAATCAATTCTAAAATCAGGGTATGTATTTGTTGCATAATCGTCCAATCTAAAGTTTAATACAAGAGTTGTGATGATCCTAGTTTCTCCAGCGTGTTCACTAGTCGAAACTATGCCATCGCCAAGATTTGTTCGAGTACTACTATCAGTATCATTGTACCACATTGAGGTATAAGAAGCGTCAGTATAGTTGTGTTCTTCATCGTAATCATTTAGACCAGTACCATAGTAATTCAAAGCCCAACTTGCTTCGTTTCCATTACTACTGGTAAATGGTAATCTCCATTCGATACCAACTGAACTGCAAGCCATGAGATTGGTACCACCGTTATCATTCGGATTTGATGTATATTCTACTTGTGCTTCCATCTTGAAATCATGACCGACCACAAAATGGTGTTCAAGAGGATACGTAAAGATTGCATACACAGTACCAGCACCAGATGGGGTTATGTTAGTGTAGAGGGCGGTTCCTGATGAATTCAGAGTGCACCCATTTGATGAGGGTGGGACCCATCCTGTGGTATTGGACCCATCATGGTACCAAGTTGTCGTTTTTTGTGCAGACGGAGAGAATGTTCTGCTTTGTTCTATTGTATCCATTCTTTCATCACTCACCATCCTATACATTGATGATGATGTCAAGATTAGACTCATAGAAATAAATAGCGAGAGAGCAAAAGTCACTGTAAGTAATTTTCTAGTGTGCTTTTCCACTTGTTCTGTCACCTAGACTTCCATATTGATTGTAGATTAACCACAATCAGAAAAAACACAGAGTTAAGCCTTGTGAGTCTATATCTTCAGTTGATTTTCAATAAATTGTATTTCCAATAAAAAGTAGGAAGTTGCAAAGTTTGATAAGAATAGTAGTAAAGAAATTGTGAGGGGTCGCGCGTGAATACCGAAGAACTTCTCGAGTCAATAACCACCAAACTGGACCAACTTCACCCTCTGGAAGATATCGAACCAGAGAGAATTCGTCCAGTCACAATCATGACTCGTGAGAGAAGGCAGCTAGGAGAACTCGAGAGAGAATTTCAGAAGGTCTTAGATGCCATCAAATATGATGAACGAATTCCCCCTTTGATTTCTAGATTGGCTGATATGCATCTCCGTGAAGCTAATTTTGGAAGAGCGATTATCCTCTATGAGATGACCCTCGGCTTGGATAGCGACCAAGTACAGTCTTGGATAAATATGGGTCTAGCCTATCTTATGGTTGGAAACCTCAAAGATGCAATCAGTTGCTTTGGAAGCGCACTCGCAATAGACCCAAACAGCATTAGTGGACTTATCTATCTGGCTCAAGCGCAATTACGGCAAGAGGAATTTGAGAATTGCAATAGTACTATCGATAAAGCCCTCCATCTAAACCCAGGTCATCCAAGAGCACTTCTTGTCAAGGCAAGGTACTTCAAAGCAATTGGACAACTTGAAATTGCAATTACTTGGTTGAAGCGATCAATACAACAAGATTCTCATTTTCTACCCGCAATGATGGAACTTGGTAGTGTGTACTTTTCATTAAAGAAACATAAAGAGGCAATTGATATTCTGACCGATGCTCTCGCTATTGATAGTGAACAACCCTATGCATTAGTCACTATGGGAGATATCTATCAAGACATGCATGATTCAGATACCGCGATTCATTATTATGATAAAGCTATCAGCATCAAATTTGATGACCCTGAGTTATGGATAAAAAAGGGAGACCTTCACAGATCGAGGAAGTCCTACCAACAAGCATCAAATGCATATCAAAAGGCAATCAATGCAAATCCAGAATATGTGAAGGCATGGGTAAGGAATGGTTCGGTTATGATTCTGATGAAAGATGAAGGTACTGCATTAGAATATCTTAACACTGCTCTTGCCTTAGAACCAGATAATGCTGAAGTTTCACATCAGAGAGGGCTAATCTACTACTCGTTAGAACGCTACGATGAGGCATTGAACGATTTCGACAAGGCATTCTCCGTTGACCCAAGTAATCCGATGCATCTCTATTTCAGAGCACTCATGCTTGAGATTTTAGATAGGAAAGATGAGGCAAAACGTACATGGGTTGTGGCTCAGAGTCTCTTCGAACAGGCAGGAGATGTCACGAAGGCAGCTGAATGCAAAGCCAGGATTAGGCATTTATAATGAATCAACAAGATATGTCTTCATATCGCCAAAAAAAATGGTTACAAGTATGAAATCACCATTACGGTTATTAATGATAAACGTCTGATATCAGGGATACTGAGAAGTAAAATGTCAGATGATTATGAGAGATTAATTAGGAAAAATGGACGCAAGGTCAAATGGAGCGAATTTGTAGGTTCGACTACTTTTATTGAATCAAAGAACCTTGCTAAACAAGTTGGTTGTGAAAGACTGTATCTGAAATTTGAGGGCGGGAATCCTACCGGTACACAGAAGGATCGAATTGCACTAGCAATAATGGATGCAGCAAAACAACAGAATGCAACTGCAGTCACAACCGCTACTTGTGGGAATTTTGGTGCGGCACTAGCCTGGGCTGCAAGAGTCTTTGATATTCCAGCACACATCTTCATACCTGAGGGGTATCATGTTCCAAAGGATCGGATGAAACGTATCAAAGAAACAGGAGCAGAACTACATTTCGCACCGGGTCAATATGAAGACTTGGTGGAATTATCAAGCCAGACTGCAAAGGACGAGGGGTGGTTTGATGCCAATCCCGGAATGGACGGGACGAGGGACATATCCATTCAGGCATACGGAGAGATAGCAACCGAGATCTATCGAGATATTCGTAGACCTCCACACTATATATTCTGTCCAGTGGGGAATGGTACAACACTTGCAGGAATCCATTATGGATTCAAGCAACTTTTCGAAGCTGGGAAGATAAACTTCATACCTAAGGTCGTCGCTACGAGTACAAGACGTGGGAATCCAATAGTTAAATCGTTCAAGATGAACAGTAAAATTGTTGAAGATCTTGGTCGACATGAAATAAAAGAAACCAAGTTCAATGAACCCCTCACAAATTGGCATGCCTATGATGGCCAAGAGGCATTAGATGCAATATACGAATCACGAGGATTTGCTGATTATGCATCTGAAACGAAAATGGTTGAATATTCAAAATTACTGCGTCAAGAGGAAGGCCTCTATGTTCTTCCTGCGGCAGCAAGCACACTCGCAGTCATGCATGACCTTGCTGATGATAAGGTAATCATGAAGGGAACATTTGCAGCAGTTCTAACAGGTCGAGACTTTGAGTAGAGGGAAACTACAGAGTTCGACTCATTGTGATGTTTCCATCATCCTCAATACATTGAACCAGAAATCCTGCGGTCTCATAGAATCTCTGTAACGGAATTCCGTCCTCATTCTCAGCTTCGGTATCGAGTTCAATTGCATCATAACCATTAGCCTTAGCCCATTTGATTAGGTGATTGAGCATAATTTTGCCAATCCCCTTTCCTTTCCTTCGGACTGCAAATGTGTCCAAATAGAAAGTATTACCATTTTCACGATTGATTTTGTATCCTAAGATAACACCCTCAGGAGTATCATTTACCAATAAAAATAGGAATAACAAATTCTCTTTCCGTAATCTTTCTTCAAGTTCCACTCTATCATAACGCAATGATTCTCGAAAAGACTGAGCTTCAAGTTCATGAAACCACATCTGATGTTTCTCAGATGGTGATTCAGGGATTATGATACATAAGGTACTTCCTAGACTAGCCTCTAGCTCTCGCACCAGAGAGTCCCAAATATCATAAGAGGAAGAGGAGTCCAATAGAAACCCCTCTCCTATTTCTTTAGCCCATATCTTTGAATTGCTGAATCGAGTATCTTCTCCACTAGCTGATCATAGGTGTACCCTGACTTGAAGGCCATGTATGGATAGAATGAGATGTCTTTGTTCTCCAGATCAAAGTCCATTCCAGGTAACGGGTTGATTTCCAAGAAGTAGATTTTTCCGCTCTTGTCCATGCGAAAGTCAATTCTAGCAAAATCTGGAACAGCTAATAATCTACATATAGAGATGGATATTTGCTTCAACTGTTTCTTCAGTTCAAGAGGAATCTTTGCAGGACAGATATAGTGGTCTAATTCCTCATAGATAGTTTTAGCACGCTGACCATAAACGCCACCGACATCAGCAGGAAACTTTGTAAAATCGATTTCTAGGATAGCTAGAACCTGTGGATTACGCGAAAGACAATTCAGGACACCCACACTGAATTCACGTCCTTGGATGAACTGCTCTACCAAGATTGGTTGCTGATATTCATTCAGCATTGAGGATAGTTTCTTGCTAAGTTGCAATTTATCCGCGACAACATTATCCTCATTGATGCCAACAGATGAGCCTTCCTCATTAGGTTTCAATATGAGTGGAAATTTGAAATCAACTCCATTGAGATGCTTCGGACTACTCAGAATGTGAAACTCAGGTGTCAGAATTTTATGATATGCTAGAAACTTCTTTGCCCAGCCCTTGTTCAGACATACAGCCGAAGACAGGACATTTGCACCAACATAGGGAATTCCAAGCATCTCTAAGATAGCAGGTACATGAGACTCACGGCTCTCCCCACGGACACCCTCAGCTCTATTAAAGACAAGATCAGGTTTGATCGTCTTTAGGGATTCTGTAATATTCTCGTCTGCTTCGATGAAGACGTATTCATGCCCCGCAGCTTCGATTCCATGTTTTATCAACTCGATTGTATGAGGTGGATCGTATTCTACCTCAAATTCAGAGTCGGTTTTTCTAGTATTCAGTATTAGTGCAACTTTCATAGAAAATCGCCACAATTTAGGTACTTATCATTTTTAATCTTTAACTAATGACTAAATTACTGTTTTGTTTCATTATAACTCGAAAGAATCGACCTCTTCTTTGAAAATTGATAAAGTTGCATCTTTCAGTTCTTTAGGAATACTAATTGGATCGTAGATAGTGGTAAATTTCTTGAATAGCTCATCCTCTCTTTCCTTGGCAGTCTGATACATCTCCGAATTCTTGAAATCCTCAACTAAACCTCCTTTTGCATTCTTACGTACAGCAGAATAGAATGCAAATAATTGCTCATCCATAGCGGTCCCTGAATGTAAATAGGGAAGATTAGATTTCCCACCAAAGAGAGTGAAGTGATTTCTATGCTTTCTCTCAAGCATGTTTTGAGTGAAACCAACTGCCTTAGGATCGACACCGCCGCCTTCACAGAGTAAGTACATCTTTGCACAGATCGAACAGTTGTGACACCAACGATAGTCTCGCCCAGATTCGGTCTCCGTAAAGCAACTCATTTGATATTTCGCATAAGAAGGATACCTGTGTACAAGAATTCTCTGTACCATCATGTCCATCAAAGGTTCAATGAGACTGCCTGTTCTGATCGATCTTCCAGAAAACAACTGAGTCATCTGATCGATATGGACCGTCCAGTTATGTGTCTGGTCCCAGCAGGGATTTACAAGCCATCCGTATTTGTCAAAATACGTTGCAGATGTTGTCTGTTCATTCCCAAAGAGAATGTACTTACCCTGAAGGGCGTATGCAAGTGGAATGCACTCAAGAGCGTATTCGGTTGATTGTAAAGCCCATCCAAATTCAGAGAATGGAAGTCCCAAGTATGGATAGTCACGAAGTTTACCAGTCTCATGATTGATTATATGTAGGTCTTTGTTGAACTCTTTTTTGAAATCCTTTGCAAGAGCAGTCTTATGCTTCTCTTCATATGTCATGCTGGGCTCGATAAAGTATGCCATCTCAGGATCGAGTCCAAGTTCATCTGCAATAGCATATGTAAGGAGACTATCCTTTCCAAAACTCATGCCGATAATTGCTCGAAATCCACCATCTACAGGAGCGTCAGATGGTACTTTGATAACTGGGTCTAGAAAGTGGTATTGTGTATTGAAGAATTTGCGCATATATTCGACTGTATCAGTGCCATCAACTTCAGTACAAGAGGGAATATCTCTAAAGAAGTTCTCGACAAAATACGATTCCAATAGTGGACGCCCTGAGTCATAAACGATTTCGGGTTCATTGAAAACAATTGGTAAGTGCATCGTCGTTGCTAACGCCAGATTATCAACTAGTGCAAGTCTGGTCTCAAGAGGTGTCTTTTTCCAAGAATTACCAGGGTATGTTATTGGAAGCTTAGCACCTTTGTATTGAATATTAAGACCGTTTTCCATTGATTCAGAGCCAATCTTGAGCATAATCAACACGACCTTTTTTGAATGGTGATAACACTATTTGATGCTTTAAAACTAACTCACAATTATTTCTTCCTGAGAATTCCCACATGATAATCTAGTTCACCAAACACAGTATCCAGGTACCAGCCAGCTTGAACTGCTAATTCGTTCATAAGGTCTAATCCACAGAAGAGAAGGTACCACCAATCGTCATCTACATCATCTTTGTATCGATTTCTCAATCGAATCTGTCCAGGAAGTCTTCCTTGTGCTCGATTCTTAGCATGATATTCAAGATGAACAGGATCATTAGTATCTTCAGGGTCTCTAGAACCTGCTAGTATTACAGCATCTTCAGTTGTTATTTGGTGTAGTTGTTTTAGCATCTTCACAACACCATCAGGAGTTCCCGCAAGACCAAAGTTATTGCCATAGAGAACGACAGTATTGAACTTAGGCGAATCAAGTGTGATATCCGTAGCTGACATGAGAAACACATTCTCATGACCACGCTTATGACACAACTCTACTGCAAGTGGAGAGAGCTCGATGCCATAATACTCCATACCCTGACTCTTTACATAATCTCCAACTCTAGCAACACCACAGCCAATATCCAAGAATGGACCTTTTCGACCCACGATTGCTTCTTTCTCAGCTGGATACCATTCATTATAGGGTGCAAGAAGAGGCTCTATAGAGGCGTGTCGGATGAATCCATCATCCCGCTCGATGATATAGTTTGGATCTTTTCCTTCAAGTGCATCACGATAAATTCTACCAAAAGTATCTGGCATGCTTCTGTATATACTGAGCTTGGTGAAGAATCTTGAGGTTCTATTCAGGCTTTTGCAATTTGAGATAGTACAAGAATTCTTCCTCGTTCCTATCAATTTCCTTGAACCCTATTTCTTCTGCGGGAGTGAGGATTGTGTTGATATCTTGGTCACGCATCCGACCACCATATCCTGTTTCGACAACTCTTCCATCAGGCAGATGAATTGTAAGAAAGATAACTGGTCGCTTCTTGTCTTCGGGAGGAATTTTGAATACTGGATCCCATATCAGGAACTTCCCACCTGGTTTCATGACTCGCCATACTTCTTTCAAAATATCCTTGAAATCAATATCAGGAATATACATGAATGTGAAAAATGCAGTAACAGTTGAAAAAGTGGCATCTAGAAATTTGAGCTCCTTCATATCCATGAGAATCTTGAGGGATTCGTTATTGGTCTCCTCAAGCTCTACTCGAATTTTATCGATTGCAATAACATTGCGTCCTTTCATTAGTCCGATGATACCTTCACCGCCACCGCCAAGATCTAAAACCCAATCATCATTGGTATCAAAATCAATCAAACTAATTTCCTGTTTGGGAATAACATAGAATTGGCTCAAATCGATATCAGGATGTTCTTCATCAGCATTGGTCATAAAACGAGAATATAGTGGAGATATAGATAAAGACGATGATTAGTGCGACTAGAAAAAAGAAGAGAAGAAGGGGAAAGTCCCCTTCAAAAATACAATATTATGTTACAGTCGCGTCAATACCACCAGTTGTCGTCTGAGCAACGATGGTAAGAGTCTGATCTGCTGTATCATAGTCAGATGTTTCATAGTGGTTTGCTGTAATCTGAGTCCAACCAGGAGCAGTTATGTCAACACCACCAACAGTTACTGCACACTCAATACTTCCGCCAACACCAAGTGGGTAATCGACTGTAATGTCAATGCCCCCAGTTGTTGTTTGTAAATCGAATGTGACATCACCCATGAGAGCTGTTTCTTCAGCCATCTCTAGGGATATGCCGCCAGTAGTTGCAACCAGAGAGATATCACCAACGTGTGCATTCTCATCCAACTCTACTGCAAGACCTCCTGCTGCTACATTAACATCGAGTGTGTAGTTAAGTCCACTACCTAGAGTGATGTTAACAGCAGCGGCAGTATAATCAAGAGTGATTGTATTGCTAGCGAACGTTACAGTGGGTTCTCCGTCTCTCTCGAGAGTTGTATTATCAACTCTCATAGCAATATCATATAGTAATGAGTCATCATTGACAAATACGATATAGACACCACCTGCACCAAGGTCCAGATTTAACGTCACTGTTTCGTTAGTATCACCAACATCAGCTTCGAAGGAGAAGTCTGTGGTTGCGGGATTCGTATTCCAGTTCCAGTTGTTGGAACCATAGTAGGAAATGAGCCCTACAGAAATGGCACCAATCGCGAGGACTGCGAATATACAGATTACAAGACTTGTGTTTCTTTGATAGTTACTCAATATTATACACCTTTTCTGTGAGACCTGAGAAAAGCTGTCCACTTCTCTCGAAGCTCTCTATATTTCGAATCTTCTTCCAGAGCAAAGCGACGCACGATTCGCGATACCTCGCCTCGTTGTGAGGATGAGAGTTTATCATACTCGACCTCGTTTACAATAAGATTGCGAGAACTGATTTCGTTCTCACGATTTATCATCGCCGTCAATAGATCCACTGCCTGCTCAGTCTGACGCTCTGGAACGTCAATTCCATAGACTGAGAGGCTTGTAATTATGGACTCTAGGCGTTTTGTGGCATCATCCCCAGTGGCTTGCACCATCTCACTGATTCCCATGCGGTACTCACGTGCAGATGCTCGATAGTATCGTTGTACAATACCAGTCGGGGTTGCCTCAGTTCGTTCTTCAAAGACAAGACCAGCTTCTTTCAGCTTCTGAATGTGGTGTAAAATAGTACCAGGATTTTTTCCAGTAACACCTGAAAGCTGCTTCACTGTCATTGCATCCTTGACAAGATAGTCAAAGACGATTTTTGCTCGTGTAGGCTCCATCAGAAGCTTGATCAGCTCTTTGTCTTCAATGACTTCCATATCTTTGACTCTTGGTTTCTTTGTGGAGCCAGACATATTTTCTATACACCTCCGATAAAGCTTGGACCTGTTTCCTCATCTTCTAGGGTGTGTTCATAATCATCATCAGCTGTCAGGATCATGTAGATTCGAGTTAGACCGATACTTAGTGCAGGCATGTAGAGGAATAGTAGGATTATGCCAGCGGGTATCATATAGACCATCAAGAGTCCACCAAGTGGAGTGATCGTAGGATTAACCGTATCAAACGCAAATGGCATCACAAAGATGGGGGCAATTAATACAACAAGGACCAAGATGAATGCAATCCAGACACCAAAGACACGATCAAAGTATCTGATACTCATTCTAATAGATCGCTTTGTTGATTCGAAGACTGAATATCCATCAATTATTGAAGGAAATATCATCGATAACATCCCGACACTAAATACTATCCATATTGCGAACAATGCGAATAACATAGAGTTGATAGCTGTTGTTGGTCCTGAACTTATGAACGCAAGACTCAGGAAATCTTCGCCGAGAATTGCTGTTCCTGCAAGTAATCCCAACATCACTGGTCCTAACACAACAAGGAATAGAATTAATCCACCACCAGCCAAGGAAAAGAATTCTTTCTTGTACCAGGTGAAGACACCTTCTGCTCGTGCCCCTTCACTCTCTACAATTTCGCGTCCAATACCAAACATTGCACCTATTGCGACGCAGATAGGAGCTATGAAAGGCAGTGCGAACAGGAATGATCCCAAAGCGATGGTAGTAACTCCACCAGGAGTTATTGAACTACCAAACGATTCGAAGAAGAGGGTAAATCCTTCAAATCCCCCCACTATGAAGAAGAGAGGAATGAAGATCATAGCAGCGACTACTACTATGAGCAAGAGCGAAACGATGACAACACCGATCAATGCGAGGAGGTAGGTAAGCACATTCTTTGTTGCAAACTTGAAACTGACCTTCAAGTCTTCAAGAATTGTTGAGAAGCTCGCGTTTTTCATCATTTATCACACCCAAAAAGATAGGAAGAGAGTGTCTTCAAAGTTTCCATTCAAAGACACTCTCATGTTCATTTCACCTAAACGATAGGAACTTCAACAGGAATCTGTGAAGCTATAGTACCGCCAGTGAGTTCCTGATAGACTCGAGTCCAGGCAATCCTAACCATAGGCAGGAAGAGGAAGAGCCAGAGAAAGACTGAAACCACCGTCCAGAGGGCAACACCCGCTATTGCTGGTATCAGTGGGGAAAACACTGTGATAGGTGGAATGGTTGTGTAGGCCATTGCTAGTCCTACAACAACTACGGGACCGAAGGTAGCGGCGACTAGAAGCACAATAGCAGTCAAGAGGCCAAAGATCCTGTCGAAATACTTGGTAGCTAATGAATAGGATTCCTTGAATGCGTCTAAGACAGGCTTACCACTGACAACTGCTGGGAAGACCGTGGCTGTCAAGCCGGAGGTCAAGTAGACCCACACGAAAGTGAAGATGGTCAATGGAACAGAAGCTGCTGCTGTGATGGTATAACCCATAGCGTAGGAGGTGAGTCCCCAGGCAATAACAGGAGGGAGTACAACGATGATAGTGAGGAGAGAGCCAGTTCCCATGAATGTGAGGAACTTGCGCTTGAGATAGGAGAAAGCTGTCTCAGCCTTGGTCTCACCCTTTGTTACGAGGGAATGGGTCATTCCGTAGATAGATCCAGTGACAGTCATAAAGAGTGCAACTATTGGGATCATAATCAGCACAGCTAGTCCTCCAAGGGCAATTGGATTAGCACTTGCCCATGCAGCCATGGCTGTCATTGAGGCTTCTGTCAGGGGGGATAGTGCAATAAATGCAATTACTAATACGGGGATTGCAATGAATGCTCCGATTAGGGCTACGACAATCAGTAGACCCAGATTAGCTAGGAAGTAACTCAGAGCACTTCCGTAAGCCTGTCTGAGGCTTGTCTTCATGTCGTTGAGGATTGTGTTGAAAGTTGTAGACATTGTATACACCAGATAATGGTTCGTCAAGACGTTTGACATGTTACGTATCAAACGTTTGACACACATCAAACTTAGCGCTAAATGCTTATAAAACCTTTGGTGAACGCCAAACGTCAAACGTTTGAGCGCTCTGAAGTGTCATCGGGCAGAAATAGCCATTCTATTGCATTAGAGAGCATTAAAATAGAATTAACCATAGTTATATCGAATTTGTCAAACGTATAGAGTATTTTGTGATTGATACTTATCAAACTATGAAACAGAGATATTCAAGTTCACTCATCAGGATAGGCTTCTGTAATCATATCAATGAGTATACGTCGTGTGATGCTAGGATAGAACTTGTGGAACATACTGATGATTGCTTTTACACTCTCAATCTTACAATTCCTGCGGAGTTCTCGTGTTACATTGTTGACTTCAACAAGTCCCTCCACGGAGATGAGGGAATAGAGAACGGGCTCTGAAGCAGATACATATGTCTCCCAATGTGCAAGTGGGTAGGTCTGACTGATAATGTCACGGATCTCTTGGAAGTTAGTCTTTCGTTCATCCCAGGATACTCTGGCTAAAAAGGGGATACCTGCATCAGCACCGAGTTCGATGAGTGCTCTGAAGGAGACTGCTTCACTTTCTTCCAATTGACTCAAAAGTCGACGAACTCTTCGTGCGGTAAGACCACTCTTCTCTGATATCTCAACGACTGAGAGGCGAGGTTCTTCTATGAGCGGCTTTAGGATTCTAAGATGCATCTTTGTAAGTTCAAAGGGCGGCTTTGTGGATTGGATTATCTGGTGAATCTCTGAATTTTGAATACTCTCAATTCGTCGTAGATGTGAAGTGAGGTCAAGTAATTCTTCAGAAGTTCGATACTCTCCCACTAGGGCATAGATTCCGTTGGAGTATGATGCTGCAGCAATGACCCCCCCGTGGGACCCTATCTCATCCATTACTTCAACTTCATCACGTGAGCCATCAGAAGTAAGCAGACCAAGAATACGATGAACTCCAAGCATTTCTGCAGAGAGAAGAAGAGAATAACCTGAGATCTCACCAGTCTCTTCTAAGTTTAGAACTCGTCGTCGAATTGCATTCGCAGAGATACCATATCGACGTGAGAGTTCTTGATAGCTGACCCTGCAATTTTGACCAAGGACAGCTAGAATTTTCTTGTCGAGTTCATCCATGTCTGTCACCACGTGTCGAGGTCAAGGTTTCCACTCTATGATGCTTGGTTTGGCATAATTTATGCCTTGCTGATTACGTACAGACTAATGTGCGGAAAGTGAAACAATAGAGCGAATATGATTAAGGATTGCTTTTGATGGTTTTGAGCCAAGAGAATAAAACTTCTTTGTGGATTTGGTTGGTTCTAGAGGAATAACTACTCCTAGATCCTTTTCATATCGTTCAAGAATTTCCGATATCTCTGTCATTAATGCTACACGTCCGACCCGACTAGCTTGCAAAATACTAAAACCAAATCCTGTCAACCACATAGGCATGAGATTCACTTTACTCTGGTAATGATACAAGACTAGATTCCTCAATTCCTTTTGTCTCTGAGAAACAATCTGTGGAATTAGAACACTACCAGGAGTAGTAGATAATTTGTCAATATCAAAGAACAATGTACTTCCGTCCTTGTCAAGCTGCTCACTTAACATAGAAATCAGATTTGTCTGAATCTCGAGTACTCCTTCCTCATAGGATCCAGATGAAGGAATGATTTCAATAATATCTGAGATACTCCCATCATAACAAGCCAATTCCGGAATCCCAATATCATTCAGAAATGCCTTCTGGGCTAAGAAATCTTGTTCTGGTTCGAGAAGAAGTTGAGCGGCTCTCATGTGTTTTTTGACAGATTCCCATCCATGTTTCTCTACATGATTACAATATGATTCGGGATTCAATCGTATAATCTTTACATCAGGTACTCCTTGTAACCAAGATGGGCGGTCGGTCTGAAATGACATCGCATACAGAACATCGTTTAGATTTGGTGGCGCACTCTCGATTATTGCTTCAAAGACGGGAACAGGTTTGCGGGCTTTTAGATTGTCAATCACAACCTTCTGGATGCCTTTTAGAAGATTCAGAGGAGCAATATTAATCGTATCTAATTGATTTCTATGCAAGTATACATACCGAAGCGATTCGCAACGAACAAGAGGTGTCAGATTGACATCCTTCATTTGATTATAGGAGAGGTCGAGTGTTTCCAGTTTCTTACAATTAGCCAATGGAGCGAGATCAATATCCTCAATTACATTCTCACTAAGATCTAGATATTTCAATGACTGACAAGCTGAAAGTGGAGAGAGGTCAACTTTACTTAGGTAGTTGCAGGAAATATCCAGTCTCACAATGTTTTCTAGATTTTTCGCCCAAATTAAATCAGATGAAACATAACGTCCATGACCAGTGGGCTGTGAGGGGCTACGATAGAATTGTTGTTCATCAGGGTCTTTTACTGTAGTATACCTCGCAAATATGCAACGTGACATAGTGTGTGCCTCAATAAACTCCTAAGATTCTATGCCTGAGCGAGTTATTAAAGGAACACGAAAAGAGAGCAGAAACTCAAGGATTAGAAGAAAATTGTTCAACTAAGCAGTTGGGACAAATCCCAAATTTTTCAATCCGCTTTCAGAATTGTAAGTAGTACAAGATTGTTCTAAGACAAATCATTTCCACACTTGCCACAGAATTTCTGGCCTGATGTGTATGGCTCACCACAATTTTTACAATACCCTGCTGTACCAGCTGAAGTCTGGGAAACGGTTGCAGGTTGCACAGAGGGCGATTTTGCTCCATAACCCACCTCGGCTACTGACCTTCGGAGTGGTTGCCATCTCTCTACAATCAGCCCATGAATGCGGTCTCTTGTGTCATTGTCACTGAACTTTAGAGATAAAATCATCTCAGTTTCAAATCGTGGTATTGCAAGTATTTCTTCACCAGTCAAAGGATTGACTGAATAGGGTTGATGAAGAACAACTTCCAGCATTTTCTTCTTTTCAACCTTGAATTCCTTGATGTCTCGATATTCTAGTTTCGGAAATGGATAGATTTTGATATTTGTACTAGCGAGAGATTTCAACAGCCCACCTTTCATTCCACCCTGAATCTTTGGTTCAATAGACGGTTTGAAAACAAGGCACCCGTTCTCAACAGCAAGTATTCCATCACCATACTTTTGTGTCGCAGTGGAACCTCCAATAGATGCTTTGACTCTATAAGAGAATTCAGCCACGCATTGAACTGACAATAGACCTAATTCCATTTAATCGCTCTCAAAATTCCTTTGGTTATCTATCAGATATATTTAATCATAGAGGGTGCATCATCAAAATGTTGCGTTCTTCTTGTGCTTTTTAATAGAATTTATCCAAGACATTTTGTACATTGAGGTGAGGTGACTTCTGTGAACGAAAATGTGAATATTGAATTAGCTCGAGAATTGCTAAGTGATCCAAAGTACCCACGTACATGTAACTACGATCCCGAATGGATGGTTGAACTCGATCTCGGGTGCCCAACCTTTTGGCTATTAGAACGACTTTGTGAAAAGATGGACTTAAGCCCGGGCATGCGTGTACTAGACCTTGGATGTGGAAAAGTAGGAGGAGCTATATTTCTTGCAAAGGAATTTGATGTGCAGGTATGGGCTGTGGATAGTATGGTAAGTCAAAGTGAAAATTGGGAACGTATTAAGAAATTAAATCTTGAGTCACAAGTGTTCCCATTAAGAGCCGACGCAAGGGAGCTTCCATTTCCACGGGATTTCTTTGATTCCATCATCTGTGTCAACTCTCTCTTCTTCTTTGCTTCTGATGACATCTATCTGAAACATCATCTTATCCCACGCGTAAAATTAGGAGGGCAGATAGGAAGTGTAGTACCAGGATTCTATAACGAGTTCGAGGGAACGCCACCAGAAGATATTCCTGAGCATCTCAAACAATATTGGGCATCCTGTATGTTGTATACATGGCATTCAGTTGAATGGTGGAAACGACACTGGCTAAAGACTGAACAAGTCACAGTAGAAGTTGCAGATAATTTTCCAGATAACGAAGGATATCAGACATATCTCAATTGGGAACGAATCATTGGATATCCACAGAAGATAGCAGAGGATGACAAAGGACAGAATATTACCTTCTCACGCCTGATTGTAAAGCGAACTCTATAATTCGAGAGTTGCAACTGCGAACTGATCGTGTCAATTTTCATCCAATGGTTGACTAATTACTCTGACGCTTGATTCAAATTCCTTCTTTATCCCAATCCGCTTACTAAAGTTCAGAATGAAATTCTGTCTACTACCATGAGTCGCTTCAAAGAGTATGATTGCTGGAAGCACCCATAGTGTTACTAAAATTGGCATGATGAATAGAAAGAGGACTGCAGAGTAGTGCACTTGGTTACCATATTCTCCAAGAAAATCGAAAGTAAATTGATACAGAGTCAGAATTACACTGATTCCCGCATAACCTTTCAAGAACGCCTCAAACCATCTACCAACTCCCTCAATATCAGTATGATCATACTTGTCTGTTGTATACAGACCAGAGTCAACTATGATCCATGCTGCAGAAAACAATGCGAAGCTTGGAATCTGCAGTATGGCACCTAAATTGAAGAAGAGGAAGATGATGCCATCCCATTGAAGATAATAATTTTGGAACATTGGAAAATTCATAATCATTGGATTGAATATCAAACTAAGTGTGAAGTTCGTACTCATCAATGCTGGAAAGAATCCTTTCCAAGTACTATGAAATTCACTTGTGGTTTCAGTATCTTCGATTGCAAAAAGACGATTCCGTCCTATGATTTTCTTGTAGACCCAGAGAAACAAGGGAGCTAATCCAAATCCGATTAGTGTTCCAATAATAGCATAGAACGAGTAGGAAATTACTACCCAACCTGCATTACTAGTGATCGAAAACATTATTGACAAAGGAATGATTGCAATTATTGCAATTAGCAAAGGTCTTGTATATTTCATCTCAGTCCCCTCTAGGATTACTTCTAACCTTCGTATTGGAAAGGTTCAGTCCTTGCTCCTTATATTTTTGATGAATTCATTGCCTATCTGTGGAATACTTAGAACACGTGTTCCAATTCACTAAGATACTCCTATGTCAGACTCGTCTGAAGACATTGTCTATAGTAGGGCTTTTAGGTCCTCAAGGAAGTGGTTAGCCTGTTTTGCTCCTAGTTCCCAGAAATTGGGGTCGGATAGATCAAATCCAAAGGCACTCAGATTTTCTCGTACACTCTTTGTAGCACCTCTTCCTAACAGATCCCTAAATCTTTCCTTGAAAGATTCTCCTTCTTGTTTGAAGACCTCATAGAGTGCAAATACAAGCATTTGAGCAAAAGAGTACGGGTAATTGTAGAATCGAAAAGTCGGTATGAAGTGATGAGGTATACGAGCCCACTCATATTCCATGTAATCTTGCCAATCTATACTATCTCCAAAGACTCTCTGTTTTGCAGCATTCCATAATTCGCAAGCGATGTCTGCATCAATTATCTTACCTGCCAGAATGGCTTCGTAGACACTCTTTTCAAAGAATGCACGAAGACCAACATAATAGACGGTATAGAAGAAATTGTTCAATAGACTAGAAAGAATCTCTACCTTCTGTTCTTTTGATTCAGACATCTTGAGAATCTTATCAGTAAGAAGAAGTTCACCGAAGATGGAACCCATTTCAGCGAGACAAGAGGATGTTTTCCAATTTATAGGGTGTTGCGCATTACATGTGACATGACCTTGAACTGAATGTCCCAACTCATGGGCGAGAGTGTAGAGGTCGGTCATTGTTTCATTATATGAGGTGAAAACAAAGGAACTCTTTGCCTTTCCATGTCGTGCACAGAAAGCACCAGATGACTTGCCTTTTCGGTTGGCAGAATCAATCCGGTTATTTACAAACATATTTTCAACGACGGCACCATACTCAGGCTCATAGGAGGAGAATGCATCAATCACAATCTCTCTAGCCTCATCCCAACTGAATCGCCAAACGGGATTTTCAGAAGGTGGTGCGATGACATCATTGCCCTCAAGTTTGTCTACTCCTAGAATCTTGCCTTTGACTTCCAGAAAGTCTCTGAATTTATCAGAAGTATTCTCAATAACTGAAAGAAGGGTATCAACGGCCTCTTCATCTACATCTTGATCCAATAGACTTTGAGTCATTGGAGATGGATGACCTCTCAGTTTTGCCATAGACACGTGGTCTTCACAGATAGATCTCAGAGCGTGCGCATGAAGCAATTTATCATCAGCATAACTCTTGTAGAGTACTTCTGTAGCCATGCGTCTTACATTACGGTCAGGGTTCATCCTTAGAGCGCTAAGTTGATTGTATGTAATGGTCTTTGTTTCTCCTTCGAGTTCGACTTCAAAGGTCTTTTCTGCAATCCAAGCTGAATGAAGTTGAGAAAAGAGGCGAATTCCGTTTAAATCCTTTTGGAGAATTGTCTTCTCTTCAGCCTCGCTCAGATGATATTTTGATACCTCATACAATCGTTCAAGATAATGTTTGAAATCAGAAAGACCAGGATCATCAATCAATTCTGGCTGATTTCTCAGAAGTTTTCCAAGGTTCAGATTAAGAGGTGTCAAGTTCTGTTCAACTTGACTCATCGTCTGACGCGACCATCCATTTAGTTGCACAGTCTCTTTATCCGTGGAGTCTGCATTGAATCGGAGAGGACCATAATTTGAAATGTCAAAGAATTCGATTCGAAAACTACTCACCGTTTCAAGCATCTCTTTGATATCTGCAGCAGACATCGATTCAATCTTTGACTCATATTTTTTATTGAGTTCCTTCGCACGGTCAATCAGACCATCAAGCATTTCTTTCACTCGATCAACAGATGCGCCATCAACTAGTACAGATAAATCCCAAGACCGCTCAGACATGATAAATCCCAGCAGACCTCAGTAAGGTCCTTGTAAAAAAAGTAGTCATTTCAGAACGAATAAAGAGATTCAGTTAAATTGGCTATGAATTTGAGAAAACTTGCAATGTTTGCTCCACGTTATGACCTTCACATTCATTCCTCATATTCAGATGGACGGGATGGTATCGAAGATATAGTTCATAGAGCAGATCAATTGCATCTAGAGATGATAGCAATCACAGACCATTTCTGGCCATCTTTGGGTTCAAGACGAGGGGGAAAAAACACAATTGAGAACCGCAGATTTGAAATTAGCAACGCTAGAGCGAATCATCCCAATCTAACCATTCTAGATGGAGCAGAGGTAGATATTCAATCGAATGGGAGCCTTGCAGAAGTAGCAGGAGGTCTTCAACAGTTCGACATTGTAATCGGTTCTTTCCATTGGCTGTGTGATTCTAGAATTTGGGCAGCAGCGCTAACAAAGGCACTTCAAAAACCACAGTTTCACATTCTGGGACATTGGGATGGGTATCTCTCTTCGTACCGTGATGAAGATGGTGAAAAAGTTGCAAGAGCGATTGTTGATAGCGGAATTGCAATTGAATTGAATGCAAGATATATGCCTGAGCATACCGAATTTCTGGAACTCAGTAGAGACCTCGGATGTGTGTTTACTCTAGGTAGTGACTCGCATTCCGTTGAAGCCATTGGCCAATTGGATTATCAAAGAAAATTAGTAGCAGATTTGGAACTTGAATTGGTTAACATAGATGAGTTGATTGTCTGAACCAGACTTAGATAAACTCATTTCCGTTTCTCAAACTGAAAGATAAGAATACTTATTATTCAGAAGCCGCCACTTCGTTGATGAGGGGCAAGAATGAAAGGTAGTAGAAGGTTCATTTTGTTCATTGTTATTGTACTCATTTTCTCAGTATCACTTCAATCAAAGACTAAAACACTGAATATGATCAGAACAGACTCGAGTTCAATGATTGCTGTTGAAGAAGGATGGAGAGAGGTAATAATTGCTGATAGAGGAGCGTGGGTCGGGCCACGAGCTTTAGATGTAGGAGATATTGATGGAGATTCTTTAGCTGAAATAGTGGCGGGTTTTATGACCCTCTACGGACCCCAATTGTACTATTATGAACTAGTTGATGATCAATGGGTCGCAACTTTACTCGCAGAGGATTTTATGTCCATCAAATCCGTAACCATTGGAAATCTTGATGATGATGCTGATAATGAGATACTAATTGGTGGAACAGGAATAGAAATGGCAAATTCAGAATTGTGTTACTTTGAATTCGTATCAAATGAATGGGTTATTCAAAATATCACTAATCCAGACCAAGTAATATTAGCCACAGCGATTGGAGACCTGGATAATGATGGCGTTAACGAGGTTGCAGTGGGTTATGGACAAATAGCAGGAGGGTATGAATTAAGATACTATGAATTCAATGGCGGTTCTTGGACTGAATTCAATGTAGATGATGATCTTGGTGAATCAGATGGAATCCAAATCGCAGATGTTGACAAAGATGATGAAAATGAACTGATCTATCTTGGAGGGAGCCTGAATCAGGATGCTCTATGTTACTATGATTACAACGAAGGAGCATGGACTAAGACAACTATTCCATGCTGGAGTGGTTGGGAGATAGATGCAGGAGATGTTGATAATGATGGCGATATAGAGATCGCTTGGGGGAATTTTTACCAACCTGAAAATGAAGTAAGAATCTACGATAACATAGCGGGAATTTGGACTGAAGTGAATGTATCGGATATGAATGCATGTGCAGAGGGCACAGGTATTTACCACGTAGAAATAGGTGATGTCGATAATGACGAACTGAATGAGCTTGTAATTGGAGCAGAGAGAGTACTCTATCAAATTCGCTATTTTGAATATGTGGATGATACATGGATCGGATATAATATTTCAAGCACACCATTTTCAGCACAAGTTGTAAAAATAGCAGACATCGACTATGATAACAAGAACGAGATCGTTGTAGGATTAAGCAGTTATGAAACAACTTCTGATGAGATACGGTACTATGAGAGGATTGAAGATTCTACAACCGAAACTACTTCTCTCACACCAACAACAAACTCGACAACAGGGTCAGGTCAAATCGACCCAATGATTTTGGCAGTAGGCATTGCGATTCCACTTGCAGTGATACTTCTGGTCGCAGTATTGAAGTTCAAAAAGAAGTCCTAGACAAAGAAAAAGGGGAGTAGGAACCCTTTTTTCTCACCGAGCACAACTGAACACATTGGAGATAATTACTGATGAGTGACAAACTACTATTTCCCTCAGATGAGTGGATAGAAAAATACGTGGAAGCTCTCAATAACAATGATAGGTATGAGGACGCTGCAAAGACCTGGGAAGGTGATTTCATCTTTCAGATTGATGCAGATGGAGAGACCGTGAAGGAGCAGGTACGATTCTATATTGACCTGTGGCATGGAAAGTGCAGGTCTGCAAAGATGGCTGGTCCAGATGATACTGCAGAATTTACCTATGCAGGTCCACTCAAGAATTGGAAGTTGCTCTTTGATGGAAAGATAGACCCAATCAAGGGAATCATGGCTCGAAAATTCAAATTGGACGGAGATATGGGAAAAGTCATGAGATATACCAAGGCGGCCCTTGAGCTTGTAGCAACAACAAGAGAGATTCCCACACGATATTTGGATGAATAACCATCGGCACTCAGACTTAAATCGTAGGTTGTAAATTAGAGCTACTATGGCTCTTATTCACACAGAACTCTGTGATGTAGTTGGAATTGAGCACCCTATCCTCCAAGGCGGGATGGGGCCATACAAGACAGAGGCACTAGCAATTGCAGTTTCAAATGCAGGGGCACTTGGAATCATCAGTAGTATAGGGATGGCGGCAACGCTCTTGCCTGAAGCTGCTCCTGTTGATGCACTTCGTCTGTTTGGAACAGACCCACCACCAGTGATTCTACGAAAATCGATAGAGAAAGTAACTAAGGAAACTAAGAACTCGAAAGGTGTCTTTGGAGTTAACATACCAGTGGCTTCAGAGTTCATCCTTGCATCTGAGATGTTCTTTAGAGAGACTGTTGAAGCGTGTCAAGCAGATTCTGATATTGAAAGGTCTCTAAGAGTGGTTGTTACCTCTGCTGGAAATCCCAAACCTTGGTCGGTCATCAAAGAACATGGATTCGTCTGGATTCATGTGGTTCCATCGGTATATCATGCAAAGAAGGCGGAGGCTGCAGGTGCAGATATTGTCGTTGCTTCAGGACATGAGGGTGGAGCTCATGTTAGTTGGGATCCGGTTCATTCCATGGTACTAATACCAGCAGTTGCAAAAGCAGTTGACATCCCTGTGGTTGGTGCGGGAGGATTCTGCGATGGTGCAGGTCTTGCTGCAGCATTGTGCCTAGGAGCTGCTGGAATACAGATGGGGACACGGCTCATTGCGACTAAAGAGAGCGATTTTGAGCCAACATGGAAACAAGCGATTATAGAGAGAGAGGAAAGGAATACGCTCGTAGGTAGAGGTCTCTTTGGGCCAATGAGATTTTTAAGAAATACAAGAGCAGAAGATATTGTAAAGCGAACATTAGAAGATATTCCTAATTTCTACCTTGGTGAACCTCTTGATTCGAACGAAGAGATATTGAACCTTGAGAGAGCAGGATTTGATGATCTCATTGATGGAAAGTCAGATACAGCGCTGATGTTTGGAGGAGAGGTTGTTGGTAGGATAGATAATTTACCATCAACTGAAGATCTCATCAAAAAGATCATTGAAGATGCCTTGAAAATTATGCAAGCACTTCCAAAGAAAGTACGAAGTTAGTTATGGAACACCTACGAAAGTGAGATAGTTTATCTTTCTTCAAAACTATCTTCCTTTGGGTGGTGTAATTGGAGCCAAGTGACAAACTGACTATGGATATATCTCCGATGATAGCTTGCATCGTCATTATAGTTGTCATCATCATTGGTTTTGCAATCATAGCTTTCTCTGGTCAAATGTTCTGATCTAAGTAATTTGAGAGTGCCATTACAATACTCTCAGTTGTCAAAATCCCAAGGGCAGAGCAAATAAGAGGGAGAAGTACTATTACATAGCCGTACAGACCAGTGACTAGGAGAGATGGAAATGGTTTGGTGGTTTGCAATACCAAAGATCGTGTTTGGTGAAGATGCGTTACTTGAACTTGAAACATTGAAGGGTTCGAAAGCGCTAATCATCACGGACAAAGTCATCAATGAGATTGGATTGGCAGAGAGAGTTTCCAAAATCCTCTGTGAAAATCAATGGGAGACTGCTATTTGGGATGGTGCGGTTCCAGACCCAAAGGTGTCTACGGTGAAGGAAGCAGCAGAGGCTTTGAAGCGTGTAGGTGCAGACTGGATTATTGCAGTAGGCGGGGGAAGTGTCATTGACACAGCGAAAGCAGCCTGGGTTCTATATGAGAAGCCAGATGTTCAATTAGATGCATTGAGTCCGTTCGATGAGCTTGGTCTCAGAGTAAAAGCCAAGCTAATTTGTATACCAACCACTACTGGAACTGGTTCAGAAGTTACAAAGGCGATAGTGATTCGTGATGATGAAACGGGAAGGAAATTTGCTACAATCAATCCCGAGTTGACCCCTGACATGGCAATCCTTGATCCTGAGTTTGTGGTTGGTTTGCCAAAGGAACTTACAGCATATACAGGAATGGATGCACTGACTCATGCAATAGAGGGATATGTGTCGGTCTGGAAGAATGATTTCTCTGATGGCAGTTCTCTACAGGCTGTAAGGATGATATTTGATTGGCTTTCAAAATCTGTTAGTGATCCCAAAGACCTAGAAGCACGAGAAAAGATGCTTGTCGCAGCGTGTCTAGCAGGTATGTCCTTTGGTAATTCACAAGCAGCTTTAGCACATTCACTAGGACATAGTATGGGTTCTGTCCTTAGACTCCACCATGGATTATCTGTAGGTATGGCATTGCCATATACAATAGAGTTCAATTGTCAAACAAGCGAGGCGGCAGCTAAGCAATATTCAGAATTAGCAGCCCTTCTTGGAATCAAGGATTTTGATGATATAGAGACCTCTATGAAATTCGCAACAGCAATTAGAAACCTGATGAAAAAAATCGGTAGTCCTAGAAACTTTAAGGAAGCAGGTGTAACCAAGGAAGATTTCGAATCGGGCTTGGAAAAACTTGTGGAGTTTGCTATGATGGACTCCAGTCTGACAATGAATCCGCGGAATACAGATAGTCATGAGATTCGAAAACTGTACCAATATATGTTCAAAGGGAAAGTAATCGATTTCTAGGAGGTTACATCGATGAATGGGTATAGAGGTAAAGTCCTCAATGTAAATCTGACAACAGGTGCATCAACAGTTGAGTCACCTGATGATCAACTCCTAAGACAATTCATTGGAGGAGCTGGTCTTGGAGCTCGTCTTCTCTATGATAGAATCAATGCAGATACTAATCCACTAGGACCGGATAATCCATTGATGTTCTTAACGGGTCCATTTACTGGTACAATGGTTCCAACAAGCGGAAAGTCCACCTTCTGTTCTAGATCTCCAAAGACGGGATTATTTGGTTATAGTACGGTCGGAGGGCATCTAGGAGCCGACCTGAAATTTGCTGGATATGATGGCATCATAATTACTGGGGCATCCAAGACTCCTTGCTATCTACTCATTGAAGACAAAGATGTTGAGATTCGTGATGGTTCGCACATATGGGGAAAAGATACAGAAGAAACCTGGGAGATACTCAAGAAAGAATCAGGTCATAGAAATCCGGGTGTTGCACGAATTGGAATAGCAGGTGAGAATCTCGTAAAATATGCAAGCATTCTCGTAGATCACCATAGGGCTGCCGGTAGAACTGGACAAGGTGCTGTAATGGGTTCGAAAAAGCTCAAAGCCATCGTTATTCAAGGGTCTGACAGAAAAATTCCAGTAGCCAAGGCAGATGAGCTTAAAGCAACAGCTGCAGAACTCAATGAGGTTTTCAAAGAGGATCCAACATTTCGAATGTACTCAGATCTTGGCACTGCTGGATATACTGATATGGCTAGTATGATGTATGGTTCATTTCCTGCAAGATACTACACTGTAGGTGAGTTCGATACATACAACCTTAGTGGAACCACAGTTAAGGAATCAATTCTAGTTGGAAAAACTGCGTGTTATCGATGTCCAATTGGTTGTGGAAGAGTTGTTGAGATTCCTGAAGGGAGGTACAAGATGGATAGATTTGCTGGTCCCGAATTAGAAGTGACAGGTACGTTGGGGTCACTCATCCTCAATAATGATGTAGAATCAGTAGCATATACAAATAGGATAATTGACCTCCTAGGATTCGATACCATTTCAGGAGGAAATGTGATTGCATTTGCATACTATCTCTTCAAAGAAGGGAAGATATCTGCAGAGAACCTTGATGGAATTTCTCCAGAATGGGGAGAAGTTGATTCAGCAATCGCTCTGGCTGAAAAAATTGCAAAGAGAGAGGGAATTGGAGACCTCATGGCGGAAGGTGCATATGAGTTTGGTGAGAGATTCGGTCATGGAGACCTAGCTGTTCAAGTAAACAGTCTTGAGTTTCCCCAGCATGATCCGAGGGGATTCTCGGGTCTGGCAATTGGATACGCCACTTCTCCTCGAGGAGCATGCCATATGAGCGCAGATATGTACAATGTGCAAATGGGGCAGCCTAATGAGGCATTTGATATTGAGAGCGAAGATAGGTTCGCAAATGAAGCAGATATTGTCGCAAAAGTGCAAAATTTCAGAGCTCTAACCAATTCGGTTGTAATATGCAACTTCTATCCGCTCAATGGAGATGAATTGACTACTTTCATAAACCAAGTGACTGGATGGAATATATCTGTTGAAGACATTGTTCTAACTGGGGAACGAATCTTCACGATGATGCGGCTTCTCAACCTCAAACTTGGGTATGACACTTCAAAGGAGAAGCTACCCGCTCTCATAACTAGACCTCTTGAGGGACCAACAGAAGAACATGTTCCTAACATTGAGGAGCAATTAGATACTTGGTATGAATTTCGTGGGTGGAATAGAAAGAGTGGAAGACCACCAATCGAGAAACTAAGGGCTCTCGGACTTGATGGTCTTACTTGATTTCAGAAATGTTGGTTCGGTAGATTGTTTACAATAGATACAAGAAGGTCATAGATAATTCCGACAGATGCAATACTGACCTTTTCATCAGGAGTGTGGGGATTTTTGTTATCGGGGCCAATAGCTACCATCTGCATCCCTGGAAATTTTGAACCAATAATCCCGCACTCAAGACCCGCATGAATTGCATTGACTTTTAGTTCTTCATCTACAAACTTCTCATACTGAGAACGAATGAACAAGGTGAAAGGACTCTGAGGATTAGGTTTCCAACCAGGGTAAGAGGGTTTGAGTATTACATCCCATCCAGTCAGATGTCCGATAGTCTCAAGTTGCTTTCTAAAATCAACAAGTTCTGCATCAACACTACTACGAGTGCTAGTGATTACTCTCATCTCCGAATCAGTTGTTTCAACGACTGCAACATTGTTTGATGTTTCAACTAGATCTTTAATTGAGGGAGAGAAATTTACAGGACCTTGATGTATGAGGTGAATAGTTTGGATTATCTGTTTTGACTCCTCTAAGGAGAAGACCTGTTTAACAGGAATCTCAGTCTTCCATTTTATTTCTAGGTCAGGTTCAAGTTCTTTGAAGTATGAAAGAAGTTCATGTTTTCCTTTCTTCAATAGCTCTTCAGCGTGTGCAACCTTTCCGGGTTCAATAGCAAAGATTGCTGTAGCTTCACGGGTAATTGCATTATGCTTGCTCCCCCCATTCCATTTAGAAAGATGAACGTTCATCTCATCAACAATTGGTGCAAGAAGCCTAGCAATCAGTTTGTTCGCATTTCCGCGGTGTTTGTGGATATCTACACCAGAATGACCACCAAAGAGACCAGTCACAGAAAGTTCAATGAAAATAGCAGATCCTACAATGTCTTGGTAATGCACTTCCCTCTTGAGAGTTGTATCACCACCACCAGCTGAGCCAACTGTGATAATTCCAATTTCTCCAGAATCAACATTCACTAACAATCGACTCTGAATTGCGATCGTATCTGAATCTAAGGCAAATGCACCAGTCAAGCCAGTTTCCTCATCAACGGTGATCAAGAGTTCCAGTTTTCCAACCTTAACATTCGGGTTCAACAACACTGCGAGAGCAATTGAAACTCCAATGCCATTATCAGCACCAAGAGTAGTGCCATCTGCGTCAACCCATTCGCCATTATCTTGTATCCGAACAGGAATTGGGTCATTGTTAAAATCAAATCCATCTGTTCTATCAGTCTCACAGACCATATCCATGTGACCCTGGAACAGAAGTGGAGGAACCAATTCATTTCCTGGGGAAGCTGGACGTGTGATTAGGATATTTCCAGTCTCATCCTCTATAAGACTAATCTCGATACCCTGACTCTTTGCATATTCAGGTATCCAGGTTTTCAATTTCGCTCTGATTTTTTCTTCTTTCTTTGACTCACGTGGCGTGACCGAAAAAACATTTTCAAAGATTTCCCAAACAACTTTGGGCTCGAGATTCTCTAGAACCATTCAAAAAACCTCTAATTGATTTCTGGGGGATACGGTTGAGACTATAAGCCTTTGTCAATGGACAGGCAACTTTTTGTTATGCTTTGCTTCACTGATTTAGAATAAGGAGTGGAAACAGATGTTCTTTGATCCAGGAATCATTGATGCTTTTCGTAATATGCTACCAGGTCTGGAAGGATTCTTTCTGATTATTTCTGAACTTGGCGGCGAGATATTCTATGTCGGACTACTTTTGATTGGATACTGGGCGTTTAATAAACGAGAATCAATAGTTGCCACATATGTTCTATTATTTGCACTCATATCCAATTATTGGTTAAAGTACTTCATTGCAAATGAACGGCCACCATCAACGTATTGGATAGAGGGAGCTGATACATCAAATTATAGTACTCCAAGTGGGCATGCACAAAACTCTGCTACTCTATTTGGTTGGTTTTCAGTAAGAGTAAAGAAATGGTGGATGCTTGTTACAGGAGTTGTATTGACAACTATCATCGGAATATCAAGAGTTTACTTGGGCGTCCATTATCTTGATGATATTCTTCTTGGTTGGGGTATTGGAATACTAATAGTAATTCTATTCTATTACCTTGAAAAACCTGCAAGGGAGTATCTTTCCAAATTTAGATCTGAGTATCTTCTATTCGTCATCTTTGTTATTGGCTTTGCCATGACACTGATTGCTGCTGTTCTCACTGCTCCTCCCAGAGATAACTTTGGGGCTTTGGGAGGATTGACTATGGGACTTGCCATAGGATTCATGTTGGAGTCAAAATTTGTGAACTTCACTACAGAGGCTCCAAATGGTCAGAAATGGAGACTCATTCTCCGTGTTGTGATTGGTATGGTCTTTGTCCTAGGAATAATGTTGGGACTTGATGGCTTGCTCCCAACAGAGGAGATATTTCTACGTGCAATCCGATATTTCCTAGTTGCCTTTGCAGGAATTTTTGTCTGGCCTTTGATCTTCAAGAAAATAAATCTCTAAAATTAAAGGTTGTAGGATATATTATCCTACGACCATCATCTTTACTCATATATCCAACTCTCGGTAGATTCAAGAGTTGGAATGTGAACAAGAGAGAAAGGTGAAACATGTGAAAGAGGGAATTGGTACTCCAATATTATCACCACTGTATCCAAAGCCACCATATCATTACGTTGATGCAAAATTGTTTCTAGCGTTATTTACACCGACAGAAGAATCGATACGTGCACTACTTCCAAAACCACTGAGACCATCACAAATGCCGCTTGCAGGAATATTGATTGCAGAACAACCTTGTAAAGAAACAGGAACGTTCATGGAAGCAGGAATGCTAGTGCAGTGTCTTTTTGATAATCCTGAAACAAAAGAGGAAGAAGTCGGAGTTTATTTTGCATACAACTATGCAGATACTGATATTGCTCAAGCAGCAGGGCGAGAGATCTGGGGGTATCCTAGAAAGAGCGCAAAGATATCACAAAAATGGAAGGGAGATACACTCACTGGGAAAGTAGTACGTGATAAAGTGACGCTTCTTAAAGCAACATGTACTTTCGAAGATGATGGCGAATGGATTGATAGTGGTCCAAATATCAATGTCAAGATGATTCCTAGAGTCACAGGAGATGGATATGAGTTGGCAGTTCTAACTGCGGCTTATCTCACCTATGATGTCAAGAATGGTCGCTCGGGAGAGGTCAAAGTGGAATTCAATAATGGTCCTCAAGATGATTTTAGCAAAGTCGAGATTGAAAGTAGTTTCATCGGACTCTACTTTGACTGCGATATCACAGTTCCATTAGGCAAGAATGTAGGAAAAGTCAAGCTCTAACTACAGGTATTCAGTTGCTTCGATAAAGTGCAGTTTCTTCCCTGCGCTTCGAGTGTAGGACCTCATCAGTTGAATGCAAATCAGAGCAAAGAACGGCACACAAAGATAGGTATAGAGAGGATTGAAGAAGATACCGAGAGCCAGCATGAAACCTAGACCAGTAAACCCTATCAAATTAGGAAGAAGTTGCGCTCGAGCCATTGCCCACATTCCACGGATAGGCATCTGCACAGCAGATCCTCGTTGCCTTGTGATATTCCTCTGAGCTTTGAAATCACCACCAGTCGCAGCTGAGTATGAAGCTATTCCGCCTGCAGCCAAAGTCAGAAAGATACATGAAATAACAATTGCAGGGACATATATCCAGATTGAAGGTTGGATAATGATCACAAGAACGGAAGCAATACTTGTAGCTATAATTGTAAATGGTACAGCACTGAAGACCTTACCTTTCACATAATCTGTGAGACCAGTAGGAGCAAGTTGGATATTCATGAGATTCTTTCCTTCATAGACGAGTTCGTATCCTGCAAAATAAACTCCATATGAAACAGCAAAAGGAATCATAGCGTAGACAATGATAATTGAAATTCCACCGAATAAGTCACTGCCAGGAGCGATAAGGAATAGAAAGAACCAGAGGATCATTCTGAGAGGACCTACCAAGTAGTTAGCAAGTACTCTTCCCTCACGTCTTACTGATGCGATATTGTACCACATAGATACATTGGTTGTTGTACTCATTTTGATTAACGGTAGTGTTGTTGGATTCCAAGTGTCATGTGCAATCTTGACTTCATCCTTTGACGACCTCTTGGAACCACTGGCTAGCCAACCACTATAATGAGCTATCTCACTGAAATGTGCATTAGCATATGCAAGAAAGATTGGAATGATGAGGAAGAGAATTGCAAGAAGGATATCAACCATCCCAATTGGAAGCCCTACAATCAATCGAAGGGAAACTGCGTTCATAGCCCCTCCAGGACTGAAGTCAGAAGAGAGGCCTATAGAATTGGCAAATTCAAATATTACTGAAAATAATTGAGAGAATCCAGAGTCAGAAGTATAGATAGAGAAGTAATAGAACGTGCTGAATATTATTGCAGCAGCTGTACCTAGGAACCACCCGATCTGTTTTAACCATCGGCGACCAGCTAGGAATCGTGAGATTGCAAGTCCAATTAGACCTCCAAGGGATACACCAAGTGTCACATTAGCAAGTAACATGACAATAAAAATTGGAATCGCGAAGTAAGCTATGAGAGACCCTGATGCAATAGCAAATCCAACTACGATTGGAGTTCCAATTAACAAATAGATTAGTGCATTGTAAAAGATAACAACTATCATCTTCTCAAGGAACAGTGTCTTGAGAGAGATTGGCATAATCATCAGATACTCCATTCTGGATGTGTTGGCTACGGTAGCTACACTAATTGCAATAGAACCCATGAATGACATTATGACAATGAAATTGAAAATAGTAGAACCGAACCCTATATTGTTCGCAATAGCTGATTTGAAGAAATCCCAACCGAATAAATTTGTCATGAAGAGAATAGCCCAGAGAATGACGATGACGATGGTTGCGGCACCAATTGGTCGCAGATATCTTCGAAAAACACTTTTCCGTTCTGACCTCTTTCCTTTTACATTACTTACCCTCACTGACACTCTAAGGTCATGTTTCAGAAGAATAAGGAGGTCTTCTATCAAGATTCTTCACCCAGGAATGCAGCAATCTTCTGCATATCAGGACCACCAGTCAGAGTTAGGAAAATTTCTTCGAGAGACTCATGCCCTTTAGCCTGCAATCTTAGTTCGGTCATAGTACCTTCAGCAATTAATTTCCCATGGTTGATGATACCAATGCGGTCGCACATACGCTCTGCAATCTCAAGAACGTGCGTACTCATGAGAATAGTAGCCCCACGGTTTCGAAGCCCAGTCAGTATCTCTTTGATAGTTGCAGCTCCACGTGGATCAATCCCAGCTTGTACTTCATCAAGAATTAGGACTTTAGGAGTATGAATTAGAGCTGCGACAAGACCTATTTTTCTTGACATGCCTTTGGAGTATGTCTCAATGAGGTCGTCACTGGCATCTTTGATATCGAGAAGAGTTAGTAATTCATCAATCTCTTCGTCGCGTACAGAACCACGGGGAACCTTCCAAATGTCACTGACATAATTGATGTATTCCCAGCCAGTCAATCGTTCAGGAAGCACAGGTTCTTCGGGAACGTATCCCATGAATCGTTTGGCTTCAACGATGTTCTTTTGAATATCGAACCCATTGATATGAGCTGTACCTGTAGTTGGCTTCAACAGACCTAGAAGCATCCTCATGGTTGTACTTTTACCGGAACCATTAGGACCTAGGAGAGCATAGATTTCTCCAGGATTAACTTTGAAGGATAAGTCGTCAACTGCGACGAACTCACTAAATTTCCTGGTGAGTGAGTGAGCTTCAATCATAGGTATCAACTTCGAATTATTATAAAGTAAGTTAAGCCTTGGGATAGACGTGTGAATTTCTGCTCTTCGGATACGATTATAAGAGGTAGTAAAAAGGCGAGCCCATGCCACTCGAGACTTGGAGACTACTAGATATTGGACCCATCCCTCCAATTGAAACACAGATTATCTATGATATGATAGCCCAAGGTATCACCAAAGGAGAATCTGAGAACACTCTGATTATATGCTGGCCTGCAGAGCCCCTTGTGAGTCTTGGTCACTTTCAGGAGATTGATGCAGATATAGACACAAAATTCTGTCGTGAGAATAACATCTTCTATACAAGAAGAGTGATTGGTGGAGGCGGCGTATATCTCGATGATGGTCAAATGTTCTATCAACTGATAGGCAGAATTGACAGTCCAACAACTCCAAGGAAAATTGATGATTATTATAGGAAATTCCTAGAAGCACCTGTTCAAGCCTATAGGAATCTCGGCATACCTGCCGAATTTAAACCTGTTAACGACCTTATTGCCAATGGTAAGAAGATTTCAGGCAATGGAGCAGGAGATGTAGGCGATGCACGAATCCTAACTGGAAACCTCATTTTTGATTTCAACTTTGATATGATGGTCAAAGTATTGAAGGTACCCAGTGAAAAATTCAGAGACAAAATCGCTCAGAGTCTTCGAGAGAGAATGACAACTATCAAGAATGAGCTTGGTACATTACCAGATAGGACAGAGGTCAAAGAGGATCTTGTCAGACTCTATGAAGAGACCCTTGATATTGAACTAGTCCGTGCTGATCTGAATAGTTGGGAGAAGAACAGAATGAAAGAACTCTATTCTCACTATCAATCAGATGAATGGCTACACTGGAGAAGAGGTAATAGACTCCCCGATGCAAGAACTGTAAAAATCTCTGCGACCACTTCAGTGGGAACTTCGAATTATAAAGCACCTGGTGGACTGATCAGATCAACTGTAGAGTTGGTTGAAGGAAAAATCAATGAGATTGTCCTTAGTGGTGATTTCACTATGCTTCCAAATGAAGCAATCATCCAATTAGAACGGGAAATTATTGGAACTTCAATCGAAGGAGATGAACTTCTCCAACGGATACGAATTGCTTACTCAGAAAATGGAATCGAATCACCTGGCGTAGTTCCAGAGGATTTTGAGAAAACAATCAGGATGGCAATCAGTCAAGAATAACACTTGTGGATAAGTTCATCTCTCATCATGAATGAACTAGAATCTATGCTTATTCGGCAGTATCGTCAGGGAGATGAGACTGGTATAGCTTCGGTATACAATAGTGCGTTTCAAGAGGAGATCGAAAAACTTCCGGAGATATACAGGTATAAAGAAGTATCTGCAGGTGACGTGCAGAGTTGGTTCAAAGATGGTGCTGTTCTCTGGGTAGTAGAATTAGAGGAGAATATTATAGGATATGCACATGTTCGTCTTGTCATTGAAGATGGAATAAGAGAGATTCCAACACTTCAAATCACATCACCACGAAAATGGACATTAGAGCAGAGTAATTTCGTTATTGATGCTAAATATCAGGGAAGAGGACTTGGCACTAAACTATTGCATGGAATTATCGAGAAGTACAAAGGCTCTGTTGAATTCGTTCTAGCTCTCACATTCAGCGATAATAAAAGAGCTGAATCTTTCTTTTCAAAGAATGGTTTCAAACAATATGACGCATATTATTTCATAGATTTCTCTGAAGAATACCCCATGATGAACTCCAGCGTATATGAAGTACTGGAATTACGTGACTTGAAGAAACCAAATAGGCTCAATGAAGAAGTCATATTCAGACGGGCAACTTCGCAGGATGTTGAGGCAGTAACAAAGATTCACCGTCAGAATGTCTGGTGGAATGAAAAATCAAATGCAACAGAATGGAACCGCGACTACATAGAAGGGAAATTTGGTCACACTGTATATGTAGCAGAATTGGAGAATAAGGTCGTAGGGGCAATTGATCACTATACTGATGAACGTGTCGGAATAGCAGGAGTCCTCCCGCACATGACGGGAAAGGGCATCGGAAGTACTATGTTCTACAATATCCTTCGTACTATGAAGGAGGCAGGATACAAATACGCTTTCATGGATTCAGGCATGACTCAAGAAGAGGCAATCAGGATGTATGAGCGATTCGGGTTTAAGATTCAACGAAAACAGAATGCATGGATCAAGAAACTGAGGTGAAATGTTGGTAGAACCCTTTCGTGTGAGTGCACCAGGTAGAATCTGTCTATTTGGGGAACATAGTGATTATCTGGGATTAGATGTGATTGCAGCATCAATCAATATGACGATTGAGATTCAATGTACTCCGCGTAATGATGATACTGTGAACATAGCATATACTGACCTCAAAGAGAGAGATTCATTTTCGTTAGACTCAGAGATTGAGTACAGAAACAAGCGAGATTACATTCGTAGTGCATTTAATGTGATGATGAGAAAGGAATACATTCCAATTACAGGATTTGACATTGAAATATCGGGGAATATTCCTATTGCCGCGGGACTCTCTAGTTCTTCAGCTCTAACAGTCGGTGCTATAATGGTAATTTCAGAAATGTCAGGGAAACGCTTGAGTCCTGAGGAGATTGCATTAACCGCATACGAGTCAGAGGTTGCAGAGTTTGGAGAGAGCGGCGGCAAAATGGACCATTTTGCATCTGCCATTGGTGGTGTCATTCATGTGAAAATGGATGATAATTCAATATCAAGACTTCCAGCTATACTTGATTCAATTGTTATAGGAGATTCTGGGGAGAAAAAGAAAGATACTGTAGGAGACCTGCGCTATATCAGAACTACCGTAGAGAAAGAGTATGAATTGATGTCACAGAAGATAGACAATTTTGACCACAGAACGACTCCGGTAAATACTATATACACACTGAGTAAAAATCGACCAACGAAGGAGAGAGCTATGGCTGAGGCAACTCTCAGAAATAGAGATCTTACCGCTCGCGCTTTGATATTATTACAGACTCATCATCCAGACATACAGCAATTGGGAGATATGCTCAGATGTCACCATGAGATACTAAGGGATGCGCTCAATAGATCCACGCCGAAAATTGAGCGAATGATTGAAGCGGCATATTCAGCTGGGGCAAAAGGATGCAAGATTAATGGGAGTGGTGGTGGAGGAACTATGATGGCGTATTGTGATGGGAATGAGGATGAAATTGCATCAGCAATCAATGATGTAGAGGGAAAGGCATACATTGTGAAAGTAGGATCTGGAGCCACAATAAAAAGAGAATGAACTCACTCATCCCACAAAGTGGAATTATTGCTGTTTTCATACTCCTCTAATATACTAGTTAAATTACAATTCATATGCAAGATGGAAAGAGTTTGAAGATATTGCTGGAAATATCATTAGTCATAATTATTCTCTTTTCTCAGACAATAAGTGTGACAGCCATCAATGATCAAGGCTTTACCTGGGGAATAGAAGTTGGAGATCGGTTTGACTATAACATCAAGATAGAATATCATAGTTCAACAATGAATGTATCAATAGATGACAAAATGTATGTCATAGTCGATGAATTGAATGCTATCCCAGATCATGTAACTCAATTATCAGACCTGACAATCTTTAGTCTGGCTTTAGATAGCTACACGACATATTGGGAAAATGGAACAATAATGGACGACCTATGGTTTGATGTCTTGGATGTGGCGAATCCTTTCTCAGCTTATCCAGTTGGAAACTGGAGCTTGTTAGCTCAGATATTTGAAGATGCATCTCCTGTAGTAATAACTCAGAACACAACTATGATGAATTGCTCGTTGGTAGATTATCCGGTTCCAGGAAATGTGCATGAAACTGTCTTCATGAAAAGTAGTGGAGCTCCTCACTCGGTACTCTATATTAGAACCTGGGATTCAGGGACAACTATTCACCTTGATTTTTCAATTATACATACACCAACAGAAACAGGGACCAGCACAGGAGAAATTGATAATATTCTCGTACTCCTTGCGGGTGGAGGGGTATTGATTATAGTAGTTGTAGTGATTATTATTCGCCGAAAATAGAAATGAGTGATGATCCTTTTGATGTTGGTCAAGTAGACCAACACCATAAAGGATATCGAATAGAACTCCTGGCTGTTCGTCTATTTCGACTCAGCCAATTCTTTCATTCGAGCTTCAACTATCTCAAGTATCTCAGCCTTGAGTTTGCGACCATCAGTAAGGAGTCTTTCAACTTCCTTTGCAGTTTTGTCTACAAAGCTCTTGGTCTTGATATTACCAAGATTGATTCGTACATTGAGCGCTGCACCTTCAATAGCAGCCATGAGAGCATGAGCTGAAACACCAGCATCTGTAATTGTGTTGATATTTCCCTTCTCTGCGGCAACCCTAGCATGTTGCATTGCACTGAAAGAATGTTGCATTGTAGTAAGAGGCATCTCAGCGGCATGGATGGTGCCTTTCTCAATGATGTCTGCTTTCTCTTTCTTTTGAGCCTCTGTTTCCTCAGGGAGCTTGAATGCATCCATCACAACATCAAAAGCAGCAGAGTCTTTCTCAATCAGATCCATGAGGACTCCACGGTCGTACTCTGCAGCATGACGATGCTCTATCATCTCCTCTTTAATACCAGCAAATTTCCTTCCAGAGAGCGAGAGTCCTGTCACCATACAGACAAGACCAGCACCATAGGAACCTATTGCTGCGGCAACACTTCCACCACCAGGTGTTGCACGTGCCTTCCTGACTTCATTTCCGAATTCAATCAGTGACATCTCTGTGAATCCCTTTTTGGTTGGATCTTGTGCACCACCTAAGTAGTATAGATCGAGAATCATTGACTCTTCCAATTTTTCAGGACGGAGGTAGTATTTGAGAGCATCAAGAAGTGCGAAGAGAGGGACCATTCCAACAATCTCTGTCTCCATGACAGTTGCACCATATCGTGCAGCTTCGTTCTTTACAACCTCAAAGACTTGAGCAATCTTTGTACGTCTTGGGTGAGTTAGGTTGAGTGAGACCTGAACACAGTTCTTTGCAGGTAGGTCAAGTCCGATTCCTTGAACATTAACAAATCCACCAGTAGTTCCTCGAACAGCATCTGCACATGCTTTTGCTGCATCGAGATTTCTAGTGTTCAAGTTGAAATTAATTGCAATTAGGAAAGGTCGCGAACCAGTAGCAGTACAGCCTGCTGTAGGATGAATCTTGTTAGGACCATAGTCGGGTGTCTTCTCAGGATCAGTACCAATAAGGTCTCTAAGGCCTTCAAACTCACCTTCACGAATGTTTGGTAAGTCTACTCGGTCAGGTCGTGTTGCAGCCTTCGAATAGAGATACACTGGTACCTTATGTTTGGAAGAGAATTCATCAGCGAACTCTTTTGACAGCTCGATACACTCACCTACGGTCGTACCATGTAGAGGGATGAATGGAACAACATCAACAGCACCCATTCGTGGATGAGCTCCATGGTGTTTTGTCAGGTCAATCTTTTCCACCGCAACATCAGCTGCCTTCAGTGCAGCTTGTTTCACTTGCTGTGGTTCACCAATAAACGTAAACACAGACCTGTTATGGTCAGGGTCAAATTCTACATCGAGAAGTCGGACACCTTCGACACTCTTTACAGCATCAGTAATGGCATCAATGACATCTTTTCGACGACCTTCGGAGAAGTTTGGTACACACTCGACTACTTTCACAAGAGTCACCTGTGACCCGCTCGGAACGTCCATCTACAAAAGCGTTTGGGATTGGTTATTCTTTTGAATACAATTGAAATTTCATGCAATTTGAGCCTTGTAAGCTGCGACTACATTCTCAAGTAACATAGCAATAGTCATTGGACCGACTCCTCCAGGTACTGGTGTAACGCATAGTGCTTTCTCTTTGACCTTTTCAAAGTCAACATCACCATAGGGTGTAGCAACATCAATGACAACTGCGCCGTTTTTCACCATATCCTCAGAAATGAAGAAGGGATCATCATTTGAGGTTCGTCGACCTATTGCAGATACAAGAACATCAGCCTGTCTTGTGAAGGAAGGCAAATCCTTTGTCCGTGAATGGCAGACTGTGACCGTTGCATTGCGGTTCAATAAAAGCATAATGAGAGGTTTTCCAACTATTGTAGACCTGTTGATTATGACTGCATGTTTTCCGGAGAGGTCATTCCAACCAATTCGATCAAGCATCATCACAATCCCATGCGGAGTAGCAGCACTCAGGTCCTCTGCTCCATAGAAGAGACGATAAACGTTTGCTGGGGAGAAACCATCTACATCTTTCAAAGGAGCAATAGCCCCGATAATCGTCTTCTCGTCGATGTGTTTTGGTAGAGGTAATTGAACAAGAATTCCATGGACTGACGTATCATTGTTTAATTTCTGGACCAAATCAAGAAGTTCTTCCTGGGTTGTCTTTTCAGGGAGATCATGATGTTCGGAGAGAATTCCTGCTTTGTTCGAGGCTTTGTGCTTCATGCGAATATACATCTGTGAGCCTTCATCTTCTCCAACTATTACAGTAGCTAATTTTGGTGACACACCATATTTCTTGACTAACTCATCAACCTCAGATTGAACCTCATTCTGTAGACGATTAGACAAGCGCTTGCCCTTAATCACATGCTCTTCGCAAATCGGTTTCAAATCATCATCAGACATATTCATCACCTGTCTATGTGACTCCAGAGATATTCCCCTGATCGTCAACATCCATGGTTTCTGCCGCAGGTACTTCAGGAAGACCTGGCATCAGACTGATTTCACCCATGTAAATGACGACAAATCCTGCACCGTTACTGACATCAGCTCCATTAACTTCTACATCAAAATTAGATGGGCGTCCCCTAAGACTCCTAGAGTCTGAAAGACTGAATTGAGTCTTTGCAATACAGATTGGAAGGTTTCCATAGCCACGTTTCTCAAGGGAGCTTATTCGTCCCTTTGCACCAGTTGTATAGAGCACGCCGCGCGCACCATAAATCTGCGTAGCCACTTTCTCAATCTTGGTCTGTATCGAATCCTCCAAGTCGTAAGTATAATTGATCGGTTCAGGAGGAGTTGTGTTTATTGTATCAATCACTGCATTGGCAAGTTCTTTTCCACCCTCACTTCCTTTTGCATATACTTCAGATACCACAACTTGTACATGCTTCTTTGAACATTGATCTCTGATTTCTTTGATTTCATCATCAGTATCATCAGGAAATCTGTTAATAGCCACAACAACAGGAACTCCGAAATTACGCATATTCTCTACATGTTTCTCAAGATTTGGAAAGCCCTTCTTGAGTTTTCCATCTCCATGTTCTTTGAGTGCCCTGATAGTTGTAATGACAACGCATGCATCCACTTTGCAAGTTCCAGCACGAGTGACGATATTGAAGAATTTCTCAGCTCCAAGGTCTGCTCCAAATCCAGCTTCGATCACTACATAATCGAATAGACGGAGTGCCATATCGGTCGCAATTATAGAGCTAGTACCATGTGCAATATTTGCAAAGGGGCCTGTATGCATGAATGCAGGTGTGCCTTCGATGGTTTGGATGAGATTTGGTTTCAATGCATCTCTCAGGAGTACAGCCATTGCTCCCTGAGCTTTCACATCTTTAGCATACATTTCCTTGAGTTGTTCAGATCGAGCAATCAGAATATTACCCAGTCGGTCTTTCAATTCCGAGTAGCTTTTTGATAACCCGAGAATAGCCATCACTTCGGATGCAGAAGTAATAATGAAATGGTCTTCTCGCGGGAAACCGTCAAACCGTCCACCAAGACCAACAATGATTTTTCTCAAAGCTCTATCATTCATATCGACATTTCGAGGCCAGTAGGTTCTTCGAACGTCAATTTCTGGTTGATGGTCGTGATGGATGTAATTATCAATCATAGCGGAAAGCAAATTATGGGCGGCAGAAACAGCTGGAAAGTCACCTGTGAGAAATAGGTTAATCTCTTCAAAAGGCTCAAGACGCGATTTTCCTCCGCCGGCAGCTCCACCTTTGATCCCAAAAATTGGGCCTAAGCTGGGTTGTCGTAGACATACGACTGCATTATGGCCCAAGGTGTTCAACGCCATAGAGAGACCGATTGAGTTTGTGGTCTTCCCCTCTCCAGCAGGAGTTGGATTTGTAGCTGTGACAAGAATGAGTTTTCCTTTTCTCTCGCCCAACTCTTTTCGGATATTCAAATCAATCTTCGCCATGTATTTGCCATAGATATGAAGATATTTTTCATCAATTCCAGCTTTCTTCGCAATCTCGGTAATCGGCTTCATTTTCTAGTACTCACCCAAACCTTCTGTATATTCCCAATGTCTTGGTCATTGATAAACGAAACCCTCCGGTAAATAAATTTGGGCTTCTGCATGATAATTATAGTGAATTATAGTTGCAGAGTTTCATGTCCACCCTTAATCCCTAAGGACGAAATTTCCAAATCCTCCAGAAAGGTCTCCAAAAGAACATAAGACGGGGTGTGCACTAGCAATATTGGTTGATTCAAATGGATAAACTCCCACTAGATGCACTTCCTGATGCATTACCTGATGCAATTGATGAAGAGAAATATGTCATTTGTACCTACTATGTAGGGCTCCCGATATTCATGAATGCGAGGGAAATGGCATGGGCTGCAGCAGTTGAACAGAGTACTGGCACTTGGACACTTGTGCCAGGAGAGACTCCAGAAGTACGTAGGCGACATGTAGCAAAGGTGATTGGTGTCTATGAGGTGCCTCAATATGAGTATAGCATACCAAAGGACCTTGAGAGAAGAGAATACATCATGCAGGTGGCCTTCCCCTGGGAGAATTTCGGCCAACAAATTCCAATGCTTCTTACGACTGTCATTGGAAATATCTCACTATATGGAAGAATCAAGTGTCTGGACATGAAGTTTCCAAAATCCTGGCTCAAAGGTTTCAAGGGGCCAAAGTTTGGAATGGATGGATTGCGGAAACTCCTGAAGATCAAGAAACGACCATTACTTAACAATATGGTCAAACCATGTGTATATACTTCATGTGAGATGGGAGCAGACCTAGCTTACGAAGCTGCAGCTGGTGGTGCAGATATCATCAAAGATGATGAACTCCTATCAAATCCGGATTTCAATACTCTTGAGGATCGAATTCCTAGGTTTATGGAAGCTCTTGATAGGGCAGACTCAGAAAAGGGAGAGAAGACTCTCTATACTGTGAATATCACGGACAAACTGCCAAGAATGTTCGAGAATGCTGAACGAGCTATCGAATTGGGAGCAAATGGTCTGATGATCAACTTCATGGCAGTCGGATATTCCGCATTTCGTCATGTCAGTGAGAATCTCGCCCCTAAGGTCCCATTGTTGGCGCATATGGATGTGACAGGAGCAATGACCTATTCTCCAATCGTCGGAATCTCGTCGAATATCGTGAATGCAAAATTACCGAGAATATGTGGATCTGATATTACAGTCTTTCCAGCACCTTACGGAAAGGCACCAGTTCTCAAGGAACGATTCCTCAACGTAGCACATGATATGGTCATGCCCTTGCATAATATCAAGGGAAGCGCACCGATGCCAAGTGGAGGGATTAGTCAAGGTCATGTAGAAGAGGTCATGGATGACCTTGGACCCGATATCGTAATTGGAACTGGAGCAGGCATCCATGCTCATCCTAATGGTCCTCGTGCAGGGGCGATTGCATTTCGGCAGGCAATTGATGCAAAGATGCAAGGAATCCCTGTCAGTAGATATGCAAAAGAAGAAGGTCATGAGGAACTCAAAATCGCAATGGAGGCATGGGGCACAGGAAAAACTGGAGCAGACCTCTAAATAGGAGTACGAATATTCAATGGTCAACCTATCAGAACCAATTGAGTTTGCAGGGCTGAGTATAAAGAATCGGTTTGTCATGCCACCAATGGTACGAAATCTCGCTACCACTGAAGGAATGGTTACCAAGGAAGTAGTTCAGCACTACGAGGAATGCAGCAAAGGGCAAGTGGGGCTTATAATTGTTGAAGCTGCAGCCATCACATGGGAACAAAGAATCATGTCAAAGAATATTGGCATTCATGATGACAAATGTATCCCGGGACTCAAGAAGCTTGCAGAGGGAATCAACAGACATGGTGCAAAATCATTCATTCAGATCAATCACTCAGGACTAAAAGGACATGGGAAAGAGAGGTATGTTGGACCATCGGAAATACCTGTCCTAAAGAACACAAAACCTGAAGCCATTACAACGGATGAGATAGAAGATGTAAAACACTGGTTTGTTGATGCCACACGAAGAGCCAAAGAAGCTGGTTTTCATGGAGTGGAGATTCATGGAGCGCATTATTACCTCCTGAGTTCCTTCCTCTCATCCTATACGAACAGACGTACTGACGAGTATGGAGGTTCGACTAAGAGCAAAGCCAAGTTCTCGATCGATGTCATTAAGATGATCAGGGAGGAGCTAGGAGACTACCCACTCATCTTTCGCATGAATGGATTTGAGAATGTTGTTAACGGAGTCTCGATGGAGGAAGGTATTGAGATCGCTAAGATGATAGAAGGCGCAGGTATTGACTGTCTCCACATTTCTTGTGTTGTTGATGCTACATATAATCCAGGACTTCCACCGTATTTCGATAGGGAGACCCAGCCAGACTTTCTCAAAGAGTATCCCTATGATTCATGTATCCCAATAGCGGGAAGAATCAAACCGCATGTGAATATTCCAGTGATTGGAGTAGGGGAAGTCAGAGATCACAAGCTTGTTAGAAAGTTTGAAGAAGATGATATCTGTGACATGCTTGGGATAGGAAGGGGACTCCTCGCAGACCCATTCTTTGTCAAAAAGATACTCGATGGACAAGAAGCAGAGATAATCCCGTGGAAAGAGTAGCATCATACTAACCAGGATATGAAGTTGCCTCAGCCTTGAATTTCTGACCATCGTTGAAGATATCTTTTGGATCTGTAACCATGAAAGCAAACCGATAGATAATCGTTGTAGCAGTACTTGACCAGAAGAAGAACTCTGGAGGTAAAATGAAAGTTTCACTCCATTTGACGCACAGCGAGTTAAAGTATTCCTCTACTTTGGGTTTTGAACAGGTTCGTTCAATCTCAATATCAAAGGTATACCTATAGACCTCATCACCACGAGTAAGGAATTTTAATTTTTCAACCGCATCGCGGAACTTTGTATCTTCATCATCATCAGGGTCGAAAATCTCATGTCTGTAACTCATTCCTCGTTCATCGAAGTAATCATCAATCCTTAATCGAAAATTCGTGAGACGAGAGTCGATGGTCGTTGAATTTGGTACAAATTGCCGTGTATGGTCAGTACGTAAGATTCGTGTATAGTTCAGCGTGATTTCGAGAACAATTCCTTCAGTCTCTCCAAGTCGAATATAGTCACCAACTCGAAAAGGTCTTGCAAGGAGTACGTAAATTCCGCTTACAATATTTGATAGAGCCCGTGAAAAAGCAAGACCAATAGCTGTACCTATCAGTGCACCACCAGCAACAACATAATCTGACATAGATTCACCAAGTGCAGATATGAAAAACAAGAGCGCTATTGCAAAGAAAAATAGACGCACTCCAAAAATCGTACCACTTGTTGCTTCTCTAGGCATTCCAACCCTCTTGAAAGACATCCGTATGGAACGAATCACAATCAAATAAAAGATGTAGAGAAACGCGAAGAAGGGTATCAAGGCTATTATACCAACATACCCGCCCAAACCTAGAGGGGTGAGTAGTATGGTTAGGAATGAAACAAAGTCAGCAAAGATATCCTGCAATATTCATCGGGTCCATTTGAGTGATAGTTCGTGAGTGCATGTGTGAGATTAATTCTTTTGGGTTAGAAAGAGTGTATCTATGTCACTGTCTGTTCAAACGATGATTCATTGATTTGTTATTCTTGTAGATGTTAAGGAACTCCTTGAACAAGGTATCATAGAGTTCTCTATTCTCAGGATTGGGAGTGAAGGTCTTTGAATACTGAACTAATTGAGGGATGTCCTCAAATTTACATAGACCCAAACCAACTGCACCAATGAAGGCGGCACCACGAGCATTAGCCATGATAGGATTTTTGACCTGTCTGACAGTTCGGTTCAAAACATCTGCATAAATTTGACACCAGATGTCTGATTGTGCTCCGCCGCCAATGATATTGACAGGATCCATTTTTCTTTTAATGAACTTCTCAACGAGTTCAAATAGCCACCGTGAATTGTAGGCGACTCCTTCAAAGATAGCTCGAAGTAAGTCCTGTTTTTGCACATGTAATGACATGTTATGAAAGCCGCCTCGGATCTTATGATCTTCAACAGGAGTTCGTTCACCATACAACCATGGAGTGAAAATCAGTCCATTACTCCCAGGAGGAGAGGCCTCAACTATCTCATCAAACTCCCGATATACATCAGGATTCTCAACCTTTGTTGGATCACCAATGTGTAGAATCTGATCACGGACCCATTTGAGGCATCCACCTGCACTCTCTTGTTCATTTGCTATAAAGTACTTGCCAGGAATTGAAGAGGGAACTGATGCCATATTGTGATTGATGTCAGTCTTCTTGAATGGTACATGACAGGTAATCCAACTACTAGTACCAATGTAGATGTGGCCTTCATAGTCAAGAACTGCTCCTGAACCAACAACAGCTGTCTGTAAGTCCGGAGAACCCACCACAACCTGCGTTCCTTCTCTGAGCCCAATCTCAGCTGCAACCTCACTCTTCAATGGACCAAGGATGTCGACTGAACTCATTAGTTTTGGCAGTTTATTTTCATCAATGCCCATTTTTTTAATCAGGGATGGAGAATAGTGAACATTATTGATGTCCCGTATGTCAGTCACCCAGTGTAGCATGATGGAATCGTATGATGCTGCAAACTCGCCAGTCAGCCGTAGATTAAGATAGTCTTTTGGCTCTAGAAACTTATAGGTGGAATCATATACATCTGGATGTTCATTCTTGAGATATAGGATGTGCGCGATTGGATCTTTACCTGCATGAGCAGGAGCTCCACCAGAGATTCGTAATGAACGAAAGATGTTCATGACCCCGTATCCTGAAATATTGATGATTCCTCTATTCTTCTGTTTGATGTATGGTTCACCACGAGAATCCATCCAGATGATTGCATTGAAGAGATGATTACCATTCTCATCAACTGCGACCGTTCCTGACCACTGACTAGATACACACACTGCAACAATATCATCAACAGAAACTAGACTCTTTCTAAGTAACCGTTTTGAAGCTTTGATGAGTGCTGCCCACCACTCATCAGGGTCTTGCTCAGCACCGCCATCAGGATAAAGATAGAGTGGAGTATCCTCATACTCAAAGGCAAGAATTTCACCACATTGGTCAGCTAGGGCAACCTTCATGGCTGAGGTCCCATGATCAATGGCAAGAATGTACTTCTTCTCACTTGTTTCTCCGGTCATATCCCAACCCACCTTTTTACAATATCAAACGGACATATATACAGTAGCAAAATGAGTCTACATCTCAAGTCGTTCAATTGTGCCTACAATTTTACCCAAAATTTAGTCTTTCAGACAAGGAGAAGGTAGAGCTTAAGACAATAGGTTACGATGTACATCTATGCATATTGATGAAATCATCCCTCAAGACACAATCGAATGGCTACTGGGTCCAGAGAATCCAAGTGTTCGATTCTGGGCACTTCAGCAACTAGAGGGTAAAACACCAGAAGATGCAGATGTGATTGATGCACAGGAAGCCATAATGGCATCATCATGTATACAGACTATTCTTAGAGAACAAAAAGGAGAGGGGCAATGGGTAAATTACAATGACATGTATAATCCAAAATATACTGCTACAACTCACACACTTCTAATCTTAGCAGAATTAGGTGCAAGAAGAGACCCTGCGATTGAGAAGGCTATCGAGTATCTATTCCAATTTCAACGTAACTCAGGACATTTCCTCATAGATCTCCCGAAGACAGAGAGAGGAAAGAATAGTACCAAAAATGATGGATGCTGCATAGACGGGAATATCCTATACTACCTGATTCATTTTGGATACCTAGATGATCCGAGAACTGAGAAGTTGATTGAGTTCCAAGTCAATTATCACTCGGAAGATGTAGGGGGATGGCTCTGTCGCGCTTTTCCAATCAATCCGAAAAGTGTGTTTCCTAAGAACTGCTTCATGGGTGGAATAAAGGTCCTAAAAGCTCTAGCATCAATTCCGGAGAATCAACGTTCATCTGACTTAATTGGGATAATCAGACAAGAGGTAGAACTCATCCTGGAGAATGACATTTTCAAGTATCTCAAGAATCCCGATGGTAGTAGAAAAGAAAAAGCAGGATGGAAACGTTTTGGATTCCCATTATTCTACCAATCAGATATACTCGAAGTTCTTGATGTCTTGACTTCACTTGGGGTGAGAGATGAGCGGATGCAAGAATCTATTGATCATGTCATAGCTGTTAGAAATGCACTGGGCACTTGGAATCTCAAAGATACCTTCAATGGCAAAATGTACTGTGAAATAGAAGAAAAGAACAAACCGTCTAAGTGGATTACACTTAGAGCAGCTCGTGTTCTTACTAGATATTTTTCCTAATTTTTATCTACGTTCTTCAGGAATGATTACCTTGTATCCCATGTTAGATGGGTCTCCACGCATCTCCATAATACCGTGACCAAGTCCGTAACAGAAGACTGTTGGTTCAGGGATAATCTTGATGAAAACGAATTCCTTGTTCGAATCTTCAGCTTCTGTCTGCAGATTCATCCGTCCTATCCGAGTCTGACTCATTGCCCATTGTGCATCTGAGTCTGCAAATGGGACAATTTCTGCAGTCCCTCTGAACATGACATAGCTTGCTGGAGCAAAACGTATCCAATAATGGGGAAAAGTGATTACAAGCGAAACATTCGGATTTTGCTTGATATTGCGCACCTTAGCATATTTTGCACCTACTACACAATAGAGTGCAAATAGCGATTCAGGAGGACCTACTGCATAGATAATTCCAGTACTATGAGGCCGATTTTTAGAATCTATTGTCGAGATCACTCCAAAAGTCTTTTTTCGTACCTGTTGTTCAACAAAATCAAAATTTCTAGCTGTCATTGCATTTACACTATATCACGAACAGGGATTAATTTTCGTCTTAACAACCATATTATGATTCTCAGATATTAACACTTCAACCTCGCTCCACAAGGCTTTTCATTTCGTCAGGCACAGAAATAACACGTGACTGCCTCATGACTGATTTTAGCATATCGACCTATCCTAACGTTGCAGAGATCTACAACAGACTCGATACTCTGATGCAACTTCCTATCCATGGAATAAGACGCGATGCGATGTCAAAGTATCTTGAGTACTTTGATACTCATTGTGCAAAGTCAAAAGAGATGGTCACTGAAGCCCGTGAATTCATCCCTGGTGGAGTCCAGCACAACTTAGCTTTCAATCATCCATTTCCTATTGTGATAGAGAGAGCTGATGATGCATATCTATGGGATATAGATGGCAACAAATACATTGACTTCCTTCAAGCTGGTGGTCCCACAATTCTGGGTAGCAACTACAAACCTGTGCGCGATAAGATCATCAAGTTGATTGAAGAACAAGCACCAGTTACTGGACTCTTCTCCGAGTATGAGTTCCTACTGGCTAAGGAAATCAACAAACACCTGCCATCGGTCGAGATGTTCCGAATGCTCGGAAGTGGAACAGAGGCAGTGATGGGTGCGATTCGTGTTGCACGTCTAGCAAGTAAACGAAAGAAGATTATCAAGCTCGGTGGTGGGTACCATGGCTGGAGTGACCAGATGGTCTACGGGCTCCATATTCCTGGTACAGGAGGATTTGAAGCCCATGGCATTCCAAAGGGCTGTAGGAAGAATACACAGGAGATCTATCCTAACAAAATCGGAGCTCTCAAGAAGAATCTCTCTAGGAACAAGCTAAAAGGTGGGACCGCTGCAGTGATTGTTGAGCCAATGGGACCAGAGTCAGGAACGCGTCCTGTAGATCCTGAGTACATTAAGGAGATTAGAGAACTCTGCGATGATTATGATGTCTTTCTTATATTCGATGAAGTAGTGACATTTGGAAGAATTGGACTGTCTGGTGCTCAAGGCTACTTTGATATCAAGCCTGATTTGACAATCTTTGGAAAAGTTATAGCAGGAGGTTATCCCGGCGCAGGAGGAGTGGGAGGAAGAAGGGACATCATGGAGCATTTAGCAGCTGGGATTGAGAGTGGGAAGAAGAGAGCGTATGTAGGTGGAACACTTGCAGCAAGTCCTATCAGCTCCGCAGCAGGATACTACACGATTCAAGAGATGGAAAAGACCAATGCTTGCCAAAAAGCAGGACGCGCTGCAGACCGATTGACTGCAGGACTTGAAGAACTCATCCAAGAGAATCATTTACCATACGTAGGATACAATCAGGGTGCAATATGTCATCTTGAAACTGTCGGAGCAATGTTTGTGGAAATCAACTATCTAAAGATCAAATCAGTACTCCGGGAGATAAAAGCACGGAAATTCGCGATGGAAGAAATGGGCGCTGCTTACATGGCGGAGGGCATCGTCACACTGGGAGGTTCACGAATGTACACAAGCATGGCTGATACTGATGAGGTCGTAGATGATGCACTAACTCGATTTGCCCGAGTCTTCGAAAATGCAGAAAAACACGGAAATGACTAACGCCTACCATTAGAAGGTCCCATTGAAAGTATCGATGTATGATGGAGAGGTTAGATAGTCATATAGAGGATCAAGATGTGAATCGATATACTCCTTCTTGACGCGTCCTGAGAAATCAAACTCAACTCCTTCCATCTCGAGAATTCGTCTCTTCATCTCAAGTCCACCTTGGAATCCGCCCAATGTCCGATCAGTCCGAATTGCTCTATGACAGGGAATAAGTATAGGAAATGGATTACGAGCTAGAGCATTGCCAACTGCGCGATATGCAGTTGAATCAATCTTTCTTGCTACACTTCTATATGTTGCTACTTTTCCATAAGGAATTGACCACTCTGCTTTGAGTACTTCAATCTGGAATGGATAACACACTGAGAGATCAAGCATATCAAGAGGGAATTTGACGCGTTCACCATTGAAGTAATCTGCCAACATATCTGCCACCAGGTCAAGCGGTGTAGATGAAGCTCTAGCTTCTGGATACCTCGATTGCACAGCTTGAAGGGCATCCATCTTTGTACGGGGAAGAAGTATTCCAACTATTCCAGCTTTAATTATATCACGATGAATGACACTGACATGACCAAATGTAGTCTCTACTAGTGTGAAATACATCATCTAATCTCCTGAAGCAAGAGTGGTAAGTATGTCCTTGAAGTTAAGCATTCTACTCTGATTCTCCGAGAGAACCAAGTTGCATCGAATTATTTGATACCTTCACTACCTCGCTTGTGTTGCTAGATGTCTCATAATATCTAAAGCTTTCAAGATATCAGGATTAGAGATTGAATACAACTTTCTTGTTCCATCACGCCTTACTGAAAGGATTCCAGAGCGAACAAGTTGTGAAAGGTATGAGGAAACGGTGGATTGCGAGTGGCCAATTGCGGGAAAGATATCGCACTGACACATCTCACCATCAAGCACCAGTTCTACTATTTGAAGACGTACAGGATTGCTTAGTGCTTTGTGAAATTCAGCACGCCACATAAGACCAGCTTCTTCACTCATTATAACTCACTTCCAGTTGTTTCTAATTTCATCTACATGGCAAGCAATATCATTAGAAAGTTTCTCAACAAGATCTGAACTGGTTTCTTGAATATGCCATTTCTCTTCATCCTTGAGACAGGAAAACTCGGGATAATCTTCAAGATTGATCTCAACCGTTGGCTTGTTGCTAAATCGTGTAGTACCAATGGCAGCACAGAGCTTTCCGCAACCATCTACTGTGATAGTCGGAAATCTTCTTGCAAATCCACGTTCACCCTCCCCACCTGCGAGGAATAGCGGGAGACATATGGTTACAGTCGCGTCTGGTCGTAAATTATGAAGGACTTGTAATGTAGCTTCTCGTGAGATATTTCCTCCAGGGCAATCTTCTCCACTACAGGAGATTATTCCAACTTTCGGTAATTCACTCATCTCTATCACTTCCCTCTTCCAGAATGACATTTACAATATCCTTTGCTAAAAGCACACCATCAGGTCCAATATCCAGGACAGAACCAGGTTTGTGGTCAGTATTCCTTGCTAATATTTTAGGAACCATAACCTCCATGGCAACATCCACGCCTGTGCGTTCAACAGATAAGGTTGCACATTTTTTCGGGCACCCATCAATCGTATACACACGTGATCGTTTGAGGAGATTGATTGCCTCTTGATCACCTGCGACAAGAAGTGGCAGGCAAATTGTTCTATAGTTCTCTTGATGGTCAGATTCAGTTAATTGATATGTTGCTTCTCTTGCAACAGTTCCGAATGCCTTCCCAATTCCACTACACGGAATGACTACTCGTTTTGCATCATTCATTTAGACACCTTCTTTCCCAATTCATGCTTAGCTTTCTCAACACCATAGGTCAAGTATTCATCTGCTGTCTTCAATAGATCCAATTCACTGCTGTCATCTGGTCGTATAACATACAACCAACCACTTTCGTATGGATTTTCATTAACAAGTTCAGGATTATCATCAAGTGCGTTATTCTTCTCAATGACTGTTCCTGATATCGGAGATATAATCTCCATGGCAATTTTTGTTGATTCAAAGGAACCCAATTCGTCACCAAATTCCACTTTGGTTCCAATCTCAGCGAGTTCAACAAAATAAACATCAGAAACCATCTGTTGAAGTAGGTCTGAGAGACCTATTCTAACAAGATCGTTTTCTCGTTGAACCCAAAAGTCATTGTCAGAGTAGAGAAGTCCTTTCTTTACTCTGAGAATGAATTTATCGATCATCTCAGTAAGATAATCTCCCTCCAGTTGATCTGTATCAATTGTTTTCTCGATATTAGTTACTTTAGTGCGTAGGAGTTTGAATATCATGCCAACAATAGTTGTCACTTTTTTATCGAGTTCCAATTTCTCAAAATCCGGAATTGCAGATACTTCAATAGATTCAAACCCTCGTGTGTGATATTTCTCTACCATTTTTGATGCACATTGCACACTGCATCCATCGATGCAAACAATATCAGAAGTTCTCAAATCTTTGAGTTCTCCAGGACGTTCAGAAGATAGAGCTCCAATACTCCCAATATTGATTGAAGTGTCCTCCTTGAGCAAGTAATCGGCTACTAGTCGAGAGATTCTTCCACCAGGACGGTCATATCCAGCACAAGGGAGAACATATTTCGTACTCATGTCTGCCACAATCCTACGTAGAACGAGAGTCTTTGATGATTTTCAAAATGTCTGATTTGTTTGGAAAAGAGAGAGCATCCTTTGGGCACATCTTCTGACAAGCTCTACAGAATACAACGCAATTGAATTTATTTTCAACTTCAATCAATTTGAGATCAGCAGATGGTTTGTACACCTGATGCGGACAGAATTTCAGACAATCAAATTCTCTAGAGCAACCATCGCACTTGCTAGTATCAATTGTAGGCCACCAAGGTATCTTCTCACGAGAAACACCCATAAACGTACTACCAATTCCTCCCTCAGACATCGTAACCATTCTCCTTCAATGCGTTGAGAACCAATTGAAATGCCTCATCTGTGGTCATATCGCGAACATCTAAAGGAATAAGATCCTTCTTAGCATCAAGACCCACTTTTTGAAATGCGTCTCGAAACATTTTGTACTGCATCACTGGAGCACATCCTCCAATGATGACCTTTTCACCAGCTTTGAGAGTGCTTTCCAGATATCTATCTCCATCCTCCTCGCAAAGTTGAGGATGAATTACCCCATATTTCACTGGGAGTTCCATTCGCACGCGATTGATAAAATCCCACATATCCATTTTTGCGAAACCAGGACATTTTCCTGTACAGACACAGAAGAGGAATGCTGGACGGTCAGTATCTTCAATCATGTTGAACACCGCTAAAACCTAATCAAATATCGAATAATCTCGATATTTAAATAATTGGATGGTACTAATGAGCACATCAGAATAATTTGATATTCTGTCAAGGTTAAATTGACTAAATTGGAAGACTACTTCAATGATAGGAAAGCCAATCATTTCCATTTAATCTAGAGAGAGTCTTGGATCCTCTTTAATGAGCTTTCCAACAACAGAGGTGGAAGATTGTTTGATGCCTTTTATCTGCAATACTTGGTCCATGATTTTCATAAATTCTTCACGATTCTTCGAACGAGTCATAACTAGAAAATCTGAATCACCGAGAATAAGGTAGACAGCCCAAACACCATTTATCTGTGAAAGTTGATCTCCAATGGCATTGTAATATCCTGGCGTAAGTTCTATCCTTAGTCGAGTGATTGCTATGTACTCCATGTCCAATTTCTCAGGTTTTAATTTTGCATAGTAGCCTTCGATAATTTCTGCTCGTTCGAGTCGTTTCAATCGATAGTGAACTGTAGAAGTTGGGGCCCCTACCTTGTCTGCTATATCTTGTAATGGAGTTCGACATTCATTTTGAAGTTCTTTTAAAATCAATATGTCCAAATCGTCAAGCATCGTCTTTTTGGTCATTATTGTCACAGCCCTATTGAAATCATTACTGTAAAAACATATCATTGTAGTTAAAAAAGCTGTGAAAATTGGGGATTGATATTGAATCTGTGCCAAAACTTGCGATATACTATCGCACCAAATGTTTATGATTTGCTTATTCTTGAAAAATAGAGTTCATACTAGAAATCAGGAAACATTTTCAATTATTGAACTAATATTGGAGAATACAGGTCTATGCTAGGAGAGATTGCAGCTCTATGTGCCCCTATATGCTTCGCAATAGCAGCTATTATCTATAGAAATCCATTGAAGGAGGTAAATGCAGCTTCAGCTAGTATCATTCGATTTTCGGGTACAGGGTTTATCTTATTGACCGTTCTCATTCTTATATGGGGCCTAAACCCACTCTTTGGTCTGTCAGTCTATATCATTGCCCTTACTGTCCTTAGCGGGATTATAGCACTAGGTTTTGGTGATGTATTGTATATGACGAGCTTCAAGGAAATGGGCGTATCTAAAACAGTAGCAGTGGTAGCAACATATCCTATGTTTAGCTTGGTAATAGAATATCTCACTGGAAGAGGCGAAGTACCCTTCTCTGCAATAATTGGTTCGATTCTAATTCTACTTGGAATCTGGTCTCTCAATTATAAAGAAGAAAATATGCAGGAGTCATCTCAAAGTGGAAATATACGCAAGGGGATTGTTGCCGCGTTATTTGTTTCTTTGTTCTATTCAATAGGTATGCTTCTAATTGATGAAGCTCTCAACGCCCTTGAATCATCTTCGATAGAAGGAGCATTTGCTATTAATGCTCTGAGAACTGCTTCAGGAGGCTTTTTCCTATTACTTGCATCACCAATCATTGATAGGAAGTTTGCATTTCTCAAAATGAAAAGAAATTACATTGGGCTTTTTCTCCTTGGTAGTCTAATTGCTTATGGCTTAGGATGGTACCTTCTCACATGGAGTTTCCTCCTAGCACCTACATCTTCAGTAGTCCCACTCTCATCAACAACACCATTATTTGCAGCAGTTCTGTCCTACGTAATTCTTCGAGAGCCGTTGAAAAATAGAGGAGGTCTTGGAATTCTTTTGATTGTTCTAGGGATCATGCTGATAGTTGTTGGATAATATTGCATTTAGAAAACCTCATAGGTGGAAAATTAACCGCAGAGGTATATTACAGAATGGCGGAAAGAGCGATGGAATGTAAACATAAGTTCAATTTTACTGGAGATCAAAAAGGTGCAAACGATTCTGCAAGGTATTTTCGATGTGAGATTTGTGGTGCGGTGAAAATACGATCAAGCGATGGAACTGAATATATTGTGCCTGGAGTTAAAGAAGAAAATTAAGCAAAATGAATTATGGTTCTAATTTGACAATCGCTTCTTCTGCATAACCAGTAATGACTCTAATATAACCAGATAGTTGTCTGTTAGTTTCATCATCGCCAGTATCCAATCTTAATGGTTCTCCAATTCCAATGGAAGTAAGCTTGTTGGGTGTGGCTAATACAATTATGTTCTCTTTGCCAACTTTCTTGATTATAGTTGAACTAAGTTGCTGATTACCTCTACCAAAAATGAATCCCTGCCCACCAATTGGAGTTACTACTATCTTTGCTTTCGTGTTCTCGATGATTTTTAGAATATTGTGTTCGTTTGCGTCGAAGTGAATCACCTTTTTCTCTCTGATGATGTCAACTCCAAGTAATGTCTTCCTAATTCCTAAGGCATCTGCAACTGCTTTGACTGTAGTCCCCGGACCAAGTAGATAGATTCCATCATCCATATTTTCAATTAGATACTCTGCAATTGCTCTCTGATCAGCTCTCTCGTTTGGTACAGAGGGAGTACCACTCTTAGCTGCTTGAACATACTGGTTCTTGTATGGTACCTGTACATAACCATAGAGTCTAGATGAAACCCTGTCAGACCTGAATGCTTCTTCATCAATATCCAATATCTCCCCCTCTTTGAGTGATGCCTCACCTTGAAGGTACAAGACTGCGAGTTCTCCAGCTCTTTCAGGATTCACGGAAAAAACACTTGATTGTATTTTGACTCCCGAAGGTATCCCTAGAATTGGAACCTGATTATCAATCGCTTCATAAATGTCTCTGGCAGTGCCATCGCCACCAGCAAAGAGAATCAATTCAACACCCATATCAACGAGTTCTTTTGACGCATTCTGAGTGTCCTGTGCCGAAGTGGCCCCTGATGTTATCGAGCCAATCACAATCGGGCTAAGTCCTGCAGTAAACGCTTCTTCAGCACCCATTTCTGATGGATACGTTATTACATCAATCCATTCTTCATGTGGTTTAATTTTCTCAAGTGCTCGTATCGCTCTTTTTGGCGATTCTGGTTTTGCATCTAGTTCTTTAGCCCTCTTGAGAATGTCCTCTCCATCAGTACCTTTGAGACCTACTCTTCCACCCATACCTGCAATCGGGTTAATGATGACACCAATTCTTCTTTTCTTTGGCAGATTCTTTCACCTGTGTTTCTTCAAGTAAGCTCTCCAAGTCATTGCCCATTTAGATGGGTCAGATGCGGGATTTAAATCCACTTTTGAAACTGAGGTGTTATGTGGTGCTGTTTTTACAATCTGAGGATTGCTATATGCCTCATCTGATATCCGAGCAATAATTTCCGCGAAGTAATCTAAATCTTCCATTGAACTACTCTCTGGAGGTTCAGGTGTGAATGGAGCTGGAAAGACCCAAGGTTCATGACTTGTGAAACATCTCTGTACCCCGAAATCCACAATCCTGCGATTGAAATCATCAAGCCCAACTCCAGTGTCCTTCTCCATTTCTTCTAGCGAGAATCTTGTTTCCTGAAGTCTAAATGGATGTGCTTCATACCAAGGAATAGTTATCCCTTTGATTTTCATGAGTTTTTTCAGTAGATAGTTGTTGTTAATTACAGCAACTTCCGATGTTTCCAAAAGACCATCAGGACCATTAGACATAATCCATGCATAGGCTCTGAGAATATTTGGAATCACTCCATAGAAACTACCTATTTTTCCAATACTTTTGGGGCGATTATAATCTAGATAATATCCAGAACTATTCTTTTCTACAACAGGAGTAGGGAGAAATTCAACAAGTTCACCCTTTGCGCCAATTGGAGCACTTCCAGGACCGCAGGATCCATGAGGTGTGGAGAACGATTTGTGAAGATTGAAATGACATAGGTCTGCGCCTAGATCACCAATCCTAAATCGCCCGAGGATCGAATTTGCGTTTGCTTGATCAATAGCCACGAGACCACCTACTTCATGAATTATATCGATGTACTCAGTGATATTCCTATCAAAAACACCAGTATCATAGGGGTCTGTAATTAAAAGGCCTGCAGTTTTATTTGAAACCGCAGCTTTCAATGCTTCAATGCTTGGAATACCTGTTTCCTTATCAGGATATAGAGTAATTACCTTGTAACCAGCGACCGCAGGAGAACTCCCGTTGCAAGGATGCGATAATACAGTAGTGATAATTTCATTTCGTTGTTCGGATTCACCAATTGAATCATGATATGCCTTTATGATGTGGGAATTAGCAAATACTGCGTGAGCTCCACCACGTGGTTGAAAGGAGAACCTGTCCATTCCACCTATTTCACATAACCACTCATTTAGTTGATACATTATTTCTAAGAGACCTTGAACAGCACTTTCATCTTGTAGAGGATGCAAGTTACTCACTTGAGGGGACCGAGCCACATATTCATTCACTTTTGGATTGTATTTCATCGTGCATGTTCCGACACCAGCATTAATTCCTGAATCAGTACCAAAGTTTTGCTGGGAGAGTCGAATAAAGTGTCGGACCACCTCAGGTTCTGATAACTCTGGAATGTCGGGTGGCTCTTTTCTCAACATTTTATCAGGAACTCTACTAATCACGTCACCCACTTTGGATCGGATTTCTTCAGTTGAATTGGGTATACTCATTCCTCTGCGACCTTTCGTAGTGAGCTGTTGAAGAAGAGGCTCATTCCAGACAACTGCATGATATCCAGTATCCTTTGCATCCTTCATTTGATGACCTCCTCAAGAATCATAGAAAGTCTGTCAATATCCTCTTGGGAATGAATCTCAGTGACACAATAAAGGGCAGAATTCCCTAATTCTGGAAATTCATTATTCAAAGGTTTTCCACCTTGTATTCCCTCTTTAAGCAGTAATCTGTTAATCTCAGAAACTGATCTGTTTGTTTCTGAAAAATCAACAGCAAATTCTTTGAAATGGGTAGCATCAAATTTTGGTGCTTTAACACCTGGAATTTCTGAAAGTTTCATCATGGCATAATGGCTTTTTTCCATGATTACTTGTGCTAACTCTCTAATTCCCTTAGGTCCTAGTAATGAAAGATATACTGCAGCAGTTATAGCCCATAGAACGCTTGCTGTTCCTGTGAAGGTAGGCGCTTCATCCCTAGTACAAAACATGGTTCTATGAGGTAAAATATATGCAAAGCCAAGTTCACCTTCTTTCTGAGTTTCAGTCAATGTAATCAATCTATTACCGCTTGCTGCGACATATTCTTCTGTATCGCGAAATGCTAAGAAACCCATCAAAGCTCCACCAAAAGCCATTGGCATCCCAAGAGGTTGCCCCTCGCCACATACAATATCAGCACCATATTTTCCGGGAGCTTTTATGATACCAAGAGATAGAGGTTCAACACCTACTAGAAACAATCCATCTTTCTCGTGTACAAGTTCACCAATCTCTTCAGATTCATTTTCAATAAAGCCAAGATATGTAGGATTCTCAATGTAGACTGCTGCAGTATTACTTGACAAGTGCTTACGGAGTTCATCCAAATCTAGTTGTCCAGTTTCTGGTATTACTGGAATTGTTTTGATTGCAGCCATCGTGTGACAATGAGATTTCATTACATCCAATCTGTCACGACTCATAGATTCAGGAACGAGTATTTCACGACGTCCAGTGATTATGGTTGCCATTCTAGCAGCATCACCACATGATGTGGACCAGTCGTAAAGCGGGAATCCAACAGCATCCAAATCAACAAGTTCACCAATCATACTTTGAAACTCAAACAGAGCTTGGTATCTTCCTAAATCTGTATAGACGTCACCTGTGTATGCAGTTACAAACTCAGATCTAGAATTTATTTCATTACAAACAGATGGAATAAAATGAGGCCAGCATCCCGCGCCCAGAAAGGAGAGCACATCCTTTGTTGTCTTGTTAGTAGATAATGTCTTCTCAATACTACTTACAACATCGAACTCTGATTTGGCAGAGGGAAGATTTAACGTTCCCTTGAATTTAATGGAATCAGGAATACATGAAAAGAGTTCATCACTACTCCTAACTCCAATCTCCTTTAGCATCCGCTCTTTTATTTCAGGAACACTGTTTGGAATATAAGGGTGGACGGTCATGGACATCACATATATGCAGGAATTTCTAGTATTGGATTCATTATTGGAAGAACTATAAAAGATTAGTGATTTTACTGAATATCATTCAATATCAGAAGGGATTAGTCGTACGGCCCACATTCAAAATTGCAGGCACGTCTTTCATTGTGAGAAAACCCGATTGTGCCTTCAAGACAATGGGAATATAATTCACCATCCTTGCACTGGTGACATAACCCCCACGCTGTACAGTTCCTCCATGAAGTGTCAAATAGTGAGATGGATCTCCCTCAATAATGATAGTATTACCAACATCAAGTCCATCTTCCTCAGGTCGAGGATGACAGATTGCTATAGATTCAAGTCTAATTCTCTCTTCACCTTCAACCTTTCCTAAGCCAATCTGCTTCACACCTGCAACAGCCCCTGGTTTAATCGTGAAACCCCAAGGTGTTTCGCGCTCAGACAGTGATAGAATTGACTCGTATTCAACCGTTGTTTCGTCAAGTGTCCAATCTAGAGTGTCAGCTATAAGATGCAGGTTTTGAATACGTCCGGGTAGGGGATTTCGCCCCATCCGCCAGATTCCCCCCTGAACTTGTCTATCAAACTCTGAAGCAGACATTCCAAAACCCATGTATGGAGGCTTAAAGTATGGATATTCACTGAAATCAACAACCCTCGTAACTGATACTTTCTCCACGACTGCAGAAGCCCCGCAGAGAATAAGAGGGAGAAGGTCTGTTGTAAAACCAGGGTTTATGCCTGTGGCAAGGATTGATACATTGTTCTTTTTCGCTAACGATTCAATTGTACTAGAGAGAGCAGGATTAGTTTTCCAAGGATAGATTGCTTCTTCGGAACTTGTGATGATGCTCATCCCAGATTCCATACATGGACGTACTTGGTCAAGAAAAGCACCAAGATCCGTAGTCGTGCTATGACAGACAATATCAGCTTCAATAGAGGGAATAATCTCTTCTGGTCGTCCAATTTGAAGTCCAGTATCACCAAGACCGAGAAGATTTCCCGGATCTTTTCCTAACAGAGATAGATCAGTATCAATGACACCTAGTAGATTCAGATCTTTTCTCTTCAATATGATTTCAGTAGTCCATCTGCCAACGGATCCAAATCCAAATTGAAGAACATCTATCATATTCTAGTCCCCAATATACTAATCAAAAATTGATTCCTCTTTTGCAGCATATGACCCAGCCCATCTTCCTGCCACAATGCACTCAAGAGTCGCATTACATCCCAATCTATTAGTTCCATGAAATCCTCCGGTGACTTCGCCTGCAGCATAGAATCTTGGAATTATTTTTCCATGTCTATCAAGAACCTGTGTCCATCTGTTCCCACCAACTCTTAGTCCTCCGCAGGTGTAGTGACGCGCCATAGAAACAAGCGTAGCCCAGAATGGTGGCTTATCGATTTTATTCACTAGCGTATATACTGATTGATGAAAGTCTTGATCATCCTGATGCTCCACAAAAGAATTGAATCTAGAAACTGTAGATCTCAAAGGGTCAATAGGAATAGACATGTTCTTGGCAAGTTCATCAAGAGTGTTTCCGACAAACATCAGCCCTTTTGTTACCAACTTCGATGCGGTTTCTAGTGAGAATTGCTTGTGTTCTCGCAATTTATCGTCAGCAATTATAAAACTACATTTCTCAGGTTGATTAAGAATAGCATTCGCAATTTCATCACGTCGGGCATCTGCATTCACAATTCGTTCGCCTTGCCAGCTAACATGAATAATATGGGGGATATCAGCGTAACTTACAAGTCTAGTTGTATATTGTTTGCCACTCCGTACATCATACGCCTTTGGCACTGTTTGGATATAATCCATTCCAACGACATCAGCTCCAATGCTCTGAGCCGCTATTAATAACTCTCCAGTTGCTTCCTTGATTCCTGTTGATAGCAAATTTCTGAATCTAAAATCATACTTTGTAACCAAATCATCATCTGAAGCAAATCCTCCAGAAGCCAAAATTACTGCTTTCTTTGCCTTAAAAGACATTAATTCCCCCTTTACTTCGACATCCACACCTGTGATATCACCAGAATGCACTGTGTTCTGATTAAAATTACAGACTTTATGTTCCAATAAAATCGGGATGTTTCTGTCAATTACCTGTTCATACATTTTATCTATTATTGCCTTCCCCCTACCAACTGGCATATGCGATCTTGGCCACATGGAACCATATCCCTGCCGCACTTCAGCCATCCATTCTACACCAATATCGGTCAACCATCGAATAGTATCTTCTCCTTCTGATACTACTGCATGAATTCTTTCAGGATTAACCCGAAAACCACCACCACTCCAAGTATGCTCCGTGTGTTTATCCACAGAATCTTCGATACTTTGAGATTTTTGCTTTGCATCATAAACTGCATTAATGCAACCCCAAGCAATAATTGAATTACCCCCAATCTGTTTCCTTTTTTCAAGGATTACAACTCTAGAACCATTATTAGAAGCTTCAATTGCGGCAGCTAATCCTGAAAATCCACTACCAATTATGATTATATCAAAAATTCTTTCCGAATCAAAATCAAGCTCTTCATTCATTGTCGACATCTCATTGTGTAAAGGTGGTTGAAAAAAGAAAGGTTCTGTGACAGTCCCCAAAAAAGAGACTGTCACAGTAGGAGGATAGCATTATGGACTTGTGACCCATGGAGGTCGTACATAGACACCTTCAGCAACTGCTTGTGGCCAAATCACGGTTGGTTCACTATTAATCCACTGAAGAACTACTCCAGGGATGTAGTCTGCCTGATGGTTCGCCATGAAACCAAAACTACCTCTAGCGCCAACGAAGGATCCAGCTTCGAGTGCTGCAATAACTGCATCAGTATCTGTAGTACCTGCAGTTTCGATAGCTTGAGCAAGTGCCATGAGACCATCGTATGAGGGTGCAGCTGCACCAGATGGTTCCTTACCTTCAGACATAACAAAATCAGTGAAGAATTGTGTAGTCTTTGGAGATAAGCTGACATTCCACAAAGAATCATAGGTGATTGTGAAGTTTGCTTCTGCAGGGCCAAGCTCACGAATAGTATCTGGGTAACTCAAGATACCAGAAGCTCCTACGAATAAGATATCTGGTTTAAGAGCCCACCACTGTTTTTGAATTGGTAGACTACTTCCCATGAGAAGGTCCACTAAAACGATATCAGGATCGAAGGCTTCAATTGTAGCAATTTCTGGTGTGAAGTCAGTAGTACCAGGAGCAAACAAGAGGCCCATGTAATCTATATCAGTAGCATTACAATACTTCTCCAGTTCAACGGTTCCCTCTCGAGCCCAAGCAAGGTCCTCTGTTACAAAAGCCATGCTTGTGATGTCCGGGAATAAACCAGTGAAACTGTCAAACCATGCATACATCCATTGGGATACATTCCAATTTGCTCTGAATAGATACTTGTAACGAGCATAATCATCTTCTACAAGCTGTGTGAATGCGCTAGTAGTTGGATTTGTTCCCATGTAGATTGTTTCATAATCAGCAGCGACTTCTGCAACTTGCATTGCAACACTAGACAGAATTCCTCCTAATAGGAAGTCTACACCATCTACTGTAATCAACTTAGTAGCAGCAGAAGCACCTTTTTCGGGATTCCCCTCTGTATCTTCAGACATAAGTACGACCGGACGGCCAAGGATTCCACCTGCTTCGTTTAGCTGCGCAACTGCAACTTCGAAACCTCTTAGTGCACCTCTGCCTGAGGCCGATGATCCCCCTGTAAGTGGTTCGATGACTCCAATTTTAATTGGATCACCGGTTGGTCCAGCTCCAGGGAGAAAGAGTATGACTGCGGCAACACCAGCTACAGCAATGATTGCAATAATAACTACTGCGCCTACAGTTTTTGTGTTCATTTGACTCATCGTTTCTCACTCTCCGAAGTAAAACGGATTAAATTTCGTTTATAGTACATGCATAAGTAGTTTGCGGAAACTACGGATTTATGTACACATTTTTGGATGAGTGTCATATTAAGGCATCATGAGTTGTATTTTGGACAACAAATATATACTTGCATTTCTAATCCATTTGATAGGTTCCAGACGAATAAGGAGTGAAGAATAGATGATTAATCTAGAAGTTCTCTTCAACGGAATTATTTTGGGTAGTCTATATGGATTAATGAGTAGTGGATATTCACTAGTCTACGGTGTTGGAAAGGTAGCAAATCTTGCATATGGACACATGGTCATTGCAAGTATCTTTGTGTCGTATTTAACGCTCTTTCAGTGGGATCTCAGTTTCTGGATAGGAGCACCTATTGCTGTTATTGCCGCTGTACTAATTAGTATGGGCACCATGGTTCTCCTTGAGAGAGTAACTGATAATGAACAACGAGTAATCTTCCTCTCACTGGGACTTGCGATAATATTAGAAAATGTGTTATTAGCAATCTTCGGTGGAACCTATCGATTTGCACCAACAATAATCACAGGTATTGTGGAAATCGGTGATATACGAATTCAACTCTATCGAATTGTTGTTTTTGTCATCACAATATCAATTTTCGTAGTTCTATCAATTATTGTGGCTAAAACTCGATTAGGAAGATCGATGCGTGCAGTATCTCAAAGTGAAGATGCAGCATGGCTAATGGGAATAGATGTTAAACGTGTGAAGTTTGCAACATCAGGTATTGCTGGAGGGCTGGCAGGTCTTTCTGCATTGCTACTACTACCTATATACTCCATATACCCGTCAATGGGATGGGAGTACTTGCTGATTGGCTTTGCAATAGTAATACTTGGAGGATTAGGTAGTCTGAATGGAACTCTACTTGGAGGAATAATTCTTGGAACCACCGAATCACTATTTGGATATTACTTCATTCCTGGCCTCCGAGGAGCAGTATACTTTGTCGTCATAATCGTTGTCTTGTTGATTAGACCACGAGGAATTCTAGGTAAAAAGGGGGCAAGTCATTAAATGAGTAAAGAAATGGATATGCTAAAACAATTGCCTTCGAAAACAGTTGGATCGCTAAAGAAAGTTCTAACCATCGACTTCATGAAGAAGAATAAAGTGATGATTATTATTCTCTTCATATTGTGTATCTATCCAATTGGACCTCAGATGGCGGGGATCGACTATCTGATTCACATTGGAGTAGTTGCAAATATTTTTGCGATTATCGCTATTGCATGGGATATTAATGGAGGTTACACAGGTCAAGGTAATCTAGCCCCTGGCTTCTTTGCCGGAATCACTGGGTATACTTCTGCAATACTAACCACTCAAGCTGGATGGCCAATTATTCCAGCAATGCTTCTTGGGATATTCTTCTCTTTCCTATCTGCTGTGGCTATTGGATTCCCATCAATGAGGATATCAGGTCCATACCTAACAATTGTGACATTCAGTGTGGCTGAGGTTGCAAAGAAATTAACTATCTACTATTCAGATGTTACAAAAGGTGAAGAAGGGATAGGAGGAGTCCCACGTATTTTTGAAGGACCATTCATTAATTTCTATTGGACACTATTTGCACTATTAGCGGTATACTTGGTGTCAATGTATATTATGCGGTCAAAGTGGGGACTTGCTTTCAAAGCCATTGCGGCTGATGAAGTACGCGCTCAGACACTTGGTGTTAATTTGCTGAAATACAAAATACTCAGCTTCAGTATTTGTGGAATAATTGCAGGTTTAGCAGGTGGTATATATGCTCACTATCAAGCTCATATTGATCCTTCATTCTTTGGGATTATTATGGCCATCTCAATTATTTCAATGGCAGTAATTGGTGGCGAAAAGACACTGATTGGTCCAATATTGGGAGCCTATTTACTTCAATTCTCAATGGAAGGTCTTAGATTCGTAGTTGGACAAGCACCTTGGGTCAGACTGAGTCTTCATGGAGTATTACTAGTAGTTGTCATGTTGTTCCTCCCAGGCGGCATTCTGAGTATATTCAGAAAGGAACATGATGATGATGCTGATACCATATCTACTCGAATAAGGAAGAAACTACATGGAATATTCTTCATTGATGCAGAACCTGAAGTTCCTAGTCTAGAAGAAGAGTCACATGAGGATATGCCAACTGACCAAATCCAAGATTGATGACTTGGATTAACTAGGGAGCGAGTTGGTTCAAGGACTGAAGTTCATCAGCAATATCCTTCAGTCCTAGCTCTTCCAGTTTCTGACGTTTAATTAGACCTGATTCGACATCCCAACCTCTGAGTTCATAGTATTCATCAAGAAGTTGATTTAGTTTTTCAGGAGTTACTAGCGCATCTTCGGTATGCCGTGGTTCTTTTGGAGGAACGTCTTCCATAAATCGTCTAGGAACAGTATCAAGAGTTCTTCTACCTAGACCATAGCGCATATTGAATGCCTTCTCCGTATTGTAAATTCTCTCACCTACTTGAAGAAGACTAGTTCCCGTATATTCAATTCCAGTAATAGCAGAAATTATTTCAGCTAGCTTGTCTGGTTTACCACTTGGACTGACGAAATACGAATTAGTCATTAAAATCATAGATGGCGTCTTGCAGATACCGATGGCATCAATGACTGCACCTATTTCCTCACAGAACTTCACAAAGAATGGCTTTCCCTGCAATGACCATTCATTAGTAGCCTCTGCAGGAACCCCAAATAGCTTAGTTGCCTGATCTTGATAGGTCTTGAGAGATGCAACATAGACAAGCGATCTCAAGTGGTCAGCACCTCTCGTGGATGTTGAGTATGCTAATGCCCATCCAAAAGATCCTCTAGCATCTACAGCTGTCCAGGGGAGCTTCTTTGTGGTAATGAGATATTCTTTTCCGACACCAAGCTTTTCCGATGCAGCGTAGGATCCATCTGCAAGAACATCACCAAATCCTTCACGTGCAGCAATCTGCTTTGTGAGTTTGACCGCAGCTTCTTCATTCCCCCAAGTCAGTTTCAATCCGCCGGTATCTTCATCTGTTATGAGACCTCGCTCATAACACTCCATTGCCCAGGCAATCGTTGCGCCAACTGTACAGACATCAAGACCAAGATCGTTGCACAGCGCATTCAGATGAAGCATTGCTTCCATGTTCGTTATTCCAAGATTGGATCCAAGGTGTGTTTGCGCTTCATATTCTGGACCTTCACTAAAGGTACCAGCATATGGGCCCTCTGTAACTGAATAGACTCTGCTACAAGCTATAGGACAATTGTAGCAAGCTTTGTTTTTCAGACTGTATTCATCAAATAATCGTTTCCCACTCAGTTCAATAGCTTCAGCTTCATCTAGGACGTTTTCAGTCCAATTCTTAATTGCTAAACGACCCGCTTTACTTATTGCTCTAAGAAGAAATGTTGTTCCTAAAGTGGCCCATACTTCGTATAGAGGATGTTCTAAAATCTCGTTAGTAGCTTCCTGGATTAGAGTCATGTATCTGTCTGGATCTGCAATATTTACGCCATTTGTACCAACTACAGCAATTCCTTTGAGGTTCTTAGTTCCCATAACTGCTGCAATGCCAGTACGTCCAGCAGCTCGTGTGAGGTCTGACATTACTGCAGCCCCTTGAACTAGATTTTCACCTGCAGGGCCAATTGCAGCTACCTTTGCTTCTTCCTCATCAACTTCTTCTCTGATTGTATTTGTTGTTTCTATTAGACCCTTACCCCAAACGCCTGCAGCACTTCGTAATTCAGCCTCTCCATCATTAATCCAAAGATAGACGGGCTTTGGAGACCTACCGGAAAATACCACATTATCAAAACCACTCCACTTGAGCTCAGCAGCCCAATGACCACCAGCATTAGAATCACCAATCAAACCAGTCATTGGAGACCTAGCTGAAACATTCCATCTTCCTGAACTTGGTGCTATTGTTCCAACAAGCGGACCTGCACCAAATATTACCTTGTTATCAGGTCCTAGCGGGTCAGTATTAGCATCTAGCTCATCCCATAGAATTCGAATATTTGTACCTCTACCACCCAGGTATCCTTTCATCAATTCACGTGGATGATCCTGAATTGTAATCTTTCCATGTGTTAAATCAACACGAAGGATTTTTCCGGTAAATCCGTATACGTCTTTGGTCATCTTCATCACTCATGTCGTGGTTTTTACGAATATCATTGCCTTTTATTGGATAAGTTTAACCATTATGGCCTAAATTTCGAAAGAGATATAAAATCCTTCCCTTCTTCATGATAGAGTAGAAAAATGCAAAAACCTGCTGTTAGAATCAAATTTGTTCACCCCTTCATCAGATATGAACGCGAATTCATGATTGATGAAGTGAACAACTCGCTTTCTAACCTCATGAAAATCGTTCTTGAAGAAACGAAATCTCATGGAAGGTTCAAGCATGGTGGTCGAAAGAGGTATGATCGCTTGCAAGGATGTATCGTCATGCGTGGAAGGTCTGAAATTGGTCACTTCGCAGATGGTAACTTCAAGTGTATTAATACAGATGAAGACCAATTATTCCCCGATGAAGAAATTGTCGTAATGCTACCTATTACTGGAGGATGAACGAATGTCCAACACGAATGTGATTTTATCATGCAGAGGTCTGACAAAGAGATTTGGAGGACTTACTGCAGTTAATAATCTTGATTTTGATATTTACGAAGGAGAAGTCTTGGGACTTATTGGTCCCAATGGCGCAGGAAAAACAACGGTGTTCAATTTGATAACTGGAGTTCTAAAAGCTGATACTGGAACTGTAATGTTCAGAGACAAAGATCTTCTCAAGATGCCAGCAAACAAAATCACAGCTCATGGAATTGGCAGAACATTCCAGTTGATCAGAGCCTTCGAGGACATGACAGTATTAGATAATGTAGCCATTGGGGGTCTATTTGGTAAAAACAAATCACATGAGAAAGCAAGAGAGGATGGAATTCGGTATCTATCTTTTGTTGGGCTAGAGAAGCATATAGATTCGCGAGTTAAGAATCTGACACCATATGATAGGAAAAGAGCTGAGCTAGCATCGGTGTTGAACACTGAACCCGAAATTGTCATGTTAGATGAATTCAAAGCAGGTTTGAATGAAGGAGAGCTAAAGAACGCAATCAATCTAACTTTGAAGATTAAAAATGAATTAGGAAAAACAATCTTCTGGATTGAGCATGTTATGAAAGCGATTATGAAAGTTGCAGAACGAATTGTCGTACTTGATTATGGTAAGAAGATAGCTGAAGGACCGCCCAAGGAGATATCTAAGAATCAAGATGTAATAGCGGCATATCTTGGTGCTGAATTTGTTCAGGAGAGTGAAAATTCTGTTAGAAGTGAGTAATGTAAATGCAGGATATGGATCAATAGATGTCCTAAGAGATGTGTCTATCTCGTTAGGAAAAAATGAACGTGTTGCTATCATTGGCCCCAATGCAGCCGGGAAGACTACTATGTTCAAAACAATAATGGGCATATTGAAACCCAAGGCTGGAGAAATTACCTTTGAAGGTAAGCGGATAGACGGTTTAAGTGCAAACAAAATTCTTGAGATGGGCATTGCCCTAGTACCGGAGGGTAGGATGATTTTTCCTGATATGAATGTTTCAGACAACCTCGAACTAGGGGCATACATTCATGGAGGAGCAAAGAACACTCAAGACATACTTGAGTGGGTCTACCAATTGTTTCCAATTCTTGCAGAACGAAAGGACCAATTGGGAGGTTCTCTAAGTGGAGGAGAACAACAAATGCTTGCAATAGGTCGAGCATTAATGTCAAAACCTAGAGTCCTTTTACTTGATGAACCATCACAGGGACTTGCTCCAATCATAGTAAAAACCGTGTTTGATGCCATGGAAGAAATTCGAAAGAAAGGAACATCAATTCTCGTTTCAGAACAAAATGTAAGATTAGCTCTAGATTTTTGCGATCGTGGATACATCTTAGAAAACGGAAAAGTAGTGTTACAAGATCAAGCATGTGATTTAATCACAAATGAGCATGTCCGAGAGGCATACCTAGGAATCTAAGTGGAGGTAGTCTGAATTATGATGTTTGCAACAGACCGAGAGTTACATGAGAGAATTTACCCCGAGTTTCCATCTGCTGAATATGAATCAAGGAATAAAAAAGTCCGAAAAAAGATTGAAGCAATGGGACTCGATGCCCTATTTGTTGCTGAAGCAAAGAATGTTGAATATTTCACAGGATGTATGACTAAGATTGGACCTCGTGTTGCTATAATTCCAGCAGATGGAGAGTCACTTTTGATAGTTCCTGCATACCTCAGCGGAACTGCTGAGAAAACATCTTGGTTAAGAAATATCCTAAGATTTTCTGAGGGACATTTGAAGAAGAATCCCTATGGTTTTGTAGACCTTATTGTACAATCTATCAAGGAGATGGGATTGGAAAAGGGTAAGATTGGGCTTGAATATCCGGAGGGACAACAATTCATGGATAGTGGTCTCCACTATACCGAATATGATCACCTCAGAAAACAACTAAGTGCGGCAGAATTCTGTAGTGGATCAGAAGCAATCTGGAACAGCCGAACGGTAAAATCACCTTTGGAAATAGAACGTCTTGAAAAAGCTGCAACAGTCACTATGACTGGATACAATACAGCAAGAGAGGAAATCAAGGTCGGAATGACTGAAATCGAAATTGCCGGGATTTACAGACGAGTCTTTACTGAGATGCAAACTAAATTTGGTCACAATACGAGCGAACTTGGAAATTTGAATATTCGCGCCGGACCAGAAAGATATGCCATGGCGGATACATTCAATCAGGACAGAAAGATTGGAAATGGAGAGACCCTTGTCATGAATTGTGGAGCGTGGTTCCGTAGGTATTATGCCAACTTCTCAAGGTATGCATTTGTTGGCAAACCTACTGAGAAACACATGAAGGCACACGAAGCAATTCTTGAGTCAATTCAAGCATTCTCGGATAATCTTGCTCCAGGAATTGAAGGGCAACACGTTCACGAACCAGCAATTGCACCTCTACGAAAAAGTGGCATAGGTGAATCATTTGACCACACTGGCATAGGTGTAGGGCTTTACGTACATGAGCCACCTTACATCGGTGCAGGTACTACTGAGGTCATGAAGCCTGGTAACATATTTAGCTTCCAATCATGGTTGTATGATGTAAAGTCAGGTGGTCTTGGAGTCTTAGGATATGAGCACGAATTTCTTGTTACTCAAAAGGGATGCAGACCCATTGTTCCCTTAGAAGATGAACTTCTATGGGTAGTCTAGAAAAATTTAGAGGGAAGTCTACTGATGAGAGAATTCACATTACAAATAGAAGGAACTAGTGCAGTTGCTACAGCAGTCCTGGATGAGAAAAATGCTCCGAAAACGTGTGATGTTTTTTGGTCTGCACTTCCAATAGAAATGGAAGCGGTTCACTCCTCTTGGTCTGGTGAATGCCTTTTAGTTATCCCCTGTGGAGTAGATGCCAGAGAGATCACCCCACAAGAGAATCAAACAATCTTTGTGGGACCTGGAGAAATTGCTCTATTCACTCCTGTAGAAGAACTCTTAGTTTTTTATGGTCGAGGACAGCCAAGATGGAGAAATGGCCCGACACCATCCACTGCGTTTGCTAAGATAAATGACGGACTTGATGAATTTGCACTCGAATGTAGTAAGCTGACTCGAGAAGGTTCAAAGAAGATCATCATCAAAAAGAAGGAATGATATCTTCCTTAAAGACTTCAATCAGCTTGAGAGTGCCCTCAGCAGAAGCAAATGAAAGGGAAGCTAGCTCATCTACATCCGCTTGAATAGCCTCTATCTGTTCTACACAGCTTCGTACATCTCCCGAAATTGCGAAACTTGTAATCAGGCGCTCAGGTACCAATTCAGCTGCCTTCGAACGATCTACCTTTATCATCTCTGCAATCTTCGCAGCTGGCTCGACTGCGTCAATCATTTCAAGTGCCCATTTTGGAGTTGTAGGAATTAGCAAGGCAACAGTTGGTTTCACACTCCCGTATTCACTTAATTTCGAAAAACCAACCGGGAGAAATTCGATGACCTCAACTTTCTTATTTTTGGATTCTTTCATTCCTTCTCTAACGTTGTCCATGAAAACTGGAAGAGCAGAGATTGGAGGATTGAGAATTATTCCATCGGCCAATTCTCCAGCAAGTTTTGATAGTACAGGTCCACGAGTTCCGACAAAAATTGGGATGGAAAATTTACCAAACAACTTGGTATTTCTTAGAGTTACAATCTTGCCTTTGAAATCCACTTCTTTACCTTCGAACAAGTCCTTGAGTAATTCAATAGATTCTTTGATTGCAGTGACCGGTCTGTCCCACATCTCAATTTCAAGTGGTCGTAATGGAAGTGTTCCTCCTGCACCAATTCCAAGAATAAATCTCTCCCCATAAAGTTCGGCCAATGAAGCATAGGCTACGCCCAGCAAACCAACATAACGGGAATAGGGATTAAACACGCCGCATCCAATTCTAATTTTCTCAGTATTCTGGGCTATAGCACTCATCACAATAAATGGATCACGCCAACGATTTGCTGGTACATGGTCAGCAATCCATACGGTGGAGAAACCACTCTCTTCAGCAGCCTGAGAAATTTGAATAGCTTCGTGCATATTCTGACTACCAATCTCAATTCCGAATTTCATCTAACTTACATCCTCTTATTTTGGACAAACTCGAATAGAATTGTTATAAATTCGTAGTAACCATAAGCAATATATTAATTGATTGTTACAATTCTAACATGCAAAAAACTATCGTCATCGAACCCGAGAAGTGTACAGGTTGCCGAATATGTGAAACCTGGTGCTCATTTGTACATGAAGGAGAAGTTACTCCAGCAAGGGCGCGAATACATGTTATCAAATGGGATGAGAAGGGATTGGATATTCCAATGACATGTCAGCAGTGCGAAGTACCTGTATGCATGAATGTCTGCCCTGTGAATGCGATAGTCAAAGACAAGATTACTGGTCTTGTTTCTGTAAAAGAAGAAAAATGCATAGGATGCGGATTGTGCGTTGTTGCCTGTCCGTTTGGTGGGTGTTCTATGGATCCTGTGACTCACAAGATGGCTAAATGCGATCATTGTGGCGGAGAGCCCATGTGTGCACAAATGTGTCCTAGAGAAGTCATTAGTTTTGTACCTGCATCAAAACTCGCATTGAAGAAGAAGCGAGCATCTGCTTCTAAGATGTCTGATCTTTTTGAAAAGATTGCAAGTCCACCTCATGAATGAACGACCAGTTCTATACATCATTCTTCTTGAGAAGAAGAGTTTTGGCATCTACCTTATGTTCATCTAGTCCAATGTCGTCAAATTCCATTCCCATGGCAAATGCAAGTAATTCTGGATAGAGATATACTGGTATCTGCTCAGATTCATCCATTAGATCAATCCAGGACATCATTTCCTGCGTCTTGTCATATTGAGAAAAGCAACTCGCACAAATGACGAGAATGCAATCAGCACCAGCTTTTGAAATATCATTCATCTTTTTCTGTATAGACTTAAGGACAAAATCTCGATCAACAGTATTGGCAAAAACTAGGCAACACTCGTTTGCTGAAGTATATTTTACAACTTCCATTCCCAAAGCTTCAGCAAGTGATTCAAGAACTGATGGATTATTCGGATCATCATATTCCTCTAACTCCTCAAAGGCATGGCAACCATAATGGATGGCAACCTTAAGACCATTTAGTGGCCTCTTTACTCGAGCTTTGATAGATTCTAAACCAATATCTTCATAGAGAGTTCGTAGAAGACTTTGGATTTTTACAGAACCTTCATACCTGCGACCAATTGTTTCTAGAGAGGTATTAACTCGTTCCTTGAGTGTACTATCATTTTGCAATCTTTTCTTGACGCGGGAGAGTGTCATTGTACAACCATTACAAGGTGATAAAATATCAAGTTCCAATTCTTCGCAAAGTGCAATATTCCTAGCACCTATGGTGTAAAAATCATCATCATCGAATACTTCGAAGGACATAGGAGCTGGACAACATGTTAATCCCTGAGCATAGGTCAATGAGATATTGAATTCTTTTAATACATTCAAGACAAGCTTTTCATATTCGAGAAAACCGGAAGGGATACTACACCCTGGAAAGAATGCGAATTCTTTCAGATTTTTGTTTTCACTCATTCCCCTTCCTCCTTGGTTATTCTCTTGGTGATTTTCTTGATTTCTTCTGTATCAAATTCTATTGGAGGTAATCCCAATTGTTTTCTCCTTTTCATTTGCTGGGAGGAGATGGGGATTCCTACTCCGTCCTGAATTATACTATCAATCATATCATGGAAATGCTCTACCATTTTCCCGGTATTTTCTGAGTTCATCACTTCAGAGTAGAACATGAAGAGGGAAGTGTCAATATCCTTTGACTTGCTGAGTTTCTTGAATCGTTCGTAGATTCGTTTACGCGTATAAATTGGAAATCACCTCTGACAGTAAATTGGTATGAATCATTTTAGTTTGGTCATCTAGTATTTTATGCAACCATCACCACACTCCTACGACTGCTAAAACAACACCAATCACTGCAATCACTGTTCCAAGAACTACATTCTTAGTAATGTGTTCCTTAAGGTGGAAGTGCGATAGTGGTAGTGCAAATAGAGGAGCTGTTGTCCCCAACACCGCAGAGATTGTTGCTCCAGCATACTTAATCGATGCTACAAAGAACAAGGAGCCAAAGGCAAATCCAAAGAAACTACCAATAATGATGATTTTTGTCGCGTCTTTGGTTGGTAAGGGATCACCCTTCTTTCGTGTAAGAATGAAAATTGGGACCATCATTAGTGAACCATAGAACATCCTAATGAATTGACCATCGATTGGATTTATCTCTGTCATACCGATTTGTATCAATAGTGTTGCAATAGCCAACATAACTGATGTCAAGATAGCTAGAATAATTCCAATCATGTCAAGATTATGACTTGATGAGTCATCGGGTTCTTTTCCAGCATTTTCTTGTCTTGAAACAAACAAAACTCCAAACACTGCAAGTGCTATTCCCAACAGTCTTATGATATAGAACTGTTCACTTAGGAATATCATTGAGAAGATATAGGTGAATATGGGAAAAGTGTGAGCGATGGGAAATGCTACTGAAACGCCAACACGGTTTTGACTAGTAAGGTACGCAAGGTCTCCAAAAGCTGCTCCAAAGAGTACTGATACCGCCAAGACCAAAACAGTATCAAAAGGCATTGTAAAAATTGAAGTTTGAAATGTAAATAGCACAAGGATAGCAATAACTAGAAACCCAATCCACATTTTGATTGTATTGGCTGCGGTGGGTGTGATGCCACTCTTCTTCGATTTGAACAATACATTCTGTAAAGCAAATAGGAATGAAGAGAGGATGGCAAAACCAATTCCCATGATCAAGTCTGGCATCATTTGCATCACAGTAAACTCATCCATAGGTTGTTTATGCAGTATCGTTGTAATCTTGTATGATTTTCAACTTTCTCGATGAATAGATAAAAACTTTACATCTACTTTAATGCTTGGATGGATATCCTTCAATTTTTATATGGGAAATGATACAGACGATTTCAGTTGATGCCCTTGTCAAGTAACGGGAAGTATTACATAACACTGATTGTATCAATGTTCTTCTGGGGTGCAAGTTGGGTAGCCATCAAAATTCTCACCTCTATCACCTCTCCAATGATAATTGGATTTGTTAGATACTCAATAGCGTCTCTTCTATTCCTCATGCTACTAATTACAAAAGGTACATCACTTAGATCACTATTCTTTTCGAAGACAACACGGAGTCTTGTTGCTGGAGGGATTACAGGCATCTTTGCGTTTATGTATCTGGGTCTTATTGCAACCAGATATACCACTGCAGCTCAAGCCTCAATCATTGCAGGGCTGAATCCTGTTTCTGTAAGTTTCTTCGCATATCTAATACATAAGGAAAGATTAACATCTTCATGGCGTTATCTCGGGATAGCAATTGCATTTGCAGGGATTGTCTTTGTTGTTGGAGTGCAATCGTTTCTGAATTTTAATTTTGATTTTTTGTTAGGTAATATCATTATGATCTTCGCGATATTATCGTGGGGTGTTTACTCTACCACAGGTAAGACCGCAATGAAGGTATTAAGTCCAGAAGAGGCAACAGCAGGAAGTATCTTCATAGGATGGGCAATCTTTAGCATTGGAATCATCCCAGAAAGTGGATTGATAATACCCGTTCTCTTCAACTTTGATTTCTGGTGGAATGTATTCTTTCTTGCTGCCTTCTCCTCATTCTTTGGATTTCTGATGTACTTCAAGGCTATCGAAAAAATAGGAGCCATACGAACGAGTGCGTTTACAAGTTTAATTCCGGTATTTGGTACCATCACATCCATAATCATCCTTCAGGAAGAAATCTACTGGTCATTCGTTGTGGGTCTAATTCTGGTTGTTACAGGAATACTCATTCTTAATGCGCCAGATAGTAAGCAACCATCCGAGAGTATGATTTTAGGTCCTGCATGATTGATATCTACTCTGTGTCATTTTTCTTATAGGCTAGCCTCTTCAATCTAGGAATACACACAAACTCCCTAACTTCAAGATCAAAGAAGTTGTTCATATGAGCCGGACGGATTACAACAGCAGTATCCAATCCACCCATGTTTCCACCCACAACCATTACTTCAATATCTGGGCCGCAGGGAATAGCACCGCTATCTGCAGCCATAATTGTTGATTCAATGCAAACCTTAACCCCAACTCCAATTAATCTACGAAATGCCTCTGCAATTGCTTCAATGCGAGAAGTGCCACCGAGTCTTTTTGATATTGACCGTTCAACACCCGATAGCATGTGGGACTGCACTACGATTTTTATCCCCATCTCTTTCAAGCGATTCAGATGTTCAATATCCATTAGCCATTGGCCCTCTTTCTGAAAACCATAATGTTCGGTGACTACAATGATTTCGATATCAGTATCAGCACACAATTCAGTAGCCAACACTCCAGATTTTCCAGTAGTGCTTGCAACAAGGAGATATTTGAGACCAAGCTCAAGTGCACGCTTCTTCGCAAATCGTATTGTATCTTCTGTGTTAACACGACCTGGTTTTTCAAAGTAGATGATTTCACTCTGTTTATATTTGCTAGATTTACTCATTGTGTCACCAATTTTTTGTATAATTTACAACATGTAATAACCTTTTTTAGAAGAGCTTTGATAGGTCAAAGTATCTCGGAAGGGAGATGCAAAAATCATGATAGGCCCCTACGATCATGTTGGTATTGTTGTTAGAGACATAGAAAAATCCGTTAAATTTTATTCTGAAGTCATCGGTTGGAAACTACCTGAAACAGGACCATACTCAAAAATTTTGCACATTGATGTTCCTGGCGAGAAGATCAAGTATGCCATGTTATCATCAGGAAAAACATACCTTGAACTTATTGAACCTGAAGAAGGTGTTTGGAAGGAGTTTTTGGATGAAAAGGGGGAAGGTGCAATCTGTGAGCTCTGTGTTTTGGTAAAGGACATCGATGAAGCAAGAAAGAAAGTTGAAAGCATGGGTCTAACGCCAATGGATCGTTTTAGGAAACCTCTCGAAAAAGGGTATGAAGAAGCACCATCAGGATCTAGATATTTTTATCTTCCTACAGAAGAGACCTCTGGAACTTGGATTGAAGTACTTCAGAGAGCATGGCCGGATGATAAACTCGAATTATAGAATGGTAATGGGGAACTAGAAGTTGACAGTGAATAAAAATATCCTAGTTAGTCTGTATGACACAACATTGAAACTCAGGTTGTTTGAAGAAAAGGTCTGGGAATTATTCAGCCAGAACCACATCCCCGGGACAGTTCATCTCTATCTCGGACAGGAAGCAGTTGCGGCAGGTATTGTTGGTGCAATGGAAAAACGAGACTGGGTACAGAGTACGCACAGAGGACATGGACATGTCATCGCCAAAGGTGCGAATATGAAAGCCGCAATGGCAGAGTTAATGGGAAAACGAACTGGTTCCAATAAAGGAAAAGGAGGGTCAATGCACATCACAGAGTTTTCAACTGGAGTATTAGGTGCTACAGGAGTAGTTGCATCAGGTCTTCCTATTGCAGTCGGTGCCGCTATGGCATCAAAAATGCGTAAATCAGATGAGGTTGTTGCCTGTTTCTTTGGCGATGGCGCAGCCAATAACGGAACTTTTGGCGAGTCTCTTAACATGTCTAGTATTTGGAAATTACCTGTAATCTGGGTCGTGGAGAACAATCTCTATGCTATGGGAACACCTGCTTCATTGATGTGTCCAAGTGTAGATATTGCCATCCGTGCTGAGGGATACTGTATCCCTAATGTTGTCGTTGATGGAAATAATGCACTGGCTGTATATGAAGCTGCAACAGAAGCAGTTGAACGAGCTAGAAAAGGAGAAGGACCTACTCTAATAGAATGCAAGACGTATCGGTTGAAAGGACATTCTCGGTTTGATGCAGGAAAATATCGTCCGCCAGGAGAGCTTGCAGAGTGGGAGAAACGTGATGCGGTAGAAACTATACTAAAGATTGCATTAGAGAAGAAAGCTCTTACCAAACAAAAAGCAGAACAGATCCGCAAGAACCTGCAAAAAGAGATCGATGAGGCTGCCAAATTCGCATTAGAATCAGAGGTTCCAGACCTGAAGGAAACTTATACCGATGTATTCACGGAGGTCTATTAATGGCAGAAATTACATTTAGACAGGCACTCCACGACGGACTTCGCGAGGAAATGTTACGAGATGAGAGTGTTTTCCTTATTGGGGAAGACATTGGACGCAACTGGGGTGGTGCGTTTCAAGTAACAAAGGGTCTTGCTGAAGAGTTTGGAGATGAACGAGTCAGAGATTCCCCTATATCAGAGAATTCCTTTGTTGGTGCATGTGTGGGAGCTGCAATCAGAGGGTTCAGACCAGTTGCTGAAATTATGTTCGGAGACCTCATCTCTCTGGCTATTGACCAAATTTGCAATCAGGCTGCTAAAATGAGGTATATGTTTGGAGGACAGACCTCTGTACCACTAGTAGTTAGGACTGTATTCGGTGAGTTCAGAAATATGGCTGCTCAACACTCGCAATCATTAGAAGCTTGGTTCATGCATACACCGGGTCTGAAGATTGTAGTACCAGCATTTGCATATGATGTAAAAGGCCTCATAAAATCAGCAATACGAGACCCGGACCCTGTCATGTTCTTTGAGCACAAGATGCTATATGATAAGAAAGAGGAAGTACCAGAGGAAGAGTACACAATACCATTAGGAGAGGCTAAAGTACGCAGAGAAGGAAGTGACATAACAATTTGGGCTACTTTCAATATGCTTCACAAATCATTAGAGGTGGCAGATGAACTGAAAAAAGATGGAGTTGATGTAGAAGTGATTGACCCACGAACTCTCACACCTCTAGATAAAAGAACTCTACTAGATTCTGTACGAAAAACAGGTCGGTTAGTTCTTGCTACTGAAGAGACAAGGACCGGTGCAACAACAGGGGAGATTGCCGCGATTGTTCAGGAAGAAGCTTTTGATTGGTTGGATGCACCGATTATGAGGGTAAATGCTCCAGACACTCCAATTCCATTTAGTCCGGTCTTAGAACAAAATTTCATCCCCTCGAAGAAAGAGATTACCAAAGCTATAAAGAATATAATTTAAGGTAGAAAGAATCTCTATAGAAGGAGATATAGCCTTCAATATCATAAGTTCGTTTGGTTGATTAATTATGCTTAGAATTGCAGTTGGACAGATGGAACCCATAATAGGTGACCTAAAGGGAAATTTGGCAAAGATGTCAGCTCTCCTCAAGACTGCAAAAGAGGAAGAAGTGGATGTACTTGTTCTACCAGAACTCCTGAACTCAGGATATGTTTTCGAATCCAAAGAAGAAGCTATAAGTTTAGCTGAGGAGATACCAAAAGGCGTTTTTTCTAAGAAATTAATGAAGTGGTCTGAAGATGGTGGAATGGTTGTCGCGGGATTATGTGAGAAGACTCCTGATGCGATCTATAATTCTGCAGCTGTATTCAGTAAAGGAAAATTCGTCACAACATATAGGAAGATCCATTTATTTGATGAAGAAATGCTTTGGTTCAAAGCAGGAGAACAAGAACCTCCAATTGTAACACATAATGGCTTTCGTTTTGGTGTAATCATATGCTATGATTGGGCATTTCCAGAACTCACCCGGATTCTCGCATTAAATAGAGCTCAGGTTATTTTGCATCCTGCAAATCTGATTATCAAGAGCCTTTATTGTAGCAAGGCGATGATTACCAGATCTATCGAAAATCGCGTATTTACTGCTACTGCAAGTCGTATCGGTATCGAACGAAAATTAAAATTCATGGGAGCATCACAAATAACGGATCCAAGAGGTCATGTTCTTCTAAGTATGGATGATGTGGAAACAGGAGTTTCGTGGGTGGATATCGAGCCTGATGCTGCTGACAATAAAACATTGAATGAACGTAATGATGTTCTAAAAGACAGGAAACCGGAGCTCTACAAACGAATCATAGATTCAAAATAGTATGATTTGAAATCAAATAATACTGGTCTATTCAACCTTCATCAGACGAATCTCATTATAGTCGGTAATGACTCGAATGTATCCTCTCAAAAGTGCATCGACCGTTGGGTCGCCCGTATCGACTTTGAGGGTCTCTCCCTCAATTCCTCTCAGTTTTGCAGGTGTTGAGATTACATAGATGTGCTCCTTTCCAACACGTTGAATAACGCCAGGACTGATCTGCTGGTTACCTCTACCAAATAGCATCCCCTGATGGCCAATGGGAGAAACAATGATCCATGTCTTACTGAAGTCCGTTACGAGAGCGATTATTCGCGACTCATTGACATCATTCTCAATCTGACCGTTCTGGTATACATCTACACCAAGTGTCGTCTTCTTTACATCCAATATGTCTGATACTGTTTTGACAGTGGTCCCAGGACCAAGAATGTAAGTCCCGTCAGGAACCATCTGTTCGACAATATATTTTGCAATGGCTTCTTGTGCTTCATGCTCATCAATTGTCTCAGGACTTGCCTGCTTTGCACCTTGAAACCTTGCTGGAACAGAGGGGCCGCTCATATACCCATAGAGTTTGATGATGAAATTATCTTCTCGATATGCTTCCTCATCAGCATCCATGATCTCAAATTCTGCCTCTCCCGCACCATCCTCAATGACCAATTTGACAACCTCAGCTGCATCACCCGGATTCACAACGAAGATTCCACTATACATCTTCACACCTGAAGGAACACCAATGACCAGAAGATCATCTAACTTGTTCTCAATGATTGTATCAAGAATATCTCTAGCAGTTCCATCACCGCCAACAAAGACCAGAAGTCGAACACCTGCGTCATAGAGAGCAAGAACGCATCTCTTTGTGTCTTCAGAATCAGTTCTACCAGTTATAGAAACATCTGCAACAGTACAAGAGAGTCCAAGAGAATTCGTTAGGTCAGCACCCATCTGCTTTGGACAGACTAGCAACTGGAGCCGTGATGGAGGAATATGTAGAGTATGAAGAGCTTGTAAGAAGTCCAATGCTCTCCCCGGGGCAACAGGAGTCGCTCCACGTTTTATCGCCTCATCAACCACTCCATCAGTACCCTTGAGACCTACTCTTCCACCCATCCCTGCGATTGGATTGACCAGTAGACCTACGAGCATGACATGTTCACTTCATCTTTCATTTGATTGCATTGACCTGTGCTGCAGACTGGACCCAGAATGCGACACGGACCAAAACTTCCTCTAGGAATCGTTCCTTATCATTCGGTGAGACATCCTCGGGCCACTTATTCCGACGATATTCATCGAACTTCTTGAATTCACGACCCCATTTTGTTGTGAGCGGAATCTCTACATGTCTATCACATGCGGTATTTAATGCACGAATCAGGGTGACATAATCAAACTTGTACCGTATCAACCACTTACGGAGTGCTGTGAAGAAGGCGCGAGAGTTGGTCTCATCCCAAGGAAGTTCTTTCAGCTTCTCCCTGTCGGTAGCTTCAATCCTTCCAGAGTTGAAACTGCAGTTCTTATCAAATCCGCATCGTGCACGGACATAGAGCTTCTTCTTCGACATCCAGAGGATAATATCGTGGTCTCCCTTCTTTTGCATCATCGCTCGATGCGCTCCAGCCGGGAGGATCAGTTCGACCACACCACCTTCCTTGAATTTCCCATCGGCCTTGAAGTACAGGTCTAATGCCCATGAGAGAGCTGGAATCGTATTTACTGGATAGTATTCATCAGGGTCGGTCATAGGAACAAGTCACAACACGTACTCTCTCTGATATGAGTTTTCACTTATACATACTGGAAAATGTAGGAAATTTGACACTTGTTCTAGATATCTTTCCGCTCTCGAGATTCAACTAATATCTGAGCCAAGTCACTAAAGATGTCAACAATACCCTCACCTGTCTTCGCACTACTCTCTGTGTAAGGCATGTTGTGTGCGTCTGCAAACTCACGACCCTCTGACGGTTCAACAACACGGTCTGGAAGGTCAGTCTTGTTTGCGACCAGAACCAGAGGAATATCCTTGCCAATCGCTTTCTTGAGCTCATCAAGCCACTCCTCAAGCACAATGAATGTTCGGCGACGGGTCACATCATAGACCAGCAGACCTCCGGATGAGCCTCGATAGTACATTGGGCGAAGAATTTGGAACCGCGATTGGCCCGCAACGTCCCAAATCTGCAATTTAACGGTCGTTTTCGTCTGATCGGACCTTATGAGCTCAACATTTTTAACAGCAAACTGAGAGCCAATGGTAGTCTTATAATCTGTCCGGAAAAATCCATGGGAGAAGCGTGTGACGATCGCGGTCTTTCCAACTGCCCCTTCTCCTAACACTACGATCTTGAATAGGTAGTCGTACGTACTACTCATTGATTTGCTCTCCTGTATTTCGTATTCCCGCGAAGCGTTACTTGTGTGTTTTGACTGCGATGATAACTTATGAAGAGTCTTGGTGTGTACTCAACATAGTCCCATGCAATCCGTAGCGTGAATAGGTGCTGCGTCGTCGGAACGTAAAAGGGCGTATGCGACTAATAAGGTTTCGCGAGATATTCAGGATACATGAGTTTTTGATGCAATAAAGAGCTACAAGCGGAAGCGTGACTTGAAGACAATTATTTGCGAACGCTTTATGTGATTTTACCCTGTTGTTGAATTCTACACAATCACTTATTCACTGGGAGAAACATCAATTGGTATGATAGAGCTCGCGCGCCTCTGGTTCACGGTAAATCCAATTGCATACCCTAAGATAATCAACCCATTGAGTATCGCCAAGTAAACGAATGCGGTCTCATATGCAAGTATGAGAAAGGATGTCAGAGTAGTACAAATCAATCCAC
>PJER01000047.1 GCA_002825465.1 Candidatus Thorarchaeota archaeon MP8T_1
TTCTATTGACCAAAGTGTGGAATGCCACCAGATTTCAATAGAATAGCCTGTCATCGGAGGGCCACTTGTAAAATATGCAGTTCCAGAGATTGTAATTGTTTCCCCAAGATGCGCAAGAGTAGTATCTACAGATGCTGTAATTGTCAGAGAATATGTCTGAATATCAATGGTCCGAGTAGGAGACATTCCTGCAGTTGCAATTCCAAGAGGAGGTATGTAGGCCCAGACTTGCCTAATTCCAAGTACAGTCCCTCCAGGCACTTGATAATTGGTTGTAAAACCACCAGTTCCATTAGTCAGTACATCTTCCATATGGAAATAGGTTCCAAATGGGTCACCCCAGTATAACTCAACCCATGAAGATGCATACGGAGTGCCATTATCCCATGTCACAATTCCTGAAATAGTCAGATAATTAAGAACGATAACAGGAGTAGGAGATTCTGGAGATACCGTGAATGAGGGAAATAGATAACCTGGCGAAGTGATTTCTATGCTTGCAACCAGATTTAGGGTACCAAGAATCCATGGAGCCGGAGCGACATACCGAACTTCGAGATCGTAAATGCCAAGAGGTTCATCGGAGGGAATCAACCATGAAAGAATAAATGACCCATCCGATGCTGTAGTAGTACTTGTGATAACTGTTCCATTCAATATCAGATCAACAGTAACATAGCTATAGGGGATACTCGGAGAAACATACCAGAGTTCACCAGTGACTGTTATGGTATCGAGTAGACTATAAACAGTGTCAGGAGTAAAGAGTCCAATAAGTGTAGATTGCCATTGCTCAAGGGTTATGATTATGGGTAATGATACATTCTCTGTTAATAGTGATGTTCCTGCATAATTACCGTAAACTTGTATGTTAGTTCTAATTGTATCATATGCCATTCCAGAATAGAACAAATCGCCCTGTCCAGTTGCATTAGTTGTGATATTCCCGAGGAAGAATAGGGTACCATTATTCCAGTAGATACTCACATCTACACCTGAGAGTGGAGTTGCGTTATGTGCGAAGTAGAGATATGCATGGAGGATTAAAGTGCCATTCTGCATCACAGAAGTGTCATCAACAGTAATCTCAAGATTGATTGCATACCTAATCCGATTGACATAGAAATAACGAGTTATGTTATTGACCATTGGGTCTGTACTTTCGTAATAAACGACACAGAGTAGATTTTCCTCGGTAATATCAGTAAATGGGAGTTGTCCAGAAGTGAATCCTCCAGAAGAATTCGTTACTGGTATGCCACCAAGCCAATTAGAACCATTCCAATATGCGGTGATTATACTCGCGCCTACTATTGGAGTTCCCCCAGATGTTTCAAGTACACCTTGGATTACCAGATTCTCATCAACATAAATCTCTGTGGGAACCGTTAGTGTCAACACAAAGTCATATCTATTCAATTGGATGGAAGGAGCTAAATCTGCAAAGGCATCAGCATACAACGCACTAAATGACGTCCAATTTACATGAACATCTACCACTCCTGCATCCATATTGGCAGATAGATTATACAGGAACTGGTAGTTGCCACCCAGATCTGTCCATTTTTCAAAAACCCAAGTACCTGATGCGTTGATCCAGTGAATGTAGACGGGTTGATTTACTATAGGAGTACCATTTGCAAACTGAAGATTACCTGTGATTAATACGGTCTCATTCAAGTAGTAACTAGTAGCATCAGAATAAACAGTAAGTAGTGTGGTTGTAGCTTCGATCAGGAGAGGTTCATGAGGTGACTCTCCATCTGCAATGTTTGTGTATGGTGAAGTAAAGTGAACCCAGATTGTCACTAATTCCGTACTGTGGGTGATTGGAATTTGGTAATAGAAAACATACCCACCTGTTGCATTAGTTAATGTTGTATCAATGAGAATACCTGAGGGATAAGTTGAGTTTGCCCAATATAGTTCAACGATTTCTCCATCAAGTGGAGAACTTCCATTCTCAGGAAGTGATACTATTCCCTGAATTGTAACAGTCTGTAAGAGTTTGATAGGATCTGGATTGTCAAGGATTGTGATGTCTACATCATACCTTTTTACATTAGTTCCTAAATGTAATGATTCAGAATCAGTAAGTGAAGGAATCGGTGCAGTGAAGTTTGCCCAGTATGTTACCGGACCTTCATAACCTGCGGGGATAAGGTATGTCACCTCAAAATATCCATCTGGAGCAGTTAGACCTGAACCAATTAAGATTGTAGTTCCATTATCCCAATAGACATCTACCCATTGTGAGCCAATACCAGAACTGTTTGATACATGTTGTAGATATCCCCAGATAGTATAGGTCTCTCCGATAAATACAGGATCTGGAAGAGGATTCAGAATTATCTGTGTCCCACCCGCTTCTACATCAATGGGTATGGAAATACTCCAATTTCCTGCAATATATGGGAAAGATGAAGTCCAATTTGCTCGAGCAAAGTAAGTACCCTCACCTTGAGATGTAGGAATACCATATGACCATTGAAATCCACCAGTTGCATTTAAAGAACGAGTGGCGTTTGCCTGTGATCCAAAGAAGGTTCCAACAGTTTCTCCAGAGGGTAACAATGATCCATTGAGAAAATAGATACGACCATCAAAGGTCAGAGTACTACCTGGAGAAATAGGAGATGGAGTAACTGAGAGGTCGAATCCAACTCGGCCCCATACTGTCACAACAGAAGTATAGGTCGAATTTGCAGGTAGTAGTCTATAGAATCCACCAATCGGATCCCAATCACCAGCATATGAAGAATAGACTGTGTGTGGTCCAACGTTCATCAATGCAAGATCGAGAGGATCAATATAGACATCCAATTCGTAGTACCCATACTCGTTAATGAAAGCATCACCAATGACAACTTCATCCCAAATTATCTGGATGTACCGATTACCATACTTCGAGCTATTAACTGGAACTCCACCAACAGTCATGACGCCATAGACATGGACTGTATCCTCCCATAGAGCAACATGTGTGTCTAATCCTTGATTTATGTTCAAATCATGAGTCTCTGCAATAATTGCATCTTGCGTTTCTGCTACAGACGTCTCTTTACCCATAGGAACAGGTGTCCCAACTGCATAGATGTAGGTCGCATTTGTGACCGTGTAATATTGATTCATCCAAGTAGCTGTAATTGTGTGATAATCGATGATTGCATCAGCAGGAAATGTGTATGTTAAGTTTGCTATTCCTGGTACATATGTTCCGATATTTGCTTGACCAATAACCTCTGCATCTGTTTCATCGTAGAAATACAACAAGTCCGGTGTAGTTACAGCAACCCCATCGATAGCTACAACTGCACTCAGGCCAAATGGGGTTCCAGTTTCCGCCCAAAACTGACCATTTGTTGGCCAGATGAATACTTCTATGTTAGGGACAGGTACGTTGTCAGGGATTTCGTCACCGCCCATGTCATTTGGGAGCGGAATAGGAACCACCTGAATCCACTCACCACCACCTGGATATCCGCTCATTGGGATGAAGACCTCAGCCCAGAATGTCATATGTTTAATCATCACTATACGCATGTCTTCAGTCAGGTGTCGTTCACCAAGTGCATATCCACTGACCATCCGTGCCGGTATACCAAGTTGACGCATGAATACACAATATGCGGTGGCAAAATCCATTGGAAGACCGCCACCACGTTCCAATAGCCAATCTGTCACTTCTTGACCATTAGGTCGGTCAGTCAAGGCCTCCTCAGTCAGGGTCAATTCAAATTTGCTTTGGAAGTAGATTTGAACAGCAAGCGCTTTTTGGTATGCATTTGTTCCAGCTGAATTGAATTGACTCACATTATCCAAGACTCGCTGTGATAGTGGTTGAACCAATGAGAGATCAGTATACAGCGTACTTATTTCGGGGGGAGCAAATACGCCTTCTAGTGCAGTTGATTGAACCAAGTTAATGTCTTGGTTAACAAAAGTGATCTGAAAACTTACCATCACTTCTTCGCCTGTGGTTCCATCAATTAATGGACTAAAGAGAAGTGTCCCATAATCATCAGTTTCTAAATCATAATGCAATAGTCTGGTAGGATTATCTAGAACAAACTGATCATTAACAACTGAATAGGTCTCGAATGAATCTTCAATTACTCGAATATGTGGAAAGAGAGAGGGAAGTGAAATAGAACCAACTTCTGCGCCTGCTGTTGCGTTGAAAAAGATAACATAGATTGGATTTGTTGCTGCAGTACTGGGAATCAATTCTTCGCCCAATACCAGGTCTCTTCGACCAGTTACAGATTTGCTCCAAGTAGCGCCGTTGTATAAATCATAAGAATCCGTACGCCATAGCTGTGGTGGGTCTGCTGGAGCAACATAGAAGACAGTTTCATTCAATCTTTCAAGAATATCATTAGGTAGAGGCATATCAAGATCGAAATCAGAATAATTCAGATTGTTAAACCAATTACCAGTACGACCTGCAAAGTCATGAGTATATGGCCAGTATTCTATTGTATCGTATTCATAGTGAGGATCATACTGCCGGATGTTTGGTCCCCATTGTACTAGGATGAAACCATATAGACCCCATACAATAGTAGCAACGATAAAGATTGAGCTAAGGATGGCAGTGATACCCATTCGTTTGCGGGTTTTCCTTTCAGCACTCAAATCAATGGTCCTCTCAATACCCTAGTGTAAGGTTGGTGGTGACTTTAACAGGTATGGCGTATCAAGTCACCCTCAATCGTCCTCTTTAAGCAATTAAAGGGTTTCTTGGTTAACCTCGATTCTCTTTATCGAAATGATTTTCAGAACATGAAGCTTTTGAATTCACTTCTAGATAGGCTTTAGTGGATATATAGGACCCAGAAAACCATGCATACTATTCCAAAGATTATCGATTTTGTACAAAATGAACTCTCGATATCCAACAAAGGCGCTCATACATTAGATCACATAAAGAGAGTCTATTCGATTTCAATGAAAATAGGAGAGGGGTTACCGATTTCTAAAAGAGTTATTCAAGCATCCGCATTACTACATGATGTAGGTCGACCCAAAGAAGATGATGCGGGTGTTTCTCACTCAATCCTCTCGGGGGAAATGAGCAAACCACTTCTTCATAAACTGGGATATACGGACATTGAAATTAAGCAGATAGTGAATGCAATCCGAACACACCGATTTAGTGAGGGAATCGAACCTAATTCTTTAGAAGGACAAATTCTAAGCGATGCTGACAAACTTGATGCAATCGGTGCTGTAGGAATCTATCGGGCAATTGCACAAGCAGAGATTAGAGGGAAAGGTATGATTGGATTCTTACAGCATGCTGAAGAGAAACTATTGAAATTGAAGGATTTAATGTATACAGACAGCGGAAAGCAATTAGCTGAAGAACGTCACAGAGTCCTCAGGTTGTTCGTAGATAGATTATATCAAGAGATTGAAGAGGATTGATTATACTTTATTTTGAAGATAGAGTTCCAGATATGATGTGCGAATCATATCCTTCTCATCCATACCCAGTTGGTTCACCAGTTCTAGGATTCGTTTCTTTCCAGTTTCCATGTCTTCAGTATTTGTTGCAATTAATTCGAACTCGATAAATGATCCAACATCTGATACTGTATCAATACTAACAGTGATTCCCTTGATATCGTAAAAATCTCTATGTTTTACAATTTCACCGACATACTTGAATCCTAGATTCAGAAGAACTTGATTGATTGGTTCTAATTCCTTCTCTTCAAGATTTACCGAGTGTTCCAATCTTGTCTTGGTCGTCTTGTCTATCCTGGGTCCTTTGTATGTAAGTTCAACAGGAGCGTGTCCAGATTCTATAGTTGTTGGACCTTTAGTTCGCCTTCGATGTCGCACTCTGATTGATTCGTCAGTTTCGAAGAAAGACCTACAGGGGTGGTCATAATATGTATCCATCTGATGCTCCGAATTCAACGCAACTCCACCCTCACGTAAGATTTTTTCTTTCATTGATTCCTTATCAGATAGGGGAAGTTTGACTTCAACTTCATATGGTGTATCCAACATATTTTCCTCGTTCTTTGCAGTATATTTCAAGCTGTTAGGTCTTTCCATGAGTCATGCCACAAGTCAAATAACGAGACTGAAAAGAGAAAGAAAGGCTGGTGTTAACGTGTCGAGGATTAGTAGCATTAAATGTGCAAAGTGCGGAAAAGAATATACTGAAGAAAATGTTCCAGCGAATGATGGATGTGGAGGAAGAATCGATTTCACATTCAACCTTGAGGCACTCAAAGAGATCTTTACAAGGCAGGAACTATTTCATAGAAAACCAGGTCTCTGGAAGTACTTTGAACTCATGCCCCTTAGGTCTCGAAGAAATGTCGTAACTCTCGGAGAAGGGAATACACCATACCTCAAGAGTAGAAGACTAGCTAATGAGTGGGGAATGAAGAACCTCTTTTTCAAGAATGAGATTTTCAATCCATCTGGTTCGTTCAAGGATAGACCGATTTGTGTAGGTGTAAGCAGAGCATTAGAAGATGGAGCAGAAACAGTTTCAGCAGCATCATCAGGAAATGCCGCTGCAGCTATGTCATCCTATGCAGCCAGAGCAGGACTGCAAGCAGTTGTCTTTGTCCCAGAGGATGCACCAGCAGGGAAACTCATTCATCTCCGAACATTAGGTGCCAAAGTGTTTAGAGTAAGTAAGGTGAAGGAAGGTGTAGACCCTACAACGACACTTCTACATGCAGCCTGTACTGAGTTTGGTTGGACACCATCACCATCCTTTGGACCGTTCAATTGTTTCCAATTTGAAGGCACAAAGTCACTAGGTTATGAAATTGCTGAGCAGTCTGAATGGGAGCCTCCTGATTGGATTCTATTCCCCACTGGAAGTGGTGGTCTCATGGCTGGGACCATGAAAGGACTCTGGGAATTCAAAGAGATGGGACTCATTGATAAATTGCCAAGACCAGTCGTTGTTCAACCTGAAGGATGCCCACCTATTGTTCATGCCTTTAACGAACAGCAAGACCCATTGAATATCACACCATGGAATTCAAATGAAACTGTTGCAGGTGGACTAGCGGATCCATTCCCATGGGATGGTGATGCTGCACTGAAGTATCTAAAACTCGCCAATGGAAAGGCAGTTGCCATAAATGATGATGCAATTGAGAGTGCACTCATTTCACTCGGAAGACTCGAAGGTATTTTTGCAGAACCTAGTGGTGTGGCTGCACTTGCAGGTTTGAGGCAACTCTTGGATCAGGGAGTAATTGATGCTTCAGATAATGTAGTTGTACCAATTACTGGTTCTGGATTCAAGGATTTGGCGACTCCAGATAGGCTGACACCTGTTGTTCCAGTAATTCCCCCGGACACGTCAAGACTTAGGACTGCACTTGAGAACTATTAGGTGAGAAATATGACAGGACATCAAGAATTCATGAGAGCTGCAATTGAAGAGGCTAAGATAGGGCTGAAAGAGGGAGGCATTCCAATCGGATCAGTTCTTGTTATTGATGGTAAGATAGTAGGAAGAGGACACAATAAACGAGTCCAGAAAGGTAGTGCCATCTTGCATGCAGAGATGGATTGTCTTGAGAATGCGGGGAGATTGAGTGCTAAAGACTACCAAAGGTCAATCCTCTATTCCACTCTCTCGCCATGCGACATGTGTAGTGGTGCTGCACTTCTGTATGGAATTCCTAAGATTGTTGTGGGTGAGAATCGTAACTTTCAGGGACCCGAAGACTATGTAAGAAGCAGAGGAGTAGAACTCATCATCATGGATGATAAAGGTTGCATCTCGATGATGAATGATTTCATCAAGAATCAACCAGAACTCTGGAATGAAGATATTGGAGAATAATCGATGTCAAGTAAAGAACTGCGACAGAAGGCAAAGACCATCGCCAAAGAGTACGAGTATCTCCCATACATGATAGAGAGATATCTTGCACTTTGGGGAGAAGAAGAAACAATGCAGTTCCTTAAAGCATGTGACCAGCCAATTCGGACATCTATTCGAATAAATACACTACGCGCTGGTCTTGAAAATGTTCTAGAGAATCTGAGAAGAAAAGGTGTAGGTCTTGAAAAGATTCCATGGTTATCTCATGGATACTATGCTGATTTCGAGGGACAGTCAACCCCCGGAGCTTTCTTGGAACATATGCTAGGATATTACTATGTTCAGGGAGTTCCATCAATGACGACAGTTGAGGTCTTGAATCCTCAACCTGAAGAAACAGTCTTAGACCTTGCAGCAGCTCCAGGTGGAAAAACAACTCATATTGCGCAACAAATGAGTAATTCTGGTAGAGTCTTTGCTATTGAGATGGACAGACGTAGGCTTGCAAGCCTTGAGAGTAATATTTTACGATGTGGCGTGACCAATGCAATCGTTCTCAGAGGGGATGCTAAAAAAGTAGAACAGCTTGGAATAGAACCAGATAAGATACTCCTTGATGCACCTTGTTCAGGAGAAGGATTGATACCACTTGATCCAACAAGAAAGACCAGCAAGAGTATGGCTGACGTTAGATTCTGTGCTACTAGAGAAGACGAATTGCTTGATGCTGCTGTGAATGTACTTGCACCAGGTGGAACGATTGTGTATTCTACATGTTCAATTGCGCCTGAAGAGAACGAGTATGTAGTGGATGCAATCCTAAAACGACATCCAGGATTGCGAATAGTTCCAATAGAATTAGATTTCGGAATAAAGGGATATCCAAAGCCCTATGGCGTTCATCTTGACAAATCTCTAGAACTATCAAAACGCTTTCTTCCTCATTTACATAATTCAGAGGGATTCTTCATCTGCAAGATGGTAAAGGAGGGGTCATCATGAAGCCAGAACTTCTAGATCCTATCGAATGGGATTCAATAGTTCAAGTGATTGATAGTGAGTTTGGGAGTGGAGTAACTAAAGAATTACTTGGGAATCTTACACCTTTGGCATTGGTTGAAGGAAATTGGAGGAACATCTACCTCATTCCGCCATCTTGGACTAGTTTACTCTTCGAAGAGGCTCCGTCAGGATTTGACTATCATCTCGTGGGAAAACAGCTTGGAGTAATGACCAAGGACAGATTTAGACTTAGTCTACAGATCCTTCCTGAATTAGCTAAACTGACAACCAGATTAATGACTGTCTCAAAGCAAGGTGCAGAAGCCTTCACGTATGGGCGAAGTATCCTCAAGGAGTCTGTTGTTTACCTCGATTTCAACCTTAGAAGAAATCAGAGGGTTCTGGTGATGGATGAGGATTTCCATTGCTTAGGAATCGCGTCTCTTGCAACAGATGCCAATAGATTAGGTCGCATGAAGCAAGGCGACTTGATAGGGAAGAACCTTGTAGATATTGGTTGGTTCATTAGACGACTTGGTTAGACGAACATATCACCAGGTCTATCTGAGGACTCAATAGACTTCCGCATCTTTTCAAGACGCTCAATCTCTCGTGATTCTTCAAGTAGTTGCTCTACATTAGCCTCTACACCATAGACCTCATTGATTTTCTCAAGCATAGTTGCCGCAGACCTTGGGTCTGGGCGACCTCTTGTTGCATAGGTAAGCAATCCGATGGCAGCCTGTTCTCTCATTTCTAACTCTGCAAGAAATAGTGCTAGAGGACCAGCAACAAAGAGACCTTCCTCAAGGAGCGGAACATTCCATCGTTCCCAGAGTGGTTCATATGCAGAGGTAGGAACAGAGCGCATCTCTTGGTCATCTTCCTTGAAGCTTGCATCCAAACCTCCAAGCAATAGAGTCTCTTTAAACCCGTTTTCTGTAATCCAAGTTGCTAATTTATCGATGAATCCCCATTGTTCAGATTGATGAGGTTGGAATCTAGGAACCAAGAATATCATCTTCTTTGGTTCGTAAGAATAGATCTCAAAGGGGAGAACTAACTTCTCGTTTTCCATGGAAACAAAGAGTGGTAGCATGTCACTTTTGATGTATCCAACTCGTTCAGCCTCCAGAGTTCGAGTCAGGTGAGCAGTACTCAAGAAACCAACTTCTCCAAGTCCATGAAATCCGCAGATAAAGGTCGAACCGGGTTTTATTTTGAACCCCTTCTTCAGAATGATCTGAAAATTCGAGTCTGTAGTCGCTACAAAAGCCATTACTATTCAAACCTCAACAAGTTTTCAGAGAAGCTGCTGCTTTTGAGAGTTTGTATGTGTCCCCATATGATAGACTAGGTATGAACAAACTATCAATAGATTGAACATTTTTAGAAAATATTGGCATAATTTTGGCAAAGGACGCGTAAAACTAATAGCACTAAATACTATATTCGCATAGTAAATCACGCGTATCAAAACCGTGGAGTGGGATGATTTGAGCACTCTCAGGGAATTAGAACTCCAACGAGTTGCGCCACGTCTGTTGGAGATTTTAAGAAGACAAGGCCTTGCTAGTCTAACTAAGTTTCAGAATGATGCCATTGAAGGGGACATAATTCGTGGTGCAAGTCAATTACTTGTAACGCATGATTATGATGAAGCATATGTCATTGCTGAGATTGCCCTTTTGAATAGAGTAGCATCAGATCACAGAGTGAAGGCATTGGTACTCTGTCCGCATCCGCATCAGGCTGAAAAACGATTCCAATCAATCAGTCAGAAATGTAGTAGACTTGGAATCGAGGCTACATCCATCATCAGAAGGCGACAGGCAACTGACAAATCCGTTAGTGATGGTAGAGTGATAGTAGCAACATACAGGTCATTTGATATTGCCTCACGAATAAATCCCGACCTTCTAAGAGGATTGGTCTGTGTCCTTATTGATAGATTGGATTTGATTGGACAACCAGAATTAGGAGTTCGCTTGGAAACCGCTCTTGTCACTATTCTTGGAAAAGAGGATATTCAATACATTGGAATTACTCCTCCATTGATGAATCTAAAAGAATTGAGCGAGTGGTTGAAAGCTGTTCCGATTGCAGATCAAAAAGAGGATGTAAAACGAATTTTCAGTGTCAAAGCATTTGATAATATCCACGACTCATTAGCAGATTTGACTGTATTTGTGCAGCGAAAGCATGGTCAGGTAATCATACTCAGTGCAAACATGAATGCTACAGAAGAATTTGCAGGACAGTTATCTGGTGTATATGATGGACCCCCTTCAGCAATTCTTGATCTACGGTTGAGACCGGAACACCGTGACGAGTTACGACACCTTTCCAGACTTGTTCTAGATAGGTATCCTGAATGTGTCATGACTAAAGATTTGGGCAAAATGGTCTCACAAGGCATTGCATTCATACATGAAGGTGTATCCGGTTCTCAAAGAAGAATCCTGTCAGATGCTTGGGAGGATGGACTACTTCCGGTTATAGTGATGCCAATACGATTTGCAATTGCTAGTGGAATGAAAGCAACTCTAGTCTTCTTGATGGGCGTGTTCATGCAAATATATGGAAAGGAATTAGCAAGTGAGGAATCTGTAACAATGCTCTCAGAATGGCAACTCAGTGAGGTGTTAGGTTCTGCTGGGAGACGAGGAAGAGATAACGAAGCTTTTGGAATTGTGGTAACAGACAATGAGAGCGAACGAAAACGGATTCTAGACAAGTATTTCGAGCAAGATTCAGATGGTAATTTGAAACCACTCCTCGGTGAAGTAGATAGTGAAATGGATGAAACAGAGAACATACAAGACCTAGTCTTAATGCAAATATGCGGAGGTCGCGAGAGTAACGAAGATCCATTCTCTGTAATCAATCGTTCATTCTGGGGATGTAGTAGTAGGGTTACTGATGTTAGGGCTGCGGTGATAGATTCACCAGATGATAAACTTGTCAATTCCCTGTTAGAGATGCGTTCTACAAAGGCCACAAAAAATCGAGCTAGTGAGATACCTGATGAAAGTGTTAAGATAGTATCTGTGCGACCAGATAAAATAGAAGGACTTGTTCACAGTGGAAGTAGAGAGATCTGGCACTATATCACATTAAGATCAAAAGATGGTGTATCCTGCTCATGTGAGTCTTGGAAATTTCAAGGAATTAGAAAACATAGACTCTGTAAACACCTTGTGAAATTCACCAACTTCGCATTGAAACAAGAAGAAACAAAGGGCTATGCAGCAGGCGTCATCGTTCAAGCACTACGAGGCTTGGAGTTGTTGGGTGAACTAGAATCTGATGGACTCATTAAAAGAGATGGCTCTTCTATTGCTTGCACGTCACTCGGTGAAAGTGTGACTATTCTTGGAGTTCCAGTAAAGGATGCAAAAAGAGTGATGAAGACTATCACTGATGAACGGGCAGCATTGAAGACAATTTTGAAGAACTTGGTGGTAACAAGAATAGGAGTTTCAGAGAGCATCGCAAAACAGGTACTGGCCAATCTACCAGCAAAACGAATCGAGGATATTGTCTGCGAAGATCATCTACCAGGTATCATCGAGAATTGTCTTGAAGAGTTACTATATGTGAATTCAATCCTCTACAATCTATTAGACAAGAAAAATCCCCTTAGGAAGGAGAGCGGGGAACTTGAGAAAAGCCTTCAAGCATTACTTGGTGCTATGAGGTAACATTTTTACGCAAGTAGACTGGTGGCCGCTTAAACCTTGATTTGCTTGTAAGCCTGAGCGCGGTGAAAATCAATGAAGCTATTTGAACATGAAGCGAAAGATATCTTCCGAACCTTCAATATGCCTACTCCTCCAGGTGGTGTTGCAAAAACCCCAACAGAGGCAAAGAAACTTGCTGGAGAAGTTGGAAAACCAGTAGTTGTGAAGGCACAGGTCCTTTCTGGAAAGAGAGGAAAGGCAGGAGGAGTAAAATTCGCAGATACCCCTGAAGAAGCAGAGAAATTTGCAGAAGAGATTCTTGCAATGAGAATTAATGACTTACCAGTAGAAGCAATCCTGATTGAAGAGAAACTCGATATTGCACAGGAAATCTACGCTGGTATCACTATCGATAGAAATGAACGAAAATACGTAGTTATAGGTAGTGCAGCTGGTGGTATGTCAATAGAAGAACTTGCTGAAGAAAGCCCTGAGAAGATCATCAAGATGCATGTTGACCCAATTCTTGGTTTTCAACCATTTGAAGCCCGTCAGATGGCAATCTCTATGGGATTCAGAGGCAAACAAATCAGCCAGTTAGGAAGTTTCTTCCTTAAACTGTGGAATATCGTAGATGCATTTGATGTCGAACTTACAGAGATCAATCCACTAATCCTTACAAAAGATGGGCGGTTCCTTGCTGCAGATGCTCGATTGAATATCGATGATAATTCGCTTTTCAGACATAAGGACTTCATTGATAGAATCAAAAGAGAACCTATAGAGCAGAATGAACGTGAACGTTTAGCTACAGAGAATGATATGGCATATGTTGAACTCGATGGTAACATTGCTTGCATCTGTAATGGTGCAGGTCTCACAATGGCAACCTTGGATGCTGTTTCAGTGTATGGCGGGAAGGCAAGTACATTCCTCGATCTTGGAGGAGGTGCAGACGCTGAGAGAGTCGAACGTGGTATCGAAATTGCCATGATGTATTCTAATGTGAAAGCTATTCTAGTGAACATAATGGGTGGAATCACACGATGTGATGAAGTAGCAAAAGGAATACTTTCAGCACGTAAGGATGGAGATATCAAAGTCCCCTTGGTAATCAGAATGGTTGGGACTAATGAAGAAGAAGGACAGGAATTGCTGAATGAAGCAGGCATACCATTTCTCAAGACAATGGAAGATGCTGCTCAAAAGGTAGTTGAACTTGCGAAGGAGGTAACATAGATGGCAGTACTAGTAGACAAAGATGCAAGAATTATTGTTCAAGGCATAACAGGAGGACAGGGTACTTTCCATACCGGTGCTATGCTCAAATACGGAACAAAGGTTGTTGCTGGAGTCACTCCTGGGAAATCTGGAGAAGAAGTTCATGGAGTACCGGTTTATGATAGTCTTATTGAAGCTAAAAGAGCAGAAGATGCAACAGCTCTGATTAGTTTTGTACCTGCACCTTTCACTGGAGATGCCGCCCTCGAGGCAATTGCAGCTGATCTGAATCCAATTGTCCTGATTACAGAACATGTCCCCGTCAAAGATGAGATTCGAATTATTCACGCAGCAAAGCGAAAAGGGATTACCATAATTGGTCCAAATACTCCGGGCATAATCACTCCAGGAGCAAAACAGAAAGTTGGAATCATGCCAGGGCATGTCTTCTCAGCTGGAAAAGTTGGACTAATGTCACGGAGTGGGACTCTCACCTATGAGATTGCAGCAGGCATGACAAATGCTGGTATAGGTATCTCAACAGCAATTGGACTCGGTGGAGACCCTTGTGTTGGACTCACAACAATCGAAGCCGTCAAATTATTTGAACAGGATAAGGAAACTAAAGCTCTGGTCCTTGTTGGAGAGATAGGTGGAGATGCAGAGGAACGTGCCGCAGTCTACATTAAGAAGAATTATGACCTCCCTGTAGTTGGATTCATAGCAGGAAGGACAGCTCCTCCAGGAAAGAGAATGGGTCATGCAGGTGCTATCATCAGTGGAAGTTCTGGTACTGCTGAAGCAAAGATCAAGGCAATGAACGATGCAGGTATTGCAGTAGCTGAAAAACCAAGCGATGTCGCACGATTGTTGAAAGAGAAAATGTAGAATTCTTTGAGTTAGGTCTATCATATGATGGACCTACTCTCTAGCATGAAAATCAAGGTTGGAGCGCAAGCTTTTAAAACAGAATACTAGTGGAAAGCCCGAGCGGGCTACTCAGAGAATACTCTGAATGCCAATAATAATTTGAGGTCTTAAAAATGCCAGTCGCTGACATCGAAAAACGTAGGTTAGCACAGCACTACTTGCTGTACAAATCAATTTGTAGATACTGTGGTGCAAGTAATCCACTAAAGGCAAAGAAGTGCAGAAAGTGCAAAACAAAGGACCTCAGGCCAAAGAGGCGTTCGAAGAAGTAATTCTCTAAAATATGGCCCAGTACAACGGGCCGGTGGTCTAGCCCGGCTATGACGTCTCCTTCACACGGAGAAGGTCACGAGTTCAAATCTCGTCCGGCCCACCACCAACTAACAGCATAATGGGGTATCATAATGCCAAAACAAATCTATGATGTGGAAAAGTTCCTCGAGATGACTGAGGATGCAGAGGAATGTCGCGTCAAGCGTGGCAGTGAGAATGTCAAGCTGAAACTCCGCACAACTAAATACCTCTACACTATCGTTCTTGAACCCCAAAAAGCAGAAGAAGTTCTGCAACAGGTCAAGTGCCAGATTGTAGAAGCAAGAGCTGAAGAAGAGGAATAGAGTTAGAACTCAATCTTCTCATTTAATTCTGCAACTTTGGCTTTACGCCCTTTCTTCTCTAATTTTTCAACTAGAGCATCACAGGATTCTGATTCACCGTGGACTGCATAGAATTCAGGTTCACCTGGTATCTTTAGTAACATGTCCAACATCCCTCGAGAGTCCGAGTGAGAGGAGAGATGATGTTGTCGAATATCGGCTGTCACTTTGAAGTCACGATCACCAACCGAAACTTTTCCTGTTTCAAGAAGCTCTGCGCCAGGGGTTCCAGGTATCTGATAGCTAACGAAAATAATCGAATTTTTCGGATCATCATGAACCATTTTGAAATAGAGATGAGATGCTCCACCCTTTAACATTCCAGCAGGAGATATGATAATCCCGCCATTCTTTACTGCTTTTGATCGTTCACGATTGTCATTGATGATAATCGAACGACCGACTGCTCTTTGGAATGATTTTGGACTCTGAAGATATTCAGGGTGTCGGACGAGTATATCATTGACCGCCCGTGCCATTCCATCAACATAAATTGGATACTTGCGAGGAATATCGCTTTGCTCAAGAATACACATAATCTCTTGACTTCGTCCCACACCAAAAGCAGGAATTAGAGCAGTTCCACCACGTTCTAATGTTTCCAATACGGTATCAATCAGTCCCAGTTCTGTCTTCTCTCGAGGGGGATTAATCCGTTGAGCATAGGTACTTTCGGTTACTACTATATCATGCTTGGGGAGATTCTTTCTTGCTCCAGGATTTAGCTGAGATTCAATGGCATTAAAGTCACCTGTAAATAGAATTCGTTTGCCATTGACTCTGACAGAAACCATAGCACTGCCGGGTATGTGTCCCGCGTTGAAAAGAGTCATTTCAAAGGGATGGCCAAGAGGTGTTGTTTCTTCGTAAGCTGTGGTCTGACATTGTCGTCGAATTAATGCAATGTCTTTTCTGTCAAATGGTAGTTGTCCATGTGAAATATTGTACATGTCACGTATGAGTAGAATACTAAGGTCCCTTGTTGCTGGTGTGCAAAAGAGTGATGCATCTGTGTCTTTTAGAATTCGTGGAACACCACCTGAATGATCAAGATGTGCATGTGTAATTATTATGCCCTGTAAGTCGTCAGTAGGAATCATATCAGGAAAAGAGGGGGGATCTGTGAACTTGACACCATAATCCACTAGAACACTTTCATTTTTCTCCTCAAGATAAAATCCTGAACGGCCTACTTCTCTACAAGAGCCTAGAAATGTAAGTTGTGTCATTAATTGTTACTTCCTTTCGATTGCCAACGTGAAACCAAGAAAAGGTTTTCCTAATTACATAATAATTGCTCATTTAGTGGCGAAATTTCATAACTTAGATAATGCACGAATTCTGCTTAAAAAACGAAATCTATATCAGATAACAACGTATCCTTCCTGTGAAAAGCTACAGTTGTAGGCGGAGAGACTTCGGGTGACGGAGGAAAACACTGGCAAAGCATCCAGCAGCAAGAAAGCTGAAGGGAAAACGCTGCAGGATAGTAATGGCATGGACTGCATCCTAGTCGGAAACAAAAATGTCATGTCTTATGTCTTAGCCTGTGTCACATTGTTCAACAAAGGTGCAGAAGAAGTCGTCATTAAAGCAAGAGGCCGACTCATCAGTCGAGCCGTTGATGTTGCAGAAATTACACGTCATAGGTTCATACCCGAGCTCGTTGTGAAACACATCGAAATCGATACTACTACGGTACAAACCGACAAAGGTAGCGACCTTAACGTGTCAACTATTGACATCACATTGACGAAATAGAAAGCACTATGAATTCCTCGACCGAGGTCCAGTCCGCGCTGTGACTTCGAAAATACGAGGAAAGAACAATGCGACTACCGGTCTGTAACTTCGACATAGAATCTGATATGTTATGTCCAAATTGCCAATCGAAACTCGATCGCGGAGAAATCACTGGATTTGATATTCAATTTAGCAA
>PJER01000048.1 GCA_002825465.1 Candidatus Thorarchaeota archaeon MP8T_1
TCTGTAACCCTTCACACTAACTCCCAGCATCACAGCATCGGAAATGCATCCGGCTCCACTGAGCTGTCTCGCGTCGGGAAAATTGATACCGACCGACCTGACAATGTACGAGACCGGGGTGACCCCTATTTCATCTGTGGGATAATCATCCCCATCATAAGAGTCCGTTAAGGTTCGTCCTTGTGGTATTTGTCAGGCGTATGTTCAAGATGTAACCCACCCAATGCGCACCACATCATAGGATAATCCTCAGCGTGCCCTCGTGAATGGGATAATATACTCTTGAACGTATTAACTTAGGAATTTGGAGTTATTAGCATTATCACATGGCGCTAATTGCAAAAATTTTGCAGACAGGACGTATATACACCCACTCATGTTTTATGGTAATAACGACATCTTCAAATACACTCGGGAAACAGCCGAGCCTGTAAGTACCACTGAGAAACACTCAGTCGTACTTTGCAATTCATCATAATCATCACATCACAAGCGCCATGGGTTCCCTCGGCTCATATGATTCGAGCCGACAAGCGAACTCGCGCAAGTCTTAGGACTATTATCATTCATAGGATCATCACATCACGATTATCATATCACATGTTCCAGACTCGGAATAGAATGAAAGGCGAGGTAGACTGATTCAAACAGTCATGAGGCATAGGCCCTAAGTCGAGTAAGACGCAGGTTAATTTCAGCTTGGTAGGAAAACGAGGGCTCGTGGTAGCACAGCACAGGAGACGTGCATAAAAATAGGAACAGATTTCGACCAAAGTACAGCTAAATACGTAATCAGAGCTAGAATTGAGATAGATGGCGTGGTCGATAAACCAGATGTTGTAGGAGCCGTATTTGGACAGACAGAGGGGCTTCTTGGAGAAGATCTGGATTTACGAGAACTTCAGCGCACTGGACGGATTGGAAGAATCCAAATTGCAATCAGAACAAAAGGTGGTAGTAGTACAGGAGAAGTTGTTATTCCTGTCTCATTAAACAAGACCGCCACTGCTATACTTGCAGCAGCATTGGAAACCGTAGATCGAGTTGGCCCATGTACTGCAAAAGTGATTCTCGAGAAACTTGAAGATATACGAGGAGCAAAGAGAAGAAAAGTTGTAAGCAGGGCAATCAGTATTTTGAAAGGTTGGGAAGAAGACATATCCCCAGGAACTGAAGAAATAACCACTGCTGTCACAAAAGGTCGCAAGGTCACGGTAGCAAAATATGGACCTGACAATCTTCCAGCTGGGCCAGACTTGGCTGAAAGTAAGGAAATCATAATTGTCGAAGGACGCGCAGATGTCATCAATCTCATGAAATGCGGAATAACAAATACAATTGCAGTAGAAGGAACCCACATTCCAAAATCAATTGTGGACCTTACTAAAAAGAGAGGTAAGAAAATTACTGCTTTCCTTGATGGGGATAGAGGCGGAGACCTCATTCTCCGTGAACTTATGCAGGTTGCAAAAGTTCACTACATTGCTAGAGCACCAAAGGGAAAAGAAGTTGAAGAACTAACTCGACGTGAAGTCACACAAGCACTTCAATCTCAAATCCCTGCAGACCAAGCTTTGGCACTAGTCAAAACAAGGAAGTCCTCTGATGGTAAGAAGAGGACTCCAAGGAGAGAAGGAACAGGAAAGCCTTCTCGAACCAAAAGAGAGTCGGTTTCATCAAGACGAGATGTATCGGAATCGACAAGCAGACGTATCCCTATGAGAAGAGAACCAGTATCTGTTGATGCGGTCTATGTTTCCAAAATAGAGGAGATAAAGGAGTCATTCAAAGCAGTTCTCTTCAATAGTGAGAAGGAAGTCATAGCAGAGTGTGGTGTAGCAGAACTCGCAAAGAAATTAGAGGAACAAGAAACCGTTCCAACTATTGTCTTTGATGGAGTGATTACACAGCGTCTTGTAGATATTGCAATCATCAAGAAGACTGAACTTCTCATAGGTGCTGCAGTTGCAGATATTGATGTCAAACAGAATGGGTTAAAGATAGTAACATTCGATGACTTAGGACGGTAGAATGAGTTACAGAGCAAAAGCACTCTGTAATGGATCTTCACTTCTCAATTTGACAATCTAGTGCTTTCTAGAGAGTGGAAGTAATACTCACAATTATCTCATTGTGACTAAAAAAGATGAGATGGAGCATATGTGAGGCTTCTTGACCGTGACATCGCTCATAGATACTCTGGAATCAACAGAACAGATTCAGACCCCCAAGGATCCATTCCAGAGAGTAATAGGTCAAGAGCATGCAGTGAAAATTGTCAAATCTGCAGTAAGACAAAGAAGACACGTACTTCTATGCGGAGAACCAGGGATTGGAAAATCCATGCTTGCAAAGGCAGCGTATTCTCTACTGAATCCACCTACTCAGGAGATACGTCTCAAACACAACAAAGCATTACCTGATAGGCCAATCGTTGTAGTTTCAAATATCGAAGATATAGCAGCAACAAAACAAACCAGGCAGACACGACATAATGTGTTCTATTCATCCCCGGACCGATTACCTAGAGATATAGCAATCAAAATGGGATATCGATGTTCAAATTGTAGTGAACTATCCTTGCCATCCGAACCATCTTGTACATCATGCGGCTCAGACAAACGATTTGATTGGACCAGTAGCGATTCATATCATGGCTTGTTTAGGATGTTAGATGTTGTAAGGGAACCAGCTCTCAAGATTGTTACCGACCTTGAAGAGATTGGAGATGAATCATACCATACAATGTATGAGAGAGTGAATGATAGAGAGATTGCGATTACAAGAGAGAAAATCAGTGAGCATTCTGAAATTGTTAAAGAAGCACATAGTAATGAAGAAGACCGTATCCTAGTAGGCAGAGATACTAGCAGATTCGTCAGAGTAAGTGGTTCTAGCCATGTAGAACTTCTGGGAGATGTTAAACATGACCCTTATGGTAGTGCAGAGTCATTAGGAATGGCTGCATACCAGAGAGTAATCCCAGGTGCGATCCATGAGGCTCATGAAGGAATTCTTTACATCGATGAGATATCTGCATTAGGACCATATCAGAGTCATCTTCTTACTGCAATGCAGGAAAGAACCTATTCTATCTCAGGACACAACCCGATGAGTTCTGGTGCTTCTGTCCGAGTAGACAATGTTCCCTGCGATTTCATCCTCTTTGCATCATGTAACTCTGAGAATATCAGCAGTATTTTACCTGCACTTAGATCGAGAATCCGAGGGTACGGATACGAGATTATGCTAGCTTCTTGGATTGATAAGAGCCATGAGGTATCAGATGATTTTGTTAGATTCATTGCACAGACGATAGAAGAGGACGGAAAAGTACCTCATTTTGGAGTTGAAGCAGTCGGAGAGGTTCTTCGAGTTGCTGAGAAGATGGCTCTTCAATTTGATGGCAAACGAGACGCTTTTACTCTAAGGCTTAGAGAGTTAGGTGGACTCATTAGAATAGCAGGAGACCTTGCAGTACAGGATAGTGATTTGCTAGTACAACCAAATCATGTAACAAGGGCAGAAGTACTGAGTAGAGGGATTGATATGGGTAATATCTATCCAACAAGATATGCTTCCCCTGAACAAGCGAGCAGAGACTATTTCTTCTGATTGCAAGACCTGTCAGGTGGTGACAGATTGAAGATTCTAAAACGCGTTCTCAAAGAAGGTACTATTGTGTTAAAGATAGAGACCTTAGATGATCTTTGGCATCTTTATAATACAGTAGGACCGACCGATCTAGTGGTGTCAAGAACTACTCGACGAGTACGTGTAGGAGATGAAGATAGTAGAAAGCAAGAGAGTGTCAGAAAGCCAATGGTGTTGAAACTCCAAGTAGATGATGTGTCATTCCATTCATTTTCGAATCGTGTGAGGATCAAGGGGAAGATCTTGGAAGGCCCGGGAGACCTGGTCAGTATTGGATCATACCATACTATCAATGTCGAACCAGGGGATACTCTAACAATCATTAAGGATCATTGGCCAAAGTATATTCTAGATAGATTGAATGAAGCAACAAAAGCTCAGTTAAGTCCTGTAAGTCTAATCATTACTATTGAAGATGGCGTGGCTGAACTCTTCTTAGCAGCAGACTATGGTATCAAAGAAGCTGTAAGCATTCGAACAAGTATTTCTCGAAAGCAAGGGGATCAAAAGAGCTACGATTCCACAATGAGAGATTTCTTTGCTGATGTCACTCTAGCTGTTCGTTCGCAGCTTGAACAAACGGAGATTGGCCTTATTGTCATTGCAGGCCCAGGATTTGTGAGGGATCACTACAGAGAGTATCTGAGTCAAGCAGGAATTAAGAACCTTCCACCTGTTGTAGTTGAGAGTACAAACTCTATTGGAGTTCCAGGTGCAAAGGAGATTCTCTTCCGTGGAGTCATAGGTAAAGCTGTAAGCACTCTCAAAGTTGAGACTGAGACCAAGTTAGTTGAAGGTCTGATTGAAAACATATCAAAGGATAATGGGCTGGGTGCCTATGGTGATGAGGAGGTTAGACAGGCAGCGCAATTTGGAGCCATTGAGGATTTACTCATCACAGACAAGAAACTAAGAGAGGGTTCAGAAGAGGAGCGGAGGAGGATGGACAATCTTATTCGAGATACAGAGAAGACCAGAGGTGCATTTCATATTGTATCAACAGAACATCCAGCCGGAGAGCAACTTCATCGTTTAGGAGGACTTGGAGCGATTCTTCGATTTCGTATCGATCAATAATCATACAGGTTCAAACATTGTCTGCATTCGATCCCAAGAGGGATATTCGTATGCGATGCCAATCTCAAGAGGCATACTATCTCGAAGAATGTCTTTTAGTTCATTAGAGATCTCCTCTAAGATCCAAGGAGCAATCTCTATTCTCATTCTAATTGTATCAATATTCATCATATCAGAAGGGACTTCGAATTCTTCTTGAAGAATCTGATAGATTTTCTTTAGTTGTACCTCATTAAGTTGTGTTCTGTGAGTTGCTCTGATGACTCCCAGAACTAATAATGTATCATCTTCATCTCTTTGTTCAAATTCGCGCATAGTTTGTTTAAGGCGTCGTTCCAGTCTATTTCGTAGTTGTACAGCATCCTTGTAGCGTGCAGAACAGAAGTGTACAGAGAGACTATCAAGATTTTTCGAAGCCCAATCAATGATTTTTCTAGCAACTTCTGCGCTTCCTGCAATACTGGCACTGGCTAAATCGGTCAAGCGCATTCCCTGTGCCTTAAGTTGTTCGAAGTTAGTTTCGCTTGCTTCAAGTTCGTTTAAGTTCAGAAATGAAACACCAATCTCCTCAGCTCTAACTGCAGTCTGCTGTAGTTTCTCAAATTGACCTGGTATCGCAGGTACTTCTATACCAACTACCAATCCTATTGCTAATGCACGTTCAATGCCAGACCAATCCTTCGTCTGGGGATGAAAGCGAATCTCATCTAATCCTGCATCTTTGAGCTGTTCCAAGTCTTCCTGAGCGATAGTTGATTTGCTAGTATAGAGATGGATATGAAAATCAGGACCATATTCAGATTTCAGCAGTCGTATGTATTCTAGCGTTCGTTTAAATGAACAGAGAGGGTCTCCACCACTTATTCCTGTGCCTTCACCACGTATAGCTTCTACCTCAAAGAGGATGTCTTGATCTGTGGAAACAGGCATTTCGTCTGCAAAGACGACATCCTTGCCAATTTTCTCTTCAGAAAGAGGACAGTAGTAGCATGAACTATCACACAGACCTGTAACAAAAAGAACCATTTTCGAACCCTTTGTACAAAGTTTACAGCCCTTTGGCAGAGTGCCTACTATTATTGACCCACCTTTTAGTTCTGAGACCTTTCGTGGCATATTCTATCTCCTCCTTCCTTCTCGACGTTCAATTGTTCTACGTAGTGCAGGATCACTATCTTGTAATCTCTTTGTAACTTCTTCAAAGCTCTCTGACTCTTTCAGTTCATAAGTCTGATAGACACCAGTCCGACCAACAGACTCACGTCTTGTAAGTACTCGGACTCGCTCTCGTGCAATATCAATAGATACACCTAATTTCTTGGCTACATCATACTCGTGTCCGATAACTCCAGATTCAATATGGCCTGTTTCAGTAGGCTCGATTAGGATTAAGCGTTTATCAACACCTAGAATTCTTTTTTCTCCTCGAATTCCCTTAGTATCCATAGTACCTCCCCATCTGTAGAATTCGTTCTCTCTCGACATGAGTTTGAACATTGGAAAACTAACGACTACATCGTCTTCAAGGTGAATATGACCTTTGAGAACCATTGATGGAGTTGCCTGAACAAGCTCTCGATGAAGGGGAGGACCCAATGCTAGTTCCAATCTATAGCTAGATACGTTATGGGGGATGATGATATCGATATCAGAAGATTCTGTCACATCTCCTCTTGCAACAGATCCATGGACTAATGGTTTAGCTCCTGTTGTTTCAATTTGATGCATCACTTCAAGAGTACGTGCACGGAGCTTACGAAGGATGTTCCATCTTTCATCATCATAAGAGACCTCTCTACTATCATGTAGAACTTCAGGTCTCTTTGTCAAAATCTTCAACTCCCAATAGATTCAAGAAGTTCGCACGCCTTGCACAGTTTTGATGGAGATGGTGCGTCGCACTTCTCACACCGCGTGAATTCCCATTTTGTTGGAGCTTGTCTAAAAGCCTTGGTCATTGCTTCAGAAGATCTCAATGTAGCTAATAATGTTCCAGGACGCCTATACTCCATATTGTTCAGGAAAGCTCGGACATCATTACGATAGGCTTCCTCTGCATATGGACACGGAACATCATGGTAAGGAAGCTTAAGAAAATGAGCGTAAGCAACAATGTCCCTCTCTGTAATCTCAATGAGTGGTTTGATTCGAGGAACAAACCCTTCCACAGCTTCTTCTCGTGGAACATTGGTCCTAGCAATCCTCCCACTATCGCCTCGTAGAATGTTCATTAACACCGTCTGTATTTCATCATCAAGATTATGTCCTGTGGCAATTACATCAGCCTCAAGGTTTTGAGCAGCTGTATTGAGAGCTCGTCTGCGAAAGACTCCACAATATGAACAAGCACCAAAAGCGTCATCCTTACGTTGTTGAATGATTTCATCCAGGCTATAGCCAAAGAGAGATTTGAATGATTGTACTTCTAATTTCAGGTCTAGAGACCTACAGAGCTCATGAGCTGACTCTAATGCTTTGTTTCTATAGCCTTGTATTCCCTCATCAATGGTCACAGGAATAATCTCAGAGTGAGGATAACTACTCTCAATTTGGTGAAGAATGTGCAAGAGAACTGAGCTATCCTTTCCTCCAGAGATAGCAACAGCAATCCGATCTTTATCATATAACATCTTGTGCTTGTTAATTGTCCTTCTCACTCGATCAACAGTAGTCTCAACTAAGCATGAACCACAGAGGTGTTCGGATGTATACCTACGTAAGTAGACTGCTGGTTTGCCACACTTGGAACATCCGGATTGCATGAGTACAATAACTCCGAATCGTTCCAAAGAGACCAGTGAAGTTAAAGATATTCAAATGGCTTGATTCGTTGGTACTAGCTCTTTGTCTTGTCAGGTGTGGGTTTAGATATCTTCAGCTCTTCTACAATTTTTGACCGTCTGAGCTCTAACGCTGCCTTTGATGCTCTGAAATTAGCTGCTTGGATTATATCTTCGATAGTTCGGTGCCATTCTGCTGGTGAGAGATTTGTATAGATGTCTCTGAAAGTGTCACCTAATCGTTCAATACGTGCTAGGCACTCGACACGATCTTCAGGAAGACGCTTCTCGTCAAAGTACATGAGGGCATGTCCCTTCAGAGCTTCCCAGTCAATATCGTTATTGGACTGGAGGATTATTCGCAATTTCTCTAACGGGTCTTTCCAAGAGTCTGGAATGAACATTGTTAGATAATCTGTGAGAGCTTTTCGTGCTCTCTCTCTAACATCTTGTGTTGGACTTATCTGATGAGTAATCATCTTACATCGGGAAATAGTCGAAATGGAGCCTTTTTAGGTCCCACAAATTCGATTTTTTCCTAAAAGAGGCCCTTGCCCATGACCAGACTCAGAACTATACTCAAAATCACAATGACAAGTGCAGAGATTCTGACTGGATACATGATATACTTCACCTTTTTCTCATCTTTAATGAACAGACTCAATCCATTTGATAGTAATTTATCGCCATCTAGGGCAGGAACTGGAAGTAAGTTGAAGAGAGCCAGAGAGATGAGAATTATGTAACACCAGAGAACTATTTGTTGAGCATGGAATATGAACATTGGATCTAGAATAAGATTCCAACCAGGTTTTGGTTCCCAGTAATCCGCGCCATAAATTCCGATATATCCCCGCGTTCCATTCGTTTCACTTCCTGCAAGGATTATCGTAACAGACCCTTCTAAGGTATGAACGGTCACTTGTGATCCATTGAGTGCATCAGCCATGAAGATGCTCACGTCACTCCAAGCACGAATCTCCGTATCATTCAGTCCAATAATGACGTCGCCAACTGATAGTGCCTCAGCTCCAGGACTTCCGGGGCTAGTTTGATAGATATATGCACCACTTGGGGGATTGTAAGCAATAGATGCTATTGTACTGAAATTAAGTAAGATTGCGAGAAAGACAAAGCTCCAAGCAATATTAGCAAAGGACCCTGCTGCAAGTAGTCTCATTCTGGCCTTTGGTGTTGCATCATTTTCAAATGCTTCCTCATCAGGTTCAACGAATGCGCCAAACATGACAAAGAAACCAAGTAATCCAGAGCTCTTGATTGGTATGTTATCCTTGGACGATGCAAATCCATGAGCAAACTCATGGGTCAGGATTGCAACTGCAAGTGCAATTAGCATATACACAAGTGGGAGCCCGGTGATTGTAATTCCTGGAATGATTGGGACAACACCGCCAGCCTGAGATGGTTGAATGAAGAATTTGATGAGATTATCACCAAACATCCAGAATGCAAAGAACATTCCTCCAAATCCAACGATTACACCAATATTGAAGAAGATTATAGGGAATTTCTTTCCCATCTTGGTAAGGAAAGCATTGAGTCTTTCAGTTTTCCACATAAAGAAGAAGGGAGTTCCCGCTTCAACCCCTTTCTCTTGCAATCGTTCAACTCCAATGTATTGAGCGACAAAGTAAATGATGATCCAAACAATACCAATGAGTCCGAGCGCGGTCAAAGCATCCATGTAACTGTACCCCATTTAGAGATAGTTTTGCAGGCTTTTTGCGAGTTATAATGATTATGTAGGAGGTAAAAAGAAAATGTAAAAAGTCGACCCGACCGCAATCCTCATAAAGTGACTTCTTCAGCCTTCGCTGGAGTGTTCATTAGATACTCATTATACACTAGGTAGGCGAATATATCTTGCCATTCAAACTTGTCATATCAGACCCCGAAACTGGAAAAGCCATCCAGTACGAACTAGACGATGCTAAGACCAATTCACTTGTTGGTAAGCAAGTTGGGGAAATTGTTGAAGGTGATGCACTAGGCCTGCCAGGGTACAAGCTAAAGATTACTGGCGGTAGTGATACGTCAGGATTCCCAATTCGTCCAGATGTACATGGCAGTGGGAAAAAGCGAATTCTAATACGCGGACCTCCTGGATTCAAGCCTGATAGGAAAGGTACAGCTAGGCGAAAGACAGTTCGTGGAAGAGAACTTGACTCTAATATTTCGCAAGTGAACATGCGAGTAGAAGAGAAAGGCAGTACACCTCTTGAAGAACTAGTAATGAAGGCTGCATAGGCTTAGTTTCAATATACAGAAGCCTTCATATGGGCATCGGGAAAATGTGATTGTGCCCACACAGCTGTTGGCGGAAGTGAATATTAGGTGACCAGAAAATACGAGGGACAGTCAGAGATTAGCATTGGTACGTTGGGTCACGTAGACCATGGAAAGACTACACTTGTGTCCTATCTAACTGGAGAGTGGACTGACCGCCATTCGGATGAGATTAGACGTGGTATCTCCATTCGTTTAGGATATGCAGCAACAACCCTGATGAAATGCAAAAAGTGTGCAGATCCCGAGATGTATACAACGTCACACTTGGCAGTAGATGGAAAATGCAAGAAGTGTGGTGGTACCTTAGAAACACTCCGTGAGATTTCATTTGTTGATAGTCCTGGCCACGAGTCCCTCATGGCAACCTGTCTCAGCGGTGCAAGTTTAATGGATGGAGCTATTCTTGTCATTGCTGCAGATGAGCCCTGTCCTATGCCACAAACTGCAGAGCATCTTCATGCCCTTGAGATTGTGGGCGTTCAAAAAATCATTATTGTCCAGAATAAGATAGAACTAGTTTCTAAAGAGGCTGCAAAGAAACATTACAAACAAATTCTAGAGTTTGTGAAAGGCACTGTTGCAGAAGGTGCACCCATTATTCCCGTATCTGCAGTCTTTGGAGCGAACACAGACCTCCTGATTAAGACCATTGAGGAAGTCATTCCTACACCAGATCGTGATGATGATGCTCCACCAAAGATGTTTGTTGCACGTTCATTCGATATTAATCGACCAGGTACTCTACCTCAAGATATGCATGGGGGAGTAGTAGGAGGCTCAATAGTTCAGGGAAGATTGAAGATTGGTGATGAAATAGAAATAGCACCAGGAGCAAAGACCGACAAGGGATTCAAACCAATAAAAGCAAAGGTCGTTAGTCTACTTTCAGGTAGTGGTAACAATCTGGAAGAAGCCTACCCAGGAGGATTAATCGGGGTTGGAACTGCCTTAGATCCTGCATCAACTCGAGCGGACCGCCTTGTTGGGAATGTTGTTGGAAAAGTTGGGAAGATGCCAAAAATCTTCGATAAACTAATGCTCAAACCAATCCTTATGCAACGAGTTGTGGGAATGGAAAGCAAGAAGCAGGTTGAAAATCTACGACTCAATGAACCCATGATGCTTGTAGTTGGAACTGCTCCCACAGTTGGTGTGATCACCAGATTACATGGTGATGAGATTGAATTAGGTCTAAAACGTCCTGTTGTGGCTGAGAAAGGACAACGAATAGCAATTGGTCGTCGTGTGGAAAATAAATGGCGATTAATTGGATATGCTGAAATCTAAGTGAAAACCATAGATTAAACACCTTGCACATCACATTAGGTGTTGAAAATGTCTATCATCGTGGTTCTTGATACGAATATCCTCACAGTCCCCGCTCAATTTAGTGTAGATATATTTACAGAATCAGAGAGAGTCTTAGAGAGAAAGGTAGAATTTGTTGTACTCAGAACAGTGATTCAGGAGCTGGAGAGAAAACTGGATGTTGTGGCAAGAACAGAGAAGTTCAAGTTCAGAGTAGCCTTGGATCTCATCGATCGCTGTACTATAATTGAATCTGATGATTTTGTAAATGCCAGTTCTGTTGATGACCAAGTCTTAGAATATGCTATCGGAGTAAATGGTGTTGTCGCAACAAATGACAGAGACCTTCGAGAACGGTCCATACAAGCAGGAGTTCCTGTCATTTTTCTGAGAGGTAAGAAACGGTTAGAATTGCTTGGCACAGTAAGATAGAACCCATGTCACAATGTTTTTATGGTTTTCAAAAGGATGCTGCTTCTGAGCCGTCGGGTTCAGAAACCAGGGCATGACGCCAGGTTCTGATTGTTCTAGAACAAATTGTCCTGTCAGGCAAGGAGCGATTTACATTGTACAGTATTGTCACAGTAAAGGATGTCGTTCGTATTCCTCCCTCCCAATTCAACAAACCAATAGAGGAAGCAGCGATGGTCCACCTACGAAAACAGCATGAGAATGTTCTTGATAGAGACATAGGTCTCATGATTGCTGTTATTGGCATAGATGAGATTGGACAGGGTCGTCTGATGCCAGGTGATGGTGCGACATATCATTCTGTTGCATATCAGGTCCTTGTCTTCAAACCTCTCCGAGGAGAGCTTGTAGAGGGCAATGTCGTGGAACTCATGGACTTTGGGGCATTCATCAGGATGGGACCCCTTGACGGTCTCTGTCATGTAAGTCAAATCTGTGATGACTTCATCACACAAGATACCAAAGGTAGCTCACTACTTGGAAAAGAAACTGGGAGGACCCTCTCAGAAGGAGACATGGTCCGAGCTAGAGTCACATCGATTAGCTTCGAATCAGGTAACAAGTCTGGAAAACTTGGATTGACGATGCGTCAACCATTCCTTGGAAAAATCGGACCGGATGCCTCATGGATTGAGGATGACGTGAAAGCTGCCCGTGGTGAGGGTAAAAAGAAGTAATTAGGTGGGAAGAGACATAGCGAAGTTAAGAGCTTGCAAAGGCTGCCACTATCTCACTGCTGAGAATGTGTGTCCCAACTGCAAGGGAACAAATCTCTCAACATCCTATACAGGAATTGTTGTGATCCTTCCTGGGCAGAAGCAAGAAGATCCAAGAAAAGGGTCCTATATTGCCTCACGACTCAATATTGACAAACCAGGCAAGTACGCACTGAAGGTACGTTAGTACCCTCAATAGTGGTAATTGTGAAAGCTTTATTAGACAACCAAAAGTCGGATGCCTGACCCACATCAGGTAGGGTCCGATTCTCAGAAAGTGATGCCAATGAATATCGAGATTCTAAACGAACGGGAGAACAAGCCTCTAGGAAGGCGAGAGATTACCTTCCAAATTGACCATCCAGGCAAAAGTACTCCTAGCAGAGCAGACATTCTTGCAAAGATTGTAGCACAATTTAATGCAGATGCAGCAACTGTGGCAATCAGTACTCTCGAAAATAATTTTGGAATTGGTCGGATTACAGGTTCAGCTCACATCTACCAAAATCCTGAACAGATGAAGAGAATCGAACGCGTACACATGTTCAAGAGAAACCAACCCAAGAAGAAGAAGGAAGAGGAGGCAGCTGAATAATGCCTAAGGCACACAACATGTACAAAGTCGATAAATCAGGAAAGGTAAGTTCCACCAACAAATATTGTCCTAGGTGCGAGAAAGGCACATTCATGGCTGAACACTTTGATAGATTCTCCTGCGGTCGTTGCGGTTACACCGAGTTCAAGCGCAGGGAAAAGAAGGATTAATCTTCTCCAGAGTTATTTTGCATTGTTTTTAGTCACATGAGTAGACAGACTATTCTCCAACTATAGCCATGACCCAACGGATGAATAGGAGTGCTCCCACTATCATGGTGAGTAGAACATCAGCCATGAAGACTCCTGGAACTGTAATCTCAAGGATTGCTGATACGATGAGGGCAACAGGAAAAGTCACAATGAATGGAAGGGTTGCAACTGTCAGGGAGACCTCTTCACTGGAAACCATGACGTTCACCAGAAGCACTATCCAGATAGCATAGATCGCAATGAGAATTGATACTTCTACTAGCATATTGCATGGCTCCTTACAAGATATCAATCATACAGATTGAACAATGTATGTATCACATTTCCATAGACTTCATCGCTTAAAATCACCAATAGAAAGCCGAAATTGTGAACTACATTTTGATGTTCCTGAATCGCTCAGCTATTTCCATGTTTATCATGTTCCATGTTTCGGTATCGCAGAGAACGAGTCTCTCTTGATACAGACTTCGACTGTAAGCTTCAAGTATGATAAAACCTAGAAAAGAGGGAACAAACCCAACGAATGACCAATAAACGGGTGGGGTAGATGGTACATATAGCAATGAGTAGATGAGATCTCCAAACATAGGGATAACTCCAAAAAGAAAACAAAGAATAATGAACAGCATTTGTGCATAATCAACCCATCCGTGAAATTTGTACCCAAGGTATTCTTTGGAGAGCATAACTGCTTCTTCTTCGGGAAACAGAACGATTGAAGGTATAGAAGTGTTTGGTCGGAGTTGATTCTTTTTTCCCAAGACTAAGACTTCGTCACCAATATTGAAAGCAGCTGCATCCTCAATGTACTTCTTCTGACCACTGGCGAATTCAATCCTATGAGTGCCCGTGTCACCTGTTACTATTATTCCAGTTGCATAGCGTTCTTTTGGTACGAATTCTACCTTGATGAATTCGGTGATTATTCCTTGGTGGAGATGATCTTCCTCACACTCAGTTAGTAATCTCCGGAACTTCTTGATAATCTTCGATTCTCCCAATTCCTATCATGTAAGAAAATGAGATTTCTCCGATAAGACTTGTTCGTTTGGATGCTATGCTTCCTTGATAAGCGAGATTCGAAATCTTTCATCAACTTCTTGGGCTAGAGCCTGCCAAGTTTCATTATCACATGTGAAAGTTCGTGGTCGTTTGTGATATTCTGTGTAGAGGGTTTCAGAGAAACACCATGGAACCAAAAAAAGTGTGAGGATGATATTGATGACAGGGTTGTACCAGAAACCTAGCCAAAGGGCACCTAAGATAAGAAAAATACCACATAATGCTGAAACTGCATAGGTTTTAGCAAATGACTTGGAAAAATCTTGAAGGTTCTCAGAAAATAACACTTGTTGATGCTCAGGACTAAAAATCATAGCAGGAAGTATTGCGTTCTCGTCAAATCTAACGTCCCGTCCAATAACAATCACCCGTTCTTCTATCGTAATAGGAGGTTGTTTCTGGTGAAATGCAACCAGTCTAACATCATTTCCAACTCGAATATCTATACCTCGAACTAGGCGTTCAGGGGGAACGGGATATAGTGTATCAAAGTCCTCAACAGTCCCTTCTATGGCATACTCAACCTTGTAGTCATCACAGAATCGTCGATAACGTTGAACTAACTTTGGGACTCCCATCTCCAGTCACATCTTTTGCGTCCTCTATTCAGATAAAGGTGACTAGCCCTCACATCACTGATTTTAGCACCTGTACGAATAACTTTAAAACTTGCTTAGCCAAATTTCCTGTAAGCATAGCGGGTTGGGGAAGCCAGGCCTATCCCGCAGGGCTCATAACCCTGAGATCGGATGTTCGAATCATCCACCCGCTACCATCAATTTTCTGCACTATAGTTAATTTTTGTATTCAAAAACCTGATTTGTGTTAGTGAGTATATGAATTTAGTAATCTTTCATGCGTGGTTATTGTGGAGTATAGAAAAGTCCTAGCGATCCTGCTAATGTTAATGCTCATTACTATCCCTCTTAGCCTTGGTCTCATCTATATCCATGATAATCCAACAAATGTAACTCCGATATCTTCGGTAAATTCAGGGATGGCTCAAATCGGTGCAATTGTGACGGTAAAGGGGAACATCACAGCAATCACAGTATACATGGATCCAAATGGTCTAGATGTGTGGATATCTGATGGAACTGGTATTCTGGAGTTCTTTTTGACAGATTCACGTTTCCATATTGGTATGATAGTTATTGTGAAAGGAACTGTTTATACTAACTACACGCTTCATCCGACATCAAGTGTAGAATTAGTGATACTGTTCCCCTAATTCTACCTGTTTCCATCACACTTTCTGTCATGTTCCTGCGTAAATCATAAGTCCCATAATATAGACCAATGAATGAAAGACTATGAGTGGTACCGTCGTTAATCTAGGTCAGGTGCAGTTCACATCGGATGGTGATGAGACCGCCTTCAAGAAGATGCTCTCCCGCCTCAATCTCAAATCACCTATCGTGGTGAAACCGAACTGGTCCTCATCAATGATATACACAGAGAGTCAGATTCTTGACTGGGTACTCTCCTCAATTGAGGAAGAGGTTATTGTGGTTGAGAGTTATGCTATGTGGAGGAACGAGATATTCTTGGACCCAAATCAGAAGAGGGATAATGAATTCCTAGAACTATTACGGGTCCAGAAGAAGAATGACCTCAGGAAGAATGATAGATGGTTCCTAGAGTATTCTGGAATTCAGGATGTTCTGGACAACCATAATGTGGAGTACCTGAACCTCAGTGAGGAGTATTGGGCGAATCGTGTCTGTGATTCCGATAGTATTCATGAGGAAGTCAACAAGAAACTCTCTCCAATTGTTACGGAAAGTTTAGCTACTTCAGTCCCTACACGCCTGTACGAGTTGAGAGGGGGAACCCTGATTAATCTGACAAAACCAAAACGGTCACTATCAGAAAACTTCGTTTCTCTGAGTCTGAAGAACCTGTTTGGAATGATTCCAACTCCATATAGAAGGAAATACCACGGAAATGAAGAAGAACTTCTGACACAGAGCATACTTGATATCAACAAGATTTACAATGCACTTTTTGATGTGGTAAGCATTATCGAGGCAGTGTTCAGCACATCAGAAACTATAGACAATCCAATGAAACCTACAATCCATTCTAATGCAGGATACATCTGGGCTTCGGAACATCCCCTTGAACTAGACGTCTTGGTGACAACACAACTTGGACTGGACCCACATTCTATCGAATACCTACAAGATGCATCTAATGTCTTTGGCTCGTGGAATAGCCAAGTAGAGGAATTGGGAAAGAAGTATAGAGTCAACCTTCCAAGAACATGAGTGGTCAATTCTAATCAGCAATCTTCTCTAAGCGAAATATTACCGGTCGTACACCATCACCACATGCAACATAGGTCACATTCTTCTCTGGCCAGTCCATATCATCGATGAGATCGAACTTTGTGAGTCTAGTAGTAAGGTCTCTCCAAGCCCAACCACAGAATCCATCAGGTCGAGTGAACCCATTTTCAGCAATGAACTCCTGCCCCTTCTTAAAGAACCGACAGGGAGGAATTGGTTTCCCATCTGACGCCTGTCTGATCTCATGTCCAAAGACTTCTATGGGAGAGAAGACTCGCTCAACGGTAATCTTCAGTTTTGCTGGTTTCATAATCATCTCCAGTCTAAAACCTGTTGTATGGTCTAATGTGGCTTATCAACAAAGCAACCAGACTTCATGGTAGTAATGGCGTTGCTTAAGAAAGAAAACTGAGCAAAGATACGTATGTTTCATCCAGGTGTTGGGACTCCCAAGGTGCAGGAGATTGCTCCGGGAGTGCATGTGTTCACAAAGTTAGTTCATTTCTTTCACAAGATAGGAGTGAACGCTGGCATCATCCAGACACCTGAGGCCATTATCTTCATTGATTCGGGAATGTCAGCATTCTCAGGAGCATTTCTCTATGATTACGCAAAAGAGCAAATGACGGAAGATAAAGGGCTCTATCTCATTCTCACTCACAAAGACTCGGACCACTGTTTTGGTATGAATGAGATGAAGAAGCATGGGGCAACAGTGATTGCTCATGAATACACTGCAGATGGTATCATAGCAGAAAAGGACATCTCAAAGAATAGAATTGCAAAGATGATCAAGAATACCTATTCACAGGAGGTTCTAGGAAAGGCTGTTCTAAGTAGACCAGACATGATTATCTCAGAGAATACTGTTCTTAAACTAGGAGAAGAGATACAGATTCATGTAGTCCCGGGTCACACGCCAGGAGATATTGCAGTGTACCACCCGCGGTCCAAAGTTCTCTTCGCAGGAGATGCTGTCTTACAAGGAATGGATCCATATATTCGACCTGATTCCCTCGACATTCCAACTTGGGTCAAACACTTGAAGAGATTGAAACGGCTGAATGCAGAATGGATTGTCCCAGGCCACGGAGAGATCTCTAAATCGAATATTATTGATATAAATATCGAGTTCTTGTTAAATAAGAATCATTAAGCTAGTATCATGTCACGAGGGGAGTAGGTGCCTGTATCAAGTACATGGTCCCAGTAAGTGAAATCATCACTATCGAAATCTGGAAGTCCCTCACTTCGACCTAGCCAGCGCCAACATGGAACAGAGCCGATATGTTCCAATTGATAGAGGTTAGCGCGCGTAGCATTGAACTTGACTTCAAGGAGCGTCCCTTCAGGAAGGGTATCAATATCAGCAACATCAAGGACGGCTTTACCATTTGTCTTCTTTTCTCCACACTTTGAGAGATAATATCGAATCTCTTTTCCTGAATTTGAATCTGGTAATATGACTGCAACATGAGGTCGAGCAATGGGATCCCACCATCTCGGAACCGCAGGTCGTCTGATTACATAGTCGATAATAGTGTCCATCCGTGTGGAATAGTCGAGTTGAATAGTCATCCTCTCCAAGTAACTCATTCCTTTCTGTGTATATAAGGAAGGTTCGAGTGTTACAACTCCTCTCAGGGCTGACTATATGGCGTCTAGACTCACTCTAAATAGTTAGTAATACAAGCTCACGCACAGAAGATGGATAGGCCTAACTTCCCTTAGCTTCCACTGCAACTCATACTTAACAAATGGCCACAACCCTCTGCTAAGTCTAGTCTTCACTTGGTTGTCCTAATACAAGAGGTCGGCCTTCATAGATGGATCTAGTCACCTTCTCCCTTGCGCTGACTAGTAATCTCCAGACAGTTCCTCGAGAAACTCCCATCGCAGTTCCAGCTTGCTCTTGATACATCCCCTCAAGGTCTACAAGTCGCAGTACTTCGACTTCAGCTAGGTCAATGTATACAGGCTCGTTCGAGCCCTTTGGTTCAGGAATCATCCGACTGATATGCGGAGTACCCTTTATCTTTGGCTGAATCGGAAACCTCCCGCGGCCTCCTTTTCTTTTTCTGTGCATTTGCATCCCAAAGATAAGTGTGTATGACCTTACTTATTACATTTTTTAATCAGAAAAAATTAGCATATTTATGATATAATTTGATTTCATGATACCTAAGATGGCAATAACTCTAGAATGCGCTCCCATATACTTCTCAATAAACGAGTTATCTCATGATCAGGTGCATACTCAGGAAGGGTCTGAACTGCAACCATAGACCTTGTCATCACTGTATCGAACTTTATCTTACCAAGGATCTCAATGTCATTATCCCTACAATAGCGTTCGATGGCTTTTGTGTTCTCATCGTTCAGGTCAAACTTATTGATAATGACCGTTATCTTGACTCTAAATCTACCTAACAGTTCAGCAACTCGTTGCATATCATGTATGCCAGCTATTGTCGGTTCAGTCACAATGACCCCTAGCTTAATTCCGGTCACTGTTGCAATCACAGGGCAACCTATTCCAGGAGACCCATCAATGAGAACTGTTGAGATTCCTTTGTCTGTTGCAACCTCAGTACTGAGTTTGCGTACCTCTGTAACAAGGCGACCCGAGTTCCCTTCACCAGGTAGGAGTTTTGCATGAATCAATGGTCCAATTCGTGTGTCTGAGTCATACAGATATCCTGATTGTCTATCTACCATCCCTATAGCATTCTCGGGGCAGACATGAGCACAAACTCCGCATCCTTCACAGCTGATTGAATCAATCTGTGAACTGGTTATCGCATGAAATCTACACCTTTCCTCACAGAGCCCACATTCTGTACAGACATTTGGGTCGATTACAGCAACCTTGGAAGCAATAAAATCAGTTTTTGATTTGATGGAGGGACTCAAAAGAATATGCACATCAGGAGCATCAACGTCACAATCAGCCATTACCACATCCCCAGCAAGGGTGCCCAACGCAACACAGACTGTTGTCTTTCCAGTTCCACCTTTTCCACTAATGATTGCAATCTCATTTACCATTCTGAATCAACCTCTCTACATGGGAATACAACTCTCTGAATCGTTGGCGCCAATCAGGTAGCTCTTGCGTAAACGGAATCCCTCGAGAATATAATTCTGCAATATGCCTATCAAAGGGGATTTCTAGAAGAATAGGAATCTCTTCATTCTTGCAGTATTCCTGAACTCCATCATTGCCAATGCCTGCCCTATTGATGATCACACCAAAGGGAATGTTCAACCCTCGAACAACATCAACAGCCATAGATAAATCATGTAAACCAAAAGGAGTAGGTTCGGTGACCAGAATAAGAAAATCACTTTCTTTCATGGTTTCGATTACAGGACATGCAGTTCCGGGAGGCGCATCAAGAATATTGATCTTTTCAGGAAATATGTGTTCCTTTACAGTATGAATGAGAGTTGTTGCAATAGGCTCACCAATTGATAGTTCACCATATACTAGATGGATATCACCTATTTTCGATTCGTGAATATTCCCAATAGGCCTTGGAACTTCAGTAATTGCATTATCAGGACATATAATCGTACATCCACCACATGAATGACACATCTCATTGAAGACCATAGTCTTGGTTTTACCTACGAATATTGCATTATATTGACAAAATTCTGCACATTTTCCACACAATGAGCACTGGTCTTGATTGACCTCAGGTGTAAGAACTGTTACTGGGTTTGTCTGCAACATTTTCGGGTGGAGTAATGTATGGGCATTTGGTTCTTCGACATCGCAGTCCAGTAATCTCGTCGAACTAATAGACAGTGCAAGATTTACTGCAATAGTTGTCTTTCCAGTGCCACCCTTTCCAGATGCAACTGTAATAATCAAGGAACTATACCTCTGAGTTTTACTTGGATTATTTATGATGGGCGTCACTACATCCTTCTGTAAGCTCCTCTAATTCCCGTTGACTAAAGGCACTGATTAGATCTGAGATTAATCTACTATTTGCGCGAAGAACTGCAATGTTTCGAGACTGAAAACTCATTATTCCTCTAGGACCCATCCCTTGAACAATTATAGCCTTAGGATTGTATTGGACTACATTATCATGTGCATGTCCTTTCCCTCCAGAATGTTCTCCAGTATTAGGATGGACCTTTATTTCGGGAGTATTCTCACCTTCTTTGAGATCTATGACTGCAAAGAAAGGAGCACGTCCAAAGTGGTCTGCAATCTCTGTTGCATTCATGTCATGGGTAGGGATGACAATCCGGGTTATCACTGAGTTCTACCTCCTCTGTGTCGCCCTCTACCACCGCCACGACCACCTCCTCTTCCCATACCGAGCCCCATTCCATAACCTCTGCTCATACCTAATCCACGACCAGGACCACCCTGACCTTTTCCAACATTAGAGGGACCAGGTGTGGCGAGTGTTTCAAGAGAGTCACTAGAATAGCTATCGATAGCATCTTTGACGGTTCCTGATGTACCCACTAGAATCTTTATTCCAGCACCTTCTAGTGCAGGGAATGCATTGGGACCTACACTACCTGTCAGAATTGCTTCAACACTATAACCTGCTACAATCTGAGCTGCACGAACGCCTGCTCCTCCAGAAGCCCTTGCTGCATCATTTGGTACTGCTTCAAATGCTAGAGATTCCGAATCTACAATAATAAAATACGCACATCTACCAAATCTTGGATCTACGGTTGATTCAAGTGTTGGACCTGCTGAAGTGACACAAATTTTTGTCATGATTCTCAACTCAATATAATGAATCTTGATTCATATTAATAATGAATACTGATTCATAAAAACTCATCGGTTTTGGCACCATTGGGGAACAATGCTTCAGAGTGAAGTGTTTATTTCATGGTATGGAGATAGTAGAATTAACTCTGGAGAGAGATATAATGGGATTCAGCGTTGGAATAGTTGGAAAACCCTCATGTGGAAAGACTTCCTTCACAAATGCTGCTTGTATGACTGATTTTAAGGTGGGAAGTTACCCGTTTACAACAATTGATGCTAATGTTGGAGTCACGCATGTCCGGACTCCATGTGCATGCGTTGATTTTGGTGTCAAGGACAATCCTAAGAATTCTATCTGTATAGAAGGTGTGAGATTAGTTCCGGTGAAACTGATTGATGTTGCAGGCCTTGTTCCAGGTGCTCATGAAGGACGAGGAATGGGAAATCAGTTCTTGGATGACCTCAGACAGGCAGATGTTTTGATTCATATTGTCGATGCAAGTGGGGCATTAGATTCAGAGGGGCAGGAGATTGAAGCAGGGACACAAGATCCAGCAGATGATGTGAGATTCCTTGAAGATGAACTGGTCGAATGGATGCTTGGCATAGTCACGAAAGACTGGCGACGCGTTACTGGAAGAGTGAGAAATGAAGGAGCAAAATTGGATGAGTTACTTCTGGAGAAACTATCTGGTTTGAAAATCACTCGAGGACATATTCTCAAAGCTCTGAGGGAGTCGAACGTAAAAGCAGAGAGTGTTGATAAATGGACTGATGAGGAAACAAGAGAATTTGTACGAATACTTCAGAGGACTGCCAAACCAATCATCATTGCTGCAAATAAGATAGACCGTCCAGGCGCAGAAGAGAATTACAAAAGGTTGCTTGAGGAATTCCCAGAATATATGATTGTACCAGTGAGTGCATTAGCAGAGAAGGCACTCAAAGACCTAGATAAGAAAGGAGTAATCAAATACATCCCCGGAAATGACGACTTTGAGATACTACAGAAAGATGGACTGAAGGAAACCGAGGTTACACAACTTGAGAAACTGAGAGAATACATCCTGAAGAAATATGGAGGGACGGGAGTCCAGAATATACTAAACAAGGCAGTCTTTGACTATCTCAAGATGATCACTGTTTATCCTGTGCAAGATGCAGGTTCACTTACTGACAGTGATGATAATGTACTCCCTGATGTCTTCTTGGTCCCTGAGGGAACTACAGCAAAAGAATTTGCAGGACATATCCATACAGACCTGATGGAGTCTTTTGTACATGGGATTGATGCAAGGACGAAGATGAGGATTTCAGACAAGCATGTTCTAAAGGATAGAGATGTAATAAAAATCGTAAGCGCAAAGGGTCAAAAATGAGAACATATTGTTCATAGTTCTTCTATATATTCTCATACAAGAAGTGGGTAATTTTAGTGGGAAAAATGATGAGCAAGTGGATTTTTGACTGTATTTGTTGAAAGTTCCATAAAGTGTAACATTCTCGGATTTCAATCAAATATGACTGTGGAATAGTAAACACAGTCTGGTGAAATTAATGGAGATTTATCCGACTTTACATGATGCAAAAGAAGCTGGTGGATGTCTAGGTAGATATGGTCAATATCCTACGATTTACAAACGTGGAGTCAAAGACTACATAGTTGTAGAGAGAGGAGAATGGCCCCCTTCAAACTCGTGGCCCTTTCTCAAATGGGATGGAAGAGATTGGGTGCCTGTATTAGCACGCCTTGAAACCATCGAACAGGCTCAAGAGGCTTCAAGTCTCTTTTCTCTTCTTGGACACGACCCCATTATTGTGGAATTCCCTGGAATCACTTTTGACATATTTTTCAGGGAAGCTCACATTCCAACAGGAGCATGGATAGTAAGTGAAACAGATCCGAATTTCTCTGTTAGATACATGAAGCCACCTTCAAGTGTTGATGAGGATACGGAAGACTATGACTCCGAGCCCATTGATATTGAGTTCATTCATACCTGATTACTCGACTTCCTGTCCAAGAGTCCAATATTGTGCATTTAGTGGAAGATAGGTGAATAGAGTTGTCTTAGATGCATCAAATCTTCCGTTTTCATCTAGAACAGATTCATCAATGTGAGCGGCAAGAACTTCTGCGATGAATAGATCATGAGTGCCAAGAGGAATAATCTGTTTTGTCTTACACTCGATATTGATTGGGCATTCTTTGATCATTGGTGCGCTGATCGTGGAAGCTGGGATAGAAGTGAATCCACATTCAACAAATTTGTCATATTCTTTTCCTGACTTACTTCCTGCAAAAATAGTACCATCGAGTTGTTCCACAGAAGGGATATTCAAGACATATTCTCCAGCCTTCTTTACGAGGTCATAGCTGTATCTCTCAGGACGAATACCAAGGACCATTGTAGGAGGTTTGCTACAGACATTAGCAGCCCAGGAGAGAGTGATTATGTTTGGTCTTTCAGGACCATCTACACTAAGAAGAATAACAGGACAGGGCACCATAACAGTTCCAGGTTTTATTTCACGTTTCATAACCTCTGAGTGTATGAACACCGTTAAGAAAATGTCGTCTTCGTCAAGTTTAAGATGAAGCTCCGAATCGCAGAGCACATCACCCAAATGAGGTTTTGCCAATGGGACGCGTACTTGTAGCAGATCCAATCGAAGAGTCAGCTGTTGCCCAGATAAAGGCCGCAGGACTTGAAGTCGTAACGAGAAATAATGAAAAAGACGGACCAATTGAAAAACAAATCAAAGGGTTCGATTGTGTTGTGGTAAGAAGTGCTACCAAAATTACCAAAGAAGTAATTGAGGCTGCTGATAAACTGAAATTAGTTGTTCGAGCAGGCGTTGGTCTGGATAATGTAGATTCAGAGGCTGCGAAGTCAAAGGGAATTACAGTACAAAATACTCCTGAAGCACCAACTGTTTCGGTAGCAGAGATGGTCTTCTCATTGATGTTCTCACTTGCCAGAAAAATCACACAGGCTGATAGTTTGATGAAAACTGAGCGATGGGAGAAGAAGAAGCTCAGTGGAACAGAACTATGGAAGAAAACTATTGGTATAGTTGGATTCGGAAGAATTGGTCAGGAAGTTGGTAAAAGGGCAAAAGCATTCGATATGGAAGTCCTTGCTTATGATGTCATAGATATTGATAGTATCTGTAAGCAGGTAGGAGCAAAAAGAGCTGATCTAGCAACCATCATTGAGAGAGCTGATTACATCACACTTCATGTCCCACTCTTACCTCAGACTAAGGGTATGTTTGGCGAGAAAGAGTTCAAAGCCATGAAGAAGACAGCTTTTATTGTCAACACATCTCGTGGAGGCGTTGTAGATGAGAAAGCTCTTCTAAATGCCTTGAATGCAGGAGATATTGCAGGTGCAGGACTGGATGTCTTTGAGAACGAACCCCCAGTAGATTGGCAGGTTGTAAAACATCCAAATCTCATAGCAACTCCACATTTAGCATCATCAACAGGTGAAGCTCAAGAGAGAGTTGGAGAACTCACTGCACAGAAGGTCATTGATGGTCTCAAGTAAAAGAGAGGCCAAAGCGTTACACCTTTAAGCAAAAGGTTTCGAGTTGGCTTGGTCATTGCATGCGTGCATGGCCAAACCATTCCTTTGTGTTGGCGGATACGTCCGCACGGGATGTGGCCCTTGAAGGGCTGAACCACAAACAAAGCGAATCTATTACGACAAAGGATGGAAAAAGCAAATGCCTACAGCATACAAGCACATGAATGAAACATGGTTAGAAGAGCAAAAAGAACGCTCTGATATTGTGAAGAACAGACTGATTGTCTGGAGAAAACAAGGTAGTATGGTCAAACTAGACAGACCTACAAGACTTGGACGAGCACGATCTCTGGGATATAAAGCAAAACAGGGCTATATCATTGTTAGAATTAAGACTGGTCGTGGCCCACGTGAAAAACCAAGACCAAGATCTGGTCGTAAGCCTAGAAGTCTAGGTGTAGTGAAATATACACCACAGAAATCACGACGCTGGATTGCTGAAGAACGAGTAGCTAGAAAATATCCGAATTTACGTGTTCTGAACTCCTATTGGGTTGGAGATGACCACAAATGGATCTGGCATGAAGTAATACTTGTAGATCCAAACCATCCAGTAATCTATAACGATCCTAATATCAACTGGATATGTGACCCCACTCATAAGGGTAGAGACAACAGAGGACTTACATCAGCAGGTAAGAGAAGCCGAGGCTTAAGGAAGAAAGGTCAAGGTGCTGAAAAAGTCCGACCTTCCCTTGGAGCAAAGGGTAACGTCGCAAAGTAATGGCGACCCATTAGTTTGAGGGAGCGGCAATGCCGTTCATACGTAAAATCGAAGCCCGTGCATATGTACGGGCTACTGAAATTATAGAGCGAGTATCTAATGCTGTGCTCGCTATTTTCCCTGAAGAGATTCGACCGAATGTACTGATTGCTGAAGAATGGGTAGAAGGACAGGCAGGAGACAAGATTTCCATAATCACTGGAGTATTAGAGGATCCTGAAGATTGTGGTCATACCTTCAAATTCGTTCTCAAGAATATGAAAAAAGCTGACCTAGGAGAAATAAAACGATCAATTGACCTTCGTTTGGATGACAGAAGTGTCTTTTTTCTCAGGATTGATAAGCAAGGAGCATTTCTAAGTAAGATAAGACTAGCAAATAATGCAGATGTCATAAGATTGCAGATTTACTTCAAAGATAGTCCAAAATGCAAACCAGAAGATGCAATACACTTCATCGAACAAAGTCTTCAGAATTCGGAGGTCTAAGTAGTGTCAATTGATTTGGGAGTATTTGTGTCAGATATAACCAATATCAATTCATTTGGAGAGATGGCACGGAAATTAGGACTTTCTGGAATTGCAATATCCAGTTCTAACAATGATTCATACTGGAGTCTTTCAAATGACCTGATGGTATATAGAAGAGTGAACCTTCACGGTAAAGGGATTAACTCTGTAAGAAAACAGATTGACAAAATTCGAAGAAAGGCTATGATAGTATCAATAGATTTGAAATCCATAGATATTACAAACTGGGCTATTGAGGATAATCGGATAGATCTTCTGACTGTAGATCCTACAGATGAAAATCGCTTGAGGAGCAGTACCGCTCGTTTGGCATCGATCTCAAACACATGCTTGGAGATTCAGATTGCACCGCTTCTCAAGACAAGTGGTCTCAATAGGTCAAAGATACTCAAATCATATAGAGAAGCAGTAAGTACAGCTAGAGATGCTGGTATGGATGTGATTATTACAAGTGGGGCGACTCATCCATTGGGATTACGATCTCCTGCTACATTGGCACATATTGGGATACTTCTAGGAATGGACCAAGCCTATGCACAATCCTCTGCAAGGGCCATTCCGATGTCAATAATTGAGAGAAATATGAAGAAATTACAACCAGAGTTTGTGAGTAATGGAATAGAGATTATTCAGAAGGAGGAAGAATGATGAAGAAAGTAAGGCGAAGATACCTCCTCTTCAAACTTCATCAGGAAGATTATCTAGTTGAAGAAAAACAACTTAGTTTATCTCTATGGAAAAGCCTTCTATCTCTCTATGGGGAGATACAGGCATCGGATTCGAAGTTATACATAATTGAATATGATGAAAAGACAGGAGAAGGGATTATTCAGTGCAGTCTTCCTTCATTGCCACAAGTTATTGCCGCTGCTGGGGTTATTGGAACAATCAATGGGACTGCTGTTTCCTTTGAACCAAGGAAGACTTCTGGGACAATTAAGAACCTAAAGAAGTAGAGTTGACATATTTGATTGGTACTTCGCTTACAGCTGTTCCATCTAGTATGTATGCTCTACTAATCCACTCTCCAGTAATTTTTGAAGAGATTAGCCACACAACATCATTCAGACGCATGTTCTTTAGGTCAGTTTTTGATGGCGCAGGAGGAGCAGGATGAGAATGATAAATTCCAACTAAGGATTCACCTAGTTCATCAGCTTCAATTAGTAACTTATACTCAACCTCTGGATTGACTGAAAAGGAAGTCTTCCTGTTGTCTGATTCGTTCTCCATTAATTCTGCTCTATTTACTTTCACAATATTCTTCGTGATAGTGCCAAAGAGTAGTGCAACAGCTTCGATTGGAAGGATTGATTCTGCATGCTTAAGCAAAAGTATCAAATTTTGTTCTGAGATATGGAGCTCATAGTGCATTATGGTGCACCATCAGTCGAGAATGCTGATTTAATCTCTTCAAGTACGATACACGTTTCAGCATCTCCCATTCCTTCAATTCCACCAAGACGTTTTTCAAGGAACTGATAGAGCTCAGTTAGATCATCAACAGTAACCATCATGATAAGTCCACAAGCTCCATCAAGAAAATAGGCTTCGTTGACCTCTTTGATTTTGCTCAATTTCTTCGAGATTATTGTTGCGTGCTTCATCGCAGTCTTCACACGAATTATCGCTCTGATACTCTTGCCAAGCTTCATAGGATCTAAGACAACAGTAAACCGTTTGATGTATCCTTCATTTTTGAGTCGATTGACTCTACGTCGAACAGTGACCTCAGTGCGGTCAATGGCAGCTGCAATATCACTAAAAGAGCGTCGACCATCTTCCTGAAGCATCGCAATAATTTTAGAATCAATCTCATCCAGTTTCATCAATATCAGCCGCCAATAAATCCGATTTATTGTTTGAATGTTCGAAATCGTACATATATATTAGTCTATATGAGTGAACTCGCAAGTTTAGATTTAGGAAATCTGTGGATAAATGAGTTAGAGTACTCGCAGTTCCTCTTTTAGGATTGCATCTTCATGCGGTAACATTATTGCATACAATTCAATGTGGTCAATCAGTCCCTTTGCATTTCGAATCTTTTGTTCAAGAAGCTCCTGAATCTGGAAGATTCCTGATACATTGGTCATGTTTACTTCAATACGAACCGTCTTGGTCTGACCAGGGCGAATCTTAACGTCTTGAATAGCCATTGCAGACGCAGAGTGAATGTTAACACTTCCAGCTTCAAATGGGATTCTTGCCCTTCCTTTTGTCATATCTAATGCATCAGCTATTCCCACTATTCCACCTTCAACTGTATATGGTGGTGCTACTACATCATGACAGTAGATTGCATGCAAAACATGGCTTCTGATCTGTACCCGTTTTCGGTGATCATCTGGATACACTTTTCCAAGAATTCTATCAAGTATACCGATTGATAGTACTACAGAGAATTCATCATGATTAGTTCTTCCTACAGACATTCCAATGTCATGAAGATAGCATCCAAGCATGACTACGAGCTCAGCATCATTCATATCTCCCAGTTCTTCTTTGATTACTGAAGGTTGGAGACCCTTACTAAGCTCTCGTAATAATTTGATTCCATTCTTAGTTACAATTAGCGAATGAGTATGACCATGGTCAGAATATCCCATTCTGTCAATAGCCATTCTGTTACTATCTTCTAGTAGAGTTTGAACTTCAATATCCTTTTCAATTTCGTTAAATGCAAGTGTACAAACTTTGTTATCCTTCAATAATTTAAGGACTCTATTTCTGAGTGTGCTTCGTTGTTTTGGGCTTTTTGCCATATATTCGGCCCCCTAATTTTGTATCTTAATTCAATTCTGTTTATCAGCTAATTAGGTAATAAATGAGATACTGGCACAATAATCAACCAGATTCTATTTCCTCAGTCTATGCTGTAAATGAGCTGAGTCAGATTCTATTATTTTCTACACCAGAAGTATGGTGTCTGTTCCAATATGAACTAATGGTAATAGGCACGAAGAGCTGTACATATCACAATTACTATTCTATGTGATTGTAAAATCTGTCTTACAGATTTCTCCTGTCTTCAGGTCAATCTTGC
>PJER01000049.1 GCA_002825465.1 Candidatus Thorarchaeota archaeon MP8T_1
GCCATATAGATCTCAATACAGCCCAAGGGAGGATTCTCTACATCATTATCTATCACTCTAAATTTTCCAACATATGCTGCTTGTTTGTCAATATGGATGTTCGTTGTAATATCCAAGTCATTGTAGTTTTTCCGTAGTCTTGTACGGACCGCGTCAAGTATCCGTTTCTCATGGATTGATTGGCGCACAATAGAGAGGGTTTCCCGGTTTTCACTTGATGAAGTCAGCTCAATGAATTGATTGTGCTCGACAACCTTGAATGGAATTTTGCCGAGATATGTTTCTATGGCTGTTTTTACTCTTTCAACTTCCTCCGTTGGATGAACTGGGCATTTGATGGTTATTTCCATTTTCAGGTCATCTTCACGGCTAATTGTTTTGACATAGCACGTAGACTATCAAGTGTACCTTCATTAATCAACATGATATCACTAAGAGCAATGACACCACCCAGGCCCACGGAGATTTCTCTTATATCACGTTCTCTGAAATTCTCCCATGTTGGAGGGGCATCTTCACGATTTCGATCGCGCAGACGAGTATATCGTACCTTTGGAGAAGAGTGAACACAGATTATGGTCACCTCATCAGCAAAATCAGAAAAGACATCAACTTCGGCAATACTCCTACAACCTTCAATGACAACGACATCAGATTCAAGGCTGCGAAGACGATTTATGCAATGCTTAGCTATTGCACCAAGACCGTTTCTCTCCCTTAGCTCAAGCATAATCTTTCGGGTGTTTTCAGGATTTGCGTCAAGACCACGCTTTCGAGCTTCCTCACGTACAACATCTCCCATTACTATGATAGGGATACCAGTATCACAGAAAGCTTGAGCGACCTCACTCTTTCCTGCGCCGGGCATGCCAGTAATGATCATGATTTTCAAGGTATCATTCACCTTTATTGTAAAGCCAATTAGATTGTGTAAGTGGGTCTACTCTTTGGTTGTATTTTGTCTAAAACCCTATAGACAATTTCAGATGTTATAGTACTCACACCATCAGTTATTGCAATATGAAGTGACTCTTTTAGTATACGGTCTCTAAGGTCTCTCCCAGACAGACCCTCTGTTCTCTTTGCAATTTCCTTAAGGTCAACCTCGATTTTGAGGGGCAATCGTTCAGCGTATAATTGAAGAATACCATAGCGCTCTTCAACTGATGGCAGCGAAAACTCGAATACTGTATCAAATCTGTTTTTGATTGCAGGATCGATGAGAGGTAATGCGTTAGTTGCGCCGATTACGACGACTCCAGATTCCTCACTGGTCTGGTCCAATTCTCCAAGCAAAGCAGTCACAACCTCAGACACATCACCACGAATCGATTGGAATGAGCGAGCTAGGCCTATTGCGTCAAGCTCATCAATGAATATGATACTTGGTGAGTGCTTTCGCGCATCATCGAACAATGCACTTATTCTTCTTCCGCCATCTCCCACGTGGACACCGATTAAATCTGAGGCTTTTGCCAAGAATATCCTTGCATCAGCTTCATTTGCCACAGCCTGGGCTGTCATTGTCTTCCCAGTGCCAGGTAGTCCATGAAACAAAACTGCTCGTGGCGCCCATTCACCAAATCGTGATGGTTGAAGAAGATATTCCAAGATTATCTTGCATTTCTGTTTCACTTGTTCATGACCTACTACATCCTCAAGCTTAACTAAACGCGTCTTAACATCTGTTGCTGAACCCGTTGGGGATTGAAGGATGATTTTCGTACTCTTAGAAACAACTGATTTCTCAGGATCGACTTCTTGAACCTGAAAAGCGTAATCTGGCATAATATATCGATCAAAGAGATAGGTACCCTTCTGTACGAAAGTTCCCATCCATTGTTCTCTTGCATAGTCTGCAAATAGGTCTAGGCTGTCAACCTCTAATCCCGTGGGTTTGGGATCGCCCTTCACTCGAAAAGGGTACCCAACATCCCGTAATACCAGCTTTCGTGCACTAGGAACCTCAATGCCTCGTTTTCTCGTTGATTTCTGGGTAGTTTCTTTAGAGGTAGTTGGTACTTCTACACTGGAGTCTTTGCGCTTCGTCAACTTATCGAGTGTCTCCACACTCTTGTCCAGTAGTTGTCCTTTAAGAGTTATCTTAGAACCATCCCAGCGGTATGGTAATATTGCTAGTGTGATATTTCCTGTCGAGGTACAAGGTGAACTCTATGAATGCTGTTGTCAGAGCGTTTCTCAGTATCGATATTGAAGAGCGTGCTCTATTATCTCGTATTCTTCAGATTCAACAGAAATTGAATCCACAGGGAGCAAAGATGAAGTTAGTAGAACCGGACAACATACATTTCACAATTCGGTTCTTTGGCGATACTCCGATAGCAAGAATAGATCAGATACAGGATTGTCTGAAACAAATCAAAATTACACCCTTTGAGATAAACATCGTAGGCGTAGGTGCCTTTCCAAATAGACGAAAACCCAGAGTGATTTGGATAGGTGTTACTGATAACTCACAACTAATTGTCGATTTGAAGTCAAGAGTTGACAATCTCTTGATTGAGAGTGGATATCAGGCTGAAAAGGAAAAATTCACTCCTCACGCTACCATTGCACGAGTTCGCACCATTAAAGATTCCAGCCAGATTGTCAGGAATCTTGAAGAATTGGCCAGTGAGTCAGTAGGAATTATGACAGTAGAATCGATTAGTATGAAGAAAAGCACATTAACATCATCTGGACCAATCTATGAAACTCTTTGGAGGATTTAGTTAGGGCATCCTGATAATAGAAGTGGTGGGCCGGGGGAGACTTGTTCCGACAGGGTTTTCCCAGGTCGTTTGAACTCCCGGTCTCTTGCATTCTGTGACTCAAGGCGTGATTTCCTCGGCCGCCCCAAGCAAGAATCATACCAAGCTAGACTACCGACCCATGCTAACGTTGTCGGTATCTGTATTCAAAATAAAGATTGCCTCATAGCGATAATTTAGGAACACTTGTTCCAAAGACTAAACCAAAACTTCAGACTTATCTGTTGGTTGTGACCAACTCTATGAGGCCCATACCTGAAGAGGGAGGAACAAGTTATTGGTTACAGATCTTGTATACCATGAAGTCTTTACCAAGCATGAAATGTCATTTGGGCATCCTGAGAGCCCTGATAGGTTAAGAACTGCCATGACCTATATCAAGGACGCAGGCTATCTTGAAGAATCTAATTTAAACCTCTTGACACCAGTTCCTGCGAACATGGAAGAGGTATACAAGATTCATGGAAAGGCATACCTTGATGGCATCAAAGAAAAATCATCTAAAGGTGGTGGTTTCTATACCCTTGATACAGCTGTTAATTCACACACGTATGAAGCTGCAATAACAGCAGCTGGAGGGGGAATTGAAGCAGTAGATAGAATTGTGGCTGGCAAATCGAATGATGCATTTGTTTTGTGTAGACCACCAGGGCACCATGCAGAGTATGAGCGAGCATTTGGATTCTGTTTTATCAATAACATTGCAGTGGCAGCGAGTCATCTTGTACAGGCCTGTGGACTAAATCGTGTGATGATAATAGACTATGATGCCCATCATGGAAACGGTACTCAGAACGCATTTTATTCTTCAAATCAAGTGTTGTACGTTGGTCTGCATCAGGACGGAAGAACTCTTTTTCCAGGCTCGGGTTTTCCTAACGAAATGGGGACGGGATCAGGCTATGGCTATAATGTCAATCTAGCAATGTATCCAGGTGCCGGCGACGTGTCATATGAATTGGCTTTTTCTGATGTTATTGAGCCTCTAGCAGATGCGTTCAGACCTGAGTTCATTCTTGTATCAGTGGGATTTGACTGCCATTACCTAGATCCTCTCACATCACTTGGCTTGACAACTTCAGGTATTGCCATGATAAATGCAAGAATCAAGAGAATTGCAGCAACACACGCTTCAGGAAAATTAGTCTATTTCTTGGAGGGGGGATACAACCTTGATGCAATGGGTATGGGGTCACTCAATGTGCTTGAAGAATTGATGGGAATTCCAATCACAGAATTCAACGATTCATATTCAGAAAGCGAATCATGTATAGAATACACAAAGACCTTGATTGAGCACACTCTCATGACTGCACCGTTACTAAGTGAAGTCCTCAAGTAGTGTCTGTATTGATCCCAAATCCTCATCATCTGTAGAATCGTCGATAGAGGATGGAGATGAAGGAAAGTCAACACCGAGTTGTTTCTTTATTGATTCAGCTATTGCTCTACCAATAGTTGGGATTCTTGCTAAATCATTGATTGGCACTTGGTACAAATCAGCAAGGTTTCTCAGACCTTGATTATGAAGCATTCTTCCTCGAATTCTCCCAATTCCACGAAGATTCACAAGTTCTAGGAGATCAGGACGTACACCATATTTGAGTCTAGAGCGAAGACTGTGTAACAGAGGAATGTAGGTGGGTTTATTGATGATTCTAGCGATCTCTGATGCAGAGTAAGTCAACCACTCTGCGGATTGTACATATCTGTGTACATCGCCCATACCAACACCATATCTCTCTGTAATATCCCTATCAGTAGATTCAGATATCCACTCTGTGAGTAATCGTGCGGTCTTGACCTCTCCTAGAAAATCTACATAGTGCTCGTCTTCCATGTCGGGAGGCTCGATTAGGAACTCTTTTGAGTTGTCATCTACAAATGCCTCGTATTCTTCAAGCTCTGTCCTTGAAACATATGTCACAGGTTGGTCTGGTGTGTGGCATATCATATGGAGTATGCCCAACTGTGTATACTCATCAGTCTGCGTTAGGACATCACGAAACATGATGGCGGTCTGAGGATCAATATAGAGTTGTGATGTTCGTTTTCCAAGTGGGGTTGCAGCATACTTACCAGCAGGTGAGTTTTCAATCAGTTTTCCGTCCTCTAAGAAGACTAAAGCCGATTCAACATGATGGGAAATATTCCTCTGATTATTTTGGCACGCATAGAAGGTCTTCGATATGAGATCATCGATCTCTGGGTATGTGCGTGTCAGTTCTGCAGCTATTGAAGCAAGCAAATGCGATCTAATTGCTGTAGGAGATGCAAGCCTAGAGTATATTTCTTCAGGATCTGACAATGTATAATGCTCTATTAGAGCATCCTTCTCAGATTCTGATCTTGCTATGAGAAGTGCTTCGCCATACTGGTCATACTTGGGTCTTCCTGCACGTCCTGCCATTTGTTTGTATTCAAGAACAGGTATTGGATAACTTCCACGATTTTGCTCAAATCGTCGATAGTCGCGAATGATGACTCGTCTTGCTGGAAGATTCACACCAGCTGCGAGGGTAGGAGTGGCAATCACGACCTTTAGTAGGTTGGCTTTGAATGCATCTTCTACAAGTGCGCGTTCTTGATTGTCAAGACCAGCGTGATGAAATGCTACACCTTCTGAAATCAACTTAGCAAGAGTTTTGGACTCGTCTGGTGAGGAAGGAGTCTTTCCTATCTTTTTGGCGATGCGCAGTAATCCTTCTAGTGAATCCCTAGAGAGATACTTTCGAAGTGAGGGGGCAAGCCGTTTTGCCATTGCGATAGTAGATTTTCTACTTGATACAAAAAGAAGTACTTGCCCATTCTCATCCAGTGTGTCACACACAATATCAGTCACTTCATCTTTGTACTTTCGTGGAATCTGTCTAGTTGATTTCTTCTCATATCTTCCTTCTTCAAAGATATCAATCTCGCCCTCGAAATATACACCTTCACTAAGTGGTACCGGTCTCCAAGTACTCTTAACAAGTTCTGCATCAAGCCAATCTGCAATCTCATCAGCATTTGAAATCGTTGCGCTCAATGCAATGATTTGGACTTTTATCATTTGAACTAGCTTGGCAAGAACCATCTCGAGCGTGGGACCTCGAGAAGTGTCGTTAATTAGATGAATCTCATCTGCAACGATTATCCCGATTTCATTAATCCAATCAGCCTTATGTCGAACTATTGAATCGGCTCGTTCTGTCGTCATCACTACAATGTCTGCTTCACGTAGTTTTGTCCCTGGAGAATCATAATCCCCAACAGACATTGCTATGGTAATTCCTAGTGCCTCGTACTTTTTGAAGTCATCATATTTCTCCCGGGCAAGAGACTTTAGGGGAACAAGATAAAGCGCCTTGCCACGACCATCAAGAATTGCTTTTAGCATGCACACTTCAGCAACTAGCGTCTTTCCAGAACTAGTAGGGATGGCTAGAACAAGGTTATTGCCTTGTAATACTCCTGTTTCAAATGCACTTGCCTGAGGAGGAAACAGCTTGGTGACGCCAAGATTCTGAAGATGCCTTATCACCTTCTTATTGATGTCGAGCTCCTCTAGGTGTACCATATGATTTCCCACTTCTAATCATGAACCTGAATGACCTATCTTTTGGCTTCCCTAATCTTCCCATCCTTTGGAGCAAAGAGTGTGCCATCAGTTAGGAGCTTGTCAATCATTTCCTCTACCTTTTCCCTAGCAAGACCCATAGAAACTGCTTTCTGCACTAATACATCCCGGTCCACAGACGAAGTCCCATCAGGATCAAGATCATGAAGCGCACTCATTATCTTGTTAACAGATCCTCGCTGATCAGCACTCATCTTCGAAACAAGACGGTCTATGTCAATCTTGCCAGTAGTTCTATCAAGCGCGACCATATGAAGTGACTCGTACATCAGTCGAACCGCAGCCTGAGCATCCTCTTTGGTAACTTGTGAGCGTAAAGCCATCTTTGCTCTTGCTTCTGCTAAGCGCACAAGAGACTCCAGTTGTCGTGCAGTAATTGGGACTGTATCGCCACCTTCAGCATTTTTTCTAAAGTCGACATAGAAGTTCTCAATCTCTTCTACTGCCTCAACAGTAAGCTGCGGAATCACATAGCGATTTGCATAGCCAATATACTTCTTCAGAAAAATTGGTGTAACAGGAGGCATTGCAGAGTCACTCTTGGGCCTCTTTGTCTGATGCATACTGAGAATAAACTGTGCAATTTCACGGTCACTTTCTTCATTGATTGTATCAATCATAATCCAAATCAGGTCAAACCGTGATAATATTGTAAAAGGTAAATCAGTATTTTTGATGGGAGTTTCTGCAATGTTATAACGACCATAAACTGGATTTGCCGCGGCAAGGATTGATGTTCTAGCATTTAGTGTTGCAATAATTCCAGCCTTAGCAATGCTTACTGTATGCTGTTCCATAGCCTCATGAATAGCAGTTCGATCGTTAGAATCCATCTTATCGAACTCATCAATACAAGCAATTCCCTGATCTGATAATACCAATGCACCGGCTTCAAGTGTCATAGCACCTGATTCAGTATCATGTATGACCGCGGCAGTTAGACCAGCAGCTGTCGTTCCTTTTCCGGAAGTGTAGAGACCCCTAGCTGCAAGCCCTGCTACAAATTTCAAAATCTGGCTTTTTCCAGTTCCGGGGTCGCCTATTAGTAGTATATTGGATTTACCTCTAAGTCGTGTTCCATCAGATAGTGTCTTTCCAACACCGCCAAAGAGTAATAATGCAATTGACTCTTTGATGGACATATGTCCTTGTATTGACGGAGCAATGGATGCTACAATCCTTTCATGAACATATGGATCCTCCGAGAATTCTTGAATCTGCTTCATATCTTCTTCAGACAAATCAAGCTGTTCGTACTCTTTCTCAGATATTTCAACGCCATTCGCTTCTATGAATATATTAAAAGTGGCAAGCTTTCCACCTCTTCTTGAGAAATCGGGTGTTGTTTGGAGTATCCCAGTAATTTTTACAAGGTCGCCGGGTCGGGACTTGTCCACGATGTCTTCTCCCTCTAGAATGATGTCAACAGACCTTGGCATCTGACCAGGGGGTAGTTCATCCGGTGACTCTTGAATACGCACTTTTTGCCAATCACGAAATTGAGATTCGTGTGGAAGTAATCGCATTGGAGTTTTCTTATCGCAGAGAGGGCATCGTGCAGGTTCTGTATATCTTCCCTCTTCTTGCGTCTGCGGGATTTTTTCATCACAAATTCTGCATTGAAACATTGCCTGTACTAATAGTGGTTTTACTTCACTCGCCCGCATCATAATGCCGCTCACATGGACTAGCTTCCCAATGTGTTTAGATCGAATAGCACGCAAGGCGACGTGGTCAGTGTAGTTTGTAATCCTTGCTTTAATTATTGTAGTATCAAGACTGGCTACGTAATCAGGATCCTCTACTCTGAGAACAGAAACAAGTGCCGCGTTAACAATATCAATGAACCTTTGAGGATTTTCAGATGCAAGAGTCAAAAACACGTTATCAAAACTAATTAGCTCTTGATAGTCAACGGGAATAGATGTTTCATCATTAATTGACATTTGTTGAACGCGTGTCCAATACGTGAGATTACCTTGATCATCCTTATAGGTCCTAAGGAACTCCTCAAACCGTTCTTGTGATTCATCATAGCTTGACATAATCATCAGCCTCGATTGATAGCAAGGTGTGCCACTGCAAATTCTTCCAAACTCCTAGTTCTTCAGGGTTTGTATTTAAGGGCACTAATACTCACAGCCTACTCCATTATATTTTGGCGCCATCCAGAGAGTAGCTCTGCAAGCTCCTCGCAAAGCCATCTCTCCTCAAGTGCCATCTGTTGCCGCTTTTCTTGAAAGGCACCGGATTTTGCAACGCGTAGTATCTTTGAAAGCCTAGTTTCAACAAGAAAAGGGATTATTTTGCGAAGTTTTTCAATGTCTTCATACTCACGAGGCCCCATAGATGTCTTGTCACTCTGAAGACGTAGCGTTTTCCTAGCTATTGCTGTATAGAGAAAAGGTTGAAAGGTCTGAAATTTATGGGGGTGTTTTTCTTCTTCGCGATAGAGGTTTTGGAGACGTCGCAAAGATTCATAGGCATTCTCTGGAGCAATATCAACATACTCGTTTTTGATTAGACTTTCAATAGCCCAGTTTGGAATTTCTGCGCGATCACCTTTCTGGAAGGGCCCAAACTTTTGTCCAGTCACAGTAAACTCAGGTGTTGGTTTTAGGAAAATGCATTCTCGAAGTTCATTAAGAAATAGCATCTTAAACCTTCTAGTTGCCTCTTTGGAATCAACACTTAATCTCATAGCTGAACACACCTTTGTAAATCTCAGATGAAATAAAGACCTTGCTCTACTATTTTGAGTCATAGTGATTAAAAAGTTCAAGATAATTACTTGGGTTGAACATTCAAGATTCTGACGAACCTTTTAAGGGAACAAGAATGAATTCATGAAGCAACCAGCATTAACAAGCTAAAATGTTCAAGAAATGGTGGGAATCCATAATGGACTTAGACCTTTGGACTGAGAAATATAGACCGCCCACTCTTGGTGGTATAATAGGTCAGGAACACATTATCAAGAGCCTAGTGATGTTTGTTGAGAATAAAGCAGTACCTCACTGCCTTTTTACTGGCCCACCTGGAACCAGTAAAACAACAGCAGCAATGGCAATGGCAAAAGATCTGTTTGGAGATAGCTATGAACGTAACTTTATGGAATTAAATGCTAGTGATGAGAGAGGCATTGATGTTGTTAGAAATCAGATAAAGAACTTTGCCAGAATTATGCCATCAGGTGATGCACCATTTAAGATTCTTGTATTAGATGAAGCGGACCATCTGACTACTGATGCTCAACATGCTCTCAGAAGAACTATGGAGTCTTACTCGCAATCCTGTAGAATGATTTTGATTTGCAACTACTCAAGCAGAATAATCCCACCGATACAATCAAGATGTGCAATATTCAGATTTTCGCGATTGGATGATGATGGAATAGCCACTCGTTTGAAACATATAGCAGATATGGAAAAAATCAAACTCCATCAAACAGGAATTGATGCAATACTCTATCTAACAGAGGGGGATATGAGAGCTGCGATTAATCTTCTGCAAGCAGCATCTTCAACTGGTCAGCAAATCACAGACAAGATTGTCTATGCAATATCTGGTAGAGCTAGTCCTGAAACTGTGAAAACAATGATTACGGATGCTCGTAGTGGAAGATACATTGATGCTTTGCAGGCTCTTAGATCATTAATCTACCATGAAGGTGTTTCTCCTGTTGACTTAGTAAAGCAAATGCATAGAGAGATCCAATCACTTAGTCTACCAAACCAGCTTCAAATGGATATTCTGGAACAGATTGCTGAGGTCGAGTTCAGAATCGGGGAGGGGTCAAACGGAGAGATTCAGCTGACTGCTCTTTTGGCACATGTGGGATTAGGTAGTGGTAGTAATGAATGATGAAAGCCTTCCATGGCCTGAAAAACATCGTCCAAGAAATCTGGAACTCATTGTAGGTAATCAGGATACTGTATCTTCATTAAAAGCGTGGGTGATATCTTGGAGGAAAGGCATACCTAGTAAACGCGCAGCATTACTAATTGGCCCACCCGGTATTGGAAAGACGGCTACTGTCGGTGCCCTTTCCAATGAACTAGATATGGAGCTTGTCGAATTTAATTCAAGCGATAAAAGGAACAAAGATAGTATTGAAACTCTTGTTTGGAGAGCTGCTTCACAACAAACTCTTGATGGGCGATCTCGAATAATCCTCTTGGATGAAGTAGATGGTCTCTCTGGTACGAGCGATAGAGGGGGCGTTGGCGCGATTGTTAAAGTAATTCAAGAAGCAGTTCACCCAATCGTGATGACTGCAAATGACCCAAATAGCCCACGACTCAAGGACTTATTCAAAATATCCCAAGTATTTTCCTTTGAGCAAATTTCTAATGAAAACATAACTAGTGTTCTTATCCGAATTGCAAAGCAAAACAAAGTCAAAGTGCCACAAGATATATTCAATCAGATAGCAGAAAACTCAGGTGGTGATCTTCGAGCTGCCATCTCAGACCTTGAGTCATATGCAAAAAAGGGGAGAATGGAAACATCTACAGAACCCGTGATAAGAGATGTTCGACGAGGAACGGAAGAAACACTTCGAAGAATGTTTATGACGACAGATGCAGAAATTGCGCGAAGAATCTTGTCCGAATCTGAGCTTGACCATGATGAGTTAGTTCTATGGTTGGAAGAGAATTTGCACCTCCATTTGCTATCTCAGAAAGAGCTAAGTGATGGTTTCGATGGACTTTCACTTGCAGATTTAGCTTTGGGGAGAATTATGAGAGATCAAAATTGGAAATTGCTTTCATATGTTTACGATTTTCTTGCAATTGGTGTTGCTGGGAGTAGAAACTTAACTCCATATCGAAAAGTCAGCTATTCTCAACCTACATGGCCACTTTTGATTTGGCAGGGAAATAGATCAAAAGACAAACGATCAGACGTTTTATCAGCTTTATCCAAATTAACAGGTGTTTCTAAATCTAGAGTGATGAGAACTCATTATGACATAATTACTGAAATAATCGGGTTGAATCCCAGAAGTCTCACAGATTATGCGAATTGGTTGAGTGTTGATAAAACATCATTGAAGAAGAGAAGTGGTCAGTAAGACCGAATAATGTTATACTAGATCGTTTGAGAAATTCACGTCGAGTATTAAGATAATTCTGAATTCTTCGTAGTGCGTACTTGCTGATATTGAATCGGAAGGGTACAATAGTTTCCATGAGTACAAGGTTTTCGGGTGGTGCAGGTTCTATTCCACCCCGAAAAGTCTTCTTACTACCACTGAGAATTTCAAGAATTGTTTCAGGTTTTATCTTTCCCAAACCGATAGCAGTCAATAATGTCACAACTTTTCTTACAAACTTCCATAGGAAACTAGTTCCATAGATATCTAAGAATCTGAAATTAGCAACCTCACCTAGGGCCACATTCAAGACTGTGGTGACCGTATTCCTGCGTTCATCGGGCTTTGATAGGAAGTTAAAATCATTTGATCCTACAACAAGAGAGATTGCTTCTCTAATGTAGTCTTGATTGATGTTGCTCCAAGATTCATCCAGAAAATACCTATAGTGACGCATCAAAGCACTCGAACGTGGTCTAAATCCCTCAGGAGCTGATACTCGTCCCCAAAGTACAATATCTTCGGGAAGATACTTATTGATACCATCGATAGAGAACCGTTTGCTAGTACTAATCATCACCAATTGCCCTAAGCTGTGAACTCCTCTATCAGTGCGCCCGGATAATTGAATTGTATGTGATGAGTGGACTTCTCCACTCCATTTCGAAACAGCCTGGATAAGCTCTCCTTGGACTGTTTTTAGTCCAGGTTGTATCTGAGATCCGTAATAACGGTCTCCAATATAGAACAGACGCGCCAAAAAGTCTGCCATCTATTAAGACTCCTTTATGACTCCCAAAGATCAAAGAAACTTCGGAGAGAGCGCGCTCTCAAGTCCTCAATCTTGTATCGGTATATCTTAATTCGACCAAATCTCTTCTCTTCGATTAGCCCGGAACTCAAAAGCACTTCAAGATGTGATTTTGTTGAGCTGTGATTAAGGTCTACTCTCCTACAAAGTTCTGAAATGTTCAACTCATTAGATTCTGCAAGTTCTTTAAGTATCTTGATTCTTCCTCTAGATGAAAAGAGGTCTTCGATTGTTATTTTCGAAGAGCTATCTGTTCTTGCCAATATTTCACAACTCCTTTGAGTCTAGAAGATGAGCTATAAAGTGTTCTAACATCTCTGCAGGAACATCAGAAAGCCCAATAAGCGTTGTCTGACCTCTCTGACCACTTCCTGATCGTTTTGTATCGATTATTCCATGAGCATTAAGATCTTGAACCCATTCCCAAATCTGAGTGTGCGCTCTCGGCTCTTTTCTATACTCCTCACATGCTGAGTGATACATCTCTTCCACCTCACCGATAGTAACATAATCACTGCGTGTTTCTTTCAACTGACGAGCTGTGGCTAGAAGAAACAGTTTATGTTGAGGAGTAAGCGTGCTGAATATTTCCTTCCGCAATTCAGGATGTGTATCCGCTTTTGCTTGACGAGCGAAATCTGGAACTACCGTACTAACTTGACTGCTATCAGCTTGTTTCCCTGCTCGCCATAGAAGCTCTATGGCATATCGTGCATCACCTCTTTCTGATGCAATGTCTGAAATCACATGGAGCGTTTCATCCATTACAACATTCTTCTCAAAAGCCATGTCAACTCGATTTTTGAGAATATCATATAGGGCATCTCTACCATACTTGGAAAAACGTAGAATATTCCGTTGGAGAGTACTCAGTGTACTTGAATCAACAGCATCTTCATCAAATGGTATCCTGCGTCCTATTGCAATGATTGATACACGTTGCTTTGCATTTAGTCTATCATCAGTGAGTCTTGTCAGGTCGTATAGAATGTCTGCACCTCTTTGTCGGATGAAGTAATCAAGTTCATCAAGAATAAGTAGAAGATAGCGATCTTCATCATCAAGGACTTCAACCAACATTTGAAGTAATTCTTCGGGAGAATGTCCACGACGTGGAAATTCTGGTTTGAATTCGCGGAGTGCACGTAGAAAAACAAGATAGGCTGTCTTATTGACACGACAGTTGATGTGGATATTGTGAAGATTAATCTCTCTTCGTTCCGCAGCTTGGACCATTTGCTCAGCGAATCTTTTGGCGACTGCAGTCTTTCCAGTTCCGACTGGACCTTCAATGATGAATTTGTGACTTGTTCTCCCTGGTGAACGAATTAGAGTCGTGAAGTTCTGTGCTAGTGTTCGAAGTTCTGATTGGCGATGCGGTAGACTCTCGGGCACATAATCAATTGATAGAAATTGCTCAGACTTGAAAACACTTCGTCTGCTCAATTCGTCTTCAACATAATCATGAACCATGGCAGTCCAAAGACAAGTCTATTATAGCGTCCTTAAAAGCATTTGCGGACTGTACGATTAAAAGTACATTGCGAGGGGAGGTTTCCGAAAGTATTAGCGAGCTCCTAACTCAAGATCCATATCATTGTCATTACTGACTCATCGGGGTCATGGCAATCATCACTCGCTAATTGTATTATGCCTACTTAGCCGATAAACTTGACGAAAATAACAAATGGTGCGATCGCCGGGATTCGAACCCGGGTCGCAGGCTTGGGAAGCCTGCATCATAACCCCTAGACAACGATCGCAATTCTAAAACACGTTTGTTTCAGGTCGCGATTTAAGATTATTGATGGTATGAGCACTGAAAGACAGTTTGGCGAGCATCTTTCGCCCCAACAAATCCATTCCAAGGTCGGTGTGGAATTATCAGACCTGCTGACAATAGGTGGGCAGCAAGATATTGATGATGAGTTCCCTAAGAGTATGCTTATCTTGACCATATGAAGACTGGAACACGAGAGATTCGATTATGGTACCTAGGAGTACAAAGGTTCATTTCTGGCAGGGAAATCAAGCCTGTGCTGAAGCTGCAATTGCAGTGGGTTGCAGATTTTTTGCAGGTTATCCAATAACACCTGCCTCAGAGATTGCAGAAATTATGTCTCTGGAACTACCCAAGATAGGTGGAATCTATATACAGATGGAAGATGAAATAGCTGCAATATCTGCTATTATTGGGGCTGCGTGGGGAGGAGTAATGTCTATGACTGCAACTTCTGGACCAGGTTTTAGCCTGATGCAAGAGAATATTGGATATGCGGTCATGACTGAAACGCCCTGTGTGATTGTAGATGTTCAGAGAGGTGGGCCAAGCACTGGACAAGCAACAAAGGCAGCTCAGGGGGATATGATGCAGGCGAGATGGGGTACTCATGGAGATCATGAGATGATTGTGCTTGCACCTAGTTCTTCTCAAGAAACGTATGAGCTCACAATTAGAGCCTTTGAACTTTCAGAAAGGTTACGACACCCAGTCATTATTCTAACAGATGAGATAGTGGCGCATTCACGGGAGAAGGTAATTATTGAGGCGAGCCCGAAAGTACAACGTAGATTTGCAAAGTTGAATGAGCCCCACTTCGGTGGTGTTGACTCTAACAATCGAGCAATAATGCCAAAATTTGGTGATGGACATAATCTATTGGTAACAGGATCAACACATGATGATACTGGTTTTAGAAGAACATCTGATTCTGAAACGCATGACAAGCTCATCCGAAGAATCACTTCAAAGATTCTAAATGCACGAAATCTGCTTGATGACTATATCATATCTGGACCGGAAACTGCAGAATGGGGTATCATTTCTTTTGGTTCCACATCGAGAGCTGTCGATGAATTGATGATAACTGATGCAAGAGTGAAATCTTTGCAACTCCGAACACTGTGGCCATTTCCGGACGAGATCGTAAGAAAATTCAGCAATCAAGTAGATAAAATTCTGGTTCCCGAATTGAATCTTGGACAGTTATCAAGAGAAGTACTACGCGTTGTCGAGGACTCAGTTGTTGTGGTTCCACTGAATAAAATTGGTGGAGGCCGCATGATTGAACCCAATGAGCTGGTTGAAGCAATGGAACAATCATAATTACTTGAGATAGTGACAGAATCTTCATTGCAAAGAGATATTGGTTTAACATCTGTTTCAACGGTAATCGTGATATTTGTTCTCATCCAGATTGTTACATTTACTGAATTTAAAGCAGAAACATGATACGGAGCTGAAACTTCTAAGCGCAGTAAATGAATTCCAGGAGAAATCCACTGAGGTAAGTCTATTATTAGTACTTGAGTCACGTTAGTATCTTCTAAGGTGGTGAAAGGATTGATTTCACTGCCGTAGTATATTTTTACAGTAGCTAATTCCACTGTAGAATTATCAAATTCAAAAACCTCAAGACTCAGTTGAATGTTCTCTGCATAATAGGCAGATACTATAGATAAATTGAAACTAAGTTCTCCAAGAATGATAAGTTCGAATGAGGGTGTGTTGTTTGAAAAAGCATAGTAGTCGCTCTTGATGTAAGGATGAATCGTATGATGACCTATTGATAAATTGCCCCAGGCAGTGATTTCTAGGGTGCTACTGGAATCTGGTAACACCTCTGTTGAAACATTGATTTCTCCATAATTATCCACAAATTCAATGAGTATTTCTTGACCCCAATTGAATTCCTCGTCAATTGAGAACTCGATAGTTTTTGTGTTACCATGTACAACGGACCAATTGTATTGAGTTGGCCAGAAAAGGAGTGTGTTTTTATTGACCTCAATTGGTATAGATATATTGGCTGTCTGATAGGTTGGATTGACTGCTGTTATATTGATAAGATAGAGTCCTGAAGCTGTTTGAAACGGGATTGTAGTATTATACTCACCATTACCAAGATTCGTTAATTCTCCACTTCCAAAGCTTGCATTCCAATGAAGAATACTATCATCTATTCCTGTTTGATCTGCAGCTTCGTGTTTGACAAGAATATCTGCATACTCAAAATTAATTCCATCAGGAGACTGACATTGAATTGACTCCGGTGCAGTGAGAATAGTGATATTAGAGGCCGCGGGGATTACGTTGACGTACAATGTCTTTGTAAAGCTGAGAAAATCATCATTACCAAATCCAGTGATAATCAAATCATAGATTCCGGGAAGAGTCGTTGAGCCGTTCCAGTTTAGAATAAATGTGCCATCTG
>PJER01000050.1 GCA_002825465.1 Candidatus Thorarchaeota archaeon MP8T_1
CACGTAGCATTTGAGAACGCAGCAGCGGTTGCCTCCGGTGTGATCGAAGCCACCAAGGTCATGCACAAGAAGGGAAGGTTCGACTACGAACATGTCGATGTTGTTGCCCTTGGCGGAGATGGTGCCTCATTTGACATTGGTTTTGGAGCAATTAGTGGTGCAATGGAACGTGGTCATGATATGGTCTACATGTGCTATGACAACGGAGCATATCAGAACACAGGTATCCAGCGATCTGGAGCGACATTCCCTGGACAGGAAACTACAACCTCTTGGGCAGGCAGTGTGATACCGGGCAAACTGGAGCGCAAGAAGCCAATCGCACAGATTATCGCAGCTCACAAGATCCCCTATGTTGCCACAGTAGAGCCATCCAATTATCGTGACTTCATCACTAAGTTCCGGAAGGCGCTTGAAGTTGAAGGTCCGGCATTTATTCATGCATTCTCTCCATGTCCAAGAGGATGGAGGTCTGCAACTGGTGAGAGTATTGCACTCTCAAAGCTCGCGGTAGAAACTGGACTACACCCGCTTTATGAAGTCATCAATGGCGAAGAATGGATCATGTCAAGTGCGAGCAAGAATCTCAAGGAACTAAAACCAGTGGATGAATACTTCAAGACACAGGGACAGTTCAAGCACCTCTTCAGACCAGAGTGGGAAGACTTCAGAAAGAGTATCCAGGAACAGGTCAACCATGATTGGGAGCTCTTGAAGAAGAAGTGTGGTATTGAGTAGAATCAGTTGACTGGAACTCCTTGGTTCCAGTCATTCTCAATTTTTTATTTGGTCATCCTTCGATGAAGAAGATGAATTGCCAGACATCTCAATTACATTGTATCATAAGCTGTATCACTTGGATACAAGACAGCCTCTCTTAGTTGAAAATGTGATTTGGCTACCTTAGTTCTGCCCGTATACATGAGCTGCGGATATTCATGAACAACATAGAACCGAAGAGGGTAAGGAAACTGAGAATGGAGTAATGAAAAGATCTCTTTCAACGAGTCCTCCAATTGAATGGATTCAGACCTTCGGACATCAATAATCCACTCCCCCTTGAACATGTGCATGTTCTTCATCAAAAAGAAGGCACTAAAGATTGGACATTGAATGGTACAGGAGATTAGTAGTAAGAATCCAACTACAACCACCCAAAGAGTCCCGGACATTAACAGAAAATAATTGGATAATACCAAAATAGCAAAGATTAACACGAGAGTGGCAACGAAGGTGGAGAGAGACTTCCGATTTTTTTGGAGATCATTCTCAAGAGGAATAATGACGTCTGCGGGCCATGTAATCAATCCCCGTGTATCCTTTAAGAATAGTAAGTAGCTCTCCCTCTTGGTTATTATCTCTGAGGGCGAAAGGACTGTGTTGTTTCGGTATGGTACTGTTGAAACAGAATCTTTGGATTGAGCAATCTGGGAATCGATGAACGTGACAGCATCAGAAATGCGGTTTCGTGAGAGACCGTGATATCTGTATTGTGATTGTTTGGATTTGTTCATCAGAAGGCTTGCAACTAAAATCAAGAATCCAAAGAAAGAAAATAGTGTTCCAAGCACTAAGAAATCGTAGTTATCCGGATGAAGAGCAAAAATGGAAAAAACTCCAACCAGTGTGATCAAAAGCCCAATAAAGGATCTGTAGTCGAATAACGAGTCTTCGTGATATACTGAAAGACTCCCTCTTGCAAGATACTTTTCGAACTTTGGAAATCGGGAGTGCCCTGCTACCATTTCATACCAGTTAGAGTAATTCATCCTTTTCACATAAACTCATCTAGACTTGATTTCTGATTGAAAAATTCTCTTTTGACGCGCATGAAAAATTGCTCTATCCTGTCGGTGAGTATATCAACACGAATCCCTTCTCAATAATCCTTCAGAGGACCGACCAATGAAAGCGATAATGTATGACCTAAAAATCAGCAAGGTCGTCAGAAAGAAAATGAAACTTGCTGGAAAGTATACAATGATCAAGTATCGTGAAGACTGGCCAAAACCAACCATCAAACACTCACGACAGGTCTTAGTGCGACCCGTTCTGGCAGGAATTTGTGCATCAGATATTAACCAAATAGAGGTCAACCTCTCCTACTCAGCAACGATTCTGGCTAGAAAAGACAATCCATTTCCATTGGGGCATGAAGTAGTAGGCATAGTTGAGGAGGTCGGAGATGAGGTCGAAGGATTGAGTGTTGGTGACCGAGTGGGCCATTCCCCCGTTGCATCGTGCGAGTGTTACGGTTTTGAGTACTGTGAGAGCTGCAAGGCAGGAAGACCTGAAACCTGTCAAGCAATTGTAGGAATCGGTGATGACTCGGAACTTGAAGAGAAGTACGGTGGCCGTTTGAAGTTTGGCGGATTTGGGAGTGGTGCTTTTAGTGAACACTTCGTCACTTATGCTGGTCAACTAACGAAAGTACCCGATGGAGTTCCAGATGAACACGCAGTTCTTGCTGAACCTCTTGCAGTAGCTATTCATGCTGTGAAAAGACAACAGCCTTCGAATGATGATACAGTCATTGTCATCGGGGCCGGAATCATAGGATTAATGGTAGTACGAGCGATTAGAGCCCTAGGGTCAAAATGCAGAATAATTGTTCTGGCTCGCTATCCATTCCAGGAAGCAGCTGCCAAGAAACTCGGTGCTGATGAAGTAATATCCGAGAACGATAGGGAGCTGCTTTATCAGAGGGTCGCTGAAGCCACAAACGGTCATCTTCTCAAGCCAGCTATAGGCCGCAAGATCCTCTATGGAGGAACAGGACCCGATATAGTCTTTGACACCATAGGAAGTGATTCGACTCTAGATGACTCATTGCATCTTGTCAGGAATAATGGAACACTTGAGATAGTTGGCATGGACTTCGGTGTAACAAAGAAGACCGATTGGATATTGGCAGTCTACAAAGAGGTAACCATTAAGGGCACGATGATGCATGGGCACGAAACACACGAAGGAAGATCAATTGACACGTTAGAACTTGCAATGGAGATAATAAAAGAAAATCCCACTCTCTTTGAGGGGCTTGTAACACACAAATACAATATCGAAGAATATAGGACTGCATTTTCCGTTGCTACAAACAAAGGAAAGAACAGTGCAATCAAAGTGGCATTTGACTTTAGAAAGTGATGATGATGATTTTTGATATTGGAAGACCTCTGATAATGGCGCATCGTGGAGAGTCAGGCAACATTCCAGAAAACACAATGCTTGCTCTCGAGGCGGCAGTGAAGATTGGTGTGGATGTCCTTGAGTCAGACATTCGCCTCACAAAGGATGATGTTCCTATCCTCTTTCATGATGAGGACCTAAAACGTATCACCGGTGAATCAAAAGAGGTGCGAAAGAAGACTTTGGATGAACTTCTACAGGTAGATCTTGGTCATAACTTTTCGACAGATGGAGGACAGACTTATCCATTTCGAGGAAAGGGATTGAAGGTTGTTACACTCGAGGAGGCGATTAATCGATTCCCGGACACAATACTCAACCTAGACATTAAGGATATGTTTCGTGAGGCGCCCGATAAAATTGCACAGGTCCTGCTGGAGAATCAGAGAACTGACAGGATAATGATTGCTTCGTTTCATCCACCACAAATGAAGAAATTTAGAGAAAAAGCCCCAATGATTCCAACCTCCGCGCACCCAAATGAGATCCGTAACTTTGTGGCGGGCGTCATGATGAGGTCTATGAGGTTTCTTGTGCGGTCTGTGGCGTACAAAGCATTCCAAGTACCAGAGTGGAGTGGTTCACTCCAGATAGTCACCCCACGATTTGTGGCTGAGGCACATAAGAGAGACATTGCAATCCATGTCTGGACAATCAACAACCGAGAGGACATGGAACGTCTGTTGAGCATGGAAGTGAATGGCATCTTCACAGATAATCCCACCATTCTAAGAGAAATTCTTGTTGAACGCGGGTATATCTGATATGAGAACAGCTCTACTAGAAAGCAATCAGCCGAAATAGCTTAATATGTAACAACCCGAAGGTCAGAGTTGACAGTCCAAGCCGGACTACTAGTAGTTTGGGACCGTGGACTAGAAAGACCGATTGGAAGAATGTATCAATGACCTGTCCAGAATATAATGCGGCCGATGGAAAGTGCGGTGTTGACGGATTCAAGTTTTATACGGGCATGAACAAGCCCTGCGAAACTCCTGGTATAACTAAGGACAAGTGTCCGCGGTTTGCAATGTCTGGTTAGACATCAACACAACTCACTATTTCTAGCAAGTATATTGCGGGCTGAGCGTAAGGGCTCAGTCCCCGTTCAGCTTTTTTTGTGACTTTTAGTATTGTTCTTGATTTCAGGAACCTCACTCTCATATACTTAGAGAGGAGATTAAAATTAGATAAAAGGAAAGGTGGACCGGAGTTGCCTCCGGTCCGGGTGTTCATACTCCGTGGGCACGAAGAATGAAGTAGAAGTGCTACTGATTCAGTAGCATGCGGGTCACTGCCTCGAACATCTCAGTGACCCCAGCACCTGTCTTTGCAGATACTTCCATCAGAGGAGCATCATACTTCTGAGCAAATGCAAGTCCATCCTCGTAGCTGACTCCTGAGCCATTACTTCGCTCATCAACCTTGTTTGCTACAAAGAAGAGCTGGCAGTCAGGTGCGTTCTCCTTGACTCGACCGATCCAATCCGTCAGACGCTCCAAAGAAAAAAAACGTGTAGCGTCATAGACTGCAATTGCCACTCTTGCGCCCCTGAAGTAGTCACTCACAACATCGCGGAAACGCGGTTGACCCCCCATGTCCCAAAGCATGAGAGTCGCGTTCGTATTATCCACTTCTACCTTCTTTGATGCAAAGTTAACACCTATGGTCATTCTCATCTCATCATCGAAGCGGTTCTCCGTGTAGCGGATTGTGATGCTGGTCTTACCAACACCTCCCTCGCCGACAAGAACCGTCTTGTAGATGGGTACGCGCATAGTCATAATTTCTCACCTTTTACATCGCAGCTGTACCTAGAAGCATATCTGCACGACCAGTGACACCTAGCCACCAGAAGGAGAAGGCACCCAGAATGGAGAGTGAAGGGATTAGACTCACGGCACTACCTCCGGCGGTACCTAGAATCAAAAAGACTATTCCGACAGTAAGAAACAGTGCTCTGCTTCTGCCTATAGCCCCAACCTTTCTCATTCTCCACCATATCACACCATATAGTGCTAGAGGAATGATTGTCTGAAAGATCCCAGTGACAGCCATTACAGGGGCAGCCATGGGGATAGCATCAGTTGGCACACCCAAAGCCCAGTTCACGAAGACCAAAGCTAGGGGTACTGCTACGATGAGAATTGGGAGTAGTAGAACCCGCTTCCAGTCCAAAGCCACTATTGCACTCAGATTGAGTATCATTGGTGCAATTATTCCAAGTACCAAAGCTACATAATCAGAATTCGTTCCCGCAATAAACTCCACGTGAACAAGTGCGACAACTAGGAAAGAGAATCCGCCAATAAAGAAGAAGGTTCCCAGAGTGAGTGTTGCCTGATTTCGACTTTTTCTCCATCGTGTGATGGTATAAGCAGCTGTGCCAATTCCAATGACTGATGCAATTGCAATGGATGATACAGTTGCCATCATTGCAATGTCTGTAATTGCAGGAGAAACAAGAAGATATGACATGAAATAGAACAGAGAACTTATGGTCATAGCATAGATCATCAATTCAGTAGTGATGCCAGTTTCAGAGAGAATGAGCGCGGTAATGAGTAACGCGGGTCCATATAGTCTAACAGCTAGCATGGTAGCTACTATCTCTGGAGCGGTAAAGCTCGTCATCGCCAAAAAGAAGGGATAGGTAAGAGAGAGAACTGCAAACCCGAAGCTTGTGATCCTCTTTGTCTTAATTGTCAAGTAGGTGAATAGCACGAATGGTATACCAAACAATACACCAGCCATCACAGCTATAAAGGTTCCTGACCACTGACCCAATAGGCCACCACCGGTCTGTTCAATCAGTGCTACAGTGATTGTAAAACCCATTAATATGAATGGCAAGGCTTGCCCTTTTCGCCAGCCAAGAATCATTGTTGCTGCAAGAGATAAGACCCCCGCACCACTGATTCCGACGAGATAATACATTGTTTCTAGTTCAGTATAGCCTATGGCATATTCGTAGTTTATGAATGATGCTAAACCGAGAAGGAAAATTCCAAGTGAAGCCACCCATAATGGACGCCCCAGGGATTTCTCTTCCTCAGGAAGTTGTTTTACCCTATTTGAGGTAAATCGGATCAGCAATAAGGTTGCAAGAAAAATACCAATTGCTGTCACAAATTCTGATGAATATTGTACTAATATCTGCATGTCTTACACCTCTACAACATCTTCGAAGCCCAGTCGGTAGCGCGCTCACCGCTGCTTGATGCGACGATAGCCGCATCTCGAATCAATTCAATAGTTTCATCAGTAACGATTTCGCCAAGTGTACCCTCAATGAGTTTGCTAAGCTTAGAATTCAACTCTGCAGCTTTCTTATCATTGAGTTCATGGATTGTAACAAGTAACACTCTGTCAACCTTCGAAATGATTATCCTATAGTTCTCAAGACTCATTTCTTTGAGATCAGTGCCGGAAACTCTCTGGCTGTACATCTGTATAGCAGACAGAAATCCACCAAAGAGTACTTCATCCAACTGAAACTCACCCATCGGAATGGCAGCAAGTGTTTCGCCTCGTTCATTCACAATATATACACTCTGTATCAAATCAGCATCCCCTAGAAACTATCCATCCATTTCTGCGCCTTGTCGACTGAACTTGCATCACTGCCTTCTTCGACGACTTGGCCAGCGGCTTCAACATCTCTGACTGTGAACTGCTTGTCAACAAAAAGAACGACTTGATGGTTTTTCTTGCACTTTGCTGGTACTAGGACCGGCACTCGCTTAGCATCTGTAATAGATTCTTCATCTACTGTTATTCCTTCGATGAGCCCATTACAAATGGGACAAGGAACTGCATTCAATGTCTTTTTGCCCACGGTAGTCACCTCGTGCAGAGAGTCTATCACTGCAACGTCTTGCGCGTGTCAATTCCTACTCCAACATAGGAACTAACATATCATCATAGTTTTTATTCAGTATAAAAAGAAATTTCATACGTATTCTTCCAATTAAATTTGGAAAAATACAGCAAATATTATGTGATAGCCAGCTTAGAGAAAGTATTATCAATCATTCTTGTGCGCCTTCAGAACTGAGTCGGTGATTCTGACTATGGTGAAAGCCTATATCCTGATCAAAGCGCACGTTGGGCAAGAAGACGCAGTGCTAAGAGAAGTGCTTGAACTCTCCGTTACAGAGGAGGCACACAAAGTCTTCGGACCCTACGACATTGTCGCAGAAGTACGTGGAAGAGATATGGAAACGTTAGTTGAGGTAATAACGCAAAAGGTACGTATGATTAAAGGGATTGAAGACACACAATCAATACTGGTAATTGACACTGAGATAGACATGTCTTCCACAAGCCTAGCCTCCTAGACACAAACCTGACCATTTAGACCTCTTGGAGTCTGTCCAAGAATTTCTTAATAACAATGAGTGACGAGATGCTATAGGGACACACTATATCAAAGGAGGCCTTGTTCTATTATGAAGACCCTTTCAAGGAAACCGTTTATGCTGATGCTATCCGATGATTCGGGCGAGGTCAGTCCAGTGCGGTTAGATGTTGGACTTGTGAATTCAGACAATGCATTGATTGTACTTGATGAGTTTAATGATACATGCTGGGTATGGATTGGACGCCATGTTAGTATGCCAACAAGAATGCATGCCCTTCGAATGGCTAGGGGCATTCAGAAGTCAGGATTCAAGATTGGCGTAACAACCATTGGACTTGCTTCTGAAAAGCTCATAGAGATGATGGAGAAGGACGACAATGATCCTGAAGTTGCATCCGCAATCATGTCATTCAGGAACATTCTAGACTATAGATGGAGTTTTGACGACAAGGTATTAGCCTATAAGAAGGATACTTCTGCAGCTAGTGCCGAACCTATCGCTGGTGCTCCAATCAAACGGCGAGAGCCTGAACCTGAACCCACTCTGGTTGCTGAAACGATAAGTGATGAACCAGTCGAGCAAAAAGTGGCACCACCGAAGACAAAGCCGGCACCTCCCTCAACGCTTGAACCCGATGTAACTTTGGCAGATAAAAAAGCAGGATACCTCATGATGGCGACGATTAAGAACTCGGAAATCGTCTATACAGAGAAGATCGAGAAAAGTGGAACTCCTGGAATGAAGATTGAGGTACCAGGAGTCATGGTCATCGAAGTTCTTCTGAAGGGTCATGAGATTAGCATTACACCAAGCGACTTTGGCGGCTCAGACGCGGCTTTAAAGATTAAATCAGACTTTACAAAGATGCTCAAGACTCTTTGAGTCTAGGAACATCCATGATTGCCGCAGCATGATGCAATCAGTGACTGCGGCGCTCCTTTTCTTTTGTATTATTGAGGTCCCGATACCAGTAATTATAGGCATGTTTGAAACCCAGTCTAGTATAGAGCTCTTTTGCAGATCTGTTGTCAATTTCGACTTGCAAATAGGCAAACTCAGCTCCTAGCTTCTTTGCCCAGTTTTCCAGAGCAGTATTGACTGCGATCGCGGCACCTCTATTTCTCATATCAGGACGTGTCGCGATATTAAAGATGCCCAACCAAGGATTCTCGACAACTCCAAAACCGATGGCTGCAACAACTCCATCTATAATGGCTTTTGCATACATCTTCGGAAGCGGTGTTCTCTCCATTATTGCAAGGCGGACACTCATTGTTGAAGGGTCATGACCTGATGCCTGATTATATGCATCGATCCAATCTGCTGTCACATGTGTTTGAAGGACAGTTTCCAATGCGGATTGTGCTGGGAGAAGCATAGATAGGCGTACTGTCCAGACATCCACCTGAAGGCCTATCGAAAATCCTCTCTTCTCCAGCTCAGTATCAAGACCAGAGGGTTGACTCTCAGTGGTCATCTGAAATCTTGGTATGAGTTCCCTACAACTGTAAAACTCGACTGCAGAATCGATTGCTATCGAGAGGGGGAGATTTGGAGAGTCTAATGGAAGTACACTGTTGGCACGTCTGGTCACACCGTGGTCCGCTCGAAGTAACCACCCTCCTAATCGCATCTTCTCTTCTGCCACCCAAGCGTTATGACCTAGGAGTTCTAGTTCTTTGATTGATCCATTGTCCATCGAGCTGCACTTCCCTTTATCCGTCGAATGGGGAATGATGGAGTCAAATTAAACAACATGATATGAACAAAAACTGAATTGCCAGAAACTGGATAACAGATTCAAACATTTCTTATCCTTGTTCAAAGAGTATCCAAGGTATGGACATCGAGCACATAGTAACGGAGTATGCACCAATCCTTCACTTTCATCCAGAAGAAGGTCAGCATTGTTGTTTCCCAAGTGATGCTGAGAGAATCTTTGAAGCGTTTCATAAGGATTGGACTCTGTTCAAAGTGGACAAGACACCGAAAAGTCTCGACCAGTCTGCCCCTTGCTATTATGAAACTTGGGTAGATGACGATTTGACTCAGATTCGGTACTGGTTCTGGTATAACTACAACGATTTTCCGGGGACACTATTCGGTATCGGAAAGCATCTGGGCGACTGGGAACATGTCGAGCTGCGCCTCTTTAGTGGTCTGAAAGCAGTCTGGTTGTTGTCTAACCATGAGGGCGCACGAGCTGTAACTAGTCACGGGAGTATAACGCAGTGTTACACAGAACAACCCATCCTCGAGGGAAATCACATTCATGTGTGGGTTGCTCTTGGGTCTCACGCAGTCTATCCATCACCAATTAGCAATCCGAGATGCTATGCTCGAGTATTTTGTGATAGGATTGCAGACGGAGGATCGATTTGGTATACAGAACAGGGTCTAAAACCACTATCTGAAACCAACTTCAGATCATTCAAAGGGAGATGGGGAGATAAGAAAGCACCCAAAAGTCCGCTAAATGAGTGTAACAGCCGATGGAGGAATTCACCCGAAATACGATTGGATTAATTATCGTCTTGCTCATATTCAGGATACCAGGGAGTACGTCGCGGAATCCACCTTGGAACGTGTTGCATGTAAATCCTATACTCATCTCCAAACCGCGCAACAAGACCAGGTTCTTCTGATTTGATGAAGTAGATGTGGTTGATAATCAGAGCTAGAAGAAACCAGATGAATATGGGAAAAGATGAGAGTAGGATAGACTCGCCGAGGAGTGCAATCAAGACTCCCAAGATCATCGGATTTCGAGTATGTCGGTACATTCCACTGACAACAAGATGCTTTGTGGGCGACCATGGAGCGAGAGTGCCCTTGCCTATTATTGAGAATAATCGTATGCAATTAATCAAAAGATCGACACCAAGCGCGATTAGAAGAAAACCTAGGAAGAAGAGAAAAACATCGATAGCTGGGCTAAATCCCCATCCAATGAAGTAGTCATTCGAAAGGACAATCAAACAACTAGGGATTACTATCAATACTCCCACTGGAAGACTGAACGATATGATGTGGTCACGGTAGCTCATATGTTCATACCACTCATCAATTGACAGAACTATACCCTTTACGCATTACAGTATCGACAATCTGAAACGACTCCTCAGGGAAGTCTTTATTGTAGTGCGCTCCTCTGCTCTCTTTACGCATCCGTGCCATCTTGATAATTAATTCAGCGACTAGCGCTATATTTCTTAACTCTACAAGATCTGGTGTGACAACAAAGTCCCAATAGAACTGGTTAATCTCTCGGATCATAAATCCAATTCTATTTCTTGCTCTTATGAGCCGTTTATTTGAACGTACTATGCCTACATAGTTAATCATCAGGCGACGAATCTCTTCCCAGAGATGAGATATTACAACTAGCTCATCGGAGTCTGTAGCCTCTCCAGGATCCCAGGGCGGTATCTCGACCAATACAGACTTAGACTTATACTCCTCTATAGCCGTGATAGATGCATTATGCGCAAGGACAGTGGCCTCAAGAAGTGAGTTGGATGCTAATCGATTGGCTCCATGAAATCCTGTGCAAGCTACTTCACCAATTGCATAGAGACCAGCCACATCGGTTCTACCATTGATATCTACACGAACACCACCCATCATGTAGTGAGCTGCAGGAACCACTGGAATCGGTTCTTTTGTGATGTCAATACCAGCCTTCAAGCAGGTCTCGTAAATCTGCGGAAACCTCTCTTTGATATAACCAGCATCCCGAAATGATATGTCAAGCCAGACATGATCAGCACCAGTCCTCTTCAACTCATGGTCAATTGCCCTTGCTACTACATCACGGGGAGCAAGCTCGGCATCTTCGTGATAATCAGGCATGAACCGTTTACCATCAGGACCCAGGAGACGCGCTCCCTCACCACGAAGAGCCTCTGAAATCAAGAAGGAACGGATCTTATGGTGGAAGAGGAGTGTAGGGTGGAATTGGACCATCTCTAGATTCATCACACTGGCACCGGCCCGAAAAGCCATAGCTATCCCATCACCAGTGGCAACATCGGGATTACTAGTGTAAAGGAAGACCCTTCCAGCGCCACCCGTTGCAAGTACTGTTACTTTTGCCCTGAAACATTCTATCTCACTTGTATTTGCATCAAGAATGTAAGCACCATGAACGCGATTATTCTGAACATAGAGATTGACAGCCATATGGTTTTCAAAAACAGTGATGTTGGGGGTGTTTTCAATATGTTCTATCAAGGCTAGCTCAATGTCTTCTCCTGTGTGGTCCTTCACGTGCAGGACACGCCGTTTGCTGTGGCCACCCTCAAGGCCAAGTTCATACTCACCAGATTCTTCTCGGCAGAAGTTCACCCCCAACTCAGTCAGTTCACGTATTCGCTCTGGTCCAGCACGTATTATACTCTCTACAACTTCACGATGACAGAGACCATCCCCAACACGTAATGTATCCTGTATGTGGGCTTCAAGTGAGTCCTCAGATGATACAACAGCAGCTATTCCTCCTTGAGCTCGAACTGTGGATGAATCAGAAAGACGACCTTTTGTGATGATATGGACAGTACCATGTTTTGCGACCTTAAGGGCGAATAAAAGCCCCGAAAGTCCACTACCAATAACGAGAAAGTCTGAGGAATATACTGTTTCAGCCATCCATATCATCCCTGCGTTCTTCATAGTTTGAGAACCAAAAGGCTACTTGAAGCTTCTTAAAGTACAAACACATTAACATTAGATAGCCATAGTAAGAATAAAAGATGAAGGAGATTTTACTGTGACTACTTGTGAAGAGTGCAAACGTTTTGGATACTCTAGGACAAACCAAGAATCCCACCCTTGTGCACTCTGTGGAGAATTGCGATGCATGGACCACATGATATGGGTGCCTGCTCATGAATTAGAAAAGCGTCTAGAAGAGGCAGAGGCAGTAACGAGTCTCATGAAGTACAAGAAAATAGGAGGGTGGTATGGATTCTGTGGGAGAAGCTCGCATGTTCCCCGAGGGCTCCCAATACGTCATGGGAAGGAGAGAGAGGGAGGGAAACTTGTTCGTCTCATTCTGGACCATGAGAAGAAACCCGGTCTGGAGTGTTTCCAAAGATGGGAGGTAGGAACCATCGAGGATGGATACGAAGCAGAGTGGGAGCCAAAGCAGTATGCTCTCTCATGTTCGTTTGCTCCCATGATGTTACTAATAGCAAACATGTACAGGAGTGGGAAGGACTCATCAACCATTCCAGAACGTCTTTATGACACGGCTTTCAGAACCTTTGGAAGCAAGAAGCCGTCGTTCTTTCTGGAATCATGGGAGGATTTTTCTAAATCTGTGGGCACGAAGCCAGATCAAGAGACATTAATCAACTATGTCTGCTCAAGATGCTCAGTCATTCCGTGTTTGAACAGGCAAGCTCCATTCTATGATAGCAAAATGCTTAGAAGAATTGCAGAAGAACCGGACCTTGTTGATATCTGGAAATAAGATGAGTATTGATGCGCTAAAAACAAGTTAAAGAGGACCTTCCATATCAACGACATTCCCTATCGATGATACGTCAGTACAATATCATCTGATAATGGAAGAACCTTTAGGAATGGGCTTGAAACTTTTGATGCCCGTTCAACAATACTTCCACCATAGACCTTGACCATTGACATTGGCACACTAGGAGGAACATGAAACTCAATCTCATTGGGGAATTCCTCCATCCCTACCTCAATCTGATATTGATTTGCTGACATTCCAATTTCAATATGAGCCAGTCCCCTAGTCAAAGGCAACCCATCAACAATGAGAGGTTTCTTGGATGTGAACCACTCCTCAGGTACACCGGGCAATACAATTAGTGTCGAATCTTTTTCAGAAGCCAGCATTTCGCATATGAGCAGTATCAAATCTGCAGAAGCCCGGACACTTAATCCAACAAGCCCAGAGCCACCAAAACTCCGTGGATTCACAAACTCTGGAAGATGATAGTCATCAGAGAGGAATTCTAAAGCTCGATTCAGAAGGGGTTCAACTTTATCGCGTTGCTTGGTCATCACATAGAACTGGGCAAGGCGGAGAGCACGGTAGCTTGAATACTTATCAGTCGGCTGAAGAAACTTCCAGAGCCCCTTGACGACTCGTCGAGGAGATATTTTGTCATGCAGACGCTGGAGAAAAGATGGATCAATCAAATTGCCCCTAAACTGTGCGGCTGTCGCGAGGAGGTCTAGGATTTCATCTTCGACCCTCTCGTATATCGGGTCACTCGTTCTCAACCAGCGTGCATCATCAATCTCCTTGCTGTATTCATGTATTAGGACTTGGTATCTCTCCACAGTATCATTCAGGTTGTTAATCAAATCAGTTTCATGGAGCGGGGAGATTGTAGCAAGTGCTGATTTCAGTGCTGCAAGATTCCAAAGCATCTGTTCAAAGTCAGAGATCACTCCTTCTCTTATTACGAGGTGATGTTGAAGGACTTCTGTATCAGTCGCGTAATTGTCCGCAAGTTGCATTCTTGCAGCAGCAACGACGCTTGAAGTCATGTTTTTCAGGAATAACAGCATATCCTCATCAAGTGCTGCTCCTTGTGTATACTCGAGATATTGATGAAGGCCCCAGAGCAATGGACTGAATGTAGAGAGCTCAATGGATTCGTTTGAGATGTTCACATTTGTAGTAAGCGCATCTACAATCTTCTCAACCACACCTACGGAACCAGAACGGATGAGTGCCATAAGAATGCGCATTCTCTCCCTCCAATCAAGAGCTTTGAGATGTGAAGCTTCTGGGAACATAATAGGTAGAGCATGGATAGCAAGTGATACTGCTGCCTGAGAGAGAACAGTATCTATTTGCTCTTCGGGCGATGTCGTTCTTACTCGACTATCAGAGAATTCGAACCATTCGCCAATGGTCCTGTCTCGATCATCCGGGGTTGGTTTAATTGGGCGATATTCATCAGTTGGACTGATAGAGGATAGTGGAGACCAAAAGAAGACTCTCTGAGAACCCGCGGGAGTTAGAGAAACCTCGAATTTCAACGCAATAGTCGCATTCCCAGAGAGATCTGTTACACTTGTGTCCTGATTGCTAGACATGTTCATAACATTCTGTGGAAACTCCGTATCGAATGCTTCACCCAATACAGCTGCAGCAGGCATTGCATCAAACATCAACGCCAGAAGACCGTTTACATAAAGTCGTCGACTATCCGCATCATATTGAATTGATTCAATAGGTTCAACGCCCCGAACAGACATTGGACGAACGAGTACATAGAATGTGAATTTTGTATCGTCGAGGTCATGATTTTGTAGATTTATCTCATTGTAAATATATTCTACCTCATCTCTTACAACGTGGTAGACAAGCCTAGTGAACTCAACAGATTTGATATGAGTCTTCCATTCATAGACTTGATCATCACTTGATACAAGCTTGAGTTGAGGCCCATCCTTACCTATTAAGGCAGGAAAGATAAGATTCTGATCGTTCTGAAGCCAAAAATCAATCGATCCATAATCAAAAATTGGAGAAATTAAACCCCTGCTGTCCACCGTGCCGTATTTTCTTGCTCCGACACCTCCAATTAGAGAGTAGTTTCCGTACATTGTGTTTTGAAACGCATTAATCATATCTCGCTCTTTATCAAAGTCCCTAAGTGTCAGAGCAACCCAAGAGGGTAACATCCATGGTTCCGCCTCAAGATAGAACTTCGCGTTTAGTTGACTTTGTAGATAATTTATCTCATCTGCAGGGAGCATATTCTCATGAGGAAAGTCGAGCCCTTGATAGCCTGCTGTCTTCCTAAAGCGCTCCAAACAGGCAAGTTCGTTAATAATCAATATAGAACCTCAGCTTGCGGACGTTCATTTAATGTAATGAGAATCATTCTAATCAATATGTCTTATTTGTAATTGTCGTCTGTCAGTAGACTCAGGATAAAGCCTTAATAGAGTTCAACTTGAGGAGAATTCTGA
>PJER01000051.1 GCA_002825465.1 Candidatus Thorarchaeota archaeon MP8T_1
ATCGGTAATGTCCAAAGCATGAATAACAGGGACAAGTTCAATAGCATACCTGTACTGGGATCAAATTCCAAGTTTATACCTGCAGGTGTTAGAACTGCAATTACCATCATTATTGCAGCTACAACTACAGATTTTGAAGTCCTATTTTCAATTTGTTTTGCGATACTATCTCGAATCATATTTGGTCACTTTATATCCATGATTGTTTTTGGTAGTGTAGTTTTGCTATGACATAAGCGACAACTGCAACGGTAAAACCTATGATGCCAATCAGGAGTATTGGATATTCCTGAGGAGGATCACTCGGACCAAAGAAAGGATTGAAATTTAGGCTCAAAATTACTAGAGTGGTCCCTAAGGCCACACCTAAAAAGATTGCACCAAGAATCTTGATTTTGAAATCTTTTCCATCCAAGTTGTTTCACCGTCATTTTACCATCAGTCATTCATGGGTAGAAATTTGATTTAGTTCTAAGTTTTGAATCAATGTGATCTAGATTTTTACTCGCCAAACATTTAGAGTTTCTACCCAAGATGTTATTGTTCCGAAGAGTAAGACTGCAATCAATAGTAAGCCGGTTGAGTTCAGAAAGAGGGGGATGAAAACAGCAATCCCAATGAGAACTATGGAATAGAACACAGAATAGAACAGGTACCGTGGGACTAGTAATCTACCTGAACCTGCGAAGAACCTAAGTAGACCAGCCTTGAATTCTTGAACAACATAGTACTGACCATTCTCATCCACTTCAATCAAGGAGAGACTCTTTAGTTTGTTGAGGTGATAGATAGCAAGACTTGGACTAGAAAGACCAGATCCTCGTTGTATCTCTCTCATACCCAAAGGACGTAAGTGACGTAGCATATAGAAGTAGACCTTCTGGGTTTTTCCTTTTAGTAACGAATCGAGTTCGTCCTCAGTTAATTCTTTGGAGCGGTCTCTTACCATCTAATCCACCACGCGATTAAATCATATCCCTTCTTTATCAGAAACTCCAATCTAATCTTATAAGTTTAGAACTTGGCAAAAATAGAATAATCATTGCATAGTATGGAAAGTGATTCGTTTACAATCCTTATGATGAGATCTTCGGGCCTGAGTTCCTGCCTTACAGGCAAGAGAAGCCGTTGTAGGTTCATCTTCACTAAGAGAGATGTTCTTTCTCGTTCTTTCCATTTTCTTGTTCATCAGATCGGTTTTTCAAAAAAGTGACCAGTCGGTCCAAAGAGCTATCAATAAGAGACAGAATAGCATGAAGAGGGTCTCATACCAAGATAATGCTCCAATCATAGCAAAATATATTCCAATAACTGTTGAAACTGGCAATATGATACTCCACGCATAGAGAGCATAGATCTTTATGGTTGATTCTCGATTTCCAAAGAATCTGCTCATCGCAACCAAAATGCCAAGAATCATGAGCGCTCCAATCACAGCATATGCCATACTCTGCGGAACTGATTGTATCAATTTTCTCCCCAGAAATCTCTGCCAAAATAGAAGACATGAATCTATTGAAGACTTATCATTTCTCGAGAGGTATTTAGACTTGATATCCTGTCACACAAGAAAGAGAAAAGGGTGTAATTTGATTGATTCGAGTGTTTCACAATATTATATCGACCACAGGAGTTAAACTTGAGTCAGGTTTTCTGCAAATATACATCAGGTCATTGCTCGAATCACTCGGGTCATGTTCAATTACATGGTCGTCAAAGTCCCTGATTTTATTGGCTATATCAAGGATCTCTGAATTTGTTAGACCAAGACGTTCAGCTACAAGTTTCAAATCCGTTTCGTGTCGTTTCCTTACAATGTCTTTTACTAACTGCGCCCAGTGACTCTTCAAAGATAGACGCAGACTGGAGAGCGCTACAAAATCAAGCAACCACTTATTTGCAGGCGTACCTGTTGTTGTTGGAGTGCCTTTTTGTTCACCATCGACTGTAGGTGCAACTATCTCACGATGTATCATTAAATCTGTAACGAAGTTTGTTGTATTGGTCCTTTCTGAATACCAATCAGGATTACTAGCTCGAAGAGTAGTTGTATCAATACTCGGATAGCCTTCGTCCGTCCAGAAAGATGCTGAGAACTCCCATTTCTCATTCCAGCGACTCCATTTGATATAGCGAGACTCGTCCAAATTCTGCATTCGCTCTTTGGCTGTCGTAGCATCAGAAGAGAAACGTCCTGTCGATAAATTCACCAATAACGCCTCAGCAATTCCATCCTTCCCATCAAGGAATTCTTTTTCCGCGTGCTGTAAAGATTCTTCTACAGACCTCAACTCATCAGGAAAATCCATCTCTTTGTCTCCAATTCAGTATAGCAGAGTATTGACGCAGAAGCAGATAAGACAGCTGAAATGGAGTAATTATGATTTGATTATTGCCTGAACACGGCCGATCTGACCCGTCTGTAGCCGTACCTTGATTCCATGTGGATGATTAGGGGAGTTTGTGAGGATATCTTTCACAACACCACGTGTGAGCTTTCCGGATCGTTGATCCATCTTTTGGACAATATCAACTGTATCTCCCAGATGGATATTGCTACGTTTCGATCCTGTATTCAAAATTTTTTCTCCATTTATCGGTGATAGGTTTTGCAATGATTATATACCTACTCACGTCTGCAAATGACATTTTACGTTATTTCGAGTAGTTAGACATTGATGAGTCCACAAAGCGATTGGCTTTTTTTCAGGAGAGAAATTCTACTAATACTGTGCCTTCATGGCTTGAGAGAGAACTCTTGGTTAAATCCTCCCCAGTATCTGATATTATTCGGACCTTAGTCTTCTTATCACGATCATCCCATGGCCAATTATCACGTAGAGCTTCCTCAAAAGTCATATCCGGAGAACCATTGATGAAGTACTCCATTCGCTCTCCTTTAATTTTAACAACACGGTTTATAGTACCACTATAGCCTTTCAGACTACCTCTTCTCATTCTTCATCACTTCAACTATTCATCTTCTTTCTCAAAGAAGATAGTGGTCTAGCTATCGAACCAATATTACTAGGGCGATAAGATGTATAGACCTACTCTTTTCCTGTCTTCTTTTTTCATCCTTCCTAAAAGAACAAGTAATTGAAAGAATTCAGGATATATTTCTATAATGTCGAGAGCATATAGATGAGCTGTTTCGTGCAGGCATACGTATCTCGCTCCTATGATATAGAAATGACTTCTTCAGGGATAAACATGATTCCTACAAGTAAGAGAAACATATGTAGTTTCATTATTGGAGAAGACTAGATAGGAATCTTACTTAATCTCTTAGGATGCAGGAATAAATCCTCAAGATTCTTCACTTTGAGTTTTCTCCGTACCGCATAAACTAGAACCAGTGCAGGAGGCACAAGAATAAGGTTGAAAATCATGCTGAAGAGAGAATAAGCAAGCATGTACAATAGATTCCAGTGTAGGATTGCTTCGTAGTAGATGGCCGTAGGAATTAGGATTCCAATAAAGCTCCAGAGGGCTCCGACTGGTAATGCAAGTAGCATGTTCTTGTTACGTAGTACAGAGATGACCAGACAACCCAACCCCCAACCATTCAGTGCTAGTATCACATTGAGTAGCAGTTCTCCACCAGTCCCGTAGATGATACTCCAAAGGACCTCGCTAAGAACTAATGCGGGAAAACAAATAGAGAGGACTATCAAGGGACGTACCATGTAGCTGAATGCGTAGAGAAGAATAGGAGCGAGATACAAGAAGTAGATTGCAGTTGTCCAAGGCGTAGGAATCAGAATAGGAATTGGGAAGAAGACTGAGAGTACTATTGTTCCTGTAAGAAAAACTGAAACAAATAGTCCAATCCTAGTCCATACACCTTCAGCGAAGGACCAAATTGAATTCTGAGATTCGTCTTTAGTCAAGGGAGAATCAGTCACTTTAACTTTCAATCAGATCGCCTCCTGAGTTTGACGACTGCAACAAGAATCGCAATTGAGAAAACAGAAGCTGCCAGAGCCATACCTGCTATCTCTGCAGGTGTATCTGCAGGTGATGGCAGACCAGTCTGTTGAGAGACTAACCTTTCGATATCGTACGAGTGCGATTCAGTGGATAGTTCCTCAGTTACATTGAGAGTCGCCACGCGGTCATAGTCAGCCCGAGAATAGAGATATAGTAGCCTGTTTGGAAGGTCTCCAATATAGGAGAACATCGTAGATGAGAGTTGAACTGCATTGAGGACATCTGCGCATAACTCAACTGTTGGCGTTCCCATGAAATCCAACATGGAAGAAGCTGTATCATATCGTGGACTATGATGTGGATCATCACCCTGTGCGGGATTGATATTGTTGATGGTAATCATATAATCTTCAGACTTGTTTGTCAGCCACAACTCTCCATCTAGATCAAGTCCAACAACCACTGCATCTCCATTCCTATCAGCAATGTGTCCCTGTTGCCAGTATAAAAGGGGGAGATCATGGGCACGAAGCCACTCCTTTGATTCTGCTACCGTTGCGCATTCTCGAAGCATTTCTATAAAGTAAGACCCAGGACTGTCCGGTTTGTTTGGATCAAGAAGGATTTCTGTCTCGTCTACCATTGTTCCGTCTACACAAAGACCCTCTGAGTTCATTCCGCCAACAGGCACCATGAGGTTTCGGTATATTCCATAACCAAAGAGCACAATTCCATATCCATCTTGTGATTGGGGGAGAAACCACACCCGCCCATGGCGGAGACCTTCGTCTTCATTATTGCAGAAGAATGTATAGCCATCACGAGATACCGTGAAGATTGTACAGGAACTCGATGTATCTTCTGGAATGGTAGACATAAGAACTGGGAAAGAGATAGCAATCTGTAGCAGAATTACAATACCCAACGTCAGATATTGACTTGATGGATTCTTCAATTAACTCTCCTCTCAAAGAGCCGAACGTGTGAATCAATAAAGATGATTTGTTTAAAGCAAACTCATTTTTTAATTGAATGAATATATGAAGAAAAATACAATTCTTTCTTAATTCTTGTTAATATTTCACGGACTCTGCACAAATCCATCATTGTTTCTTTTGAAAGATTCCCCAAGATACGCCATATATGAACTCTTTATCACTCAATGGAATGAATCCAGACCACTGAACTGTCATGCCCCGCGCCATTGCTCTCTCTTCTAGAAATCCTGGTGTCAACTCGCGGATGTAATCCAGTTTCTCCTGTAGCATTCCTTCACCTTTCTTGGGAAATCCTTTCTTAGCTATACAACCATCGCACCAACCTTCGAGCCAGAGCATCCGATTGCTACCTTGTATCTCTGCCATAATCTCACTTGGTCGCGGTAAATCAGGAACAAGATTTGCTACGATTGTGATCAAGTCGTAGAAAGATGGAGTGTCAGAAGTTATCATGATGTTTCAGATAGAATATATTGGACAACCAATATTTGATTGTTGATTTGCGCAGGATTCATTTCACATGTAATAGATCTGTATCTATGAGTTCATAGAGGATATCCTATAGTTTGTGTAAACAGAATCCTTTGATTAGAATGCAGCTTGAAATCAGCCTTGACACGTTCTCTATCACAATTGTGGAACCATGTTGCTAATCCCTCTGAAGCAGCAAAGAGATTGATATTCTGAGCAATGAATCCAGTATCTGTGTAGTAATATGACTTTTGAACTTCGGGGTCACCAATATGTGGATCAGGTTGGTCAGGACCAAGATCATAACGCTCAAGGTCTACAATATAGAAGATGTTCACTGGAGTGTCTTTTATGAGGTCGGTTGCATATCCTCGACCCGAAGAGACACGAAAGTCCCCTTCTGCAATAAGTGTGAGCTGGTGCGGAATTGCTTCATACACATAGAGACCATCTTTCAACGCAATATAGAGGTCAATCTCTTGGGAATTGCTTGCAGAGGGAGCAGTCCGCCCGGATTTCTTGAAGGATGCTTTTTCACGGTTTACTCCAAAAGCAGCCCAGAGGAGGTTTGACAGAACCTGCAGGGGAATCTCCTTTGAAGTAATATTTCGAGTAGTCCGCCTGAGTGATAGGGTCTCAAGAAGAGGCATTCCACCTTTCTTCTGTGGTTCTGGTAAGATTATTGACTCCATTACAAACACCTGCTAATTGTCAAGCTCCCATTTCTGATAAACTGCATCGATACCATCACCTACGACTTCAATATCAGCAATCTCTCCCATACCAGTTTTATAGAGCCACAATTCTATTTTCAGGATACCTGATATTTAAATCTAGTAACAGAAGTCGTTGTCAGATTAATGCCGTTGACCATCTAGTCATCAGAAACAATGAAGGACTCTGCTATAATATCACTTTCTTTCACACCCATCTTCTCCAATGTTTCTTTCAGTCCAACCACGAAAGGATCAGGTCCACAGATGTAGAATTTCTGATTCAGGTCATTGACATACTTTTGAATCAGCTCTTTACTGATTCGCTCATGCTCATATCCTGGAGTCTGATCACGTGTGAGTGTCAGTATGAGATTATCGCCTAGCATATGACGGAACTCTTTCTCAAGGATAATGTCCTTTGCCATCTTGTTAGAGAAGAACAGAACATTGCCTTCTATCTGTGAGGTTTTATGGAGGTGGCGAAGTATTGCAATGAAGGGGGTGATTCCAGCTCCTCCTGCGAGAAAGACACCTTTGCCTTCATAGTGGATTGTGCCAAATGGTTCATGAAGTAGCAACTCGTCTCCAGATTCTAGCATATGAAGCTGTTTTGTGAATCCATTATGACTCGGATAAGCCTTGATTGTAAATTCAATTATATGATCCTGATTAAGGGAGGTAAATGAGAACTCTCGATAATCTTTCTCCCATTTTGAATTAGGAATGGATAATGTTGTTGCTTGTCCGGGAATAAACTCATATCCATTTGGCTTTTCAATGATGAAACGCTTCACATCATGAGTAACAAATTCACTCATCAATAGTTTCACTTGATTTGGATGTTTCTGTGAGGGGTACTTGCGAACTTTAGACTTGGAATCAACCATCTTATCATAACCACTTTACATTTTTTAGGAAATAGAAAATCTTGATTTAAATAAACAATAGTTATCTATACTAATAAAGCATGATATTCATCCATTTTCTCGAAAGGTGATATTTTATTTGTCAGTGTTCTTAACTCATTTGCACAGTGATAATTTATGAAAAAGGCACTAATTGTATATCATAGCTTATTTGGCAATACTGAGAAGCTAGCAAATGCCTTAACTGCAGGTCTTCAGGGAGGTGGATGTGTAGCTGAAACAGTTAAGGCAGACGCTGTTGACTTGAGGAGTTTGAGTGACGTTGATCTCTTGTGTGTTGGAACTCCAGTTCATGCATTTAATATTTCAAAACCTGTGAAAGGATTTCTTGAGATTCTATCGAGTCAAGAAGGATTGAGTGGCAAGAAAGCATTTGCTTTTGACACCAAGATGAAGAGTAGGTTCGCTGGTACTGCTGGAGGCAAAATTGAGAAGAAGCTGAAACAACTCGGCCTGGAGATTGTCAAACCCGCCAAGTCTGCTGTTGTAAAGGGTAGAGAAGGACCTCTGGAAGAAGGTGCTGAAGAAACATTCAAGCAAATAGGTGCAGAGCTTGCTAGAATGATGTAATATCTATTGCAGAGACACAGATGTAATCATTATAGCTGAATAAGGAACTGCTATGACTATCATCTTATATACTACAGTTGAGCATTAATAGACTAGAGGAATGATTGATTGAAAATCCAACACTGGATTGATGAAGATGTAGTAACTACTTCAGGAGATATTTCTGTCAAAGAGGCAATCATTATCCTTCACCAACGACACATTGACTCAATTGTTATTCTCGATAAAGATCAAAAATGTGAAGGCATGTTCACTGAACGCGATGCAATAAGAGTCGTAGCAAACGACATTCCTTTGACCACTCCGCTTGCCAAGGTCATGACGACAAACCTACAGACAATAAATGAACATGCTACATACGCAATGGCTAAGGAAACCATGAGAAATCATAACATTAGACATCTCCCCGTGGTCGATGAGAATGGACGTTTTATCGGTCTCATCAATCTTGGAAAAATGTTAGATGAGATACATGAGATGCATAAAATAAAGCGTTAGGAGTCTTCAATTCAAACCGGGAGATAATGCAATGAAACGCTTCGACAAAAATCCAATCCTTAAACCAGTGCCGGGCCATTATTGGCAAAATCGGAATGTGTACAATGCAGCAGTTCTCCATGCAGGAGGAAAAGTCCACGTACTCTATCGAGCGCAAGGAGATGACAATGTATCGCGAATTGGGTATGCGAGTTCATCGGATGGCTATTCAATCGATGAGCGACAACCTGAACCAGTATTTATTCCAGAATATTCTCGCGAGAACCTGGGTTGCGAAGATCCGCGGCTAACACAGATGGATGGAGATTGTTTAATGACCTACACAGCCTATGGGAATACTCCTAGAACAGCGTACCAGGTTTCTGTAACCAAAATATCATTACAAGACCTACTGGAAGGCAATTGGAATTGGGGAGAGAGATGGCTACCTTTTGATGGCATATTAAACAAGAATGCGGTGATTTTCCCCAGGAAGATAAATGGGTCGTATGTGATGTATCACCGAATAGAACCAGATCTGTGCGTAGCATACTCTGATGATTTGAAGAGGTGGTGTCAGGTAAAGGCACTGATGCACCCTAGGCTAGACCATTGGGATAGTCTCAAAGTAGGGTCAGCTGGGCCCCCCATTGAAATCAACGAGGGATGGCTCTTTATCTATCATGGAGTAGACCATGATTATACTTACCGTCTGGGGTCTCTCTTGATTGACAAGGATGACCCCGAAAACATTCTCTATAGGTCCGAAAAACCAATTTTAGAGCCTCAAGAGCCATACGAGAAATTTGGATTTGTGCCAAATGTTGTATTCAGTTGTGGGAGTGTTCTGTTTGACGACAAGCTTTTGGTCTATTATGGAGGCGCAGACTCAGTAGTATGTGGAGCTGAGTTTGAGTTAGGAGAACTTCTCCCAAAGGCATAGAATACCGATTAGAGTGAACTCTGTGACTCACGCTTACGATGCACTTCCATTTCAAAGCGTGCTAAAAGATAAGAGAGACCAGATTCAGCTCCTTGATTTCGATTTAGACCACGAGCGGTGATGCCATCGTATGTACCACCAGTTTCGGGATTGTAGACCATAACACCGTTGGAATTCTTACCTAAAAACCAATCAAAAGCAGTTCGTGTCATTTTGGAGTATTTCTTCTTTCCAGTAACCTGATAGGCAACAGAAGCCGCTTCAACCATACAGGATGCTTCTAGCGGCTGTTGATCATAGAGAGCCTTCTTCCCACCTCGTTCGTACCAGGATTGATTTCCAACTGGTTGGTAGATACCATTTACAATATCATTTGAAGCAAGAAAGTTGAGTGTCTTCTCAGCTATGGTCAGGTAATCCTTTTTTCTGGTTATCTGATATGCCAAGAAAAGGGCATGAGAGAGACGTGGGTTCGCATAAGTTAGAGATGTTTCAAACCATTGCCATGCAGGAGTAGATGCTTGCCTGTAGAGTGCACAAAGTCGGTCAGCAAGATTAGTCACATTTATCGGAGGATTCCCATCCTCAGGGAAAGCTTTTGCATAATGATACAGACCCAGAAGAGCAAATGCATTAGTTCGAGGTGATCGTGACTTTAAAGCCCAGATAAGACTCCTGTCAAAGATTTCTTTTGCAGCCATTCTGATATCTTCGGGAATGGTAGTTTCTTGAGAATAACCACAAGCCCAGAGCACACGTCCAAGAGAGTCGTCTGAGCCCACCTCGTCAAGGAAATTACGATCGTACCCGACGAAGTTGTGTACACGACCATCTTTCATCTGAACATACAGGAGAAAGCTTAGGTAGATTCTGACAAGTTCTAAGTTTTTTTCTCCACCTAATAATTCATGGTATCGGAGAGTAGCAATGAGAGCACGCGCATTATCATCAGTGGTATACCCTTCTCGTCGGTCTCCTATTGATGACCTTGCGTGTTGAAGGATGCCTGTGTCATCCGTCATTTCATGTATCCATGTGCAATTTATCGTAGGGAGCTCGATGTGGTTCACTATCCTATCTATTGAACAAATTCCTTGAATAGGTCAATGAATTTCGAAGCCACACTAGGCCACGTCATACTTTGACCATGATTGTATGCAAGCTTTTCAATACTGGCTTTCTTTTCAGGGTTTTCTACAAGGTCTCTGATTCCGTCGGTAATTGATCCGGGATTTCTAAATTTGCAGAGAATTCCTCTACCTTCAGCCAATAGTTCTTCTGCATAGTAGAAGGGAGTGGATATGATTGGTTTACCAGCACCCATTGCATAAGTCACTGTTCCACTAGAGAGCTGTTCCTTGTTATTATAGGGGCAGATATAGACATCTGTCGCTTGGAGATACTGTATCAACTCTTCTTTGGTAAGGAATCGGTTGTGAAATCTTACATTGTTTCGCAAACCCAATTCTTTTACAAGTCGTTGGAGGTGCTTCCTGTATTTCTCTCCTTGGTGGAGTCTTACTTGTGGATGAGTCACTCCGATTATCAAGTAGAGTATGTCAGGATGTTCCTTCACAATCTCTGGTAATGCTTTGATTGCATGTTCAATTCCCTTGTCTTGACTTAAGAGACCAAAGGTTGACAGAACAGTCCGTCCATTCAAAGACAATTTTCTCTTCGCTGTTTCAGTTGGCATAAGTGGGAAATTAGGGCTTCCGTGCGGAATGATCTTGATTTCTTCTCTTTTAACACGATAGCTCTCTTGAAGGATGTTAGAAGCCATTTCTGTCATGACTGTGATGGCAGAACTAGCTTTCGCTATTCCCTTTACCACTTTTTCGTGGGTTGAAGCACTCTCAGGAGTTTGGAATATCTTAGCGTCGGGAAAAAGAGTTGTATGCATCGTAGTGACAATAGGTTTGTTCAACTTTTTCAAGAATACTAAGATATCTTCTCCCCACGCTCCACCCCAAAGTCCAAACTCATGTTGTATATTAACTAAATCGAAATCTGAGTCGTTGATATGTTCAGCAACTTCTTTGTAGCTCGCTATATCGTCTTCATCGATTTGCCACAATACATCGTCCCCGTAGTTATAGCAGGACCCGGGATCATTGATTGCGATAATCCCATGTGGTTTCAATTCGTTGAGACTGTCGATATGTTTAACCAAATCCTCTGTGAAAGTGGCTATTCCACACTCTCTGGGCGTATAGCTGCTAACATAGGCCACTTTTGTCATAATCTTCACATCTTCAATAGAACTAGTAATGTTCTATCTGAACACACTTCTCTTAGTCGGAGATAAGCCTTATGAAGTAGCAGAAATCCAATGACTTTCTTTGGATTGCACTTTAATCTCAGACTAATTTCTTTGCTTGTTCAATGAGCTTTACACCTTCCTCACTAAGGTGATCGGCTATTTCTTGTGTTTTCCCCTCAGCAAAGCAACGATAGAGAGGTTCTGTGCCTGAGGGTCTAAGGAGAATCCATCCATCATCTCGGACTATCTTCACCCCATCAAGCGTAATTCGGTCCATGTCCTTAGTCAAATTAAGAAGTGCTTCTAAGAGACGTTCTTTCTTTTCTTGGGGAACTGGAACTTTCACCTTTGTATTGAAATAGGTAGGAAGCTCACTGACGAGCTGCGATAGCGATTTGCCTTCTGAAGCAATCATTTCTACAATTTGTGAAGCAGTCATTGCACCATCTCGGACGGGTTGATGGTCTGGATAGAAGACACCACCATTTTCCTCTCCACCAAGTTCTGCACGAATCTCCTCGATTCTGTGTGAAACAACAACACTTCCAACCTCAGTCCAGTCAATTTTAGCACCTGCTTTTCGAGCGATGTCCTCTATCAAACGGCCACTTGAAACAGGTGTGACTAGAGTCGAACCGGGTTTCTTAGCTAGGACTCGCGAGGCAATCAATGCGAAAGACTGATCACCCCAAAGAACCCTGCCAGTTTCATCGACAAATGTAGCTCTGTCTGCATCTCCATCATGTGCGATTCCCAAATCGGCTTTCATGGATACCACAGCAGATGAGAGGTCTACAAGATTTTCAGGGATTGGCTCAGGATTTCTTCCAGGAAAAGTGCCATCTAATTGAGAATTGATTGAAATAACCCAACACCCAAGTTCTCGTAGTAATCGGGGAGTTACTAAACTACCTACACTATTGGCACCATCTACTACTACTTTCAGTTTCTTTTCACGTATTTTATCAACATCAACATGCGATTTGATTCCCTCTAGATATTCATCAATTGCAGTAGCATTAGTTGTGACTTCTCCGATTTTGTTCCACTCTGCAATATTGAATTGATTAGAATGGTATACTGCTTCAATCTGATCTTCGGTCTCTCGAGATGCCTCAATTCCATTAGCCCCGATGACTTTGATTCCATTGAAACGAGGTGGGTTGTGCGATGCTGTAACCATGACTCCTGCGACGCAGGCCAATCTGGGAACCATATACTGTAAGGTGGGAGTTGGAGTAGGACCAAGATTGATGACTGAGCATCCAGTTGAGGTCAATCCTGCCATTATTGCATGGGTGAACATTTCACCACCCATTCGTGAGTCTCGTGCAACAGCAATAGTACCAGGACCTAAAACAGTCCCAATTGCACGACTCAGCCGTAGAGCCAATTCAACGGTTATGTCCTTGTTAATGATACCACGGACTCCGTTTGTGCCAAACATTCTGGTCAAAATATTATCACTAATGTATAATGCAGTTGTGTTGAATCTTAAGAGTTATCATAGAGCACTTTGAATTAATCTTAGGTTCTTAAATCAAATAATGAGCGAAACACAAAGATGTGAATTAGTAGTTGGCATCTCTGATATTAATCACCAGATTGTAGTACAATCAATAAAGTATTGAAAAAGTGGGACTGAAGCTTGTTTCAGTCCACATCTTCTAGGTTTGTAATAGGGGTTTGAGGAGGTTGAAGAACCTCGAACACATGACTTTCTGTGTCAGTGCTAAGGGTACCTGAAGCAACCAAAATACCCTCCTCCTTTAACAATTCAAGACCGAATCCAATGGCTCTAAAGCGCTTGAGATATTCAAAGGTCTCAATAGTGACATCAATGAACCTCTGGAGTACTGTCATATCATCTGATTTTGGTAATGGTGGTAGAGAGACCTCAACATCTACCTCTATCTGATCATTGTTGTACTCGTATCTTGTTAAGACTATACGGATCAATTCCGTTTCGAGGAGAACCTCTGATACTTGGTTTCTTGGTCTGTGAAGAAAAAAGAGGTCGGCAGCGGCGAACTGCCGAAACCTCTCCATCATCTCAATCGAATTCATTTTATGATTTCTCCAGTTTACAGCTCGGTCCTATCAAACATAGAGATTGCAATGGCTATGAACACGACAATCTGAACACAAGCAGATAGGAGTATTAACTCAATGCCTTGAACAGAAGTCCCAATCACAAACCCGATACCTATCACTGGAAGGGCATATGGGATTATGAGTAAGACTAGGGGGAAGTATTGTGCAATGATCTGTGCTCCAAGTCCCAAACCTACTGCTGCTGCAAGTACCTTACCTCTGCTTGTTGTAAAGGTACCAATCATTATGGTTAGGCTGATGAAATAGACCACAACGACACCTGAAAGTCCTAGAGTCATGATATATCCAGGTATATTCAGAGCAAGACCAAATGCACTAAAGACGACATAGCCTATGACACCGTTAATGACCACAGAGACAGCGATGATTGCTAGAATACTAGCGGCCAGCTTTGAGAGAATATATGCCTTCTTTGACACAGGTTTTGACAGAATCCATGCAGCAATGCCAGATACTTTCTCATCTATGATTGTGCCTTGCAACAATATTGGGATGAAGATTGACATGAACATGGCTAGCATACCATAGAAAATAGCCAATGAGATGGATAACATTGCTTCCGCTCCTTCAACTATGCCACTGATGCCATTGGACATACTTAGAACAAGAGCAACCATTCCATTTGTAAAGAGAGCCCAGACCACTAGTTGCTGTATCCAGTACATCCTACTGCGTTCGTGAAATAGCTCACGGTTAATCAGATTCTTCATCCCTGCGTGCCAGGGTTCGGTATTAGTTCGTCGCATAATTTCAGTTGTCACTTCTATCATCCTCCACAAGTTTCATGAAAATTTCTTCCAACTCATACTTCTTCATGCCAAATTCACAGATAGAGAGAGACCGATCTCTGAGAATGAGTCTCAACAGTTCCTCTTCTGCCATGGCTTCGTCCCTGACTGAGACTAGCCACTTTGTCCTTCCATTCTTTTCTAAAGTCTGTACAGAGTCAACCCAGGACTGCTTAGTGACTAGCTCTTTCGCTCTCTCTGGGTCACCCTTGAGAGTCACTGTATAGACAGTGCCTTCAGTACCCGCAAGAAGCTCACTCAGAGATGCGCTTGCTACGAGATACCCTCGATTCAGAATTGCAACACGATCGCTGACCCTCTGTGCATCATCAAGGATATGCGTTGAATAGAAAATAGTAGTTCGGTTACTAAGAGCTTGCATCAGATCAAGGACATCCTCTCGACCTTGAGGATCTAGTCCTGCTGCAGGTTCATCAAGAATGAGCAGGTCAGGATCGTTGATTAGAGCCTGAGCAATCCCAAGACGCTGTCGTTCTCCACCTGAGAATCCCTTTGTCTTTCGGTCAGCATGTCTATCTAGCTCGACCAGATGAAGTAGTTCGCTTATCTTATTCTCTAATTGCCCACCTCCATTCTGATAGAAGAATCCAGCTGCAAATCGGAGGATTTGCCGAGGTGTCATGTTTTGAGAATACTGTTGATTCTGAGCCATGTAACCTACTCGAAAACGAATTCTCCTATTCTCCGAGATGAGATCATGACCTAGAATGGTTCCACCGCCTGATGTGGGATTAGCCAGACCTAAGAGTAACTTGATTGTGGTGGTCTTCCCAGCACCATTTGGACCCAGGAATGCGAAGACTGAGTTCTTCGGTACCTGAAGATTAAGTCCTTTAACTGCATAGAAGTCGCCAAAGGCTTTACTAAGCCCATGGAGCTCAATTGCAGTTCGACTTTCACTTTCCCTAATTTTTTCTTGTGATTCCATCATTTTGATTCACAAGTATAACAGATACAAAACAGGATATCTAGCTGCGTCAGGGATGAGGCTGATAGGAGTACACAAAAAGTCTGAAAGAGCGTCATTTTGTAAAGTAAGAACTTTACAGAGTGACCGGAACCTGTCTAAACCCCCGCCTTCTGAACAGCCTCCTCGAGAAGGAGTCTCCTGAGTCCCTTGAAATTATATGACGGTCGATATGTGAATGCATCAGAGTATATTATACCAGGGAGGCTTTTCATATTGGTT
>PJER01000052.1 GCA_002825465.1 Candidatus Thorarchaeota archaeon MP8T_1
GATGGAGGAACTTTCGATATTGGCATTCAGGCACTGAGTGGTGCACTTGAACGTAGAACTGATTTCCTCTACATCTGTTACAATAATCAGGTCTACAGTAACACTGGCACTCAGCGATCTGGAGCCACACCTCTACATGCAAAGACAACAACAACATGGTTCGGAAAGACCGAACCTGAGAAGATGCTTGACCTTATTGTGGCTGCACACGAGCCAGTATACCAATTCACTGCAAATACCGCCTATCCCCGAGACCTCTATGAGAAGTTCCAGAAAGCAAAGGAGATTGAGGGTCCAAAGTTCGGACACATCTTCCTGCCCTGTCCCCAAGCTTGGAACTATCCCGTTGAGAAGGGTGTTGAGATTGGTAAACTTGCAGTTGAGACTGGATATTGGATTCAGTGGGAACGATTAGGTGAGGAGTTCACCATAGGACGTGAGAGCAAGAGATTCCAAGATCCGGAGAAGCGGAAACCAATAGACGAATTTCTCAAGATGCAGGGTCGATTCTCCCATCTCTTTAAGCCTACCCGTGATGACAAGAAGATTGCTGAATTAGAGGCATTCATCCAACATCGATGGGATGTTGTATTGAGGACCTTTACCTAGTACTCAGTCCACGTACGCTCTTGATGTCTATTATATGCATAGAATCCAACAGCTAGTGTGATTACTAGTGATGGAATTGCAACCCACTCTATTGGAAATCTAATTGGTTCAATATCTGCAACCATCGGATTAGTTCCATCAAGATACTCTTGCAAATTGGTTCTACCATCCTCGTCAGGATCCTCATTTGCATCATCTAAGAATGGATTAAGTCCATATTCTACTTCCCATCCATCTGGTAATGCATCTTGATCGCTATCAGCTGAGAAGGGATCAAGTCCGAGGAGATACTCTTGGAGATTTGATAACGAATCAGAATCTGCATCTTCCATTGCATCCTCTGCATAGGTCGGATTGAATCCATTCTCTACCTCATATTTGTCTGGTAGAGAATCTGAATCTGAATCTACCGAATTGGGATCCGTTCCTAAGATGATTTCATATCCATTACTCAGGGTGTCGCCATCATCATCTAATTCAAACAGAGCTGCATCAAGCCAGTATTCCTGACTATCCATTATACCATTTGCATCAGTATCAGTGTCATAGGTATAACTCAATTGAAAACCAACTTCACTAAACCCTAAATTCTCAATTACTAATCTATGAATTCCTTTTTCTGTAGTAGCTTGTGAGAATATATCTGTCGAAGTCCATGGTGAAGTATGGCGGTATTCTTGAATTGCAATCAAATTATCATTTGGGCCAAAAAGGGAATATGAAATATTGCCACCAAACCACCTTGAACTCACATTTAGAATTGTTGCAGCATTTATTGGGATGTAGTAGCTCCTACTCTCACCAATTTCTAGTTCATAATTGTATTCATGTACAATTGGTTTCCCGTATTCTCTGGACATTGTAAATGCGATACTTGCACCAATTGCAGCTGTCATCTCAGATCCGAGATGGAATCTAAACTCTAGATTGTTCCAAACATCTGTCAATGACCTGATTGAATCATCATTACCAAACCCTGATTCAATACCAATTAGAGTATTCTGGAATCTTGGAAAATAATACGTCTGGCTAATATATCGATAATCCCAATAATTGAACTCAGTATGCGGAATTGCCACAATTCGATTTCCACCATAGTTCTTACTCATAGCTACAGAAAGATCTGCCCAGTAGTGACCAACATGATATACATCTGATGTCCCATCAAGATAGACCATCTCCAAGCGTTCATCCTGAGGTAAGTTTGAATCTTCAACCAGTAATGCTTCCAATGTGTATAATGCTAAAGGCTGAACACCTTGTAAATACAAGTAATCTGCCATTTCGATACTCCCAAAGGGACCCCATTGAACATACCGTGAATTTGCAAAGACAAAGTAAATGTCTAGTGGCCAATCATATTTAGATAGTTTTTCAATGAGTTCCAAGAGGACAACAATTCCTGATCCTCCTTCATTTGCACCTATAGATGCATACCATGAATCATAATGGCATGCAATGACAAAAGCAGAATTATTTCCTGGTAAATATCCAGGTAGTTTTCCAAGAACATTAAGATGCTTTCCAATGACTTGGGTCTCAAGCCTTCCCATGGATATATTGTTCAGTTTCTGTAGTAACCATTGACGGAACTTGTAGTTATTCCCATCTGGTCTTGCTGCATCTGTTGCATCAAGTGCATGTCGCGTGCCGATTTCGGTAGCTTCAATTAAATAATCGCGAAAGCTACTTGGTGTGAATGACGAAAAAATCTCGAGAGAATAGTCTTCTCCATAGACCCGCGGTACAAATACTGGAGGCTGTTCTTCTTGACTAGGAATTGCAGACTCATCCTGATGTATTGCCCCACTCATCGCTCCCTGTGGAAGAAACATCATACAAACTAGAAGAACAACAAACAATTGTTTCCGCATATTTTCACCCTAATGGGTTCCCTGCTATGAATGTTACTTTTCACGTAGCTTATTGGAATTAAGTTATAGTAAATGAATCTTTTATTCATCTTGCCTGCATGACTAGGAATGCTACGCCCCCGGCAAATGCAGAAACAATCCTGTGTATTCTCTTTTCTTCTCTGAGTTCATCTATTTCTCCCTTTGAGATATCAATCATGGTTGATTCTTCTGCAATGAATCTTGCAATCCATGGAAGGTCACTGAGGTATTCCCCAAGATTCAGAAGGTCAAGAATTCGAAATGAAACCTCAAAACAGAGTTCCTCTGCAAATTTGTCCATTTCACTTCCAAGCGATTCTTGATGCTTTGATATCAAATCTGGTATCGTATTGAATGCAATAGATATTTGATCTACAATTTCGTCGAGTGATATGTCTCTATTCTGAATTTCTTCCAAACTTTGTTTAAGAGTAGATAGAACTACTTTGAATCTACGCTCTGGAGATATCTGTGGTTTTTCTCCAATCCTCGCTCTCTTCTTACATTCTGATAATTCTTCATAGAGGCTGTCGGTTTTATCCTCCGATTCCATCACTCTTGCTGTTATTTCCTTATTCTCTCCCCTTAGCAAATCTAGGAATCTCGATAACTCATCATTCTTACTTCTCTTTGTATGTTTCCTTACAGAATCAGCATAATTATCAGCTATCTCGTCTAAAAGGTATGAAATGAACTCTGACTCTGACCAAGGTTTAGGCTGTCCTTTTGTTGTTTTGTACATTGTAGAGGTTGTTAATCTAGATGAGTATTTCATCATGACACTTATCGCGTTCAATATGCCACTAAATACTCGTTTTGTACCAACCAATGGCCATTCAAACGGTCTAACTGAACTACTACCTCGAATAGCGTTTAGCAGGGTATTTTTCGCATGCATAGTGATGATGTATGCCTCAGTTTCAAGGATTAATGATTCCTCATCCAACGGAAAAACACTATCTAAGTCAAAAGGACAATCTGTTGCTTTCATCATGACCAAAGCAATCAGCGATCGTAAGCGATTGATTCTTGTTGATTCTGAAATCTTGTAGCCCATCACAATTTCTGTAATATTGAAAAAGTCTGATTCATATCCCCGTTTCTCAAGTTCTGAATCAATTATAGTATCTAGAATTGATCTTGTATTATCATTTCTAAGTAGATGCTCTATGATTGTCCTTATACCCTGTCCTTCATAATCCTCTGGAAGAATTGTGTGACCTATTGAAATACGTGGGATGAGAAGTATCCAAATTAGAGCGATAACACTCCTGCGTGCTGCATTGATTGCTTGTTCTCCTGTCTGAATAAATTCTGTATCAACCCGAAATCCAACCCACTCTGGAATATTCAATAGAAAGTTAACCATTTCCTCATCTTGAAATGATTTTGTTAGAATGTGATTCCGTACAGATTCAAAAATCTCCACTGGATTTGAGGCAGTCTCAGAATAGCTGCTGATTCCAAGGGTTTCACGTATTTGCAGTGTATCCTGTTCGTACCATTCTGTCAATATACGGAAGAGATAGCTCTGATTGACATTACTGACGATAGTTCGTGCAACGTTACTCAACTCACTCAGTATAGAGACCTCCCTGTGAATTTCCTAAGGACTTCCTCTTTGGAGGTCTTCAGTTGCAATTCTTCACTAATGAGTGAAAACAAATCTATTATTGCTGCTTCAATATCAGTTTCTGTACCAATACCAAGCATCTTCGAGAAGGTGAGAGCCTTCAACTCCATCTCCAAATCTACTTCATAGGGGCAGGCAATGCCGGTGGTATCACTCAATGTGAGGATACTATCTAATCCTCTATACTTTGTTTCAATTATACTACCGTAAGGATGTTTCTCATTTCTTACATATATTCGTCTTCTTGGAAATAATCCAAAGAACTCAATATCATCAAGTAGTTTCATCAATCTGGTCTGAAGGAATGAGCTAGTTGCATATGCTTGTTTTAACACAGGTAGGGTGAGCCACTGAGATAATCGATTTGCAAGTTCAATTTCTCTACAGTATTGTATTTCAGAGGCTGAGATGCCAGAATCTTTTAGAAATGACTCCGAGTGGAAACTACCAAGAGTTTCCACAGTAAGTTGTATTGATTTTCCAAACCCTTTTTCGTCAAGCATCATGCCTTGTGAAAGATCAAGTGGTCGAACATCTTCAGGTTTAAAGCTTGAAAGGGTCATTCCAAATTTTTGTTGTTGAGTGACTTCTATGAGAACAGCATCGACAGATGTTTGCTGTGAGGAACAATAGAAAATACCAGGTAGGAATGCATAGAGATTATTTGCTTCGAAATTCTCTCCCATTATTGTTAACAAGAAATCACTTTCAGTGTTATCAATAATTGGACCTCTTTCTGATTCATTGCTTGAAGCTTGCAATCCATCCTCTTGATGTTTGTAAGCTTGCGAAAGGAGTGCATCTTGTTCTGTATCATCATTTTCAGATAGACGTATAGGATCATCAATATTGGAACTCTGAGGTAAATCTGCAGAAATCCTACCTCCTGTTAAGAGCCCACTCTGGCTAGATATAGTGCCATCAAGACGAACCCCACTTGGCATAGAATATCCAACTCCGTTGAAATACTCTAAATTGGATATGCCAATTATCCATTCGTCTTCAGGTAGTACACTCTCTTGAATCTCAACTAGTTTCAAAGAGTTCTTACTTCGTTTATGCAAATCTCGTGCACCATACCCATCAATCGTCTTGCATCAGGGGTTTTGAAGTTTTATCGCATCTATTCCATCATCTTTTCCGAAGGATAACTACTGCAATCAGAATTACTATTCCTACTCCACTCGAAAGAATTGCAGGAAGTAAAAGGATATCAAGCGGTTTAGGTTCTGGTACGTTAGGATCAGTTCCAGCTTTATACTCTTCTAGATTTGTTATTTGATCATTATCTGGGTCTTCAGAAGCATCATCAATAGTTGGATTCAATCCGTTTTCAATCTCCCAATCATCAGGGAGTGCATCATTATCACTATCAATTAACAATGGATTGGTTCCATGTAAGAATTCCTCCAGATTAGAAAGCGAGTCTCCATCAGCATCAGCTGCGGCATCAGAAGGATTCAATGGGTCAAATCCGTAATCAAGTTCCCAATTATCTGGCATTGAGTCTTGGTCCGAGTCAGCTGATTTCCAATCCGTGCCGATGATCATTTCATATGCATCTGTTAATGTGTCCGAATCCTGATCTGAGGAAAAAAGACCTGTATCTATCCAGAACTCTTTACTATCTAGAATATCATTTCCATCTATATCCGAATCATATGCCCAAGACATCTCATATCCTGTACTTGTTCCTAGGTGGTTGAATATTCGAAGTTCATAAACTCCCTGTCGTGTTACAGGGGTCTCTAGCACAATTGTCGGTTCCCAAGCTGAAGTATCATCGAATACTTTTTGCTCTACTAGATGTCTCTCTGGATCAAAGATTGAATAGGTTGCGGCACCACCCCACCAACGACTACTAACATTAATCATAGTGTCAGTCGTAATGGTCATGTAGAATCTTCTTTCACCACCTGGTTGAAGAGTAAAAGAACGCTCATCATGTGTAGGACTTTCATACGCCCTTGCTTGTGTGAATGCAATGGCAGAACCAATAGAACGAACTGCTTCTGTTGCAACTGCATAGTCGTATTCGGGATTGTCCCAAACATCACCAGCTCTGTGATACCAGACATCTCGATATCCACCACTCTCGTGAGCAAAGAGTGATGACGCGTATCCCTCCTCAATGAATGGCCAATGATCTGACCTGGTCCATGCACTGAATTCTGAGGACATCACAGGTTCGATTCTTCCATTACCATAGGTATTACTCATCTGAACGGTTAAGTCCGCCCAATACTTTCCAGTGTGATAGTTACCTTCTGGGTATACCATGAAAACAGATCTCGTGTCTAAATTTGGGACTAATAACATATCCACATTATAATGAACAAGTATGTCAATACTTCGATTATAAAATTCGTGAGCAACTTCTTGAGAACCAAAGAGACCTATTTCCTCTGCATTCCAAGCTCCAAAGTAGATATCTAGGGGCCAATCATATTCAGACATTACTCTTGCTATCTCAAGCATCGCTGCAACGCCAGTTCCGTCATCATTTGCTCCATCCACACCTGCAACCGAATCATAATGTCCACCAACTAAAAATACTGGATTGTTTCCAGGTAAATACCCTGGAAGCTTGCCAACAACAGATTGCCATTTCCCTATGGTCTCAACTTCGATACGACCATTTGAAACCCGTTCCAATTCATCCGCAATATATTCTCTAGCCTGCGCATTTTGTTCACTGTAGAGAGCAGTACTCTGAATCCATCTTGAGCCATTCTCACTGACTTGTCTAACATAGTTTATGTAGGATGTTTGAGAAATTGAGTTCCAAATATCCCATGAATAATCCTCACCATATACTCTCTCTATGGCTTCGGAAGCAGGATGATAAATATTGAATGGTCTGGATACCTCATTAGTTTCAGCTGGAATGACTAAGACTCCCAATGATGAAATGAGCAAGATTGCTAGGACAACTGCAATCTGATTTTGGTTCTTCATTATCCTACCTCTAAGAAATCATCTCGTTATTCTTCTTGCGAATATAAAGAAGTCCTACGGTAGACGCAATCACTATGCTCGGGTAGATGAACCAATCAAGAGGAATTTGTAATGTTTCCGGCTTTGTTGGATCCGTATTAGCAAGGTACTCTTGGAGGTTAGTGTAACCATCTCCATCTAGATCCAAATTAGCATCATCAGGATTCAGAGGATTTAGGCCATATGTTAGCTCCCATAAGTCATCGATAAGGTCAGAATCAGAATCTGCAGAGAACGGATTTAAACCACCTGTATATTCCTGAGCATTTGATAATCCATCCAGATCAGCATCATCATTTCCGTCAGAAGCATCTCGTGGATTGAATCCCATTGCCAATTCATAATTGTCAGGCATCGAGTCTTGATCAGAATCTATACTATACATATCTGTCCCAAGAAGAATCTCTTCAGCATCAGATAATGTATCCCCGTCTTGATCAGATTCAAAATAACTCTGGTCTAACCAGAACTCTTCTTGGTCAAGAACGTTATTCCCATCGATATCTGTTTCATATGTTATTGTGACATCATAACCAACCGAAGTAGAGTCGGTGTCTTGAATTACTAGATAATGTGTTCCCTTCATGGTCAATTGTTCACTGAAGATTTCAGTTGGCATCCATGGAGAAGTATAGTTGTATACCTCTTCGGAGATAAGAGAGAAATCTGGATCAAATAGAAGAAAGCGAGATGTACCTCCAAACCACCGTGATGAGATATTCATAATTGTTGGAGTTGTTACTGCAATCTGTATCACATCATACTGTCCAGGCTCTAGTGTAATGGAATTGTCTATTTGAGTTGGTGAACCATATTTTCGGCTCATCGTAAAGGCAATACTCGCCCCGATGACACCTGTAGTTTCCCTTCCAAGATTATAATTGAATTCCACATTATTCCAATAGTCCGTAGGTGTTCCTGTGTTTCCATCCACTGCATGACCTGATTCAGAAAAGCAAACTACTCCATTAAATCCTCTCTCAAAGAATACAAAGTGATCTGATGACTCCCATATTGGAAAATCTCCAGAGAGAACAGTAGTAACTAAATTAGAACCATAATTGTTACTCATCATTCTTGCAAGTTCAGCCCAGTACTGAAACTTGTGATAATTTGCTTGACCTGCATTCGCATATCCAATTTCTATTCTTTCGCTTGGTACACCATCAGGATCCTGAACAAGTAGAGTGTCGACATTGTAGAAGGCAAGTATGTCGGTGTTATTTAATTGGAAATCTAATGCCACCTCTGGGCTCCCAGACAAGGGATTAAATGCATGGTGACCGTTGAAGGCTAGAAAGTAGATATCAAGTGGCCACTCATACTTCGACAACATTCTAACAAGTGATAGTACTACAGCAATACCACTCCCGTCTCCATTTGCACCGGGTGACCCCTGAATACTATCATAGTGAGCTGCTACAGCAATTGCTGGATTATCTCCTGGAAGATATCCTGGTAGTTTACCGACTATATTGAAATAGTCTCCAACTATTCTAACTTCTACTTTATTGTTAGATAATTGCTGCATTTGTTCTATCAGATAGTTTCTTGCGAGTAAGTTAGTGCCTTCTGTTGCCATTGTATAATCATTGATCCATCGGGATCCATTTTCACAGAATTTTCTCACAATATCGCGATAATCTGTGATTGAAACATCACTGTAGATCTCAGCTGCGAGGTTCTCACCATATACTCTCTCAGACACCGGATTCGTTGGTGCATCAGCGATAATTACACTCTGTGTGTTGGTGGGTATGTCAATTGAGTAAACTGGTGGAACAATTAGCATAAGCCCTAGAGCTATGAAGACCCACAGTCGATTCATGTATTTTCGACCCAACAAAAGAGCCTAAGAAGGTTCGCCTAAAAGCAAAAGGACGTATTTCAAACTCTTTAATACTGTCCATTTATGTAACAGAGTGGTTGGTATTCATGCCCGTAACTGATTTCCCCTCAGTCATGCAGATTAAAGATTCGATTCATGGTTATATACAGCTCTCTGAAGTTGAACGAGATCTGATAGATATGAGAATATCTCAAAGACTTCGCTATATTCATGGCCCTGTCGGATTATCTCTTGTTTATCCAGGGGCTGATATCTCACTGATGGGTCGTACATTAGGATTCATTCACATGGCTAGAGTATTCTTGGAGTATCTTGGAGGAACACAAGATGAGATTCAGAAGGGTCGTCTTGCCGCTCTTCTGCGAATGTTAGTCAATGGACCTTGGTCAAATGTTATGGATGAGTACCAAACAGTCCGTGGTGCTGAACCATATAAGCTAACTAAAGCAATTCTTGACTCTACAGATGTTGGAGTAATAATAGAAAAGCATGGGTACACAAGATCTGAAATTCAGGATGTAATTGAAAAAGGAGTACCAATCAAAGGTCTACGTCTCGATCTCTTAAACTGTCCAATCAATCCTGAACTCATAGATGACTTGACTCGTGACTCATATTTTGCAGGAGTTGATTATGCCCAACTTGAATTTCATAGATTATTTGATTCTACTCGTATTGCTAAGAACAAAATAGCTGTTGAGAGGAGTTCACTTTTTACTCTTGAATCATACCTTTCTGCGGCAGTCAATATGTTTGATGCTGTGTACTTCCATAAGACTGTGAGAGCTGCAGAGCTTATGCTATTGCGAATATTAGATGAGGCTGGGTCTCAACTGTTTCCTTCTCCCATAGAAGAAACGAAGAAATTCTTTCTCTTTGATGATTTGACAATTCTTCATAAAATTCTAAATATCGGTCCAGATGAATCTGAAGAATTACGAACTGCAAATCGTATCTTCTCTGATTTCAATAAGAGATACCTCATCAAATTAGTCAGTGCTAGAGCAATTTCTGATCCTACCTTTTTGAAGAAACTTTCTACTCCAGATGGAATCTATTCAATCGAAGAAGAGATTGCTAATGATTCAGGTATTGATGTAAAGAATGTCTATGTTGATTTTCCTGATAGACCGTCAGTTACCTTCTACCCTGGTAAATTCGATCTCGATGAGATTGCTCTATTTGAGCGTGGATCTAGTGGATATGAATTCTGGAAAATTAGTGATACGAGTCCAATGGCTAGAAGTTTTACCAGGATACTAAAACCTGTACGTGTTTATACTACACGAGGTTATCGCTCCAAACTTAAGAATGCCGCGGACAAAGTATTAGAAAGCGTAGATGCAGCAGGCTCGAAATAGTATCTCTTTGAACAGCCCATTCGTAATCCATATTACAACACATACCAATTGTTAGTTGTATGGTGAGTAATATGATTGAAGAACCGAAAAATGCATTTGAAGAGATTTTTTCAGATAAGAATTTCCTATTAATTCTGGCTGGAGCCGTTATTTGGTTTATTGGATATTATGCATGGTTACTAGGCCCCCTCTTTGTCACAACGGGCTTTGCACTGGTCTGTTTTTCTGCATCATTGACATCATTAAGTCGTCCTGTATCATCGGCTTGGCCTGGAATGCTTCTTGGAGGGCTCCTTCAAGTTGTAGGATATTACTTAGAATGGGTCTTCATTCTTGGCCCTGCTCTAATTGTCACTGGTGGTGTCATAGTTGTGTATTTTGCCATTCCACTTGCACTTCAACGAGGTGAGCTTCCTGTATTAACGAGATTGCAAAAACTTCTAGAATCCAAGAGAAAGAAAGAAGAAGTAAAGGATATCGAAGCTGAAGATGTTGAACCAGATGAACCTACAAGTGCTGAGAATGACGAAATGGAATGATTATGAATAAGGCCCATCTAAGATTTGCTTAAGAACGAAGGTTTCTCATCTATAGGTATCTAGTCATATCAACCACTACCTAAGGTGTGCCCCAGTGTTCTCTTGTAAGAAATGCAACGAACTTCTATTCATTAAAAACGCAGAGATGAAGGATAGAATCCTCACTCTGGAGACTCAATGTCTTAATGGTCATAAAGGAGCAAGAAGAATTTCAGAGGCTAATATTCAGGAAATGGGTTCTGAGATCTTCAAGAAGATGTTTGTCTGTCTTGAATGTGGTTCTAATCTCTCTCTAATTGAAACACGGCTGCAGGGTGGTAAGGTAGAGGGTATTATGTTATGTCCAATCCATGGTATTCAGAAACGCGAATTTCCACATTCACTGCTTTCTGAGATTGAAGTCACAGCTTCTGAGGTTGATAGTCCTCGTGCTATTATTGATTCGTTTCGATGCCCTCAGTGTGGTTTCATATATGCTATCAGTGAAATTGAAAAGAGAGGCGGAATAATCGAACTCGACACTCGATGTGCAAATGGACATCGCACACAACGATTTCTACCAGAAGCAATCGATCCATCTCTACTCAAACGAATTTTACAACGTGTTGTGCACTGCGACAAATGCGGCCTCCCAGGTCATATTGTTAATGTAGAGAAAAGAGGTAATTCAGCTCGTGTTCATTCATCATGTCCAGTACACGGATTAGCTAAGAAAGATATTCCCCGAGTCTATCTGGAATCACTTGAAAGCGCTATCGCTGATATTCCTGAAGATGCAGTCTTACATGCTACCTTGACATCTAGAGACTGTAGAATGTCTCTAGCAGTCCGTGCAATTGAAGATACTAAATCTGGCTATCGATTAAAATGCATCTGTCCTGGAACTAAGTATTCAACTGAGAGAATTCTTCCTCTTACCTGGAACAATCCAGTATCTGAGCGAATTACTAGAGCAATGTTGACATGCGATGAATGTGGCAATCTAACCCACATCTTGCGTAAACGAAAGCGAGGAAAGAAAGTAGAATTTCAAATTGTTTGCCCCACACATGGTGTGATGCAACGTGAAGCACCTCCCTCTGTTTTCGATGTTATATCCGCCACTGAAGATAGGATTGATAGATTTCCCTCTATTGTTAGAAGTTTAAACTGCACAAAATGCAACATGCCGCTTACATTACGAGACGTAGAGGAGCGTCGTGGCTTGGTTGAATTTGATGTCGAATGTAGGAATGGCCATCGAAGTAAGAGGTTGTTCAAACCAGGTCTATCAAAACACACCCTAGCTGCCCTCTACAAGCAATTCTATCAATGTCCAGAGTGTTATGAAACGTTAGAACTTGTATATATTGAACCTGGAGCACGCGAAGATAGAGTAGTCCAATTATGTTCCATCCATGGCAAATTCGTGTATGATATTCCTCCTGATCATGCAAAAGCTATGCAGATTGCATATGACGAAATTCGGGCAGATATGACTAAACCTCCTGTTGAAGCTCCAGAGGTTGAACCACCAGTTACTCTTGAGGCAGAGGTTGAACCAATCACTGTATCTGAATCTGGAGTTAAAGTGTTGCGTGGCTGTGAGATAGTTGGTGGCAAGTTTGATTACAAAGTCAAGGTTGAGAATAACAGTGGGTATGTAATAACCAATGTCACCGTAAGCATTGTTGCCTATCCCCTCGATTGCTTGGAGCTTGCAGGTGAGAATGTCAAATCAATCACGCGTATCGAGGTCGGAGGTTTCAGAAGTCCTCAATTCACATTTTATCCGAGTAAAGACTGTGTACAGGGTAAGATTGTAGCAACCGTTTCATATATTGATTTTCTCGATCAACTTCATACACTCAGTGTAGAACCTTATCTGATTCGTTCTGTTTGTGATCTCTTACAACCCTCGATGAAAACATCAAAGGATTTTGATCTAATCCTTACAAGTCTTGAAAAAACTCAACAGGAGCAAAGTCTTGATTGGAATGCTCAAGTTTTATTCACGAAGGCTGAGAAGATTCTGCCTACGAAGAACTTCCATGTCGTTGACACTGAAGAACATGTACTTGCAGGAGAGTTCATTGGAACTATACGTGGTTATGCTGAAGGGAAATATACTAAGAATAAGATTGCAGTGGTCATTATGATAACAGGACCTGAGAATGGTCGACATTCAATCATCAAGATGGAAGCCCTTGGTGAAGATGTTTCTATGCTTCCAACTACTATTGACGAATTAGCTGATACGATGGATTCTTGGGTATGTCTTCGGTGTGGTGCTCCACTCGATACTGAACAAGTTGAGGAGATAGGTCGACGTTTACCCATTCGATGCAAGTACTGCACTCATACCCTTACTATTGCGCTCTATTTACAATAAGCATTGCAATATCAATAGCGACGGATCACAAAATATTGATTCGTAGTCATGCTGTGTGCCGCGTTAGAGAATTCTATTGTCCGTCCGTAAGAAGTGTAAAGAGCCATTCAATGTTCGTGGTGCGGAATTTCTATTCACTTTGGAAGAAATCTAGATTTCCCCTTTCCATGTTGCAGCTGACTCACGTGAAGAACTGATATGAGCAAGAACTCTATCCACAACAGAATCTACTAATTCTTCAATAGTCTTTGGCCTATGCCAGAATGCTGGTGATGCTGGAATTACGATTGCTCCAGCCTCTGTTACAGCTTCCATATTGCGAATATGAATAAGATTCAGAGGGCTCTCTCTAGGAACTAAGACAAGTTTGCGGCGCTCCTTCAAGGCACAATCTGCAGCTCGAGCTATTAGATTGTCCGCATATCCATGTGCTATTCCAGCTAATGTCTTCATTGAGCAAGGAATAATTACTACTGCATCAAGGTGAAAACTACCACTTGCTGGACCAGCAGCTAAGTCATTCTCATCATAGACCTTGTCAACCTTGGCAGTGAGTGCCTTGACCTCTAGACCTGTTTCATAATTGAGAGTCTTAGTACCCCATTTACTAATTACCAGATGAACTTCATGACCCTGTGCCTTTAATGCCTTAACAAGGCGAACACCGTAAATTGCTCCACTAGCACCAGTTATCCCAACAAAGACTCTCTTTGTGCTCATATTTTTCACCTGACTGATTATTTTAGTTGAGTACGTGTCCATATACTTGTATCGAAATTGGACATCTAAATCAGAAATGATATCATGATCAATAATAGGAACGATAGACCACCTAACCGAATTCCTATTGTTTTAGCTATTCCTGCAGCTTCAGCAACATCTTGGGTCAGTGTATCAAATCCCTTCTCTCCGAAGGTTCTAATATCTTCAACCTTTCCAAAACCAAATCCTGCAGATACGGGTCGAATAGTTTCTCTTGCTTTTGTTGCAGCTATTCCAATATGCTCAAGGGTCTCTTCAGGTTTGTTTCGACCAACTGGAGGATAACCTCTACTTGATAATGAAATGGCATTTACCACATGGGTGTCTGTAGTTGTGATCTCTGCACTGTCAAATCCTTGATCCTTTAGAAAACTGATTACTTCCTCTCTGAAACCCATATTGACATTATTGCCATCAACTGATACCAACGCCATTTCTTGCACTTCTGTCTTCAGAATTACAACAGTGACTCCTCCTGGGCCAATTCCCTCTTTACGAGATATATTGTCTGGATTCACTGTATAAATTCCCATCTCTAGCTGGGTTCTTCTCTCATTCAGCGTTGTGAACACTGCCGCTGAAACAGTTCCAACATACTCACTTGCTTCAGAATCTCCTCTCATTACTGATACTGCATCATCATTGATACAATTGTGTGCATCAACAATTGAGATTCCTTTAATCTCTGGACTCTGTTGTCGAATCATATTTGCAGTATCATACCCGACTTCTAAGGAAATATCATCTGTAAATTCTGGAGCACTGGTACTTATAGTTAAAACATCTGGGCCTGCAAATAATGACCATACTTTAAACTTATCACCATCTGTCCAATGTGGACCAGAAATTGTGGGGTAGGTCTCTGTTTCCTCAATCAACCTATCTATCTCATTTAGAACCTTCGGAAAATCATTCTTCGTAGTGAGATTCTGATGATGCGTACAACTACCATGTAGCACAAACGCTGGAATTCCATGTTTTTCTCTGATATGTTTCATTATGGTTGATGGTAATGAACTACTACCAATATCTCTGAAAGGGCCCGGATGCACATATTCTATTATTCCGCAAGCAATAGCTTCAGTCTCATCTTTGAAGATGATAA
>PJER01000005.1 GCA_002825465.1 Candidatus Thorarchaeota archaeon MP8T_1
ATGTCGTAAGTTGTCGATTTGAAGTGGCGCATAAAGCAATCACAGTCTAAACAATGGTAGACATCAATTGAATCGTGAAATTTCCACCATTTTTCATATGCTGCTATCTGTGGAATTGGACCAACGACATTCCTTGATCCACAAGAACAGCAGCAATCTGGTCTCTCCATCCTGGTGCATCTCCGTATACAATATATCTAACTAGTATTTTAATTATTGTATATCAAAATTATTAGACACATTATGAAATAAAACGATCATTTTCAATTTCTAGAAATTCAATAAAATGAATATTTGAAGATGGCGTGGAACATGCATATTATATTGATTCATTCTACTACTATCACAGGTTGTTCTCACTTATTGAGTGAGTAACCATATAGGTTTCATTCACTCTCTCCTCACGGTCCGGTGCCCTTATTTGCACCGGACTATTCTGCTTCTTCATATTTTGACTATTTTAATAATGAATTCTTCAAGGCGTTCTAGAACTAAATCTGCAACTTGCTTTCCTTTATCCTTCGTTGCTTTAGTCGAGTATCCCACAACACCTGAATCGGTAACATCTTTCATGACATACGATGTTGATGCATGTGGAGGAGGTGCAAGCATATCTGGTTCAATAAAGCTTGGCACAATGCTTCTACCTGGTTCATCAACTCTTTTCTTATCCAATACTCTTTGATTTAGATACCAAGCAAGGGATGTTTCCATATCGCAGGCATGATACACGGGTGGCGTTGCTACTTCTTTGATTTTGTCTGCTCCCATCGACCACCAATCAACAATAAACACCTTTGCTGTAATGGTTCCTCCTAGAGCATGAAGGGCAATTGACAATGCTGTTTCATTTCCGCCATGTCCATTGATGAGGATGATCTTCTTGAATCCATGATGAGCTAGTGATTTGCAGACATCCATGATAACATTCGCTAGTGTTGATTCACTCAATGTGATAGTCCCTTTGAAATCCATATGATGTGGTGAGTACCCAAACGTGATGGTAGGTGCCACTATCACCTTCTGTTTACTCCAGATTCGCTCAGCCAATCTATGTGTAAGTTCAGTTGCAATATAGGCGTCATTGTCAACCGGAAGGGCTGGACCATGTTGTTCTGTTGATCCAATTGGGACTAGAACAATGTCTGTCTCTTTGAGAATCTCTTCAACTTCAGGCCATGTCATCTTGGCTAGGAGAAATTGCTTATCCATTGTTTTTTCCTCGATGAATGAGAGGAGAATCTAACTATAATACATTCCGCACTTTTATCAGGTAAGAGTGGGATACCAGTGTGGGTGCGTTGAATGAAAATCGATTTTCGTAGATGGCCATTAACTACTGTTTGCGGAGTTATCGTGATTCTTCTTTATTGCAGCTTTACGCTTGTATCGTGGGCGATGTATCCAGAATCATATGGTCCAATTACCAACTATCTTAGCCGTCTTGGTAATTTTGATGAGAGTCCATTTGGAGCCAATTTCTATAATCTAGGATGCATACTTACTGGAATTGCTCTTATTCCATTCTTTCTAAGCTTAAGAGTATGGCACACAGAAAGTAAACCCCAAGTCATCCTTTTCATATTGGGTCAAGTTATCGGTGTATTAGCAGCTATGGCTTTGATAATGATTGGAATATTCTCAGAAGATCAAGGCACCCCTCATATGACTGCTTCTTCAACATTCTTCGTGTTGAACTTCATCGTTTTGATTTTGATCAGTCTTGCACTCCTGTGGCATCCTAAGTTTATCAAACCAATTGCACTCTATGGATTCATTCTAGATGCTGCAACATTAGGTTTAGAGTTGGTAATGCATGGACCCATTATTGAATGGATCACTGTCTTTGGTTCACTCCTCTTTGTTGCTATGATTTCTATGAATTCACTGAGACTCATTGAACCTCTAAAGTAAAAGGAGGAAAATATTGCTTCTCATCAGTTATCTCGTAAAATTTTCTTGAATAGTGCAAATCTTGGAATTAAGTAATATTCATATTCAGCGGATTATAGGAGATGTTCCTGGAGGGACGAGTATCGTTGAATGATGATTTTCTTAAAAATTCAAGTGATGTGCCACTCATATCAGTTCGTGAACTGGTTTTGATCGTAGTAGGTGGTTTGGTATCAACATCAATTGTATTTCTAATCTCCTCTGCTATGTACATCGGAGATATCATAGTTTTCGCGAATATGTTAAACACTGTAAATACAGTAGGGATGACATTAGCAATTGGAGGATTTCCATTTCTTGTAGCTGGTTTACTCTTCAGCAGTCGTGATTCTCGATTATATCTCAAGATAAGAATTGACAGAGTTGGTATTCGGTCGGCATATCTCACTCGAGTGCTACATGTTATCATCATTACAAGCATCTTTACAATTATTGCCACAATTATAGGATTCACTCTTCCTATCCTATTTGGTTCTCTTAGTGGATTCCCTGTGAATTTTAGTTCACTCGTCTTTTTGCCAGCAGGATTAACAGCTTTGCTAATTGTTTCAATATTAATATCATTAGTTGCTTCTGGAGTTGCAAATATCGTCGATGATTCAAGATTGAATACGCTATTAGGTTGCTCTGTCGGTACAGTGATCGCATTAGTCGCGGGATTTTACACTAATACACGCGTATGGCACTTCTCTATAACCCGTAATCTCTCACTACTGAGTCCTCACAATATTGCAAGAGGTCTAGCTTTCCAATTGAGTGGATACCAGTTCGAAACACCACGCGAGATGATTGGTTTTGTCGGATATGTTGCAAACTCCATATCTTTTGTCATCGTACTTGGTTTGTTTTGTCTAGTTGGCATAGTTCTTATTTTGATTGGAGAAAGGGTTTTGGTAAGAAATGCTCCCCGATGGTCGGTTCTAAAAAGTATGGTTCCAGTCGATGAAGAATGGGATGCAAAAGTTACACCCGAATTTCTGAAACAGGTTCGCCAAGTTAGACGTAGTCTCCGTTTTCAGAGAGGTGTAGCTACTCTGATAGTATGCATAATAATATCATCCCTATACGTCGGTGGATCAATGTACCAGAACTATATCACTAATGTCACCACTACTATCCACTACGCAACACCAGGTGTAAGTGAAGAAATATCTACTGGGATATGGCATATATACGATATCAATTCGACACCACTATATCCAGGTCTCTTCACCCAAATCACGTCTACGATTTTTGTCATAACATTGGGTAATACATCTGGAACGGTAAGTATGTTTGTGGGTAATCTCAATATATCTGCATCAGAATTCGAACTACTCGATGAGACCAGTCGGTTGGAACTGACAACTGATTGGTTGAATCAAAGCAGCGGAGTTGGATTTGGAGTCAGTGAAATATTTCAAGAAAATCCAGGACCTCTCATCTTTGTAATTCTGATAGTTTCTGATTCTCATCCTTCAACTCCAAGTTATATAGATTTCAATTTGCATATTGAACAAACTGCGCGTTGATTGCAACCCTGACATTTATCTTGAAACCAAATTCACAAATTAGTATGTTCTACGGTGACTTGACCTACCTTCGTGCAGTGGAATCCACTGATATTGATGAGGTTCTGAAGTTTTGGAATGACTTGAATTTCCGTAGATTACTTGGTCCTCCTATTCCATGGTCTAGGAAATTTCTTGAGATATGGCTCGAAGGTCGTATCAACGCAGATCCCTGGAAAGATCGAATGATGGAACTAGCAATAGTTGAAAAAGTTACAGGGAGCTTCCTTGGATTTGTTCATCTTGAAGATATCAAACGACCACATAGCAGAGCTGAGTTTGGTATTTCTATTCAGAATCCCGACAATCAATCCAAAGGTTATGGAACTGATGCTGCGCGAATCATTCTATGGGTTGCTTTCAATATTCTAGGTCTCCATAGTGTTTACCTTGATACAATGGAGGACAATCACCGAGCCATTCGAATGTATGAGAAGGTAGGTTTTAAGCGAGTAGGAATTTTAAGAGAGACCGAATTCATTGATGGCGCTTACAAGGGCCTTCTCGTTATGGACATTCTCCGAGATGAATTCGAGAAGACAAATCCTGATTTCACAGTTATGATGCGACCTTAGTCGCCTATTGTGTTTGATTTTCGATTTCTGCGGACCGCCAACCACATCGGAATAACACTAATCGGGTAGAGCATCATAGCAATTGGGAAAATAATTATTCCAAATTGCTGAGTGGTTCCAAGAAAACCAATTCCCAAGAGGAATGCAGTAAGCAGAGTCCCAGTCTGTCGTGGGAATGTCCACATGACTCGTGTTAATGCAAGAGATCTACCTCTTCGCACCTGACTGACTTCTCCCATGAATAGTGAATCGTTTGCAGGTTGTGCCATATTGGCTACCATTTGTCTAGTCACATAGAACGGGATCATGAGTAAGAATGGAGTATATACCATCCCAATGGTCAATATCGGTGCGAGAATATAGAGTGATGTTATTGTTTTTACTTTACCAATACGTTCACTGACAAATCCCACAAGGAGTGCTCCTGTTGCAAGGGTGACATTCGAGATAGCAGGAAGACTACCTAAGACAACTTCACTAGGATTGAAACTAGCTTCTATCCAAGGTATAATGTATGGTACAACCATACCTGAACTGAAACCCATTATCAATCGGCTTAATCCAAAGAGGAATGAAGTGATTGTATCGTTTCGTGCATCTGAACCATTCTTAGGCTTTTCATCAACTTCTTCAATTTCAGGTATGATCTTCTTTGGGATGTTATTTCTTAACCATCTTTCAGTTATTAGTCCTGTAACACCTGTAGCAATTCTCAATCCTCCCCAAAGGAAGAATACTATCGAATACCTGAGAAATTCAGGATTAATTCCTGGAAACGCAACTGGATCAAGAATAAAACCACCTAGTAGTGGACCTATCACAGCCGCAAGAGTTGCTGCTGCCATTGTTATACCATATGAACGAGTTCGCTCTTCACCACGTTCAGTATAGTCTGCGACTAGTGTTTTGATTGAGGTCATTGTGAAACCTGAACCGATCCCTGTGATAGCATAGAGAATGAGAACAGTTGTCATATCAAATGCAAAGGGCATTAGAATCAAAGCAATTCCTGAAATTGTTCCTCCAAGAAGTATCGAAACTCCTCTCCCGTGCTTATCACTAATCGTTCCTGCAGGAAAGAGTGCGAAAGCTTGAACATATCCTGCTGTTGCAACAATTAACCCATAGAACGCATCAGTGTTAATGCCAGAACTGCTAAACATGAATAAAACGAAAAGAAAAAGTACAATTTCCCGAAATGAGTTACTGACTCTACTCAGTGCTGTTAAGACAGTCAGTCCGACTACTTTTGATCTGTCAGTTACTTGGTTGACAGATAGAGTAGTCGATTCAGATTCCACGTTGAACTCACATTCCGAAACTTCCGACTTGTAGTCCCCTTCATAACTGTTTCAGTAACGTACTCAAATATCATATGACTTTTTCATGAGGGCTTCGCGGTGCTTTCTCACCTAATCCTGAAACATGTAGATCTTTCCATTCACCTTTCGCTTTCAGATATTCTGCTTTCTCTGATGCATCATGAAGCTCTTCAATAATTGCCAGACATTTACCATGCTCATCCCAAAGAGGATAGATATATTCGTAGAGCATCCTTCCTTTGAAATTGACCCATCCCTCATAGTGGTCCATTACTCTATTCTTTAGATCACTAATCATTTTCAATACAGGTCCCTCAGAGACCTCACCATGACATCTAAGAATAGGAGTTCCAATTCTTGACTGAGGATCCTGCTGGAGCATTTCTCCTGCGAGTTTGTTAAACAGGATGATTCTATCATGATCATCAACAATAACAATTCCTACATTGAGATTTTCTGCGAATCTTTCTAGTAGATCGAGTGTCAAATTCATTAAAGGCACAAGTCTTCTAATGTTGAATATCGGAATGATAACAATAGTGGTTCAGCAGTTCGGTAACTTCAAATCAAGATGTTGCATTTCCAAAAGTAGTTAGGAGGTTAATTAGAATGTGCCCACCAACCGAATCCCCTGATACATTTGATAAGAACATGTACATGGATATCATGCGGGAGAATCCACCACTCACACGCTATGTTTCGCGAGGAGATATGCGAGATGAGATTGATGTCCCTGAACCTCACAAAACAGCTGATCGAGCAATATTTCGTGCTGTTCGTTTTACTATGAAAGATGGTACTCCAAGGTTTCAACCAATACTTGGAGGTGCAGGAACTGGTAAGACGCATTTGTACTGGGTGTTGAAGGATCAAGAGGATTACTTTGCAGCAGGTAAATTCTTAGCTGTATATGTTCCCTCTCCACCTTCTCCAGTTCGTATTCCACTACATCTTCATGCTTGTCTTGTGGATGAGGTTGGAGAGAAACTCTTCGAAGATGCTGTTGATATGTTGATCACTAAGTTCGGAGGTTTGCGTGGTGTAACCCATGAAATGTACGACTACACCTATGCCCTGGAACGATTGATATCAGAATATCCTGGAATATCAGCAGATGTGGTTAAGGTACTTTTGAGATATCGTCTTGATCCAGCAACGCAAGATCTTGCTAGAAGATGGTTGCTTGGTGATGCGTTAAATGATTCTGAGATTGAGCGTCTCGGTGTACGTACGGTATTGGATGAAGATGATGTCACCTTGGCTACTCTAAAGTTATTGACTGAGGGTTCTGAGGTACCAATCGTCCTTTTTGTGGATGAAATGGAAGGACCATTCAATACCTATGGAGAAGAGGGTGAACGACACTTCCTTGAAGTTTTGAAAAGAATCTATAATGAGTCTAAGCATGTTGTAATCATTGCATCCTGTTTGAGTGAAGTCTGGTATCGTATCTATAATATCGCAGATGGCCCGATGCGATCTAGAATGGAACCCCCAGTGGAGCTCGCTTTATTTTCACGTGATGACATAGTAGCTTTCCTTAATGATACAATGAATAAATATTGGATGGAACAGAATGTCGAAGCCCCACCCAATCCAATCTTTCCGTTTGATGATTCGATGATTGATAATGCATTGAGAGAATCAGGAGGAGTTCCTCGTGAGGTCATTAAATTCCTCATTCCTCGTCTTGAATCCAAACTCTTTGATAGACCTATCCAAGAGGCTGAGCCTCAAGCAGATCACGTAATTAAATTAACAAGTACTGTACTCACAAATTCTGTAGTAGAAGCTCTCACCATAACAAGTTCACGTCTTAATGCTGAAGTCAAAATGAAGATACTCGAAGATTCCAAGCAACAAAAATCAATCATTATTGAGATAACCAAGGATGGACGTCCACAATGCATTGGTATCGATATCCCGAATATCAAAGATTGGGACCGCAGCGGAGGTGTTGCAGCATTCTATGCCGGGAAGCGATTAAAGTCAATTCTTGATGACGGCTCTGTTGTAAGTGGTGTTTTGGTTGTCCCATCTTCAACAAAGGGAGCGAAATTTGAATCTCTCCTTTCTGACCTTGGTTCCAAACTACTCATAGTTAGATTAGATAATGATACAGCAATAACATTCATAGAAGATACTAGTAAAGGAATTCTTCCCCATGGATATGCAGAAGCTTTGACTGGTCTTGTAGACTCACTATTTGACTAATAATACCGTCTTCTTAGGTACCATATCGAAAAAATTGTGACCCCACCAATCCCAGCTCCTACACCTAGATAGAGGTTCCAAGCATCTCTTTGAAGCTGTCTGAATTCGACATACGGATCTGTAAATGATAACCGAATAGAGATTTCGCCCTCGGGATTCGGTGTTAGTAAATCTGAATCAAAGTTGAGATTCCCTCTACCTAAACTATCGAATACGACATATAGATCTGGTCTATAGTAGCCTAAATCTATCCAGAAATTATACCTATGACCTGATTCACACCTAAATGTGTCTCCACATGAGAAATTACTGATAGTCCATAGATATAGGATCTCACCATTTTCCTGTCCGTACTCTTCAAAATCAATTACAAAGGCAGTCAGGGATGGAAAGTCTGAAAGATATGGAAGACCAAGCAGGCCTACAAAAAGGTCACAGGTCTCTCCTTTGTTGAAAATAAAGAAGTACATCTCATCTGTGGTACTAAATGGGACATACGAAACAACAACCCTTGAAGTTCCTGCACTCTCTAATCTATACAGAAATGGATTAGTGCTTTCGAAATAAGTAATTGTTACAGTATTATCCAGCGGATTAGAGACCTCATTGATTTCGTACATTGTAGTATATTGGAAATCCAAATCTGATGGTGATGATATTGTAAGGTTATAGACTGCATCATCCATTGGATCCACGTTAGTAACTGCTAGTGTGTATCGGCTATTGTTCAACGCGTTGAAACTGAGTTTACATGTGTAGTTATCCAGATTCCCGCAAATTGCCAAGGAGTCAGCTGTATAATTATAATTTGAGAATCTAAAGACTCTCATCTCAAATTGAGGCCATCCTGTTGAACCTACAAATTCAAGCACTGATGCATTCACTGTAAGTTCGACTGGATTGATTCCTTGATTCCAGATCACAAAATATTGAGTTGTATCTGCTGCGATTCCTTCGTAATCATAGTCAATTATTGAAAAGCTTGATGCTTCACTTTTCTCAGTGAAATATGCAAGTGTAAGAGACCCTATCAAAATACAACAGACTAAAATATAGGCACCTTTCTTGTTGCTGGAATCCATGATATTGGTGTTCTGCAAACACTCATTTAGACGTTGGGTGTTTCTTGTTCACCATTCTCATGTGATTTTCTCGCTTCTTCCTTATCCTTGTCTTTCATGAAGATTTCAGGAAGAATCAGTAGTGCCAAGAAGAGAACTATAACAATTGCGAAACCATATGGCTCGTGTAGGAATAGTGTAATATTGCCAACATAGGGTATTGCCAAAATCACGACGCCAATGATGTCATTATAGACACGATAACCCATGTCAGCCATTTCATTATTGTCACCCTTAGTGATATAATGCAAGACTCCAGAAACATTTTGAATCTCAATTACTCTATGCACAATTGGTTTATCGTGATATGATGCATTAAAAACAATGATATCTCCAACGATAATGTCATCTGGAGCTTGCGCTTGCAGAACCAACAGATGCCCTCTATAGAGTGTTGGAATCATCGAATCGCTTTCAACTACAACCAGTGGTGTTGGAGTTCCCATTGCTAATGTGAATAGACCAAAACCTCCTAGTGTTCCGCCAACGATAATAGCTATAACAAAGAGTGTCTTCGTTATCTCAGACCTTTGGTCCCATTTCAGGGCTTGGCGAGTTCGTTCCATACTGTAGACTCTCATTCCTCATCTTTTTCAGTCAACTAATAAAACTGACGAAGTAGGTCGTAATCATTCAGTGTACGAATTTTCTGGATGCTTTATTTATAATACCAAGCACATCCTGTGCATCTGAAAGAACGTCAGGTTTCCAGTCGCAGATGTCTTCTACTTTTGCGACTCCTTTCTCTTTCTTCAAGAATTCTTTGAAAATGCGTTCTCTCTTTTCCTCCGCTTCAGCAGCTCGTATTGCATCTCGGCCGGAAACGTACCCTCCTGGAGGCATTTCGGAGGTCGATATCACGTACCAAAGCCCTCTAATGATAGTTACAACGACAATCTGAGCAGGACTGTTTTTTATTTTTTCTTCGAAGACAATATAATCTCCGGGTTCCATTGGTTCCTCAAAACTCTGTTCTTCACCATCTATGTTGTATCTGAATTCATCATATTCAAAGAGAACTTTCTTTGCTGCCTTTGTGATTAATTCAAGAGATGCCTCAACAATTATCCCTTGAGTTGTATCGATTCTTGGATCTCCCTTGTATTCGCTCATGGTAACCGAATATGCATAGGAAACAATTGAATAAATCTTTGCCCATTGAGAAATACACCTATTTTCTTAAAAGATAGTGAATCAATTATCATGTCGATGCCCATGAGAATTACAACCATACGTTCTGAAGGGATTGCTGCTCTATCTTATTTTGTCAGTTCAAAAAAAGAGGCGTTCGTTATCGACCCAAGGCGTGATGCACTAGTTTATCATAATTTGGCAAAAGAATCAGATTGTAAGATTACTCACATCTTTGAGACTCATCGAAATGAGGATTATGTCATTGGATCACTTGAGTTACAGTCATACAATCTTTCTGCAGACATCTGTCATAGTAAAGCTACCAAATTCGGATATGGTGATATCGAACTAGCAGATGATGAAGAATTCAAAATTGGACACATGAAAGTCGTATGTCGAAATACACCAGGACATACGAATGATAGCATGTGCTATATTGTAACTGACCTTTCTTCCTCCTCTGGTAATACTATTATGTTCACTGGGGACACACTTTTTGTTAATGAGGTCGGAAGAACTGATCTAGTTGATCCCGGAAAACACGAGCTAATGTCCCGGAAACTCTACAAGAGCTTGCATGAGATAGTCCTTACCTATGATGATAATGTAGTAGTTCACCCCGGTCATGGTGCTGGTTCTGTATGTGGTGGTGATATAGGAGAAGAGGAATTTTCTACAATCGGCTTTGAGAAACGAAATAACAAATGGTTGTCCATGTCTAAGAACAATTTCATTGAAACAAAAGTGAATCAAGAACTTACTCTCTCTCCATACTTCAAGCATTGTGAGAAATTGAACACAGAAGGTCCACCACTTATTTCTCATCGACAACCTCCTGCACCTGTTGATCTCGATAGTTTTGAAGGGTTAATAGAGAACTCGAATCATCGGGCACTTGATTTACGACCACCTCCTGATTTCATTGCTGGACATATTCCCGGCACTGTTAGTTTGAGTCTTTCAAACATGGGTCTTTTAGCAGGATGGGCTCTACGACCTGACCAATCCTTCTCTTTCATCTTTGACGAACCCGGGGATCTAGATACCGCAGAGAGTTATCTTTTTAGAATTGGGTATGATAATATAGTCGGGTACCTGAAAGGAGGTGTCTCATCTTGGGTTACTGCAGGTCGGTCATTAGAATCGATTGAGAAAATTACTACTGACGAGATGTACGGTCTACTTGGTGAAAAAACCATATCTATCTATGATGTAAGAGAACCTCACGAATTTAAGACAGAGCATATTGCAGAATCTCATAATCTTCCGCTAACAGCAATTGGTTCAAATCAAGTTCTGAATATTCCAAACAAATCTCTCGCAGTTATTTGTCCTTCAGGTTTTAGGAGTACCACAAGTGCAAGCATCCTCAAGAGGGCAGGGTATGAAGATACTCGCGTTATATTAGATGGGTTGAAGGAGTGGAAGCAAAAAGGCTACCCACTCACAACTAAACTCCATCTATGAAATTCAACGCGTCGAATCCACAGAGTCCTTAATTGTAGATTCTTGATATATTATTCCAGACTTTTCTCTCGAATCCATTGCTTGGCCCCCAAATGTTTCCTTTGCAATATATGTCAGAATCATAGCAATCCCCAGACTCACGGCACCAATAATGAATACTAATTGGTATGCTGGGAATCCCATTGCACCTCCATAGGTGATGTCCAAGACAAATCCCATGAAGAACTCGTAAAATCCACCTCCGATGAAATTGAATTGATTGAAGCTCGCAATGCCAACTCCTGATATCTTCTCAGGGAATAGCTCCTTTGACATTGACATGAACACATAGATGAATCCTGTGGCAAATCCTATCAATAGGAACATAGTTATCAATTGAATAGAAGATAAAGATCCGCCAGCAGTTATCAGTATTAGCCAGAAAACGAAGCTCATTCCAAGACCTGCCATTAAAACAGGTCGTCTTCTCTTTAGCACCTTGTCAGATAGAAAACCTCCAAGTGGACTTGAGATTATAAATCCGATACTGATGAATGTCAAGAAGAATCCTATTGTTGCAGTATCAAATCCATAGACATCTGATAGAAATGGTCCTACCCAGAGACCTTGGAAACTTATGTAGACTCCATAGCCCAAGAATGGAATCATCATAATGATCAAAAATTGCTTATAGCTGAATACTGTCTTTAAATCTTTAACAATATTCTGCCCCATTGTTTTTTCAACTGGTGGTTCATGTCGTAATGATATCCAAGATAAGATTATGAAAATAGTCATTGCTGCGAAGATCAACAAATAAGCGGGTCTCCATCCGCCCAAATTTACAGATATTAACGCCAATGGAGCAGATGCAAAAAAGGCTCCAAAATTACCGAAGGCTGTCAATAAACCAGTCAGAGTAGCAAATCTTAAAGGATTGAAGTACTTCGCTAAAGCTTTGAGACATGAAACATAAAATCCTCCAACTCCAAATCCAACCATTGCACGTCCAAGAGTTACTATTCCAATGGTTGGTCCAACTGCAAACGTCAAATTACCCATTATTGCTAAGATTCCAAAAACGCCAATTGTATTCCTAACACCAGTTCTATCCAATGCAATACCAACTGGTATCTGTGCTGCAGCATACGACCAAAAGTAAGCCGATGACATGAGTCCTGTCAGCGTTGCAGTTGATGAGAACTCAGAGATCATATTTTCAGCGACAACTGATATTCCGACTCGATGAACGATAGAGAAGAAATAGATTGCTGATAAACTAATGAAGATGAAGATTTTTTCAGCTCTTTCTGACATTGGTGTGCCTTCCTCGAAATTTTAGTAATTGATTTTCATTGTATTCGATGACCTTCTTCTACTTTCAGAAGGTCACCTTTTGATTCAATGTTTCGTCGATGAGTTTGTGCTTCTCTGAGTTTTATCACTCAGATAATCCCTTTTACTCAATCTTGTCTGTTTGAACTATTGTTTGGTATATAATAACCTGTGACTGTAAGGCCCCAAACACAGGTGCTTATACAAAGATGGCATACCAGTTATCAAAGGAGCAAATTATAAACATGGACTATGAACTTGTATTGAAAAGTGCTCGAATTGACGATGAAAAACCATTAGTTGACATCGGCATTGAGAGCGGGAAAATAGCAAAGATTGGTAACAATCTCAAAGGTCAACGAGAAATTGACCTCGGTGGAGATGTAGTTACACCAACTTTCTTTGAATCCCATATACATATGATAAAGGCACTTTTGGATAAAGTAAAACCAAATCTCGAAGGAACTCTTGCTGGTGCAATCAGTATAACTGGCTCACTCAAGAAGAATTTCGAATATGATGAAGTAAGACATCGCGCTCAGGAAATTCTTGATATGCTCCTGAGACATGGAACGACATTCATTCGTGCAGAACCTGACACAGATCCGCTTGCACGTACAATCGGAACAAAAGTAGTTTTAGACTTGAAGAAAGACTACAAGGAGTTTGCGGATATTCAAGTCGTTGCTTTTGCTCAGGAAGGCTTGGTCAAATCAGAAGGAGCATATGAGATTCTTGATGAAGCAATGAAGATGGGTTCAGATGTTGTAGGTGGCTGTCCTTACAATGAGAAGGATTATGAAGGAACCAAGCAACATATTGATCAGATTTTTGAACTTGGTAAGAAATACAACAAACCTGTTGACTTCCACGCTGACTTTGGTGATAACATCGAAGATAAGCGATATCGTTCAATCGATTACATCATCGAGAAGACATTAGAGGAAAACTATCAAGGAAGAGTCAGCGTAGGACACATGACTTCACTGTCTAGTGTATCCCCTGCTGTTCTAAAGGATACAATAAAGAGAATGGCTGACGCTGATATTACTCTGATTCCACTACCTGCAACTGATCTATTCCTCAGTGGTCGTGGTGATGAGAATAAAGTCAGAAGAGGTGCCTTGAACCCAATCCCATTTGTTGAGGGTGGCGTAAACGTTGCATTCTCATCAAACAACATTCGAAACGCCTTCACCCCCTTCGGTCGTGGAGATCTATTAATGATTGGTGCAATCTATGAACATGTTGCACAATTGGGTACAATCAAGCAACAGAAAATGCTGCTAGATATGATCACAAAGAATCCTGCAAAGCTCTTCGGAGTAGAAGAGACCTATGGTCTAGAGGAAGGCAAGAATGCAGACATTAATGTATTAGGAACTAAACATTTGTCTGATATCTTCTTGGATGTTCCAACTAGGGAATATGTGATCAAGCATGGTAGAATCATCTATCAAAGTCATTTAGATGAAACCAAGACTTGGAATGATTCCAAAGCTACAGAAATTGAGCTTGAGGCATAATTGGAGGTAAGAAGTAATGGAGCAAGAAACAACAAAACACACTCCAACTCATGATGACCTTGATGATGAATCTGAGCCTGAAGTCAAAGAGACTAAGACTCATGAAACCATCCCTACCGCCTTTACTGGTGCATTTCTAGCTGGGCTTACAGTATTAATGGCTGTTCAAGGGGTACTCCCTGCACCTTATGCACTGATGTTCCCGCCGTGGGCAGTATTCATTACTTGGGCTGGCTATTTTGCGGCTGGTGGTGGCGGTAAAGGCCAGGCAGTTCCTGTCTGGAAGAAGATGTATGGATCAATTGCATGGGGTGTCATCTGGGGATTCGCTGGTGCATACCTGATGAACATTTTCAACCCAATGGTTGGATCTAATCTCGGATTGATGCTACTAGTTGATGGTATTATCATCTTCTTGGTGAACCAACCAATCCTCTGGGGAACTAGATACTGGGGACCAATTAAATACACACCAGCAATCTTCTACGGATTTGCTATCTTCTTCAGCACCTACTTTGGTGGATTTGGTTTCATACCGGGCAACATCTGGGCTGCAGGAATTACTGCTTACGTAGCAGCTGCATTAGGACCTCTGTTTGGCTATCTCCAAGTGAGAATGGCTATGATCAAGGAGGTTCCAAAGTAATATGGACGAGTCCCAAAAAAGAGCCATTAATGACTCTCTAATGGGATTCTCCCCCTATTTTTTTCTTTATTTTGATTGAGAAGTAGAGAGAATAGACGGAGGAATGTTAAATGGCAACTAAATATTATGAAGTAAAAGGAAGATACATTGATTCAGTACTCTTGATGCAAATCACGCGAGAATTAGAACAAGAAGAAGGCGTGAATGAAGCAGCGGTCATGTCTGCAACTAGTGAGAATCTTGAAATTTTTGAAAGTATTGGATTCACTCCTCCAGAGGAAGTAGAGAGTAGTTCTATTCTCATTGCAGTCGATGCAGATGATGAGGAAACTGCAGCTAATACCATTGATGAAGCACTAGATTTAATGAATCGTAAGACTGAATCTTCAGATGAAGAAAATTTCATTTTGGATGATCTTGAAACACTCAAAGAAGATGGCGATTTCCCCATACTTTACATTTCCACACCTGGTAAGTATGTGGAAGATATCGCGAGAAAAGGACTTGATGCTGGTGTAAATCTACATATCTTCAGCAGCAATGTTCCAATTGAAACAGAATTAGAATTGAAGAAATTAGGTCATGAAAAGGACCTTCTTGTATTGGGCCCTGACGCTGGGACCACAATTGTGCAAGGTAAAGGAATCGGATTTGCAAATGTTATTCGAGATGGCACTGTTGGAATTGCTGGTTCTTCAGGAACAGGAATCCAAGAATTAACTGTTCTCTTAGATAAGGGTGGTTTGGGAATTAGTGCAGCTTTAGGTGTTGGGACTAATGATTTCACCAAAGAAGTTGATGCTATCATGGCTAAACAGGGAATAGAATTACTAAGTGATTCAGAAGTAATAATGATTGTAGCCAAGAAACCTGATTCTAAAGTCATGAAGGATGTAATCAAATTACTCAGTGACCGTCCATCTGCTTTTGTGGCACTTGGTGACAATGAATCCTATACTGAAGGTCAAACATTAGTAACTGGTTATCTAGATGATGCAGTTAATTATGTACTTGAGAAGGTAGGTAAGAAACCATTGACAAAACCTGAGGTGGAAATGGATTTCAACCTCAAAGGACGAAAATACGTTCGCGGTATGTTTGTTGGTGGCAGTCTCTGTTATCAAGCACAAGCCATTCTAAAGAAAAATGGAATTGATATTTTCTCAAATGCACCATTAGATGAGAAACATTTAGTCAATGGTAGTTGGGATGACCTCAACGCTTGTATTGACACAGGCGCAGAAGAGTACGTTCAAGGAAGACCCCACCCTATGATTGACCCTCGTTTTAGAAACGAGATGATTCTAGACGAATCCAAAAAAGATGACGTAGCTGTGATTCTTTTCGATGTCATGTTGGGTTACGGAAGTGCAATGGATCCCTTAGATGGTCTTGAGAACATCCCTGAAGGTCCTGTACTTGTTGCATCAATTACTGGTACAACTAATGATCCACAGGATTATGAAAAAATCGAGAAGGGATTGAAGGATCTTAGAGTGAAAGTTTTTACTTCAGCACAACAAGCCGCTGAATTTGCAGCAAAAGTTCTGGAGGCAACGAAATGATAGAAGGAAAATTAAAAGTATTTTCTGTCGGAGCTGAATGGTTCTATCAGGAAATGGACAAACAAGATATCCAGCTCTATAAGATTGATTGGACCCCTCCTATAGAGAAACCCAAGGATATCAGTGATATCCTCGCACGTTTGAGGAAATAATTACGAGAGGTATGAGATGAAAACAGATGACACAAGCAAAAGAGAAAGAACATGGCAGCATTCGTGATGAAATCGATGCTGCAAACGAAGAAGCGGTAGACAGAATCAACAAAGGAAAAGCTATGCTTGTTGATTTTGCACCTGCAAAGAAAGTCATTCCCGGAATGAAGGATAATATGATATTACATGCAGGTCCACCAATTGAATACAAAGATATGATTCCTGCAATGAAAGTTGCAGTTCAGGGAGTCTTAATCTTAGAGAATCGCGCGAAGGATCTTGAAGAAGCAGATAAGCTTGCTTCAAGTGGTGAGATTGAATTTAGGCCAAATCATGAATTTGATTCTGCAGCTCCAATGGGCGGTATCACTTCACCATCAATGTATGTTGCTGTTGTGGAGAATGAGCCTTTTGGGAACAAAGCATTTTGCAATCTGCACGAAGGTCGCGGAAAGATCTTACGTTTTGGAGGTTACAGTGACGAGATTATAGAACGTCTTCGATGGATGAATGATGTTCTGGGTCCTTCTTTATCAAAAGCTGTTAAGAAGAATCCAATCGATTTGAAAGTAATAATGAGTAAAGGACTTGCAATGGGTGATGAGTTCCATCAAAGATTCATTGCATCTAGCCTGCTTTTCTTGAAAGAGATAATGGAGCCTCTTCGTGAAACTGAAGCAGGATGGAAAGGTGTAAAATTCATTGCAGATAGAGAGCAATTCTATCTCAACCTAGCAATGCCTGCTGGTAAAGCGTTAATTGATCCTGCAGATGGTATTGATTATAGTACTGTAGTCACGAGACTCACTCGGAATGGAGTCGGTTATGGTATTGGAGTAAGCGGTCTGAAAGGTGAATGGTTTGTTGGCCCTGCAGAGATTCCAAAAGGACTCTATTTCCCTGGATATAGTGAAGAAGACGCAGAACATGACTTTGGCGATAGTGCAATCACTGAGACAATAGGTCTCGGAGGATATGCATCAGCAGCAGCTCCTGCAGTGACTCGATTTGTTGGAGGGACTGTGAAAGAGGCTAATCAAATGACTATGGATGGCTATAAGGTCAGTGTTGGCGAGAGTAGAGATTTCATGATACCAAACCTCAATTTCAGAGGAACTCCCTTGGGAATTGATATCATTAAGGTGAACGATACAGGACTTGTTCCGAAATCTAACACAGGAATTGGAGGAAAGGTACCTGGCATTGGCCAAGTTGGTGCAGGTATCTCACGAGCACCTATTGAAGCATTCCAAGATGCACTAAGAGCATTTGCTGAGAAATATGGAATTTAGAGAGATGATATCAACAACCGCACAAATGAAATCAAAGCAGTCCTTGAGATACGGTACTAGAGCCCATGATACTGGAGTAGGTAGAGTTCTGTACTGGAGCTCAAGGGCTATTGCCCTTCTTTTTCATCATCGAGTTATCACACTACTAAATCGTTACGGTGTTCTTCTTCCATCAGCTATAATTGTTGATACCGATCTGTTTCCTCGAATAACAAGTGGGTACTTCCAAGATGAGCAAATTATCCTTGATTCTTTGAGTATAGATTTGTCACATCCAATCGATCTTTCACTGCATCGTAGAGCAAATCCTCCAATAGATGATACATTAGATGCTATTCGCCCGTTTTTGAAAGTTAAGAGTCACAGCATTGCTACTGCAGTTTTGAGAATCGATGGGGAGTCCAGTAAACTTTCAGGGATCGAGAAAGCTGTAAGTGAAAGACAATTCACTATTCTAGAACAAAGCCGCACTCCTGAGATTGCTGTGAAGCGACTCCTGGGTCTTGGATTTGGACTAACTCCATCTGGAGATGATTTTGCTTTAGGTGTAATCTCCACAATGAATCTTCTTGGTAAAGATACTACGAGTCTATATCAATCAATCAATGAATATGACTATCCTCTTTCGAGAACAATTTTATTGGATGCACTTGATGAATATTACTCAGAACCTCTCTACCACTTTATTGATTCATTGTCGCATGGCATCCCTTCAACCAAAATACTCTCTAAACTTTTAGAAACAGGTCATTCTTCAGGTTCTGATATTCTAGCTGGAGTATACTATACGCTCTCACGACAAGTCTAGTTTTTCTTTTCATTCGTGCGATAGACTAAACAGTGAGTATACTCTTTCAAACCCCTATGTCCTCACGAAATGTTGTTGCCAAACATGGAGTTGTCGCATCTTCACAGGTTCTTGCTACTCAAGCTGGACTTTCAATTCTACAAAAGGGTGGAAACGCTGTTGATGCTGCTGTCGCTACGGTAGCAGTTCTTGATATTGTAGAACCATTTGGCACAGGTTGTGGAGGAGACGGTTTTGCTTTAATTCACCTACCTGATCAAAAAGAACCAATTAGTATCAATGGTTCAGGTAGATCAGGATCCATGGTCACACTTGATGATCTATTAGATCGAGGATGGGTAGAAATACCAGTGAGAGGTGGTGCTCCAGTCACTGTTCCTGGAGCAATGCATATGTGGCATTATATCATTGAGAAATATGGTGCTCTCGAATTTGGTGAAGTGTTAAAGCCAGCTATCCATTATGCACGAAATGGATTTCCTGTTTCAGCTCATACTTCTCAACTATGGCCCTCAGCATCAAGTATCCTCATCAATGATTATGCCAAATCAGTATACTCCATTAATGGTCGCTATCCTCGGGTAGGCGAAATAATGAAAAATGAGGATCTTGCTGACATCTTTGAAACTGTGGGTCTAGAAGGTGTTCAGGTCTTTTACTCAGGAGAAATTGCTGAACGCATTGTGGCTACAACAAATGAATTCGGGGGTTTTCTAACCATTGATGATTTGGAATCCCATAGAACTATTGAAACAAAACCAATTTCTACATCATACCGTGGGATAGATGTTTTCGAGCATCCTCCTAATGGACAAGGATTCGCTGCGCTGATTATGCTTAATATAATGGAAACTTTTGATTCTGAGAAGTTTGCCAGAAATGATACAACGAGCTATCATCTCATGATTGAGGCAAAGAAATTAGCATATGCAGACCTTCACCAACACTGCGCAGATCCTGATTTCTATGAAGTCCCTCTAACTGATTTGCTCGCAAAGGATTATGCCAATGAACGCTCTTCACTTATCAAATCCAATAGCTCGATGAATGCATACAGTTCAGGATTAAATGTAGGAAAAGATACTGTCTATCTAGCAACTGCAGATGGAGATGGGCGAGCTGTTTCACTTATCAACAGTCTCTATCGTGGATTCGGAAGCGGATTAGTAGTTCCTGGAACAGGTATCAAACTTCAAAACAGAGGAAACCTCTTTTCATTAGATCCAAATCACCCCAATTGTTATGCTCCCCGAAAACTTCCATTTCATACAATAATTCCAGGTGCTCTCTACAAGGATAATGATTTCTTCGGCGTTTTTGGAATCATGGGTGGTTCACATCAAGCCCAAGCCCATGGTCAATTCATAAGTAAAATTGTGGACTCAAATATGACTCCTCAAGCAGCGCTCGACTATCCTCGATTTGACCACAATCAAGGAGAGAATATCGTTGCCCTAGAATCTGGAATTCAGGCAAATGTGCGTCATGAGCTTGAAAGATTGGGTCATTTAATTGCTGATGGTCCTGCAACTGGGTTTGGATGCGGACAGGCTATTCTCCGTTTGGAGGATGTTTGGATTGCTGGTTCTGACTATAGAAAAGATGGGCAAGCTTCTGGATTCTGAAGAGATATCCAAGAATTAATGAGTGATTTAATAGCTACACAAGACTGATAGATTGGAGATGAATTATTTGGATTCTGGTAAATTTAGAGAAGAGAGCGACTTACTTGGCTCACGAATGATTCCTAAAGAAGCATATTGGGGTGTGCAGACATTACGTGCACAAGAGAACTTTGATGTTTCTAAAGTCAATCTTGCAAAATACTCGACTCTCATACAAGCATTGGCAATGGTCAAAAAAGCCTGTACCCTCGCAAATAGAGATCTTGGTCATTTGGAAGAGGAGTATTCAGATGCTATCATTCAAGCTTGTGATGAGGTTATAGCCGGTGGATTGGAAGATCAATTCGTTGTAGATATGCTCCAAGGTGGAGCTGGTACGAGTACCAATATGTGTGCCAATGAGGTCATTGCTTCTCGGGCTAATGAGATTCTTGGTGAAGAACGAAATTCCATGTCTCCAATTTCTGCAAATGACCATGTCAATAAAAGTCAATCAACAAATGATGTATATCCAACTGCAATCAAGATTGCAACAATCTATGGCTTACGAGACCTCACAATAGTTCTTGAGGACTTGGTAAATGCTCTTGATGAAAAAGCGAAGGAATTCAAGGACATTCTCAAATTAGGTCGTACTGAGATGCAAGATGCTGTACCAATTACTTTGGGTCAAGAATTCTCAGCTTGGGCAGGTGCGCTACGAAGAGACCTTGCTCGTATAACTGCTATCAAGGAAGTCCTAAAGACCCACAATGTAGGCGCGACAGCTATTGGTACTTCTCTAAATGCAGATCCAGATTATATCAGATTAGCTGAAAAGCACCTGATAGAAGTGACAGGGATAACTGAGTTAGTGACTGCTGAAAACTTAGTTGATGACACTCAGAACTCTGATGAGTTTGTCCATGCCTCAGGATTATTACGAGTTATTGCAACCAACCTGAGCAAGGTATGTGGTGATCTCATAATATTATCATCTGGTCCTATTGGAGGTTTTCATGAAATCATTTTACCTCCTGTACAACCAGGTTCGTCAATAATGCCTGGAAAAATCAATCCGGTCATACCTGAGATGGTCACTCAAGTTGCTTTTCAGGTGATGGGACATGATCTGACAATCACCATTGCCTCCCAAGCAGGTCAATTGGAGTTGAACGCATTTGAACCAGTAATTGCTTACAACTTCTTCCAAGCTTTGAAAGTACTGAAGAATGCCATACCTATCCTTACAGAGAAATGCATCAAAGGAATCAAACCAAACCATGCTGGACTCGATATCGTTCATCGTAGTATTGGGCTTGTAACAGCGTTGAATCCTGTCATCGGATACAAAGCTGCAACACGTGTAGCAAAAGTAGCGTTAGATACGGGTCGACCAATTCGAGAAATTGTGCTTGAGGAAGGATTAATGGATGAGAACTGGTTAGATGTTGTTCTCTCTCCAAAAAGAATGACTCATGCTGATGATTTAGATGAGGAACTCAGTGAAATACGCAAAGACAATGAATAGTCATATCACGTGTCCATAATAACATCGTATGCGATATTGTCAGCGTGATCACTAATTCGTTCTAGGTTCCGAAGAGTTTCGATGAAAATCTGATCAGCTTGTGGGTGACAAATCCCTGCTTTGACACGACCCACATGGTCTGCTTTGAGTTTTCTCTCCAACACATCCACTTTGTCCTCTAGTCTTTCAGCTACATTTGCCAAATCCTTGTTTTTCGTTTGCAGTGATTTTATTGAAGTCGAGTAAGTCTCTGTAACAAGTTCAAACATCTCACTCAAAGCATCCTTTCCTTCAGGTGAAAATTCAATTCCACCATTCTCTAATTTTTGAATGACAAATTCAGCAATGTTTGATGCTAGGTCACCGACTCTTTCAATATCTGTGAGAATTGCTAGTAGTTTCACTCTCCAGATTGCTTGATGTTTCATTAGATTTTCTTCACGGATCTTGTCAATGAACTCTTCAGTGTCTCTACAACTTTCATCAACTTCATCTTCCAACCGAGCTACAGTTTTCGCATCCTCTGTATTATTTGTGAGAAGCGCATCCTTACTTAGTAATATCATCTGAATTGTCTTTTCAGCAGTATTGAGCACTTCCCTTTCTGCTTCAATTAGTGCTACCTGGGGAATGTGCAACATCTCCTCATCAAAGAAATGTTTTCCAATAATTTCTCCTTCTTTATCTGGAATTAATTTCTCACAGAACTTAACCAAGAGCCCAACAAATGGGATGAAGAGGAAACTGACAATCACGTTGAATATCGTATGTGCGTTTGCTATCTGATGTGGAAGATCTGCAGAGGTAGCTTGAACAAGTGATGAAAAGGGTTCAAGGAAAGGAAGAAATATTGTTACTCCAATGACATTAATCAATGCTTGAGCTACTGCTGTTCTTTTAGCAGGTGTTGTAGCACCTACACCAGCTGCAAGTTCGAGAAAACATGTCCCGATATTCGCTCCCATTACTAATGCTATTGCAGGGGCAAGACCGATTGCGCCGGCAGCTCCCAGAGCAATCACTAGGCTTGTTGTAGCTGAGCTACTCTGTGTAATACCTGCAATCAGCGCACCGATTAGAATCCCAAAAATTGGAATGACACCAAAGTTGTTGATAAGGTCAGCAAAGAATGGATATTCTGGTGATGTCAGAAATGCTGCTCCTTGTTTCATAAAATCCATAGAGAGGAATAGTAGACCCAGACTGAAGATCACAGTTCCTACAAGTTGTAGATTCTCTCTCTTTGAGAACATCTTGGTAAAGAAGCCAATTGCAACTAAAGGCCAGAATATCGAACCAATGTTGAATGATACAAGTTGTGCAGTTATTGTGGTTCCAATCTCAGAACCTAACATGACATTAACAGATTGTCTGAAGGTCATCATTCCTGCATTTACAAAACCTATCAGAGTCAGTACTGTTATACTTGAACTCTGTGTCATGAATGTGGCAGCAGTACCTGCACCCATACCCCTTATTGGATCATCACTTACTTTTTCAAGAATTTTAACAACACGTTTTCCTGAAACCTTCCCCAAGGTTTCTCTGAGCATGGTCACTCCATACATGAAAAGGGCGAGTCCGCCAATAATCATGAACAGGTCTTCTATCATTGTGGTACGGGTGCCGCTCCGTACAGATGCTACATATGAACCTTCTGGGTCGTCAATTATTCATTTGATGTAAATGGATTCCGGGACTTACTCCCGGAAAATCATTAATTAGAGTCGGCTATGTCTTGTAAATCCGGAGCAAGTATATGCAGTTATTCCTTCTTTTTGAAGTTCGTCAAGGATAAGATTCATCCCAATTGAATCTGAACTGTCATGACCTGCTATGACAACATAGAGACCTTCTTTTTCACATGCTTTCTTGACATCCTCGCCCATATGCATTGTAATTATTGTACTTACGCCTGCATTGGCAAGTTTAGGAATTGATCTCGGTCCTGCTGAAGTACCTCCAGTGAAGAAAACAAATTTCTCACCTACACTCCCTTCAGAACTACCAACAATTATCTCTGGACCAGCTCCTACTTTTTCTGCTTCCTGATATTCAGGAATCTCAAGCAAAGTATCTACTAGGTCTCCAAGTGTAACTGGATTTTTATCTTTCAGAAATTTGTTCAAAAACTGATATCCCAAAGAATCTGCTGGAGTGTGAGAGCACATGAAAGGCATATCAAGCAATTTCGCGGCATCAGTTACCTGGGTATGGTTACTAGGTTTAGTTCTGAGATGTACTTCTTTCAATCGTGCTGCCATGGCAGACTCTGCCTGAGCAATTGGGACACCTACTTTCGCCCACTGTTCCGGTTGCAACTTCATGACATAATCTAGGTTTGATATACCAATTCCGTGAGGGTGATGAGCAAGAACAAGGTCAATCTTAGTTCCTTTGTCTGCTAATCTATCAGCAAGCACAATCTCACCTGTGCCAATATCAATACCAGAAAGTATTGTCTTAATCTCAGTGTCATCTTTACCATAGAGAAGTCTACAATCAGTGTATGGATTCCATGCGACATCTTTGTCCGCGAGTTCCTTTTTTCTTCCTTCCAACTTCTCTAGGTCTTTCTTTGATTTCTCTAGAATCTGATTGACTCTCTCTCTTCCTCGAGGATCTGCGTCAATACCCATATTGACGATTTTCCTGTAAATATCACCTAACTTCATGAATAAGAAACCTCCGGCTTCTGGCTTTAGTCTTTCTACATGAGCATGGACTAACACTTATCACTGTAATTTACCTGATGAGAGGTGTGTGATAGAATTGCCTAAGGATGAGAAAAGAAAGGTTGGACCAATATATCGTGTGCTTTCACAAGACTTACACTCCACAAAGCTTCATGGCGAAGCAATAGGATTTCGTCAGACTGAGGTATGGCGATCAAAGAGTCGCCAGTTCTCAAAGGATGCCTCAATCATTGGAAGTATTTCCACTGCTAAAAGATCTGATGATAAGGAGAAACTACCATCATTAGAGAAATCTGGATTCATTATCATTCGTGAATCCCTTTGGGCTGATGTTGACCCCCTTGAGAGAAGACTCATTGTTAAGCTCTTCACTGAAAGTGGTGGTTGGATTGCAACTATGGAAGAAATGGTGGCAGAGGAGTATGCTTCAAGTTTTGTTTCAGATGAACCACTCGTTTCTTTTGTTGTCTTAAGCAAAGAGAGTGAGATTCTAACATGGGTTCATCAACAAAAAAGAGGTGGCTTGTCCACTGAAAACTACTCGTTCTATCTTCTTGGACCCGACAACACCTTTGAGGCTTTTCGAATTGAAGGAGCCAGAGGATCTTTGGGTGATGATTTTGATGTTATCAGGTTAAATGGACATCAAGAAGTAGCAAATATAGATAGTAAATTTGGAGACCTCGGAGGAGAGTTTATCGTAAAAATTAAGGATCCTGTTTTAGCTGACAACGAATGGTTCTGTCGAGTCCTCCAATGCTTTTCAATAATGATTGCATATCGCGGTGATATCCGAGAAAAGATCAACAAAGGATTTCATCTTTGGAAGAAAGGGAAATGGATTCCTAAGCAGCATAGGTATGAAATTAGCTTACTAGCAAATCCAAGGAAACTCACATTGAAATTAGATGAACTGGAAGAAGTCTAGTGATCTAATATGCTCGGTCTAATTGAACTACATTAATGAAGTCATTTCGACCAGCAGCAAATCTGGTGATGTTCTCTATCACCTCATCCCATCTTTTCAGGTCATCCATTGGAGATGCTCCCCTATGTGGAGAGAGAACGATATTATCTAGTTCGTGAAATGGAAACTTGCTTGGGTACTTTCGATTCTCTGAATCGGGTTCAGGTTGATATTCATACCACACATCTATGCCAGCTCCAGCTATTACCTTTTCATTCAATGCATTATAGAGAGCTTCTTCATCTACAACTACTCCCCTAGATATGTTCACAAGAAAGCTAGTTGAGCCTAAGAGTTTGAGTTCTTTCTCCCCGATCATTCCAGTTGTCTTATCTGTCTGTGGAACTGCTATCATCAACATATCAGTATCCTTCAGGAACTTCTCGAGCTCTTCTGGTTTATACTTCTTGACAGGTGTTGGAAATTCTTCATCTCCTTTCCAAGTTCTCTTCAGAATCAAAAACTCAACATCAAATCCTGAGAGGAATCTATGTACCTTTTGATTGACCGCTCCATATCCAAGGAGCCCTATCTTGCTATCTCGGAGAGGCGCTGATTTTGCATATGAATCACCCCTACGCCAAAGACCCTCTTTCATCCATTCATGATGAGGAATAATCTTGTTTGTTATAGATAGGAGAAGGGCAACTGCATGTTGTGCGGTGAAGTAAGTATTGCCATGTCCATTAATCAGTGTGATTTCTCTTGTCTGTGTAAGTTCTCTGAATGTATCTATGTGATGTTGAACACCTACTCCTGGATTGATGAACAATCTCATGTTAATTGCTGCATCTATAAATTGACGAGTCGGTCTCCAACCAATTACTATATGGGCATCCGGTGCATGTTTCAAGAGAATTTCCTCTGCAACATCTTGAAGGAAAATTAGATTCAGGTCTTTCACATCTTTTAGACCGTTCTTGAGATACTCCTGCAATTCATCCCTCACTTGCCAGATGAAGAGTACATTGGTTAACGACATGTGCTGTCAGAGTTCTAATACCTAATAAAATCGCTCAAAGACCTGCTAACCTGTAGATGTACTCTTAAATTTAGATTAATCAATAGTTTGGATATTCTACAATTCCAAAAGAGAAAGATGAAAAGTAGATTATCTTCTGAAAATCACATGATACAGGAACCTGTTAGACTTGGTTACATGGCAAAAATCAGAATGATTAGTCGTGATGCACGATTGACCATCATTTCCTGGATGTTCCTTGCATTTGCCCTAGGTATTCATGATGTGATTTTCAATCTATATCTTATTGAAGCTGGGTTCCTAGAAGATTTCATAGGATTCTTTCTCTCGATCTCAATGTTCCTAATTGGCATTCTGGCAATACCTGCAGGTGTGATTGCTGATAGACATTCTAGAAAGCGAATCATCTTTGCAGGAGGATTAGCAACACTGATTGCTTATGTGATCCAATACTCCACACTCCTTCCATCCGCCCTTCTATTCTCACAATTACTTTATGGATTCGGTTCAGGTCTGATAGGCGTGTGCTGGCAGCCATACACAGTGAGTGTAACAACTGAGCGGGAAAGAGTTCATGTTTTCAGTGTTCGATTTGCATTCTTCCTTGTTGCTAGTCTCTTAGGGTCTCTGATTGGTGGATTCTTGCCAACTCTTTGGACAGTTCTTGGATTTGCCACAAACTTGCTCGAGGCATACAAGTACTCATTGTGGATTGCACTTATACCTCTAGCTCTGAGTGTTATGACTATCGCAAAAATGACAGTAGATACACCTCAAGAAAACGTGTGTAATACGAAAATAAACGAAATAGAAAAACCTCGACGATTCTATTTTGTCAGCAGATTCTTTACCAACATTCGCCATCGGTCTTTCATAGGCAAATATGCACTTGCTTGGACTGCTTCAGGACTTGGTGCAGGGCTGTTTATTCACTTTTTCAATATCTTCTTCAGTAGTGCTTTTGGAGCTGACTCTGCAACAATTGGAATCATCTTTGCGATCTACACACTTGTTATTGCTGCTGGAAACTTTGTTTCACCAGCAATTGTCGATCGAGTTGGTAAATTAGGTACGATCATTTGGTTCCAGGTGCTCTCGATTCCTTTCCTTGCTTTACTTTCATGGTCTCCAATTCTGTCCATTGCAGTTCTTGGATTTGTAGGTCGAGGTCTTGCAATGAATATTGCTTGGCCAGTGATGGATGTCTTCTACATGGAGGGTTTGGACAAAGATGAGCAGTCGACTGCAATGGGAGTTATTAACACAGGTGACTCATTGAGTCGTGCTATTGGAGTGAATATTGGAGGCGTAATGCTAGCCTCTGGCTTCGTAAGAGCTCCTTTTGCATTTGCGATAATTTTCTATGTGGCAAGTATTATCTTGTTTTACTGGTATTTTGGGAGAAACGACAAAACTCGTATTGAATCATTAGAGGTAGATATCGATGGCTCGGAAAATCGAAGAGCTGAATATTCGCATTCTGGTTGATAATAAGGTTAACATTGGAAAGCTTATGGGCGAAGCAGGATTTGCCGCTCTTGTGGATGTTTATTACAATGATCAAAGTAGCACGAGACTACTCTTTGATACAGGTGGAGCTACTCCAGCCTTAGTCCATAATCTTAAGCAAATGGAAATTGACATTTCGACCGTTGATATGATTATTCTTAGTCACGGTCATTGGGACCATTCTGGAGGGCTCATGGAAATTCTAGCAAAGAGAGGTAGAAAGATTCCTGTCCTATTGCATCCTAAAGCTCTCGAACCCAAGATATTCACAGACGATAAAGGGAAAGAACATCATATCGGAATAAAGGACTATTTTTCTCCAAATGAATTGAATGAGGTAGCAGAAGTAATCTCTGTAGTAAAATCCTACAAAATCGCGGACAAAATTTGGACCACCGGCGAAATACCCCGTACCAATGATTTCGAAAAGCTCACAGGTCTTTTGGCTAAGATTCATACTATTAAGGATAGGAAGGGAACTCCCGATCTCATAGAAGATGATCTGTCTTTGATATTTCAAATGAAGGATGATTCAATCGTCATCTTAGCTGGATGTTGCCATTCAGGAATTGTCAATACGATGAATCATGCAGTTCACATTACTGGCTCGTCCAATATCATCGCAATTATAGGAGGGCTTCATCTTCATGATGCATCGAAGGAACGGCTTGAGAAAACAATTGAACATTTGAAGGAGTATAGACTCAAAACTCTGTCTCCGTGTCACTGTACAGGCCTTCGTGGTCAAGCTGCTCTGATGTATGCTTTCGAAGATGTATTCAAAGAAGTTGGTGTGGGTTCACTACTAAAATTTCCATCCGAATGATTCAGAATCTGAAGTAGGAGATAAAGTTCTCAACGGGAAATAGTGCATCAAGTTTTCTTGCAGTTTCCTTAGAACATTCAATAAAATTGAGGTCTCTCAAAAACATTGCTGGAGTTCTCCCACACATCACTGAAGATAATGCATAAGGATTTAGGTGAATATCTGGAGTGATTTTGTCTTCCATTCTTTCTACTCCCAATTTACCATCCTCTACATGGATTCTGAAAATTCCTTCATTCCAGGGACACTGCTCATCTGTCAATTTCAAGACTACCTCTTCATTACATCCTTGTGAAACTCTGATTCCTCCACAGTAATTCTCGAAGTCTATTACGCGCATCATCATTTTTCCGGATACTTTTGTTGTCAGTTTCTGAATATTCTGAATATACTCCGGAATTGGAAATTGCGGATCAGAGACCCATCTAATCAATGTGTAATCAGATGAAACCTGCTTCACAAGTTCGATAACGGATGGAAGTACACCAAGTGAAGAAAGATAATTCGAATAGATACTCATCGTTTTTCCGTTGTCACCATCCTCAAAGACTAGCAACGCACATCCAACTGCTTTAGAATTCTCCTCAAATAGGTAGAAATTACCTCGCTCAATAGAACCGACGTGCATCCATGGAAACACAAATACTCTTGATCCGAATTGAGCCATTTCCTTTGATAATGCATCTATGATCTTGTGATCTTCAGTATCGGTCAGTTCCCTCTTAGAGATTGATGATTTTCCTTTTACATCTCTCAGTGCTTCAGGTGGAAATTCGAATATAGAATATGTTTCAGCAAGTGCATACCCGAGTCGCTCGTATGCATTTTGAGCACCTGGATACGGCGATGGTTCCAGAATTGATAATACTAATCCCTTCTCCTTCATATCTCTAAATGCAGTCTTGTAGATACTCTTGAGAATACCTCTCTTTCTATATTCCTCAGCTGTCGCAACTGCCCAGACTCCTGCGATAGGAACTTCCTTTCCCCTGATTATGTCATTGGAATTTCCAAAGAAAGCAAGATTCGCCACTACTTTGTCATTTATTGTGGCGACAAAATTCCAATCATTATTTTCTGGTCTGTTCATATATTTCTCCCAAGACTCAATCCAGCTATCTTGAAGAATACCCATATCTCCGAATGTCTTTACAAGCAATTGAACTGATTTTTCTCGATCTTCTTCTCTTGCTTCTCTGATAATAAACATGCATTGCACCGAGGAAAATGAGTGTGATACTGTATTATTCATTTTATGGTCAACGTTAATTATCTATAATTGGATTAGATGGAGGAAGGAGCACACTACCTCTCGCCCCTTCCCTTTCATGGAGAAAACAAACCTTGTCTGAATAAACTAATTGATCTGGAATATGCTCTCTGAATAGCCTAATCCATAGATGCCGCCTGTCCAATCAACCAAGCCAATAGTATGTATCTTATGTCCAACGAGATCTGACCAATCTCCAGTCGCCACAACTACTCTCCCGTTTATTGTGTATTGATTAATCGCATAAACAAATGTACCATCGTGTGTACCTTGGATATAGTCACCATCGTCCCAATCAATCCACCAGATACCCCAGAATTTTTGCACTTTTGGACTATCTTCGGGACCTAAGAACTCTGCTCCTAGATTGTACCAGTAAAATGCACCATGTTCTCCATCCTCTGCCCAGACATCACCAATCCATGTAGGATTCTCTTCGCTCCAAGGTGGAAGGTTGACTGATGATGCAGTCTCCCATCGTAGTGGCTTTAATGCACTGACTTGTGATGTTGAAAAGAGCGCGATTACAAAGACTGCTATCAGAAATGCAACACCAATTCTTTTGGATCTATTCACCATTTCTCACCTCCTTCTCGGTATTGCTCATAATGTATGATGTAATATGTAATAAATATTACGTAATAAATTTTTACTCGAACAAAATGCCTTGAAGAATATTATGTTGCACAAATGCTTTATCCAATTTCATCCACTGTATGTATCAAAAGAGCAGAACTATTGATTCCTTAATTCCAACTTCAGATACGGCAATAATCGGGTTTGACTCTTAGGGGTGTATCTAATTGGTAAAAACAAAGTTCATTGCTTTCATGTTTTCATTTCTACTGTTATTCATCCAAATTGGTCCTACAGTCAGTGCTCAAGAATATGTTGAGCCTGTTGATCTCCTCATTATCACTCATATCAATTTCAAAACCGAATGTGAAAGACTTTCTACTTGGAAAAATAGCACAGGGATGACCTCTGTAGTTGTATCCTGGCAGGAATTCATATCGCCATATTCTGGCGCTGATATACCTGAGAGGATAAAGAGAGGTATTGCGGATTGGCAACATCGTTATAGAATAAAGTATGTTTTATTGATGGGTGACAGTGATGTTGTACCTGTCAAATATATCACCATGGATTGGAATTGCCATACGCCAGAACCAGACAAAATCAGCGCTTCTGATGTAGTGTTCAGTGCTTCTGATCTTTACTATGCAGATTTGTACAATTCAAGCGAAGACTTTGCTGATTGGGACTATGATAAGAACGGTTACTATGGAGAACTCTTGGGGGCTTGGAAATTCACAGGAATAGAGCCAATTAATTATGACCGTCTTGATATGTTTCCTGACGTTGCAGTTGGAAGAGTTCCAGCATCTTCAGCAGAAGAAGTACGTAATTATATTGACAAAGTGATTAGTTATGAGACTAATGCAGACATCCAATCCTCAAGTTGGTTGAGAGAAGCACTATTGGTGGCGAATGGTGTGAATGATCTTGACCAGTATGTCCTGTCAGGCAATGTTGGTGCAGACCTAGTTTCATTCGGATACACCAATACTATGTTCTTCGATGTTGATATGCTGAATCTCCCAAGACCCTATTCATACAGACCAAACAACATCATGATTACAAATGAACTGAACTATGGAAAGGGATATGTGAATTTCGCAGGACATGGAAATCCTGGTCACCTCCCATCATTTGGTCCTGATGGAAATGACTACAGTGTTTGGTTCTCTTATTCAATTGGGGGTCAATTCAATACCTCAATACTCGGACGAAATTCATTCTGTTTTGGAGAAAAGGGTCTTCCGATGGTTGGCAACTTTGATGGAGATAACGAAACGGAACTGTACTTTTTTGATTGGAATGGTACTCTTACAACATCAATAGCTCCGTTAACTACTCATAGTTATGATCTCTATCCCTATTTTAAACCAACACCAGGATTCCCTAAGATAGGTGATTTCGACGGTGACAACCAAGACGATCTAGTCCAGGTAAATATTACGAGTGGAGAGGTATATGTATGTACAGCGAATCCATCGTCCCCATGGTACACAACTACTTCAGTATGGACGACTAGCTTTCTAACAAGTAGCTATTCTTGGTATGTAGCGGACTTCAATGGTGATTCATTAGATGATATTGCATATCGTGATGGCACTCAATTTCAGGTAGCGAGATCAACCGGGAGTGGATTCATGCCAACAGTTCCTATGTTTGATGGATTGGGTGCGGATGAGATCATCGTTCCAGGTGATTTCGATGGAGATACAAATGATGATATTGCTCTCGTCGATGCTTTTACTGGGGATGTACGTGTAGCCACTTCAAATGGACAACTAATGGAGATTGACACATCATTCAATTATGGCGGCTTCTGTCCTGGCGATATTCCATATGGTGCCAGGATAATGTCAGGAGATTGTCAAGGTTATGGACATGACAGTCTTATTCTTTTTCTCAAGGATTCAAGAATAGGAGGAAGGAGAAGTGATGCTTCAGGGACAAATTGGGAATTGGGGGATGTCTATGTGCTTGCATCTGATGGAATTGGTTGGTGTGCATGTACTGTATGGCATGAGGAATTCTGTCTTGGTGATAAGAATCCTGTAGTAGGGGATTTCAATGGTGATGGTAAGGATGATATCGGTTTCTTCAATCGATATGCTTGGATTGATCCCTTTGACAATCTTAGAAACAAAGACATGTATCCAATAATCTTCGCAGCCTCCTGTAGCACAGCAGAATACGCAATAATACCGCCATGGAGTGATTATGTAGATGATGATACATTGTCAGACCAGATTGGAAGTAATAATGGCCATTTGTTTGCTTACAATATTTATCATGGGGAAACAGTACGTCTCGCTCCTGCACCTTACTCATTGCAGGACATTGATGTAGGTTGCATTATGGAGCGATTTCTAGTTCAGTCCAACATAAGTGGAGCAATAGCATATATTGGAGGAGTGGAAGTTCTCCAAACGTATATTAATGACCTCAATAGGTATTTCGTAGAGGCATATGTGAGTGGCGAAAACATCCTTGGTGAAATGTGGAATGATGCTCTAGATGCATATCTAACTGCTAAAGGATTTGGCGGCGGTGAACATGCCAAATATGCTTCTGGTTGGGGTGATGTTGCTGAATATCACCACCCGTCAAAAGTCACACTTTTTGGTGACCCATCGTTGAGAGTCTTCGATACACCTGAACCTACAACTCCCCCACCAATAATAATAACTCCTACTACTATCGTTTTTGTCATTGGCGGAAGTGTTGCAGCCATAGGAATCATTTTTCTCATCAGACGTTTGCGTTTAAGACGATAGGACTGATGAGATTAGCAAGAACTTCAGCTATTTTCCAAAGAAGTCCTTGAATGGAATAACGATTGCTAGTAGCCAAATTATCAACCCAAGGACAAATGTCATCATACTGATTGCGAAATAGCCAATGTAAACCCTATAGCCGAGGAATATTCCCCAGAACATGCCACCAGTGATGAGCAATGCCCACCAAGCCCATTTCTCACCTACTTCATAACCCTTCTTTGTTATGAACAGAAATTGTATGGATGATACCAACATCACAAATCCAATCAACCTCTTCGTGATTATGTATATCTCACCATACACAGGATTTGCAGCCAAATAGTCTGGAAACGCCTCACCTGTGTAGAACAGGAAGTCGCTCACAAACCCAATCTCAGTTATCAAGATCCAAAGTATGGATACTATAAGGGCAAAGAACGACATGAAGAACATCAATGCTGTTCCTAACTTCAGAGTCTTCTCTGTAATTTTAATCTCCTCCTCGCGATATCTGCCCGAAAGAATTGGCAGTGGCATAGAATGAGGATGACCTTAGATAAGAGTTTTTTCAGATGCATCTTAATTATGATTGATTTGAATTATGGGTAGCTGATTTCCCAAGTTGGTTCAAATTCATGAATCATACCTAGGAGTTCATTGTACCCGTCTGTGGACATGTAAAGAGTTGGGTCTCTCCATTCGTTATTTTGAACAACACCAAAATGAATATGCGCCCCATCCCCAGCAAGAAGGAATTTTGCTATTACATCTCCTTTAGCTACCCAGGTACCAACCTCGAAATTGAACATTTCCACTTGTTGTGTTTGTTCTTCAGTAGAGTTGGTCCATGGTTCGAACCCATAGACCAACCTGACAGTAGCATTGAATCTTATCATTACATTGATTGTATATCGATGTTGAGCTTCAGGTCCCCAATCATTTAGAGTAATCTCTTCAACCAAACCTGGTGCAGCTGCAATGACATCAGAGTCATTATAATAAGCATAGTCAATTCCATTATGGATGAAACCCCATGGGCAGGCTGTCGATTCACTATATGCTTCGTTGAAGGACCTAATATCCGACCTGTTGGAATATATCACTCCCATGTTGTCTAGAACACTTGGGTCATACCGTCCCTCGGTGTCAAATGCATTTTCGTTGATATCATTCATCTGATATAGAACAACAGCAACCCCGGCAATGATAATGACTAGAATGAGAATAATCGCAGCTTTCCTCAAGTTTTCAACCTCGAAACGCATTGATAGTAATTGTTTTTTGAGTGTAGTGAGATGATATAATCTCTCCGCGATTGAAGTAAATCCTAATTCAACCCACTCTTCTAGCAGAAGAAAGAGATTTCTAGTCGTATATCTATTTGATTGTAACATGGTCGAATCCGGTATCAAGCAATATGCTTGGATTCTCTACGGTATCGTTAGTATTCTCATTATTCTGGGAGTTTCATTACTATATGATACAGTTGCAACAATATCGACATCTCTACATACGCCAGTGACCCTGGCTACACCTTTAGATCTTTCAATTCCTCTGATTCCTGAAATGATCATTATCTACTGGTATGTATTCTACTCATTCCTATTCTTCAGTTACTTCTATTTCGCATTTGTACATCGTGAGTACAGAAATGCCTTGGTCCTTGCCTATGTGCTCGTTAACATAGTTGCCTATCTCATCTATCTTGTCTTTCCTGTCTTGGGACCTGACCGACTAGTTACTGGGACTGATTTCTTCTCCTTACAAGTTCAGGCTCTATACAATGGCGACGTGCATGTTAATTGCTTCCCTAGTCTGCATGGATCCACATCGCTTCTTACTGCCTTTGCTCTCTGGAGAGCGAAAAAGGAGTATGGATATCTCTCATGGCCAATTGCCATAGCAGTCATGGTTTCGACACTCTTTGTCAGGCAGCATTGGATAGCTGATCAGATTCTGGCAGCACTCATCACGTTACCTATTGCATATGTTGTCTTCAACCGATTCAGGTACACAAAGGTGCCTCAGTCAACAACAGTAGTTCATCGATGGCAGGTGCTTGTCTCTCTTGCTGCTGGTCTCTTCTTCATGGTACTCTATCTGTGGGCATTCTATCTAATGTGAGCCTACAACCATAAACAAATGCATCAGTTAAGGTACTTTCAGCCATTCACGTTAGTAGATCTCACTTTGATGGTTTCGATTCTTTCCTTGTCATGAATAGTGAAACGAATGCAACTACGATGGCTGCTATCGCGAGTCCAGATGGGATTAGAATCCAAGTAAATGAGAATCCTTCTGCAGGTACCTGTTCTATCGTCACGGTGAAGCTTGTTGCAACCATCAATTCACTAGAATCAAAGACCGTCAAATGAATTGCATAAGTCCCGATTTCAAGAGGTCCCACACTTTCGATTGTTGCCACACTCAGTTCGCCAAAGGACTCCCATGTTATGGAGAAGTTACTATTATCACTGAGTATCCATTCTTCGATTCCTGAATTATCCCATGCAATCACCTGAATCTCGACATCTTCTCCATAGTAAAAGCTGAAATCCTGTGTGGTGGTGACAAACATCGGGTAAGAAGAGTCAACAACTGTGACTTTGAAAACCGCTATCACTGATTTTCCATAGAGATCAGTTGCATTCACCTCTAGCCAGTACTCACCAAGTTCTAAGTTACTTCTATCAAGGAGAACACCATTTTGGTCAATATCAAAATGTACTGTATCGTTGACAAGCCAGTGGGCAATCGGAGGTGATGAGTCAACTTCGAATTGAAAATGACATGAGCTACCAAGTTCAACCTCGAAATCGGCAGGTGTATACAACCAACTTGGTGGGAGTGGAGGGTACATCAAGGGACTGTAATCACGAAGACCAGATGAACCCATAATCCGGTAAGACTCGTCGCAGATACCATTGTTATCAAGGTCTGATGATGTGAATCCAAAGTAGTAATTGTGAGAGAACTCATTAGATGATGAAGTTGTGTAGTCACTAGCACCACCAAGGGAGTCACCTCCAAAGTAGTTCCACATTACTTTGGTCCATGATACACCATTTGCGAGGATCACTCCTTCGAATGTGAAACCAGTAAAGGAATTCTGTTTAATCACATTACCAATGCACCCTGGCTCAAGAATTATCCCATACTCTCCATCTATAAACGTATTATTCACGATCCAGCTATACTCAAGGCTAGAACCATCGATTGCATTTTCACATGTTTTGAACTGGCAACCTTCAATATTCATACTCACTGAATCTTCAACATAGATGGGGTAATAGTCCTCTTCAAAAGCAGTATTCATGATTATTGAATGATCGCCGAGGAGAATATACATTCCATAACCACTGTCATAGATTATATTTCCAATCGATGAAAAATGGCTCACATTATAGAGGTAGAACCCATACGTGGCATTTCCAATGAAACAATCACGTACTACAACATAGAGGCTGATATTGTAAAGTGAAATACAGCTCCCGGGAGATCCTGAGAGGGTTATATTATATCCTTCAATGATATACGGTTCTTCAAGTGAACCAACTCCTTCCCAAGAATCCTCCTCTGCCATTGTTGTAAGATTTCCATCTCCAGATACTGATATTGGGGCATGATCCTCATATGCTGGTTGAAATGGATTAGCCGCATCTAGAAGGTTTACAGATATGCTCTGAGAACCTTCTGTCACTACTGGAATATGATGCAGGATGAAAGTTGATGTAAATATGACCAAGGCGATGAAGAAACCTAGATTCACTTGCCTTTTTTTCACGAATGTATTCCTCCTAAACGCAATGCTATTACGCTACTTTCTTGTTTAGCAATACAATATGCAAGTTTACTAATTTCTAGATTTTCTGATAAAACTTTGCAGAACTCTATAAATTATCAAATCTTAACAAAAGGCCAAGTCAGAAAACTCATGAAATTGAACATTTGGAGACGATTTGCTTATTATTTCTGAGTTGCATTAATAGCATTCCAAAAGGTGTGGTCAGGGACAGCAGAGCTCATGTGGTAGGAGGGGGGGAGTTATGTAATGAGGGCATGTTACGAAAACGAGGCCCTACCGTACACACTGACCACATGAATTGTTTCACAATTTAACCTAAAAAAGATGTTGTATTGTGTAGCCGAGTGATATCTTGAAACCGCCTCATGATGCCTATTAATTTGTAATCTACTTCGGAATAATCAGTTCAAACGTTGTTTTTTCCGAAAGCAATAATTGTATCTTCCAATTGTGCGCATCTACAATCCGTTTAACAATTGTCAAACCATAACCCTGACCTGTTTTACTTGTAGTAAATCCCTTTACAAATAATTTAGACCGAATGGCTTCGGGAATTTGTTTCCCGTCATTAATGATTTTAATACAATAACTGTTTCTTTTCTCTTCCAATTTGACTTCTATTTTCGAAGGCTTTCCATGCTTTACTGCATTATCCAAAAGATTTCGGAAGATCTGAGTCACTTTCTTTTCATCAGCTCTGACTATTGGGAGTTTATCTTGTTCATACTTGACAAGTTCTGGAATAGTAGATTCCGCAACTACCTTCACAAGTTGATCCAAATTAATATCTACAAGATTCTCTTCAACTGTCAATCCTGCATCAGCTAGGACCACTGAGTGGTCGAGTAATTCTGTGGTTTCCTTAATTAGCGACTGTACACGTTTCAAGTGACTGATATCTTTCTCATCCTCAACAAGTTCAATGAATCCCTGCATATTGTGGAATATGTTCTTTAGATCATGATTCATAGAATGAGCAAACTCACTGAGTTCTTCCTTTTGCTTTCTAAGCATTTCAAGTGCTCTCTTTTCTTGAGTTATATCGGCCATCACTCCCTCGATGTACCCTTTCTCTTTTGACAATCGAAGTGAAAATCTCATCCAGCGCCTGTTACTATCTCTTGTCATAACAGGAAGCTCAGCCACCAGTCTTTCGTTTTCTCTTATTGATCCCTTTAGTCTATTCCATGCTTCTGATGATGCCAGAAAATCCTTGAAGAAGCTTGAGCCATCGATTAAGACTTCTCCATTCTCATAGCCGAAGCTCTTCGCAAATTGATTGTTACATTCCAGAATCATTCCATCGGAGATTCGAACGCGAAAGAGGCCAATTAACGCATTATTGTAAAGTTCTTTGTAACTCTCACGACTCTCCATTAGAGCTTGTTCAGCTACAAATGCATCCGTAGTATCTTGAACATTTATGATATATCCTTGAAGGTAGTCTTCGCGCCCGTATTTCAATGGAGAGAGTGTGCAATTCAAATACATAATGCCACTCTTTGAAGTCTTGTACAAGTCATATATCTTGACTTTGGAAAAGTCAAAACGAGATTCAAATGTCACGGTTCTTCCGTTACGAATTTCCTCTTTAGCAAATTCTGGTGTATTCGGGTCAGCAAAAATATCGAACCCGATTATTTCTTCTCTACCTGGAATTCCAAATATCTCTAAACATTTCTTGTTCGCTCCAACAAGTATGCCTTCAGAATCAAAGAGTTCTATGCAAATTGGAGATTCTTCAAAAATTGTTCTGAACATCTCTTCATTTGCCTTCATTGCTTGCTCTGCTACTTGACGTTCTGTGTAATCAGTAGCATAAAGGATGTATCCTCTAATGTCTTCATTTGGACCTTTCAATGCAGAGAGAACGATATCCATCCACATAATTCCTGTCTTTGATGTAGCTAGAAGCCTGTCCTTGATTACACGGTCGAAGCTCCATTTGTATCTGAATCTTGCCACATCTCCTCTACCAATTGTTTCAAGGATTTCTGGAGCAAAATTTGCATGCTTGAAAATACTTAGCCCGAGAAGTTCCTCCCTATCTTTCACACCAAGCATTTCTACAGCAGAACGGTTTGCATCTACTAAGAAACCTTCAGCATCAAATATTCCAATTGTTGCAGGAGAATGTTCGAAGGCATCACGCCACCATGCTTCTCTTTCTTTTAATGATTGAACTTGTAATTCTTGAGTACCATCAATTAATGGTAGAGCAGAGCAGAGGATTGTTTTCACATTTCCATACTCATCATAGATGGTCGTATCTTGACACTGAATCAGTTGTTCTTCTCCAGATTCCTTTAATATTGCAAAATTACAACAGGGACCATCTTTGTACTCTTTGGCAAGTAATCGATTGAGATGTGCATAAGCTTCCTCCCGATAACTATTGGATACAAATGACTGAATCCAATTTTTTCCAATTATGTCCTCTTCACGGTGTCCTAATAGTTGGCATCCTTTACGATTAATCATAGTCACATTAAATTTGGAATCCAATGCGAAAATCATTGTACCCGCAAAATCCAGATACCGTTGAGCAAGGTCTCTTTCTTCTCGTAATTTGGTTTCAGCATACACTCTTTCTGTTATATCTTGGACAGTACCCATCATCCGAATAGGATTGCCAGTTCCATCGAATGTGACCTCTCCTTCTTCATGTACGTATCTAATATCACCATTTGGTCTAACGATTCTATGATCAATACTGTACAGTTCATTGTTGTGTATAGCTGCATCCACTGATGCTCTCACAAGTTCTCGATCATCTGGATGTACTGATTCAAGGAACGCATCGTAGGTTGCTGAGAATTCTTGCGGAGCTAAGCCAAATATCCTGAAGATTTCATCCGACCAAATCTCACGGTCTTCAGTGATATCCCAAATCCAGCTTCCTGAATGGGCAATACGCTGTGCTTCAGCCAGTTGAGCTTGACTCTCTCTAAGTTTATGTTCAGATTCCCGTAACGCTTTCTTGGTCCTTCGTTTCTCTACTGCTGTTAGGATATAATATGACAATTCAGCGTAAAGACCTTCGACATTTGTTGAGCTCTTTCTTATGTAATAATCCGCACCCAAATTTAAAGCTTGAATTGCAAAATCTTCTCTACTCTTTCCAGTGAATATGATTACTGGGACATCGTCCCCTTCACTTCTTATGTGTTCAAGGATATCTAACCCACTCATTGTGTCATCTTCAAGATCTATGTCACAAATAGCGGCATCAAAATCATCCTTCTCAAGAAGTTGAATCGCTTCTTTACTGGTTTCGACTGTAATAATCTCATATTCCGGACTTTGACGACTAAGGAACCGTTCACTGAGCTCAAGGTGAATGGAGTCATCATCGACCATTAGCACACGTACTGCCATGGGTTCTTACCCCCTAATCAGTTAGTGTACATTGGCGATTGACCTTATTATCTTTCACTGGAGAAACTCAATCCCTATTCCACCAAGGCTTATATCCTCTGGTTACCAGAGGGTGGTATCAAGGGAGGTTGTAACTCTGAATATCCCTGTATTATCTGGAATTGCTGAAGGTCTAGGTGGATTCTTTAAAACACGAAGATACCTCACCTATTTCATCATTTTTGTATTCACCACGTTTCTGGGTCTATTCGTTACGTGGTTAATGACACTAACTGTAGGAACTGCAGTTGAAGAATTACTCGTTAATGTCTTTGCATTCATCGGCTCTGCTGGTACTATCTATTTTGCATTTGGTGCCATATTCACAGGTCTTGGAGTTGATGGGCTATGGATAACTAGACGAAGTAGGGGACGAACCACTGAACTAAAGGGAATTGCATGGATGGCAATATCATTTGCTCTTGCAGTCTTCTTAAGAGTCTTTGTTGGTGTAATTGTTCTACTGCTCTTTGCAATCGTTTGTTGGTTGGGTTGGATTGGATTCCAAGCTTATTTATCAACCCGTACTGGTTTGAGAGTGGCTACCCTTAAAGAGCCTAAGAAGGGCGGTTTTCTTTTAGGTATTGGAAGCTTCATAATCCTACTAATTGGTATCGCAATTATTGCTGCTGAGGCGATTGTTGCACTTTCAATAGCTTATGAATACGATTTCCTTGCTATTGGTCCAACTCTAAATGGGATCTTTAGTTCTGCAACCGCGAACTTAATCAATCAACAGTTCTCCTTACTCATTGCGTACGCATGTTTTGCACTATTTGCAGTAATTATGCTGTTTTCATTCCTAAGATATTCTGGAAGAGGGGCAGCACTGAATATTGCGGTAATGACTCTCTTCATAGCGATATATGCTGGATATTTCCTAGTTAATGTCATGAGACGTGGGGAAATTTTTGGATTGGATCCTACTGACATTATAATGTCCTTGTTCTTCCTAATCTATGCTATGAGTGGAATTGGTAGTACAATAATGGAGGCAATTGAAGAGTCACGAGCTAGAACAGGTGATTTCGGCCCCCTCTTCACATTCTTCCTAGCTAGTGGATTCTTCTTTGTGGATTCAATTCTAGCTGTCGCATCCAATCCTAATACACTCATCTGGGAATGGTTCGATGCAGGTGTCTTATCCGATCCAAGATTCCTCTTTCTCTTTAGAGACGTTTCAAAACTCATTGCATTTCCATTAGTTGCTATCTTTACTGCATTGTATTATCTACGTGTAGAGAGAACAAAACGTGTTGTTAAACATGCACGTGAAGATGGTGAGGAATTAGATCATGAAAAAGTAGATTCTGATATTGCAGAGGAAATGGAGAAAGAAGAGAAATCACGACCTACTGAACGTTACACAGCTCCAGAACCTGAACGTGATGACCGAAGATTACGAATCGATAGTAGTCGACGCTTGGGATCTGCAAAGCGTTTAGGCGATGATGATGAGGAAGAGGATTAAATCCGACTAGAATATTTGAGGGTCTAATTCGGACCCTCTTCATCTATTTTTTTCAAATCTGAAAATATCTTGATGCCAAAAGCTGTCCATAGTGGATATAGACAGATCTGTATTGCCGCCAATGCATCAATCAAACCTTGAGTGTTTATTGATTCAAAGTCAAATATTCCTGAGTTAATCATCAAATCTTTCCCAGATTTCACAGTAGGGGAAAATGGCTGCCATAACCAATCCATATACCACATATTGAGATAGAGTGATGTACTTGTAAAAATAATCACACACAGGCTAGATACTGCTAATATCTTACCAACAGGTAGTGAAGTTCTTTCTCTGATACGACCTTCTATCCAATATGATACTATTGAAAAAATGATTAGAAGTCCTGGGTCAATCAGGAATGTCATGCAATATTCAACCAGCTTAAAGGACCATTGCAATCATCAAGAGAATAGTGATTACGAAGGATGCTATAGCGCAGTTTACACAAGCACCTCTCTCAATCTCTTTTTTGTCTCGTTTACTAATCTGTGATTCTGCGATTTCATCCTCGTCTTTTTCTTTATTCGTCAAAGGGTGGCCTCCGTTCTATGATTATATTTTTGAGAGATTTAAACCTACGTTATATGAGAATTAGAATATTTTTTCCATTTCGATCTCATCGCGGATTGGAATTCCATGTTTTCCTACGAATGGTAGTTGGGGTTTGATTTTTCGGGATTCCTCTATTGCGTATCGATGAATTGACTTGATCTCATAACCTCTCTTCTGATAGAATCTTAGTGCATCTACATTATCATTAGTTGTTATCAACCAAATACGTTTGCAATCTTTCTCTTTTGCAAGATTTTCAATTTTTTCAAGAAGTGCTGTTCCGACTCCTTTTCCTTCTTCTACTGCATTTAGAGTAATTATCTCTAGTTCATCATTTTCGATATTGTATGTAAGCAATCCTACTCGTTTATTATTTCTTTCAGCTATGAAACCTGGAAGAAGATCTGCTTCATAGCTAATCCCCCTAGTTACAACTATGTTCGAAGCCCAGTTTTCCAGCAGAATTTCAGTGATCCAATCACTGTCTTCAATAAGTCTTGGTCGAATGCGTATATCCAAATACAGCTAACTCCTTGTTTCTTACGATGAGTTTAAGTGAAAATCAGCTCAAAAATTATTCCCTCTCCAAATGAATTATATCGGATTTTGTTATACATATGGAAATGCAGTCTATAGGAGGAATCTCTAATCTACAACTATGCTGAAGTTACAATTCGCAGGGCTACCCTTGGAGAAGTAGATATTATCAAAGAAATTATTGTTGAAGCGTATGAACCAATCAAAAAGCAACTTTCTAGGATGCCTGCAGCATTAACTGAAGGATTGGGAAAGATATCTCGACATATCCAGATGGGTGACCAATATGTAGGCCTTGTAGGAGACACTGTTGTTTCTACCATGAGAGTCAGATTAGTTGGCAGGGTAGGTGTTATCTCTAGGGTTGCAGTAAGACAAGCATTTCGCGGAAGAAGAATCGGTTCTATGCTTGTCGAGTACGCAGAGAATATAATGGCTCATCGAAATGCCTCTGTTATAGAAGTAGAGATTTATGGAGCTGTTGAGACCCAGGTTGATTTCTATAAGAGATTAGGATACGAGGAGACCGGACGTCTAGAACGACTCGGTGAAGAAATTGTTGTTATGCAGAAGAGCCTTGTAGAATCTGATTTGGAAATGGAAGATTAGGGAATAATCTCGCATCCATTGTTGAATTCTGGATATCTGAAATCATTGATAGAGATGATACCTTCTTGGATGAAATTCTGAATTTGAGGAAGATATCTTCGTAGAGTGCCAACAAGATGATAGACTGTATCGCACACTTTTCTATACCCCATTTCCCCCCAGAGTTTCTCTTTATTTGTAAATAGGCATCTTCCTCCACATGTTCCATACTCTTCACATGATGAGCAAGGTTCGTCAACTTTCATTATATTTCGAAGGTCTTCTGGATTTGAATTCCAGATATCTCCTACAATTGAAAAATCCCAATCCGGAGAAATGGGGCATACTCCAATGCTACCATTGACATGAATCGCAAAAGTATCGATTCCTGAACCGCATCTTAGCTCAGATTCCTCTCCGGTTAGAAGTGTATATGTTATTGGCATAAAAGGGACGATTCCTTCGACAACACCTTGCTTCATTTTATCTATCCACTCCTCCACCAATTTTTTGATACCTGGGTTGTATGATTTAGCAACCCATCTATCAAAGTCCTGCCAATTTCCTTCAGCATCCCAAATCACATTGAGTTGCCAGTGAACATGATGAAATGAAGGCTCTCTAAGATTCAATAGATGTGTAACTTCTTTGTAGATATCAGACTCCTGACTCACTGCCATCCGTGCAACTATATCCCCTTGGAATCCAATTTTAGTTAACCATTTGATATTCTCAATAACTCTCTGATAGACACCTTTTGATCTGTATGAATCAGTAACAGATTCTCTTCCATCAATAGAAACGAGTATTGAGTGAAAACGTCGGGCATAATCTATAGGAATCTTATTGAGGAGTAAGGCATTCGTTTGTAACATAAACCGTGCTTTTGGAAATTTATTCATTATTTCTATCATTAGAGGAATTCGAAGTGTGGGTTCTCCTCCATAGAACATCAATTGAAGGTCATTATCTCTCTCAAGAAAAGATAACAAGTCATCCAATTCATATTGAATATCAGCTTCAGGTCCAGATTCTTCTCCGCCATGACAATACTCACAATTGAGATTGCATTTTCTTGTCAAGACGATATGGTAATTCAAAGGACAACACTCCAGCTATAGTATTTTAAAATCTGAAGTTTGCATAAAGGTTCCCTTAGGTGCGAAATACTATGTATATTGAAATTCAATGATAAGATCATACTGTCCGCTACCACTGTATGAGTGTACCATCAAGTGCCAGATGCCTTCCTCCGGATCCTCCACGATAAAATCTTCTCCCCCTATTTTGTATGCGCTATAATCAAAATAGGAGGTAGAAGGCACGTATCCCTGACTACAATAAAGATCGAAATCACTTTCTGGACAGTTCAAAACAAAGTGAATGCTTGTTACATTTTCAAAAACTCGTATTGAATGAAACCTACTATCTCCTTCGATTCCTATGAACCCTGAGAAGGTGGCATTCTCATTAACATTCACTGGGGCGGGTCGGTTATCTGTAACCATTAAGATACCAATTGCAGAAGCAATTATACCTAGCATGATAAATGCATAGATCGCATTATTTCGTTTCACACTGTAATACTCCTTGTTGATGTTGTAGAAAACAAATCAGGAAATAATTGTTATTCAGTTGCATCATCTTGTGTTACGATAATAGCTCAATCGACAAGCTTATGATTATTTCACTTAAAGTCGATTTGGAGATATAACAATTGAAGAAATTTCCCGCCTTGATTATCCTCATCTCATTCCTACTACTAACTCCTGTAATAGTGAATGCAAATTCTGAATATACAATGTCTGAATCATCATTTGTATTGTCTGATGAAGGACTTCTATCTCCAGTTCCATATGTCTGGCAGGAGATCAATGGATTTTGTGCTTGGGCTGCAACTGCAATAGCTATGGAATATGCAGGAGTTGATGTTTCTCTCTACGATGTATTTGCTGCATCAACTATCGGTTTCTCATTTGCTTATTTCAATATCAATGATACAATGCTGATGTTTCCAGGTGCTTTGTACACACAGGCTGAACCAACAGATTATCTTGCGGAGCTATATGGATTAGATTATACTCTCTATATCGATACAGATATCCCTAATCTAGAACAGAACCTTCAAGTATGGGAGAGCGAGGGTCTCACGGTTAATACTCTTGATGGAGAATCTGCTGCTTTTAATTTGATGCGTGACACAATTGACTCTGGATACCCATTACTGATTAGTGTCGACCCTTCATGGTTACCAGCTCCTGATTATGATATTCTGCGCGAAGAAGGTCTTACAGGTGGGGGTCATGGAATTGTTTTAGTAGGGTATAATGATACTTCCAATACAGCTACTTACATTGATCCCGGCGTAGGTTCATTCGGAGATGATTTTGGTTATCCCGAAGACGGGAGAGGTAATTACTCGGTCATTACATATTCTGCCCTGAACACTGCATGGTCAAATAGATATTATATTTCAAACACCTTCATTCCTAATGGAGAAACGCCCGTTGCTCCTGATGATAGCCTTGGCCCTTTGATTCGGGATAAACTTCTTGGAGTTGGTACTATCTATTCACCAAGTAGCGCAAATGCATATCTTGGTAGCTTTGGAGAGAAGGCATTTCGGGCCATGAGTTCAGATATGACAGATGATGGTCTCAAATCATTCCTTTCTGTTTTTGATGGAATCAATAATGAAATTCAATTCAAGGCTTCAGTGATTTTGTTCATTGGATTAGGATTAGAAGCTCAGGTGACTCTGCAATATCTTTCATATCGAACTGCTCTTCAAGCGCTCCCCTCAATAATGACAGATACAAATCTTACTGACTTTGTTACCGCTGGCGAACAAGCTCTTCCCTACTTTGAAGTAATAGCTGATAATTCGACTCTCATCTATCCAACAAATATTACAAAAGCTACAGGATTTGTGGCAACAACTTTCAAAGCAATTGCTGACTCATATAATGAATCAGGTGATATCGATGCTGCCTTTTCTCCATATACCGATGAATTGAATGATATATCCGCAGCACTACTCGGAATTGCAAACGCATGGCAGGCTGCAGGTAATGAACTTGTAAAGATATGGCCAAATGATTTCATTTCACAATATGGAACAATACTAGCTTTTGGAATCGGGGGTGTTGTAACGATAGTAATCATCTTCATCTGGTGGTCTAGTAAGAAACCCTCTCAGTGAAGATTCTCGCCAAGAAGTTCAATCATCTGTTTCGCATCTGTAGTAGGTAACTTGCAATTGTGATCTATGCATACATGAGCAGTTGCCTTTCCATCGAGTGATTCATGAAATTTGGTGTAAGGAGCTAGCTCAGTGATTGCCTTTCGTTGAGTTTCTGTTCCTCTCAACAGTATGACCTTTCTAGGGATGAAATTCTTTCTCAATAGATCAATCATTTTCTTTGTGTCATCATTGTCTGGATTCCCTGCAATGACAATCTCGAATGATGGTCCTAGTGCAAAATCCAGTCCCACTAACATCATGGAGTATGCTGATGGTATCCGTGCAACCTCTTCAGAGAATACTCGTCCAATTGATATTGCATAGTCTTCGTATTTGTTGTCTCCCACTAGTCTTGCCAATCTAATTAGATTAAGCATGGATACAGAATTTCCAGATGGCATTGCTCCATCATATGCATTCTTTTTACGAACAAGTAGTTCTTCTGCATCATGACTTGTGAAATAGAATCCCGCGTTCTCTTTATCCCAGAATTTTGTCAGGAGATCATCTGTCAAGTCCTTTGCGCCTCTAAGATACTCTGGTTTGAAAGTTGCCTCATACAATTCTAATAATGCCCAAACCAAGTAGCTATAATCATCGAGAAATGCCCCTATAGCTACTTCTCCATCCTTGTACCTGTGGTAGAGATTACCATTCTCATCAAGCATTGTTTCAAGAATGAATGAGAGTGCCTTCTCAGCTGTTTCTACAAATTTCTCATTTCCAAGAATTACACCAGCTTTTGCAATTGCAGCAATCATGAAGCTATTCCAATCTGTCAGGATTTTGTCATCCAAACTGGGTCTTACTCTACTTTGCCTTCGGATGAAAAGTCTAGTGCGTGCCTCTCTCATCCTCTCATGTTCATTAGCAATATCCACATTATTCTCGAGATGTAAGATGTTAAGACCAGTCTTCTCTCGTGTTGTTTCATCCTCAAAGTTGCCTGTTGCATGAACGTTGTAGGCTCTTTTGAAAATAGACACAATATCATCATCAAGCACTTCATCAATCTCTTTCATTGACCAAGTATAGAACTTACCCTCCTCTCCTTCAGAGTCCGCATTCTCTGCTGAAAAGAAAGCTCCTTCAGGGCTTGATAAATCTCGGGTTACATATTCAAAGATATCTTTTACAACACTAGCATATTCGGATTTACCAGTGATCTGAAATGCTTCAGAATATGCTATCATTAGACTAGCTTGATCATAGAGCATCTTCTCAAAATGCGGAAGTAACCATTCTGCATCAGTTGAATATCTATGAAATCCAAATCCAACATGATCCCAAATACCTCCAGTTCTCATAGCCTGAAGAGTTTTCTCTACCATGAACAGGGCTCGTTTATTCCCTGTCCTTTTCCAATATCTCTGAATAAGCATCAGATTATGCGCAGAAGGGAATTTTGGTGCTGAACCAAAACCACCTCTTTCTTCATCAAATCTCTGTGACAACAATGCATAAGCTTGATTGATATCTTCAATTGATAGGTCCTTTCCTGAATCGACTCCTGTATCATTTGAGAGGATTCTATCAATCTCTGAAATGACCTCAGTAATCTTTCCTTGACCGCTCACCCAGAGTTCTTTGAAACGTTGAATCATCTCAAGCATTCCAGGCATATTGTATCGACTCTCTTTTGGAACATAGGTCGCAGCATAGAATGGCTTCTTATCTGGAGTCATTAGAATTGTAAGAGGCCATCCTCCTCTCCCCGTTATCATCTGAGCGACTTCCATATAGACACTGTCAATATCTGGTCGTTCCTCACGATCTACCTTTATGCTGACAAATGCGTCATTCATCAATTTGGCAACTTCTTCATCCTCAAATGATTCGTGAGCCATTACATGACACCAGTGACATGTACTATATCCTATTGAGAGAAAGATTGGTTTGTTCTCTCTCTTTGCTTTCTCAAATGCCTCATCACCCCATGGATACCAGTCTACTGGATTCTCTGCATGTTGTAATAGATATGGGCTCTTCTCTTGTGCCAGTCTGTTTTTGTATTTACTACCCTCAGATTCTTTCATTGAGATTCAAGGGGATGTTATTGTTTTAATTTATTAACTATTGTTTATGTCTGTTATTCCTCCCCTCCATGTCCATATCACTCAACGAGCTTTGTAGCGAAATTGCTTGTCAAACAACATCTCAAGCTCCTGCAATGTCATCACATCTTGCGGTTCCTTGTCTTCACGTATATTGATGATCCGTGCAAATCGGAGTGCATACCCAGAAGAGTAAGTTGGACTCTTCTGTATCTCAGCTGCGAGAACTTCTACCACAATCTCTGGTCTGACCTGAACGATATGCCGATGCGAGGTTATCTCTAAGCTCTTGAGGTCTTGAGTCATCTTCTCGAACTCGTTATCGGTGAGACCTTTGTAGGTCTTTCCAATCATTACAAACTCACCAGTGTCACCATCCCGTACCGCAAGATGGTAATCAGACAACCATTTGCTTCTTCTTCCGTGTCCCCACTCTGCTGCAATGATTATCAAATCCATTGTCTCAAGTGTATGTTTTAGTTTCAACCAGTACCTTCCTCTCACACCAGGAAAATATGGAGAATCTAGTGTCTTAGCAACAAGTCCCTCATGCCCTAATTCTTGACTCTTGGCAAAGAACTGCTTCACCTTGTGGATGTCATTTGAGACCAATCTCTCTACAATGAACTCGGATGGTACGGTTTCCTCCAGAATGCCTCTACGCATAGAGTATGGTTCATCCACGAGCGATTGATCCTCTTGGAGCAAAATATCGAATAGTAGAAGTTGTAACTTAGTAGTTTGGTGTGCCTCCTCGACTTCTCGTGTGCGTCCAAATCGGGTCATCACAATCTGAAAGGGAAATGGCTTTCCAGAATCATCCACAGCAATCACCTCTCCATCCAGGATGCACCGACTCACTCGTATGTTGTTTTGGACCATATCAACGATGTCTGGAAGACTCTGAGTCACATCCGAGAGTTGCCTTGAAAATATACGAATATCATCTTGGTTTTTGTGTATCTGAACCCTTGCTCCATCAAGTTTCAACTCAAAAGCTAAATCGGAATTAATGACGAGGTCTTCTAGGGAATTCATGTCTGATGAATTTGCTAACATCGGCTTGATGGGCGTCATTATTTTGATAGTGATTTTCTCTACACCTGCTCTTCCTCCCTCTGCAGCTACACGAGCTACATATCCGATGTTACCAGAGAAACTCCATGCCCTCCTAACTACATCTCCTTCAACCGAGAAGGCTTCTGCAATTGATTCAGCAAGTAGACCTCCAGAGAGACCTGTTCTCATATCATTCAGAATTAATGCAGTGAGGTATCGTAGTTCTCTTGGCGATGCCTCTGCCATGAGTCTAGAAATTCCAGACTGTTTCTCCTTTGTTGATCCTTTTCCCTTTACTGAGGCTAACCTAGTGAGCTCATTCATCACACCTGAAATTGTCAGATCTTCTCGGAAGAGAAGTTCTTGTTGAGTATGCTTCTTTGATACGACTAATGATGCAACTGCTTCACCGGTATCTCCCTCATAGAGAGAGCTGAGGTCTCTGTCATTGAATTCAATGATATTATGAAGCGCATTCAATAATCCCTTCCAGGATATATTCAGTGTCTGCTCATCGGTTTCTGAGAATATTCTTCCACTAAGTAAAAGTGCTGCTGCTTCAACCTCGCTATTCGGAACCTCATTCAAGAATGATGCTACAAGTGAAATCTTCTCAGTCCTCTTACTGGTTTGACTCACTGCATCAAGAACCTCTGCAATCCTCTTGAATTCCATAATACACAACTTACAGATTGTTTCTTTTTAGTTGTCTGTTTTGAGTCTAGTTTTCCTATCATCTTTCATTGATAATCATTCCCAATGATGAATCAGATTATTATCTATTGTAAGACCAATGCTAAGATTTACTCATAACTTATGCTTTATTTAGATTGGATAAGAAATGGTCGCGGTGATTAGGTGGGCGATTCGGTCAATTCGGAAAAGAGTAGTGAAAGTAGATTCGCTAGTATTAAGATTAAAATCCTAAGCTATGGTAGTCTACTTCTACCCTTGGCCTCATCAATGCCTCCGTTTTGGAGTGGATTGATGACAGTTCCTTTCATACTCTATCTACTTGGTCTGATTGGTAGTGTCACTGTAACTCCTTTCCCAGCAAGTATCTATAATGTCATGCTGATTTTCGGGTCGTTACTATTGATACTTTATTGTGTTGTTTATCTCTGGATCAAGAAAAAAGGAGGTAAACTAGTCACTTCAGGACCATATAGAATTGTTCGTCATCCTCAGTACTTTGCTGTAACTATCTTCACACTAATCACAACATATCAGAGCCTTTGGATTTTACTTCATACATTTGGTATTGGTTGGTTATCTACTGAAGGAACTTGGATGTTATGGATTGGAATGTTGATTGCATATATTGGAATTGCCTCGTATGAAGAGTTACATTTACAGAATGCGTTTGGTTCAGAATGGGAGGAATACCGTAAACGCGTTGGCTTTCTAATTCCTTTTGTAAAATTCAAATCACGGATGATTGAAGGAGTCATCTGTCTTCTGATTCCGATAATTGTTCTTTATGTAAGCCTTTACCTCTTTTAGTTGCACAGATATCTTCTAGATTGTGCTCAGGAACCTATTGGTGAGTGTAAATAAATCTACAATACTTTAAATCTCCTCGAAATAAAAGTAGAAACAAAAGCAATTGATTGTGGTGATTTGAATGGACAGACGGATTGGAGTTTATGCGGTAATTGGTATTGCTGTTGTTGTATTCGGATTATTGTTCGCAACACTTCCTTCTGAGCGAATCCTTCTTCAGAAGGAGTATACATCCTTAGAGGTCTATCCAACTTATTACTATACTAACTTTACAGTAACTAGTTCAGACCTTAATGCAGAACTCTCATTAGATCTCGAATATGACCCGAATGATAATTACTCAAATTGTTTGACAATCTTTGCCCTTTATAATCTGTCACTTCAACAATTCGAGGAGACCTTCAATTCTACTTTAGTAAAAGAAAAAATGGTTGGTGAGGATTGGAAAAAAAGTGATTTTGGCGCGTTCTGGGCTGGTTGGTTTGTTGGTACCAAGAGCTTTCCATTTGGGGACTCAATCCCTCCTGGTGAATATGTCTTTGTCTTCTGGATTGAACCAGATGATCCGATAACTGGTTGGTCTGCGACAGTCACAGCTTCGTTAAGTACAAGACTACTTCGTTTCTAATAGTTCCTTGATTTAAAGAGGGACGAGTTTACCATTTCTGTCTTCAACAAGATTCTTCTCAATGAGAGAAGCAACATGATGCTCAATCATCCAAGTTTCAAATTGAAGGAAGACGGGATTAGTTATTGATGGATAGATAATAGGGGTCATGGTAATCTGTTGAATGGAACTCGCCCATCCCATGATTAAAGAAAAGACCATATCCTCTCTAATGTCGAACTGCCTTTCGTATGCAGATAGTGCAGTCTTGTAATCATATACAATAGGATCCTTCAGATGACCACTAATGAGCGCCTTGTAATCTCTCAGTCGAAGTTTTTGAATTGATTCTTTGAATTCTGAAATTGATGAGTTTGGATGTCCATAGAATGGACCAAATTCTGTAAGGTCTATGTCTGAACCAAAGACCATGTTTGGTTCAAGGATCTCAATACACATGTGGTCCGGTAAGTGCCCTGAAGTACAGAACATTCTCAACGTGAAATTCCCAGACGCGAACTTATCTCCATCTCTAACAATTTCATCAACTTTACCTTCATCAAGACATCCGTACATTTTTGAATTTACAAGATCTTCCCATAGCTTTCGAACTGGATGACCTCTATGAAAGCCGAGGAAATTCTTCATTTGTTCCTTATCGTTGAAAAGCGGTGCAGTGATTTCATTTGCTGCTATTCGGCATTTCGAGAGTCTGTTCAGTCTCATTGCATGTGTGATATGGTCCGGATGAATATGGCTCAATATTACCGTATCAATATCTCTTAGTGTTTTGTCCTTCTCTTGCAATAGCGCACGTAAGTCTTCTACATTACAGCCTGGGTCCACCACTGTGATATCATCGTCAACTACTACTAGGGTATTGCATCTAGGGAAGGACCCTCCAATGACACAATAGAGACCATTCTCTATCTCTATGTAACCCAAGTCAAAGACCTCTCATAAAATAAGTAAAGGTTGGATAGTCAATTAAGACTATCCACCACTTAGTATAATGCAGATTATTCCATGAATCTGACTTTTTCTTCAGCTTCTGCACGTGCTGCATGACGCCAGGTTCTGAAGCTACCCCATAGAATGGAAACTGTAAATGCAAGAACCAAGAACATCAAAAGCATCACATTGACCACATCTGTCTTCTCTGGAGTAATCCCCGCTGCAAGTTTGTCCCACCAGAGACCTGTCATAACGAGGATGGACATTGGAAATGTTAGAATTGTAAGAATGAAGAAGATTGTGAAAGCACGCTTAGGTGAAACTTGGACAATTCGTGCAAAGACTCCAAGGTAAGGATGTTTTTGCCAACGAGAACCTTCATGGACTATCCAGAATATAACAAACAGGACAATAATCAGAAGGAATGGGATGAGGAATAGCTCGAGCCACATTTCATTAGCACCTATATAGGGGTATTAAGTTTCGAGGTTTTTGACTACGATATAAAGGCTGTGGTCTGCGACAGGTACTTGATGTTTTTGTGTATAATTCCTTCATTCTAATCTTCTTCTTGTGTATCTGCCCTATCTGATAGGTTTAGAAACTCGGATAAAGTGTGTTTACAATGTTTCATTGGAGGTTCTCCCTCTTTTAGTTCCAATGATTCTTGTGCAGTCATCCAGAGAGTTGGCATTGTTTCAATAGGTCGATTCTCTTCAGGTCGCATTGATTTCTTTCGCTTTTTTATTGAATGTTCACTTTCTCCCTGCTCTTCACCTAGCGTTAACTCCATTGGTGTATTTGCCAATTTTACTGCCTCGAGAATATTGTGAATGTACAGATTTACAAAGAAATCAGAACTCCTCGGTGATGGAATCGGATTCATTTTCGAACATCCTTCGCAACTACATTCATCGAATTTCACTTTACGCACTTGTTCACTCTTTGAACCAACCAGGTATCTTCTTCTAGCAGTAAGATAGAGTAATGTGGAAGTATCAACACTGTCCACTCTAATTTTATGAAGATAATAATTCAAGAGATCCACTCGAGGTAAACCAAATATGTGCAGCCAATGTTCTTTGGTGAGGTCTCGAACAAATTTCAGAACATGCTCTAATTTCCTTTTATCATGATGATAGAGTGGTATTACTCCCCCAACCGCAAAGCGGGAAATATCGTACTCTCGATAGAAATCATATAGGTCTGTAATTACAGCATCTGAATGGCCTTGAATCACTGCAATTACTTTAGACGGTGGGATTACCTCAAGAAGTTCTAGCAGATTTTCTTTGATTGTTGCAATCTTTGTAGTTACAGTCTGTTTGTCATCAAATGGAAGAACTATCTCATCTGGCGCGACAAAATAGTCTGCTCCTGAGAGTCTATATGCCTCGAAGATCTGCTTGTTTGATAATTCAATATCCACATCAATTCCTAACTCTTTCGCAATTCCCGCTTTCTTTGCTTCCATTTCAAAAACACCTGTATCTGCAACAAGTATATTCTCCTTAGGAAAGCCAAGTTCGATTAGCCCCTCTTTTAGTGTCTTTCCTGAATTCATTGTTTGATCTATCCAGAAGTCATTGGATCGATATACATCATAGGCTGTGAAGAGGACTGCCTGCGTATATTTCCATTTTATTAAAGGTTCATCTCTGAATAACGAGAGTGAACAAAAGTGATTCTTTGGGATGAGACGAGATAGTCTCATCTTCTTCTTACCATCTGCCCCCATTGCAATCACCTGTTATTTGTGATACATAGTAGAGTAGTCACTCTATTCTATATAAACCACCAAAATAGAAATTTCAAAGACATTACACGGTTCGTTAGACCTATAACTGAGTGAATTCAGGAATATTTGGGTCTATTACATGGGAAGTATATGGCTAAGCAAGAAGGCATTCTTGTATTTCGGTGGTGCTGCAATAATCCTAATCGGCGGGTTGATTGTAACTCTTTCACCATACAACTATTTTCTCTATTCGTTAAGCGAAAATCAACATAGACCTTGGACGCAGAAGGATCCAGCAGGTGGATTCTATCCATCTCTTGAGGTGTCTGTATCTTTACGACCTGCAAACGATACAACATATGTGTATCTTGATTTGGTATTTCAGAATAATGCCACAGATGAACTAACGTTTGTCAACATGTCGTTGTCTTCTGAAAATCAATTAATAGGTCCCAATACTGTAATTTACGAATATAGTGAAAATATAGATTTACCAATAGGCGAATACACTATTTGGTTTGATAGAGTAGAAGGTGCTGGGTTGATTGACCTTGGTCTACAACAAGCAAGTGATGCACGTCTTTGGATTGTAACTGGCGGTTCTATGAATATCATTGGTATAATAATGGGTATTCTAGGTTACTTGGTTCCTGGTACTTTCTTACCATCAGATAGTGATACTATCGTAGAATGGGGCTATGATAAAGAAGAATCTAGTCAATAGATTCTTCCTCCTAATTTTTTCATGTAAATTATTTCTGGATAAATTGATTTTATTTATGTACAATATTATGCGTACATAATAACGTGTACATAATAATGTATATATATCTTCGATGCGCATTAGAATCTGAATTACCATGTCTGTATCTCCGAATCTATCCAATTCACCGAAGATGTTCATAGCTATGAGCAAAGTAATTGAGGAGCTCAAGTCTGGTGCTCCAATGTCGATTGGGGAACTCTCTAAGAAACTAAACATCGACCGTAGGACAGTTGGAAGAATCGTGGATATCCTTCTTGATGTTCAAGAAACTTTGGTTACTCAACAAATTAAAACTCGACGGGTTGGTCGACGTTTTCAGATAATATTTGAACAGCGAACAACACAGGCACGAAAGATCTTACAGGATGCTCAAAATGTTGTTCGTCGTAAGACTTCTTTTACTATTCTAAAGAGGAAGAAATAATGTCCAAGAGAATAGGCACAGTACTCACAGTACTATTTGGTATCTTAGCTGTAGGGACAAGTAGTCTTCTATGGCATATTTTTGGATTCCCAGCTTACATCCAGACTGTGGCGATTTTTATGGTTGCAGCGATAGGTGAGCATTTTGTGTCGGGAAAGGGTTACTATCATTATACAAATATTAATGGTGTCTTCATTGGTCGAGTACCAACTTGGATTCCTCTCCTTTGGGTAGCAGTTATTCAAAGTTCTCTAATTGTTCCCCTATTGATTGGAACTAGTATGATTGAAGCAATCACAATCTCTGGACTTCTTTGCTTCTCACTTGATTTCTATCTCCTCGAACCTCTCCTAAGTAGAAAATTAGGGATGTGGAGATGGACTGCAGTTGAGCATGGGTATTTTAGATTCATTCCAAAACAGGTGAATCGATTCACTGCACCTTTTGGAAATTATTTGACTTGGCTAATCTTCCCTATTGTAATTAATTCGTTTCTGAGATATATGGTGATTCTACAATTGCTCACGTAGGTCACCCTATTTTTCATGCCGACTTAGTGTTACGTCGGAATAACGTAGGTTGTACACAATCTCTTGTTCAATTGCTGTAGTGATAACATGTTGAGGCCTATGGAAACTGAAGAAATGAAATGGCTGCTGAAAGGGAAGATTGTGACCGACTTTAGAGGCTTCCCACTGGGAAGAGTGAAAAAGATATGGTACGACGATAATGACGGGCCATTAGTCATAGTAGAGCGAGGAGTAGATTCCGAAGCGAAAATGAATTCTTGGGAAGCAATACCTTTGAGAGCAGTGGATTCGGTTTCTGAACATGTACGACTAAAACCTCCGACATTTGCTGAGTGAGAATATGCCTATATTGGGGTGTTTCGAGAATGTTACAGAAAATCAACTCAGACTTGGAAAAAATCGGAAATCTAGAATTTCGTAAGGATGAATCTGCAAAAATGCGTATCGATGTCTTCACAAGCAAACACTGCTCGTTTTGTGATGAAGCATTGAATATTGTTCGCTCTGCTGCTGGGAGAATAACATACTTGGAACATCCTGTAAACGTGGTTGAAACTTCTGTTGATAAGCATCCAGAATTAATTGAAGCATACAATCTTGTGGCTCTTCCATTGATCCAGGTCGGACGGTCACAAATTATTGGATTGCCAAACTTAGAAGATGTAGAGCGACTTATTCATGATACTATTATCATGGAATGAGAATTAAAATTTCAGACCAAGAATTCGCCACGCATTTTCTCTCATGACTAATCTGCGAGTTTCAATGTCCAGATCTATAAGATTCAAGGCTCCCATCATATCTACATATTGACTATGGTATCCCGAACCAAAGACCAGTTTTGTAACTCCGATGTCTTGAGCAAGTGCATCAAGAAATACTCGCAAGGGCGACTCAACCAATTTGATGAAAGTTGCTGAGAGTTCTAGCCAGATATTCGGACGAGATATCAAAGGAATCAATTGAGGAAAGCCAAACAATCCTCCAAGACCAAGAACTACAAACTTACCTTCCTTGTATTCAGCTGAGGTAGCATCAAGAAAAATAATGTCCTCACTTGTCATATTTTTATTTTGAAAGAAGATTGGCATATCTTGGGCAACTGCATTATGAATCAATACTCTTACAGCTGGATCACTGGGATGATATGATTCTCTATTGAGGACCAATGCACAGCATCCCTTCTCTACATATTCTGTAAGCTCATCTACGGCTGTATTCATAGGACGAGGTGAAATTGAACAGGCAGTATATAATCTGTCTGGATAGATTTCTGCTGCTTTCACGTAGAGATCCGTATCAATCTGAGGTAAATCTGGAATAAGAACCGCCTGGTCAATAGCAAACATGTCCATTCTTGAAATTAACATATCTACATGCTCTATTAGGTTATACTCATTCACACTGAGAACTTCATTTGGACTATTTCCCAGATGTGTATGAATATCAGTTGTCATACCAATTCCTCGTGATGCACTCATTCATGAGTGAAAGTTGCTTTTCAGTTAATGTACGATGTGTACCATAGATTTAGCACTATGTCTATATGGTAAGTCAAACATATTAAGAAATGAGAATAGTGACCGAAGACAAAGAAGACAAATATCTTACTCTGGAAAAGCGGCTAAGGCAAATTGCACATGATATTCAACATGATAGGTTCATGCTCATGGAGTATCTAGGTCCTGTAGTTGATGGTTGTCGGGCCGCATTGAATGTGAGTCTCGAACGTGCTCAAGTCCTGAATGAAATCTCTGAAAGCGAGTTTGAAGAATACATGGGTACCACTGATGATTCATTCAAGGAGGTTGGAATATGTTTCAGAACAACTGATTCAGACGAACAGGTGTCAATTGTTTTCTCGAAAAGTAAACCAGAAGTCTTTGATGAATGTGTTGAATCTAGTGTAGTTATTAGTGGCGATCTTAAAACACTCTTAACTGCTCTCGATAGTGACTCCAAGGTCTCACCTCCCGACCTTTTAGGAGACAAGATTGAGATAGAGGGAGAGGATTCCTTGGATGTAGTTCAAGGTTTAGGACTTCTTTGTTATCCTCAATTGCTACGTGTTGCAAGATCGGGGATTGATCCCTCCTCTCTTCTTTCTGAAGATGCTGATACTATCATTATGGCAACTGCATCTGATCTAGTTGTTAAGATGATTCGTAAATGGATTGATATGCAGTTGGCCTTAGAATCCTAGATTCCATGGTAAGGAAAGACAAGTTCCTTTACTCTCCTAATCACCCTTTCTAAATCGAGAGAAACCTCTTCTCGTGAGAAATACATCTGAACCACATCTTCCTCATCACGAATCTTATCGGGGCAATTAGAGAAACCAAGTTCTTCACATGATATTTTGAATTCATCAGGAATATTCTCTGGGATTTTCTCATCAAGAATTGTAGCGAGGAATAATGTCCACAATCTTGCGACATTTATTGGATTGTACCCTCCTCCACCAACTGCCAACCAACCTAATTTGCATAGGTCCGAAGACAGGTCTCTTAAACCACTCAGCACTGTTTCATACCCATGAGATGTATATGCAAGATGTGCAAGAGGATCCATATAATGACCATCAACCCCTAATTGGGTTACAAGGAGTTCTGGTTTATAGGACTCCATAAGCGGTACAACAATTTCGTTGTAAATCTTGATTAACTCAAGACTTCCCGCTCCGGGTATTACTGGGACATTTACAGAATAACCCGTACCCTCTGCTCCGCCTGTTTCATAGACAAATCCTGTACCGGGAAACAGTGTCTTTCCGGTTTGATGAATGGAGATGGTAAGAACATCTTTTGATCGGTAAAATGCATTTTGAACACCGTCTCCATGGTGGGCATCTATATCGAAATATAGGACCTTGCAATCCTTCTTTTTCTGTAGATAGTTTATAGCAATAGCTACGTCGTTAAAGATACAAAAACCTGAGGCTGCATCACGATGTGCATGATGCAAACCTCCCGATATAACGAATGCATTGGACCTTCCGCTCATTATTCGTTTCATTCCATCGAGAGTGGCTCCAACATATTTTGCACCTGTTTCGTAAATTTTTGGAAATACAGGATTGTCTGGTGTACCAATTCCATGTCTAAAATCAGAGCATAATTCCTCTCCACATCTCTTTACCGAGTCTATATATTCGGTCGAATGGAATAGTTCAAGATCTTGTCTTGAAGCTGGTGTAGGTTCAAAGACATCTACTTTATCGAGTAAGCCTAACTGCTTGGATAGTAAATATGTTAGTTTCAAGCGTTCTGGCTTCAATGGATGTTCTTCACTGAATTCATACTCAAGCAGCGAATCCGAATATGGGTATACTAGTTTACCTCTCATCTTCTAACGCCTTATCTCTTCTCTACATATCCCTTTCGCATGGGTTTGAATATTATTGCTTTGATAGAATTGAATTCATGATTTCATTCAAAATGATCTGAATAGCCTTCATTTAGTGATTAATCAGTTACATTGTAGAAGGAGAATTGGAAGAGGTTTCTTTGTCAATAGTTTTGCATCAGTACCATTCAATTGTCCCAGGTGGTTTTGAGGTAAGATCATATACAACCCGGTTGATACCCTTCACTTCATTTGCAATTCTCGACGCTGCTAAGAGAAGAGTTTCCCAAGGTGGTGTACTAACTGAGGCAGTCATTGCATCTTTACTTTCAACCATCCTAATGACAATTGCTTGATCGTAAGTCCTCTCATCTCCCATTACTCCAACTGTGCGTACAGGAAGAAGAACACAGAATGATTGCCAAATCACGTCGTAAAATTGTTGATTCTCTATTACACTCTGCAATATTTTATCAGCATGGCGCAGAATGGAAAGTTGTTCTCGTGTTACAGGACCACCTATTCTGATTGCTAGCGATGGTCCTGGAAACGGCTGTCTTGTAATCATTTTGCTTGGGATTCCTAAAGATTGACCAACTTTACGAACTTCATCTTTATACAGGTCTTTAAGGGGTTCCACAAGTCTGAGTTTCATCCAGTGCGGGAGTCTTACATTATGATGACTCTTGATAACAGATGTTGATTTACCTGTAGCAGCACTCTCGACTCTATCAGGGTAGATTGTTCCTTGACCTAGGTACTCGAATTCTCCAAATTCCTTTTCAAGTTCCTTTGCCTTACGCTCGAAAACTTCAATGAACTTGTTAGCAATGACAGTTCGTTTCTCTTCAGGATCTTCTATTCCTTCTAGTGCATCGATGAATTCATGCGAGGCATCAACTAAAGAGAAGTTAACAAATCCCATTTCGTGAAAAGCTGTAACTACTTCCTCCCTCTCATTTTCTCTAAGAAGCCCATTATCAACAAATACACAGAAGAGTCTCTCACCAATTGCTTGTTGGATCAGGTACGCGGCAACTGTTGAGTCTACACCTCCACTTGTTCCCATCAGAACTCTAGAATCTCCCACAGTTGTGTTGATGTAATTTATTATTTCGGATATCTGATATGTTGGTTTCCAATGACTTTGATATCCGCAGATATCTCTAAGGAACGTTCTCAATATTGAAAGACCATTTGGTGTATGAGTTACCTCTGGATGAAATTGAACTCCGAAAATCGATGCATCAGAATTAGTAAATGATGCTATTCTATTCTTTCCACTAATTACAAGTGGCTTGAACCCATCTGGGAGTACACTAACTTCATCACTGTGACTCATCCAAACCTTCTGATTCTTCTTGAGACCATTAACAAGGATGGAAGAATTTACTACTTCAATATCTGTCTGACCGTATTCAGGATTTCCACCTGGTGAAAGAATACCTCCAAAATAGACAGCTAATAGTTGGTGACCAAAACAGATGCCGAGAATCTTAATCTTGTGTGTTAATATCTTATTGAGGTTCGCTGAAAAAATAGAATTTGTATCTTCTTGGGTAACAGTACGTGGACCGCCAGATAAGATAATGCCCTTAACCCCTTTGAGAAGATTATCATTCATCAAAATGTCTTGAGGGATAATCTCTGCGTAAACACCTAATTCTCGACAGCGTCTAGATATTAGATGTGTATATTGGCCACCGTAATCAACAACTAGTACTCTCTCGATTTCTGTAAATTCAAGTTCCTCCCTTCATCCGGCTATATCTGCTCTAAACCTTACTTTGCCCTTTATTCGTGCAGCGTTGGCATATGCAATCTCTCTTGCTTGAGCAAGGGTATCACCTTTTCCAAGGACTCCAATTGCTCTACTTCCTGTGGTCAAAATCTCCCCGTCTTTTTCATATACTGATGCATGGTATATTTCTGCAGATGTTGCCACACTTAGATCAAGTGGACTATCTTTAACCACATCAGGACCTGGGTACCCTTCAGGGACAACATAAACACAGACTGTTGCTTTGTTCTCAAATTGAACGGGTATAAGATTTCCATCAATGATACTCTGGCAGACTTCATCAAGAGGAGTTGATAAAATTGAGAGTACATTCATTGCCTCTGGATCTCCAAAACGTGCGTTGTACTCAATGATCTTAATTCCTGAATCTGTTTTCATAAATTGACCATAGAGGATTCCTTTAAAGAATGAGCCAGATTTTTTCTTTATTCCTATAAGCGTAGCATTCATGATTTCTTTGGCTACATCATAATCCTCTGCTGTTACAAATGGCAAGCGATGATCTGGCATTGATAATGAGCCCATTGAACCAGTATTCGGCCCGGTATCTCCGTCATATGCCCGTTTGTAATCCCTCACAAGTGGCATATACTCTAAATTAATTCCATCAGAGAATGCTTGGAGAGTGAATTCCGTTCCTTCAAGTCTTTCCTCTAGAACTACAACTCCTGTCTGTGTTAGTAATTCAATAGCATATCGTTCCAATTCATCTCTAGATCGTAGATGTTCTCCAAAGACTTTGACTCCTTTTCCACCAGTGAGTCCATTTGGTTTTACAACCATGTTCTCGACACCAATCTTATTCTCGAATCGTCGAAGATCATCAATACTCCTTGCAACCTTAAACAGAGGATTTGCCTTTGGAATTACCTGGTCAATCACAATACGTGCAAATGATTTGCTTGTTTCAATCATTGATGCGGCTTTATTTGGGGCAATACATGGAACTCCTTGCGAAATAATGAAATCACTAATTCCTGCTTCGAGAGGTGCCTCTGGTCCAACAAATGCATAATCTATGCCAAACAGATCGGGCATTTTCTTTGGGTCTGTTGTTGAACCAATCGAGAATTCCTTGCTAAGCTTTGCAATGCCAGGATTTTTTCTCTCCATATGTGCATGTATCTCTATATCCGAACGTACTAACGCAGTGGCAATCGCATGCTCTCTTGCGCCATTTCCTATGAGCAATACTTTTGTCACTTTATCTTGACTCCGTAGCTGTTGATTGTAACTTGCCCTTTCTTAGATTGTTTGATTATTCCTAATTTGTAGACTTTATCATATTTTGATATTGCTTCAATTGCTTTGTCTAACTCATGAACTGAAACGATAACGACGAGACCGATCCCCATATTGAATGTAGTGAACATTTCACTCCAACTCACATCCCCTGATTTTCGTATTAGTTCGAAGATTGGAGGAATTTCTGGGAATTTCTCAATCACGAAATTAAATTGACCGAGTCTCAATAATTTTCTAAAACCTGAACCAGTAATGTGAGCAAGCCCTTTGATATTGACACCTACTGCTTTGAGTTCTTTGAAATGTTTAACATAGATTCTTGTTGGCCGAAGCAATTCCTCACCTAGGGTTGTATTCCAGTCTAATTTATCATTAATATCGAACTTGGAGAACAGGATTTTCCTTGCAAGAGTAAATCCATTTGAGTGGATCCCATTTGATACAATTCCTAGAATAACATCTCCTTCTTGAATATCTGATCCATCAAAGAGTTCATCTGGATGAGCAATACCAACTGCTGTACCAGCAAGATCCAAGCCAGGTCCCTTCATACCCCGAATCATATCTGGGAGGATTGCTGTTTCACCTCCTAAGATCGGAATATCGGACTCTGCACAGGCGTTTAAGAGACCCACGCCTATTCCATCAATAATGTCTTGCTGGAGAGGTTCTTCTGATGCTAGATAATCAACAAATCCGACTGGTATCGCACCTATACAGATTAGGTCATTAACATTCATAGCAACACAATCTTCTCCTATCGTATCAAATTTCTTTGCCATCTCTGCTACCAAAACCTTACTTCCAACTCCATCTGTCGATAGTGCAAGACAGAGATCATCTGATATTTTTACAGTGTTTGCATAATGCCCATAATCCTGCATCACTTCACCAAACTTGAATGACTCACGAACATATTTGCCTAAGATTTCTAATCCCTTTGCAACCAAGTTCTCATCTACACCGGCTTCTGCATAGGTCTTTGGGATCTTCTTAACATCTTTTGATACACCAAGAATTCGAGCCGCCAAATAGGCTGCATTCTGGCCATTGTCGATTCCTACAGTTGCAACAGGTACTCCTTTTGGCATTTGCATTATGGAAAGTAGCGCATCAAGTCCATCAAGTGCGACTTTCACAGGAACTCCAATCACAGGTCTTTTTGTGTGAGATGCGACAACTCCGGGTAGAGCTGCAGCAAGACCTGCTATTGCAATCATGACCAGTGCATCACTTGATTTGACGATTTCTTTCACTTTGTCTGGTTCTCGATGAGCAGATGCATATTGAATATCATAAGAAATTCTCAGTTCATCAAGAACACCTGATGCCTTTTTGACAATTGCTTCGTCGCTCTTACTCCCTGCAATAATTAGTACATCTACCATCTTATCTCACTCCATGAACTTTCTAAGACCATTTGTAAATGCCTCTCGAGCGTTATCCATGGAAATCGAAAATAAACCAAAATCTGCAATAGGCTCTTGAACAGTTAGACCAAGTTCACATACTGTTGAACCGTATTTTTCAACAATTCTCAAAAATTCTGGTTGATTGCTTTCAGTGACTTCTGCTAGATAGCGACCTGATGTTTCTGAGTAGAGTCTTTGAGCAAGACTATTGGCTGTGCCAGGAATATAATCCATATCCAATTTGAATCCATACTCACTCCTCAGAGCCATTTTCATCAATGCAATAGCAATACCCCCTCTTCCGACATTGTTGCATGATCGGATTAGACCTTTATTGTATGCTTCTTGGATTACTTGCATTGATCGTTTCTCAACTTCTGGTCGGTATCTAGGTGGCGCTCCCTTCATCTGTCCAGTTGTAACCCTTTGGAATTCACTTCCATTAAGTTCGGGCAGAGTTTCACCTATTAGGAAGATGTTAGCCCATGGAGCAACTAGATTTCTCCTGATAGGACTGAATCCTTTTTCAAAAATACCTGCAATCATAATTTGTGGTGTGGGATTGATTCTCTTGATTTCTCCATCGACAATTGACTCATTATACAATGATACATTTCCACCAATAATTGGCAGATCAAAATCGTGTGAGAAACGACCAAGTCCTCTCACAGCTTCTACAAATTGACCATATGACTCTGGCCTTTCAGGATTTCCAAAATTCAAACAATCTGCAATAAAAAGTGGCGTAGCCCCCATAGCAACCAGATTACGTAAGGACTCACATGCGGAGTTAGCTGTTCCTTGTTGGGGATCTAAAAGACACCAGAAGGAATTGCAGTCACTAGTGAAGGCAAGTTTTCTTCCATTGGGGAATTCTAGAACTCCAGCATTCTCTCCTAAATCTACAACTGTATTCGATTGAACATGTTGATCGTATTGGCTATAGACCCATGAACGGTCGCAAAGATTTTCAGACTCTAACATTTTGAGTAGTATTTCTTTCTGATTCTCTGGTTCTTTGAACCATGCCATCGATTCAGTTTGAGCTTGTATTTTACCTTCTATTCTTTCAGGTTCTGGGAATCCTTCAACAAGTAAGCTGATTGGTAATTTTGCTACTACTTCACCATGCCATTTCGCAGTGTACACTCTATCATCAGTTACTTTCCCTATCACTCCGTAGGGAGTTCCATTCTTTTCAAGAAGTAATTTTACGCGATCTAAGTTCTTAGGGGCTACGATAGCTAGCATTCGCTCTTGTGACTCTGAAATAATGATCTCTGAGGGTTTCATATCAGCCTCTCGTAAGGGTACACATTCAAGATTAATTTCTACTCCTGTTCCTCCAGCTCTAGCAAGTTCTCCTGCTGCAGAAGTCATTCCACCCCCGCCAAAGTCTTGCAGCCCATCAAGGAGCTTCTCTTCTACCAGTTCCTTCAGAGTATCGATGACAATTTTCTTTGCTAGAGGATCTCCAATCTGCACTGCTCCACGGTTTTCTTCTTCATCATCGGAGAATGTTTCTGAGGCGAAACTCACTCCAGCAATTCCATCTCTCCCTGTAGAGGAACCAAACATTACTAGATAATGTCCTGGAGTTCTAGCTGAACTTCTGACAACCTCATCTTTTTTGACCCATCCAACACAGACCACATTGACCAAACAATTCTCATCATATGAGTCATCAAACTCCAATTCTCCTCCAACAACAGGAATACCTACTGAATTTCCATACTCTGATATCCCACGAACAACATTTTCGAGGAGATATGCATTATGTGGTTTAGACGGGAGTCCAAATCGAAGGCAGTTCATTAACCCAACAGCTTTGCACCCTTGGGAGATTACATCTCTAATGATTCCACCAACGCCTGTAGCAGCTCCATTATAGGGGTCGATTTGACTTGGGTGATTATGTGATTCCATTGCTACACCAGCAAGGTATCCATCTCCTATATCTACTAGACCCGCACCTTCACCAATTCCTAGAACAACCTTCTCACCTTCGGTTTTGAATAGGTAGAACCAACGTTTGCTGCTCTTGTAACTACAATGTTCAGACCAGAGGACATCGAGCATCCCCAGTTCAGTCTCAGTAGGGTCACGTCCTAAGACCGTTTTTGCATGTTCCAGCTCTTCCTTGGTTATCATTTAGTAGCCCTCACAAAGTTTTCTAGAATCGTGATACCATCAGAAGAACCTAGAACTGGCCTACTAGCTCTCTCAGGATGTGGCATCAACCCAAGCACATTTCCTTTCTGATTGATAATACCTGCAATATTAGATATCGATCCGTTTGGATTAAATTTCTCATCTATCTCACCAAATTCATTACAATACCTAAATGGAATTCGAAGTTCTTCGTTCAAAGATTCCAATTCTTCTTTCGAGCAATAGTAGTTTCCCTCAGCATGTGCTATAGGCACTCGAATCACTGAACCTTCCATTCCCTCTGTGAACAATGTGGGATTGTCGCTGACTTTCAAATATACCCATTTGCAAACAAATCGTGCAGTTTTGTTTGGCAATAATGCACCAGGCAAGAGACCCATTTCTGTAAGGATTTGAAATCCATTACATATACCAATGACTGGTTTTCCATCTTCAGCAAGGTCGCGAACACCCTCTGTTATTGCTTCTACTGAAGCAACAGCACCAGCTCGAAGGTAATCACCATATGAGAAACCTCCAGGTATCACAATTGCATCCGCATCTTCAAGACCTGCTAGACCTTTTCGTGAAGGGACAAGTACTGGTTCTGCTCCTTCAATCAATGAGAGAGCTCTAAGAACATCATTCTCATTGTTTGTGCCAGGAAATCGAAGAACTGCGATTGTCACTAATCTATCCTCACCTTATGTTTCTCTGATATTGGATTTGATAGAAGCTTTACACTCATAATTGATAGTTGATTAATGATTTCAGTGGTGATGGGTCTCTTCATTGTGATTGTAAACACTTTTCCCATTCGAACTTCTTCAACATCTGCAAAGCCCAGCCGTCCAAGTGCTTTTTTGGTCACTTCTCCTGGAGGATTTTTGATACCCGCCTTTGGTTCAACAATGACTTGCAAAGTTTCGAGTCTTGGCTCAATATCCTGAGTTTTTGCTTTCTTCATCTCTTCAAGGACCTTGGAATATGTTTGAATTAAATCTCCTTTATCCTCTCGAAATACATCCTTATCCAATGATGAAGAACTAGAATCCCAGATTCTCATCGAGTCTGGAGATATTTCATCAGCAAGAACAATGTATCCTTTCTCTGTTTCACCAAATTCAAGTTTGAAATCAACCAGAGTAAGATTCCTCTGTTTTAGTAATTCACTAAGGTAGTAATTCACTGATAGGGCCGCAGACCTGATAAAATCAAGATTCTCTCGTGTCATGAGACCTAATCTAATAATTGCTCCAGTTGCTATCAGAGGATCGTGGAGTTCATCTTTCTTAACAAAAAATTCGATCAACGGTTCCGAAAGAACTGTGCCTTTTTCGATTCCATATCTTCTACAGAAAGAACCTGCAGTAATGTTTCTACAAACGACCTCAATGGGAAATACTTTGACTTTCTTACACAGGAGCTGATTATCTGAAATTCTCTTGACATAGTGAGTATCGATTCCTTTACCCTCTAGATAACCAAAAAGGAAGTGTGACATCTCACATGCAATTGCTCCCTTTCCTGTGAATTCTTCTCTCTTCTCTCCATCTCCCGCTGTTACATCATCGGTGAATTCAATGATTACACGATGTTCTGAGTTAGGATCTTGAAGAACCCGTTTTACTTTTCCTTCGTGGATTATTTCCATGTGATTGTCTCCTTTATGTTAATGCTTCATCGATTCTATTTTCTTCAACTGCCTTATGGATATCAAACATACACAGATCCAATGGTGATTGAACTCTCTTTCCAAACTTCAATTCAAGTCTTCTCATTTCAGGGCTTGTTGGTCCAACACATGGAGCTCCAGGAACCCTTGGACTTAGATCAAAAACAATAAACTCTGAATCCTCTGTTAAAGCTCCCTGTAACGAAAATAGTCCTATCATTCTAGGTGGAAAATGTTCGTGGATTCCTATAAGTAAAGACTCTGCAGCTTTGTAGACAAGAGGTTTCTTGCTCTCGCGCATTGTCACTCCTTTATGTCCTACTTCCTCATTCATGACAGCGAAATTAATCTTCATCTGTTCGCTCGCAGGCAGATTGAGAAGTCCTCCCAAACTTGTTTGGATTCTATCATCGAATCCTACAAAATCTAAAGCACCAAAATGATCATCCATAGCGTATGCTTGGAAATTAGCATTGAACCTTGGCGCAATAACAAACTCTTCAATGGTTGATTGTTTTAGGTCTTCTTCAGAGATGAGATTGTCTTGTATCATCTCCTGACTTATTTTATCATACTCCGTTGGAGACGCTGCATAGAAGAAAGCTCTCTCCAACGGTTTCCCTTTCTGTTGTACTTTCACAATTGCCAATCTATCAATTGTATCTGGTGTGAATGATTTCGGGATTCTAATTCCCGACTGATTCAATAACCAGTATTGATCTTTCTCAGGTCCTCGCTCTTCTACCCTTAGAATTGCACGATTACCATAGATTGGTATTCTGAAATCTTTCTCTATCTCATCATATCCAACATATACTGAGAATGAGCGGTTAGGAATCCATATTGTGTCGAGCTCTCGCAAATGCTCTTGAATTTCTTCCTGAATCATTTCTCCAAACTTGTCAAGAATTATCACATGGTCATAGAGATGTTTGTTATAGTGAGTGTACAGATGCTCTCTCCCTTTCTGACATACAATAACAGTTTGGAATCCATTGGCTTTTGCAGAAATCCCAATTTCTTCTGCACTATGTGAACCAAGCATTCCAATAGTAGGGAGTTTCAAGTAGATGCCTCCTGAATCTTAGCGATACACTTTCCTAACATCATGAAGAATGCTTGTTTGTAAGTTTTCTGTTCTCCTCCATATTTTCGCAAAAGCTCACCTCAGTACATCATCTAGTCTTCTAGATTCCTGTAATTCTCGAATTTCTCTAGCTATCCTCTTTCCCATCCACATGTCTTCACCAAATAGAGTGAAGGAATAAGGTGATGATGGCATCCAGACATTAGTCCCTGCGACAATTCTTCCACTGAATTCGAAAGTGTAGATCTCTTGATTTTTATCAATGATGGTCTCAATACAAAATGGTCCAACTAATTCTTCGCCAATTTTTCTTTCGAATGCTGCGACAAACTCAACTCCCATCTCGAAGTATTGAGCAAGAGTCGACTCTCTCAGAACAAGTGGGAGATTTCCTACAACCACAAATGATGGTTTGTTATCAAAGCGAAGATTGGCATCCGCATCAGTTTCATACCGGATATCAGCACCGAAAACTTCTAACCGATTCCTTGTAATCGAGTTAAAATATGTCGTGAAGACTTTTGTTCCAACAATATACTCTTGGAAAGTGTAACTCTTGCCTGAATCGATTTTCTTCTCAATCTCATCTTTGTTGGCAGCAATGAAATAACCCACGCCGCCAGCTGCTCCATCGGACTTGACAATAACTGGTGTGGTAACATCCTCAAGTCTATCAAACTCCCTAGGTACGCGAAGACCTGCTTCTTTCATTAATTCAGATTTTAGTTGGCGATTTTCCTCCCAGCGAAGTAATTCTTTGTTACCAAATATTCTGAGATTCGATTTCAAAATTCTCTCAGAGCCTATGTAAGCCACGAATGAACCATGAGGAATGATAATGACATCTGAAAGATCTAAATCTAAGATTGAGTCGAAAGAGTCTATCTCTACAATCGAATCTTCAAGACCAAAGGATTTGTAAAATGCAATCCTCTCTGAAGTACAGTATAGCTCAGTTTCAAAGCCCTCTGCTTTTGCTCCTGAGATAATATTTAGCGCACTGTGACTTGCAATAGTTCCAATCTTCATTAGGTGAAGTCCCTCTCGTAATCTCTCTTATCCGACTTACTACAACCCTGAGACAAATTATCTCTTATTCGTCTTGCATGTTCAGTGGGATAGTTGCCATCAAGACATGCTAGACAGAGATCTTTCAGACCTATTGCATTCGGAACAGTGTGTTGTTCTTGGTATATCAGAGCATCAGCTCCTATGAATCTAGCAATGGATTCTACATCTGATGTAGAGGCAATCAGCTCGCTATCAGTTGCAATATCAATTCCATAGTAGCAAGGATGTGTTTGAGGAGGACATGTTGCCGCAAAGTAGATTTTATCGGCACCTCTCTTTCTCAAATCACTCACTATCATTTTTGCTGTTGTCCCTCTAACGATACTATCGTCTACAACAAGAATTGTCTTTCCTGATATTTTGTCATCCAAGTAGAGGTACTTGTTCTTCGCCATTGAATTCCTCTCTTCTTGTGTTCTGACAATGAAGGTTCTTCCTAGATATCGATTCTTTAGGATGATCTCGCGCATAGGAACTGAAAGTGTTTCAGCCATAGCCTGAGCTGCTGGTCTACTTGTATCTGGTACTGGGACGACATAATCTGGTGTTTCAAGATTCATTCTCAAAAAGCTCTGTGCAAGAGCACGACCTAAACGAAAGCGAACATCATAAACAAGCTGATTCTCCATTTTTGCAGCAGGATGACCAAAGTAAACATATTCGAAAAAGCAATGTGCATGAGTGGAATTTTGAGAGATTGAATAAGACTCAAGGCTTCCATTTTGGTCAAAAATCAAAAGTTCTCCAGGATACACATCTCGTTCGAGAGGCACATCAGCCATATCTAAAACTGTACTTTCCGAAGCAACAATTGTCTTCTCTTTTGTTCTACCAAACACGAGAGGTTTGAATCCATGAAGGTCTCTGTAGGCAAATAATTTCCCGTCATATATTCCTGTGAGGCTATATGATCCATCTACTTCTTCATCAAGTGCTCTAAAAGCATCAGGTAGATTTCCTCTATTCTCTTTCAGATGAATTGATAGTCTGCTTGCTAGAAATTCTGAATCACAGTCAAAATGCAAATCTGATACTGTTGACATGTTTGTGATATTACCATTATGAGTCATTGATATTTCATTTACATTGAAAGGGCCAACAAATGAATCCAAATCCTCCTGTGAAGCAACTCTCTTACCTGTAGTGGGATATCTAGTACTACCAAGAATGTGATACGTAGTCACCTCTGGAATCTCAATCTTTGCAGGATTCCCCATAGCTTTGCTAGTCTTTACTTCTCCATTTTCAATCCACAGTAGACCTGCAGCATCTTGGCCTCTATGAGTAAGTAACAGTAGAAGTTCTCTGGACATATTAAGTGGAAATTTACCAAGTATTCCTAATACACCACACATGATTCTCACTACTCCCGTACGATAACTCGATGGTTATCGATTACTAATTTATCATCACAGAATAATCGGACTGATTTTACCAAAATCCTATGTTCCTCAGGTAGTATCCTCTCAGCTAAGATATCGCCAGTATCTTCAGGAAAAACTGGAACCGCTTTCTGCATTATAATCGGTCCTGAATCCATTTCTGATGTAACAAAGTGAGTTGAGCATCCTGAGATTTTTACTCCATAATCTATTGCTTGCCATTGTGCTCTGACACCTTTGAAAGCAGGAAGTAGAGATGGATGTACATTGATGATTTTGTGTTGAAATTCGTTGATGAATTGATCAGTGAACATCCGCATATAACCAGCAAGAACTACAAGATCTACTTCGTAACATCGAAGTATCTCTGCAATTTGTTCATCGAATTCATTCCCATCTGGAAACTCTAATTTTGTAACTACTATAGTTGTGATTCCTTTTTTTCGAGCTCTTTCTAGAGCCAAGGCTTTACTCTTGTTACTGATTACAACTACTATCTGTCCACCTAACTCCCCACAGGATTCGGCGTCAAGGAGTGCCTGAAGATTGGTACCTCTCCCACTAACAAGGACGCCTATCCTTCTCATGCGAACGTTGCAAAAATATATCCCCTAATAAAATCTCTCCTTACTTGAAACGACTTCTAGCCAGCCTATAATGCAATTCCTATGAATAATGAGAGATTTCTCGGTTTAGAGGAATTCTCGTAAGATTGTTCCTATTACTGCTCCTAGTAATCCTGCAACAACAATGAATATGTAGTATGCAATAGAGAGTGCAATTCCACTCATGATAAATGTTGCAATACCCAGTTCAGGAACATAGAGTGCAGGGGTTGATAGAAAAATCAAGAAGAATACAAGGAAGAATATTGAGCTGAGAAATCCTGAAACTAGTGCTGGTCCGGTTTCTGCAATGACCAAACCGATTGGAATAGCAGCAACTACAGGTAGGAAGAAGAGGTAGGTAGCTGTTTGTTCGACAATGGATAATGTGACCAATGAAATCAGATTGACATTAATGATGGCTGTTAGCATGGGCATGAGAATAATAACAAGTATGTCTCTGTTACGTTCATACATGGAAATCCCTAGAAACTTGACGACAGGCTGAGGTTTACCATCTTTTATTTTGGTTTTCTTCTCAACTTTCGGAAGTGGTTTGAAGAGACCCTTCTTCTCTTCTACTGGTTTTTGCTCCTGTTCTGGATCTTCTAGTCTATACTTCTCTTCATCTGTCATCTTTGCCACACGATTTTTAGCTGTAGAATGTTGAATAAAGGCTTTGTATCGCGCAAGTAAATTCAAAACGATTATCAATTGAAGTGAACCACAAGTGCTATCTGTATTTTGATTAAGAGGTACAGTATATCTTGGAGGAAGAGCGATGGTTGATCACAAACCTTTCTTAGGTAACGAATCAGTTGACTCTGATTCAGATGCAGCAATGACACGACGGAGAAAGCTCGAACACATCGAGATCTGTCTTGAGGAAGATGTTCAATGTCGTCGATCTGCTATGTTTGAGGATATCGAGTTCGTTCATAATGCTCTTCCTGAGATTGATAAAAACAAGATTGACCTTACAACTAATTTCTTTGGTCTCAAAGCTTCTGCACCTTTGGTCATCGCTGCAATGACTGGTGGGCATCCCCAGACACTCGGAATAAATGAGCGACTTGCTCTTGCCGCTGAAGAATTGGGGTTACCTATTGGAGTTGGAAGTCAAAGAGCAGCTGTAGAAGATCCTAGTCTTGCTGATACATTCCAGATTGTTCGTGAAAAAGCACCCTCTGTCCCAGTCATCGCTAATATTGGTGCAACACATGTTAAGGCTGCGCCTGATGCTGTATCTATGATTGATGCTGATCTTCTAGCAGTTCATCTCAATCCTTTACAGGAAGCAATTCAACCAGAAGGGGACATCAACTCAGAAGGAATGATAGAAAGTATTGCTGCAATTATAGATTCGGTTGATATACCTGTGATTGTAAAAGAAACTGGTGCTGGTATTTCTGCAGAAGTTGCTCGTAATCTCGAAGAAATTGGAATAGATGGTATTGATGTAGGTGGAGTAGGCGGCACGAGTTGGGCAGCAGTCGAGTACTTCAGAGCTTTGAAAGAAGATGATGATGTGAAGGCAAAACTAGGTCTCGAGTTTTGGGATTGGGGCATTCCAACGGCATTATCAATCATCATGGTTTTAGATGCTACTGAGCTCGATGTAATCGCAACTGGAGGTATCCGTTCTGGTCTTGATGTAGCAAAAGCTCTAAGCTTAGGAGCAATAGCTGCTGGACTGGCTCACCCTGTTCTTCGCCCTGCTGTTCATGGTTCGTCTCTTGATGTAATCGTAGAATTAGAAAGAATATTGGAGGGTCTCAGAGTTGCTATGTATCTGAATGGGTGTCAGACTGTTAGTGATTTCTCTGCTCGTCCATTAATTCTGAAAGGTAAATTGGTTGAATCATTAAAGGCTCTTGATATTGATTACAAGAAGGTTGCACGAGGTACCTAGATAGCTCCGATACTCTGAAGATATCTGGAGCGAGCTCGAATCCCATTCAACATTTGAACAGCTTCTTCAATCGTATCAGCCGCAGCTATTCCATTAAGCTCGAAGCCACGAATAATAACTTCATACTTGCTCAAGTCTGGAACATATGCAACCACTGCCTTTGGGTGATTCTTTGATATATTTGCAACTCTCGCACCAATTTGAAGTGAGATTCCTGGAGCATATGGAAGTAAAAGTAGTAGACCTGCATCTATTTTATCAAGCGAAAGCATAACATCTAGTACTCTCTCATAATCAATGTCAGAAGCTGATCCTGTGAGATCACATGGATTTCTAAATGAAGCAATACCTTGGTATGCTGGATTCATGACTTCTCTCATCCTTGCTTGTTCTTCTTCTGAGAATGGTGGAAATTCCAATCCATATTGAGATGCCTCGTCGCTAGCAATTACTCCATGCCCACCACTTACAGAAAGCACACCAATTCGGTCGCTTAGCATGTATTTAGGGTTGAATGAGAATATCTTGGCATATGCCATCACTTCATCTTCATCATTAGCATGAATTACTCCATATTGAGTAAATGCTGCACCTGCCACAGCCTGATTTCCAGCCAAGGAAGAGGTATGACTCTGAGTCGCTCTGTGTCCTGCTTCTGACTCTCCACCTTTTAGGACGACAACTGGTTTCTTCTTTACTATTTTCTTACATGCCTCAACAAATTCTCTCCCTTCATTTTCACCAAATCCCTCAATGTAACATACAATAACTTTGACATTGTTGTCATTTCCAAAGTGTTCAACGAAATCAGTCACTTTTGTTTGAGCTGCATTTCCAATCGATATCGCTGCTGCTATTCCGACTCCTCGGTCAGCAAATTCTTCGAGTCGTTCGATAAGCCATCCACCACTCTGGGAAACTATCGCAGCATGGCCTTTCGAAGACCGAGCAACTCGTTCAGATGGTAAGAAGAATGTGTCGAGTTTTTCTGGAACGAATACACCAATACAGTTTGGACCAACCATTGATATCTTATACTTGTCAGCGATATCTATGATTTCTGTCTGAAGACTTACTCCTGCTTCTCCAACCTCACTGAAACCGCCTGAAACAACAATTACTGCTTTGATTCCCTTTTCTCCACATTCAGTCAGTACTCCGGCTACATATTTCGCAGGAACTGAGATGACGACCAACTCAATATCATTTGGTGCTTCACTAATAGATTTGTACACATCAATACCTTCTACCTTGCCTCCTTTCGGATTGATTGGATAGGTTGGTAGTCCATGTTCAAATGCTAGTTTTCTAAAGATAACATTCCCTGGTGAGAATGGATTTGAAGTAGACACACCAACAACAGCTGTTACTTTTGGATTTAGCATGGTCTTTAGGCCAGACATCGCGGTCCCTCGTTTTCTGATTGTTTCCTGACAGTAACTACTCCTTATATGAACTATGCCTACGAAATCAATTTGGAAATGTGTTTAATCTATGGCTTCATTTGAGCAAGAATTTCACTAGGTCGTGTTTCCGCTAGTAATGCATGTTGGAGTTTGCAGAGAAGTTTCGTGATTTCCGCATAGATGACTTGTCTTTGTTTATCACTAGCAGTTTCTGCACTCTGTAAGGCTTCTTGGCATTCCTGATTCAGTCTCTTAATGAGTCGTTTTTCCAAGTCCGGCCCACCCCAACCGAATCCATCGATTGCAGTCTGTGCTTCAAGGATCTTCTCCTTCACATTTACATCATCATCCCTGAGGATTCCTTCAAGTCCATGGAAATATTTACTCACAGCTCTTTCGATACGCTCTTGTTCAGAAGCATTGAGATAGTTTTCCTGTGAACGAGTCTTCATTAAATCCTGAAGCAAACGTGCACCTGGAGCCTCAGTCAGAAGTCCCTTGGTAATTTTCGCTAAGATTCTTCCCAGAATTTCTATTACATCTCCATAGTAGGGTGAATCCGATCTATACCGATGAACCTCACGAAGAACTTCCAACCACCAAGTTGGAAGCAATACATGACATCGAGCTGAATACTGCTGAATTAAACGCTGTGTCTGGCCAATTAATCCAAATTGGTCATCTTCAACTTCGACTTTACGATAGGCTTCGAGTGGTTTAGTTTCAGTTTCCCCAACCAATGGAACTAACTCGGTGTCGGGTGATTGAGTGTCAGTCGTTGATATTCCAGTCCTTACTGGAGTAGTAACTCTATGTGGGACCTTTGCGCCATCAAGAAATGAAAGAATTTCCTGTGCAGGATTCTTTTCGGCTTGCTTAGCTTTGTCTGAGAGTTTCGGAAGAAGACTTTCCACTTGTGATAGACGCTTGACGATGAGACTCAAGATGTTTTGCGTCGAAGGCGGAACTCCTTTCATCGTGGTTGCTTCTTCCATCCACTTTCGTGTTCGAAGTAGTCCTTGTGTGAGAGAGTCTACTCTATCCGGGTCTATGCTACCTTCAACTTGTGAGCTGAGGAGAAAGTGGATTAAAGTTGAATTCAAGGTTACTATCAATAGTAATCTATCAATCAGGTCTTCGTAATGAAATGACGATTCTTCAGACAAACTATTACCACCCTATTCCATAGTTTCGCCAGGTGTCATGTAGTACGAGAACAGCTCTCGAAAGTCGTTTATAGCATCTACAAGCTCCTTTCTTGAAGTTCCTTTTGATCTCATGAACCATCCTTGTTTCAGAGGTGATGCGCCGCTATGGAGATTCACAAGCTGAGTTGCCTCATTGATTATAGTGATCAATTCAGGTATTTTGGGTAATCCCAAGAGCAATAGAAGATCAGTTCGTGCATCAGGAAGATGGTATTGCACATAGCATGGAGTTATTGCTGCGCCTGGTGCGATGAACTTGTCAAGTGCTTCCTTGACATGCATCCCATATTCTGCTTTAGCAATATTTCTGGGTCCAGACATCACATAATAGATACTTTCAGCATTGGGCTCTTCACCAACATCTGCATAACTACATTCTTTCACTGCATATTCTATCATTGTCTTGAGCTGACGAGGCATACTGCCTGCATCAGGAATCAAACCAATATCCGCATATAGAGCAGGAACTACAACAGGATCTAATTTCCTTGAGTAATCTGCAAGATCAGTTGTTGGGAAGACATCTTTGTGACTCTCCCAAACCCCTGGAGATAGCATTGCTTCCACAACATCTAGAGCCATCGGGTTTACTAGTTCAACGAATGCCTGTTCAGTTCTTGAATCAGCTGCACTTCCCTCATCTAGTGTTGATGGAACCATTTTCTCAATGGAATCAATATCTGCAATATCTACCTCAAGCTCTTTACGGAGATAATCGACTGATTCACCTTTTCTCCATTGGAGGATTCTCTTTAGCATAGTTCTGTTTGAAAGGAGGATTGTAAGGTCTGCTCCTCTCTCTTGGAGTTGGGCTCGTAATAACTTAGAGACCGCCCATATTGAGTTGAGAGCTTCGCTTGATTGTCCTTCGAATGGAAGCACACCTACAACGTAGACGAAGATTCGACGGCCTTCCTCTTCTTGGAATCTCTGTTTCAGGAGTTCGATCAATGCAGGCGTTCCACCGCATCCAGTACCTCCGCCCAGTGAGGTGAAGATACAGAAACCTGAAACCCCTTCAAAACCAAGATTGGCCAACTGGTCGAAGATAATGTCTTTCGATTCCATGATGGCGTTGTATCCATCCATAAACCGTCCACCGACACCGATTTCCGACGCACCATAGAGAAGTGTGTTCTCTTTTGGGATACCATATTTTTGTCGAACTTTTGTAAGGTCTGCACGATCTGTATTGATGAGGAGATAGCCACGCACTCTTGATGGGAGTCTGTTGTCACGGCTCCTTTGAAGGTAAGAACCTACAATATTGCTTCCACATTCACCAATACCGATAGCAAAAACTTCTGCAGCTTTTGTTGTATCATCGCTGTCTACTGAACTTGTGTTTCCTCTTAACATGGACTAATTCTCCTTACTTTTTCTTGTCAACCAGAGCTTGAGCAGTTACTCTGATTGCCCAGCTAAGATATGAACTGATATCCTCTCGTGAATAGGTCTCCCTTATTTTCCTTGTTGCATCCTCTATGAATTTGTCACGTTCCTCTGCTTTTGCTCCTGCACTGAATCCAGTCATGAACATACGTAGGGATTTATGCCAATCATCCATTGCGATAGCTTGGTCTAACCATTTCTTTCGTAACTCTTCAAGCTCATGGAAACATGAGATTGCTTCATCCAGACCTGTAGCATTATCCAAAGTGTTTTCGAGTTCCTTTATCTTATTTGTATCGAAGACAATCTTGCTGAATTCATTTGGATGCATCTCCACTACACGTTCTATAGTTGAGATATACTGACTCTTTTCTTGGAGTTCTTCATCATACTTTGACGCACTGATGTTAGATACATTCTTGATTACGCTAAGCATTTCTTCTTGAATATTTGCAAGAGTCAAACAGACATCTAGTGCTTCATTGACATGAGGCGATTCGTTTTCTAGTTTTGCTGGAACTTGGTCGATGAGTATCTTGAGACGCTCAACGAATTCTGACATACCTTGTTCTTCAAAAAGTGAAACTGCATTCTTAATCTGTTGATATGCTTCATCCACTCGCTCTCTAATCTTTTTATGAACTGCTGGTGAGGTCGTAAGATTCATCAGTTTGTCAAAGTAATCTGCAGCCTCTTCGAGTTCAGCAGGTGGTTTTGACTTCATATCCTCAAGCATCTTGAGTTCCTTACTTACCTTCACACCAATGCTCTGCGCTTTTTCAAGGGAGGTCTTTAGAGAATCCACTTCACTATCTAATTTATCAATGACCTTGGAAGAGATTTTCTTTTCATAGATCTCTACCATTTTTCTAGCAGTCGCAGGAAGTCCAAAGACATTATCTGCAGCTACACCGACATTATTCAGCTCACTAATTGCCTCTTGAACATCAGGTGGTATCTCAACTCCAGCTCCCATCAATTTGGCTGCGGCAAGTCTAATCTTTACTCCGAGGCGGTAGCGTAGATTTTCCATCGCATCATTCGCTTTTGCAAGCATAGTCTCTTTGATGGTTCTCATCTCAGACTTGATTTCTGAGAAATCATTCAATCCCTTGATACGAGCTGATCCTTCGTCTAGGTCAACAATGATAGGCATGAAAATTTCAGCATATGCAGGTTTGATTGTTTGCAAATCATGAATTATCGCATCGATTTCTTGTTGACACGCCTCTCTAAATGTAGCAACACCACTATCAACTGCTGTTCGAAGTGTAGTGAGTGATTCAAGGAGGTAGGTGATACCGCCTTCAAGTTCATCAACCTTCGGTGCTTTCTTACTCAGTTGCGCATGGTCTAGAACCCTATCTGCGGATGTAGCTAATTCATTGAATCGTGTGAGGTAGGAACGAATATTTTCAGTGATGAATCGCTTATGGTCATCATTCATCCCTGAGGCTTTGAGATAGATTCTTACCATCTCATCGACCTCTGCATCTTTGAGGTCTTTCTTTGATTCTGATATAAATTGGCGAACTGCTGCTGCATCTTTGATTCCGGTATCTTCTGGGACATTCGTAGCTTTCTCTACATCATCAAGCAATTCCATTACTTGTTCCCGTAGGGCAATCTTAACTTGACCTTCCCATTCAACCATTCTTTGATAGCTAGAGAGAAGTCCTGCAACTCCTTCTCCTTCTACACTAACTGAAGGTGGAGTAGGAATAACATCAGATGTAGTTGGAATTCCGCCATCGACAATCTTCTGAGTCACTTCATGTTTTATATTGATGATTTTATCCCTGAGCATATTTGCTAGTTTAACCTTGGAAGTATGTAATTGATTTTCAAGACTCACAAGATCAGTCAGAGTATTTGCCTTACTAGCATCTCGCTGTAACAATCTGAGTTGCTGGGAGAACTCCATTGGTAATTCTAAACCTAATCGTGAAGCAGTTTCGACAGAAGCTTGTAGTGATCCAGTATCACTAACAAGTGATGTTCCCAACAAACGACTAACCTCATCTTTTCGGCCATCTAGATATTTTTTATCCTGAGCCAATTTATCATTGAGTAGAATCATATCCTTCAATGAAAGATTTGTAACCTCATCGTTTGCAACGGTTGTTGACACTTCTCCTTTGTCAATCGTTATATGCCTCTCATAAGTTTCCACTGTTGCTTTGTTTGCATCCAAAGTAGATTTCACTTCACGACTAACATCTCCATGGATTACCAGGTATACCTGTGAGAATTGCTTAGCAAATTCGAGAAGTTTCTCAAAGTCCTTTAAATCGCCTGCTCCAATACCCGGGAAACTTATAGCAGTGATAGCTTTTGTTTCAGCTGGTTTGATCTCTTGAAGTTTAGGAGCTATTGCTATTACGTCCTTCTGTTCTTTTTTGAAATGTTCAGCAAAATCACGAGTGGCTCTCATGAATGCATCTTCAAGTTCACTTGCTGATTTATCAACTTCTTTCTTTATCGAGCCTTTTTTCAGAATTCCTGCTGTTGTAAGCTCATTCTCAAATTTGCTTAGATTCGCAAATATATCATAGAGATGTCGAACTTGTCGACTAGATTGTTCTTCCATAGCAGGATTTACTGTTACTAGTATTCCTTTCAATTCAGAGAATTTGTCGAGTTCTCGCCGCCAACCGTGTGAATCCAAAAGCATCTACCTCCGTCTAGTACGGCTTTCATTTCTGAGGATTTCTTATTTGCTTTCTGTGTATCGCCCCTTTTCAACGATTGTTGCATGTATTCTACCTTTTCAAGTGCGATAAATCGCTGGTTTTATCCTTTTTTATGCAGAAGGAAACTAACTTAAAGGGTTCCAAAATCAATTATTAAGCCCGTTATATTGTAAGGGGATGATTATGGACCGTTCATCAACGGGAGGAAGTGACAGTACAATTGTCAGTCACGAATCCATCTCTCTGCTAGAAGTTGATGCGATAGATATTGATTACGATGATCAATATCTTTACGCAGCTTGCAGAGACCATACTATTAGGGTATTCAGCAAGAACGATTGGAAACTTGTTGCAGAGCTTAGTGAGACAGACACTCCTCCATTAGCTGTTGATGTCGATGAGGATCATATCTATGCAACATGTGAACGGCGGGTTTACGTTTGGAAGAAAGACACTTGGGGGATGACTGGTTGGTTCGAGTTAAGTTATCAGGCTATCACATCCACATTGCAAGGTGATTACTTCTTTATTGGAGCAAAAGAAGGTCGATTAGTTTCAATCCAAAAGGAATCTCACGAGACCTCAAGCTGGCAGATGCACAAATCTGATTTATTCAGTATTTGGTCAGATGATAGAATCATCTGCACAAGCACCAAAAAAGAAGAACCTCGTGTCTGGAAAAAAGAATCTGATAAAGCACCATCTGAACTTGCTAGACTCAATAAGAATGGCAAGGGCGGAGTTGTTATTGGAAATTCTGAGTTTGTTTTTGTAGGAACTCCTTCTGGTGAAATATCAGTTTACAATCGCATTGAATGGAGTCACGAGAGAACACTTGTTTCCAAAAATGTTAACACTATCTCATCTATGTGGGCCAGTGAATATTATCTCATAGTTGCGGTCTCCACGGGAAGTCTAAGTCTTTGGGACATAAAGAGAGGGACCGAGATTGGCAATTTTGAGCTTAATGGACATAAGATAGAATATGTGACCGCTGATCATGACCTGCTTTATATTGCCACCCCTGCTGGAATCAATATTCTTCAGATTAAAGCATCTGGGCGTCCATTAGATGTTTGTGTTGAAGGTCCATTGATCTGGAAAGAAAGTCTTCTCAAGACCTCTCCCTATGATGTCCTTGAGGAGTCTCTGAAATTGGAAAGGAGTGGTAATCAGAAATATCAGGATGGTTTCTATCACGAAGCTGTTGAAGAATATGAAAATGCAATGAGACTCTTAATTGATAATACTCACGCCCTTCTAGAAGTTCCTATTGAACGTCAGAGATTGACAGATGAAATTAACATCAGACTTGGTAAAGCTTTGTTAAAGGCCAAAATACAGGAGATTCAGGAAATAGTTGTGACTATTCAGGAACTGACTGATGAATTAAAAGAACGAAAATTGACAGATATTCCTCCCGAAGAAGTTGATAGTTATTGGGTAAATGCAAGCCGAGTAATCAAAGAGAGTAAAGTCTTAGCTGATGCTCAATCTAGTGATATGTTAAGTTTTCAATTACTTCATGAAGTTGAAAGACTCGATTCAATTTTGACAGAAGCAATGGCTCTCTATGATAGTTTCCGCGAAACTATTAATCAAGCAGTTGCACTAGTTCGTCAAATATCAAATGAATGGCACTGGATGGAGCGAAAACGTACAAGTTTAGCAGAACGAAAGGAATTTCTACAGACATCTATAGATCGAATCAAAGAAGCTCTAGATAAGGCAAATCCTGAAAGTGAAGTTCAGACCATTCTCTCAAAATCACTAGATGAATACACTAAATTATTCGAGAAGATTGATTGGATTATAGCTTCTTCTATAGATGAACAGAAGGCTGTCTTTACCAATAAGGATGAAGTAAATGAAACAATTGAAACTCTTCTTGTTGTGATACCGAAAAAACGAGATGAACTAGCAACAATTTCTGATGCGGATGAATTTGAGAAAGAAAAGAATCGCCTTGTTTCAGCTCTTCAAGAAGCCTTGGAAACTGCTAAAGAATTTAAAATGAGCAAAGCAATCAAAGCTATTGAAGAAGAACTAGCATTGTTGGAAAATACAAAACGTTAGCTAGCAGATGTTTTAGTCATTGAGTCGAAATCTTCGATATCGATGTCATCTTGGACTAAGTCCCACCAATCATCAGCAAGCTCTCTTAGAGATGGATCTATTGAGAATGCCATTTCTGCTGCTTCCACTGCCTCATCAATCTCATCAAAGAAAAGATAACATACAGCCAGATTGTACCAAGTGACCGCAGAATTAGGATTGAGATCTAATGTTCTCTCCAGAGCATCAATGGCTTCCTCCCATCTCTCCTCTGTTACAAGTACCATTCCAAGTAGTTCCCAACCATAAATCCTACGTGGATTGATTCGTAGACTCTCTTGTAATGCTACAATCCCTTCACTGGTTTCGTTAAGAAGGAGATGGAGTATTCCCTTATCCGCCCACCCAGTATGACTCAAAGGTTGAATCCGGAGAAGGTTGTTAATTGCCTGAAGTGCCATCTTGGGCTTTCCCATCTCCAGATTACAGATAGCCATGTTCTCCCAGACTTTTGGATTATTTGGAGCCATAGATGCACCTCTCAACAATGTGGATAAAGCCTCACCAAAGAGTTTCCTCTCTATAAGTGAAGTAGCCTCTCCAATGATTGCTTCTGCATCATTGCAGTCCGGTGTATCTTGCACCAAAATGTTCATTCCTTACCCGCTAGGTGCGTAGTACTATCTGTACTCATCTTCCGGTGCCCTACTGAAGTAAATTAAAGCTTTACTCTGGAGCACTTTTTCTTTTTCTTCACGACTATTAATGGTACTTTGTAGGTATCAAAATCAATTCTAGTGAAAGTGTTTGTTGCATCGTCTGTAAAGTTGGTGATGGCGCAACTACTTCTAGAATTGATATACTCACGACATCTTTCGCCCACCTGAAACCATCGGTAAGGTTTCCATCTTCATTGATGAAGACAATCTTCAAAGGACCACCATCTGCCCCGCTAATCGGAGCTCCATCTTCCTCATATGCGAGAACCATTGTTGAGTTGATCACTTCTATGGGGTCCCCTGTTGGGGTGTATCCATTGACGATTCCATTAACTACATCTTTGGTATACTCTATTGTGTATCCATCACTACTGATTGATTTGATGATGTAATAATCTGGAACAATAGAAAACCAATGTATCAGAACAGTAAAAGGAACTCCTGTATAATTGTAGGGACCAATGATTGTGACACCATCTTTTTTGATATATCCACCAGGTCCAGTAACAGATGGTAATCCTCGGAGGAATTCCTCGGATACTTCAAGAGTTGAATTGTACAAATTTAGTAATAGTGACAGATGTACAACGTTTGAAACCCATTGCGGCCCAGCTGCAGCAGGATCAGGGTCCGTACTTGCATTGGCATCAGCATTCGAATAATAGCCATCTTCAGGAATGAATGCAAGACGAAATCCATCTTCATAGTATGGAACGACAAGCCCATTAAATGCATAAGCAAGAACCATATCACCCTGATATTCATATATGGTTGAATTGGGATATACTTTAGAATAATCAAAAGTCTGACTATATCCATCAAATGCTTCCACTCTTAACAGATAGTTATCTGTCATCCCACCTACCAAGTCCATTAGGTCAGATATTCTAACTCCGGAATAATTTCCTTCTCCCCTAATATTTCCGTAAGTATTCTGATATGAGCTATTCCCAAAAATTACATCCATGCTAATCATTTCAGTCAAAGACACGTTGATGGAACTTCCATTCATTCCTGACACTGTGACAAAAAGGTCATCCTCTGGAACTGTAATCAGGTCTGTGTTTGTGTTTGTATTGGTATTGCCGTCTTGTTGCATAAGAACAATTGCTGTTATTGCTGCACCTGCAATAATAATTGAGACCACCAAAGTTGCTGCAAGTCTTGTCTGGGTCGAACTCATCCGATTCACCATTTACCGATATGAACGAATATTCCGCTCGGCTAGGATTTAAGCTTTAGGGAGTTGACTATAATAGAATAGGTGGCAGCGTGGCTAACATGCACTCATTTCCCAGATGATTCAACATACTTATGATAACGTCTCTCATAGTATGCAGATTCTTGTTATTTGCTAAGTATATAATCACATAGAATCTTGATAACTTCTACAATTCAGCTATGGCCTCAATCTCTACTCCGACATCTTTTGGAAGTCGTGCTACTTGTACCGCCGCTCTGGCAGGGAAGGGCTCTGAAAACCACTTTGCATACTCTGCATTCATCTCTGCAAAGTCATTCATATCTTTGAGAAAGACTGTGACTTTCGCTACCTTATTCATGGATGACCCTGCTGCCTCAATCACACCTTTCACATTAGATAATGATTGCCTTGTTTGTTCAGTGATTGACCCTGTCACCAGTTCACCAGTTTTTGGATTTACAGGGATTTGTCCTGAGCAAAAGACAAATCCATTGACTATTGTTCCTTGTGAATACGGTCCAATAGCTGCTGGGGCGTTTTTAGTCGAAACCTGTTTTGGGCTCATTTTTCATCGAGTGATTATGAGACCTGCTATACGATTAATGTAGCGGTTGGTATTATGGTCTTCTTTCCGGTGGAGGTGGTACCGCAAATCCTTGGACTATACGTGTACCTGTTTCACCTTTGAGAGCTCTAGTAATATTTGGTGGGTCGGTGATGATTGCCATTTCTCCACCATTCTTTATGAACTCAATGCATGCCTCGATCTTTGGTAACATACTTCCCGGACTGAAATGTCCTTCCTCACAATAACGTTGAGCTTGTATGTGGTCCATCTTGTCAATAGCCTGTTCATTCTCTTTACCATAGTTCAAGTATGCCTTCTCGACGGCAGTAGAAATTAGGAGTAAGTCTGCGTCTAAGCCTGTTGCAAGTAAACTTGATGCTCTGTCCTTATCGATAACAGCTGCAACGCCTTTTAGATAGCCATTCTCGTCCTTTACGACCGGGATTCCTCCACCACCTACAGCGTACACAATTATTCCACTTTCAATTAGAGCTTTGATTGCAGGAAGTTCGACAATCTCTTTAGGTATTGGTGAGGCAACTACTCTTCTCCATCCTCGTCCAGCATCTTCTTTTACATCCCATCCTTCTTCATCAGCCTTTTTCTTAGCATCTTTTTCACTCATGAAAGAACCAATTGGTTTTGCTGGAGTTTCGAATGCTGGGTCATCTTTTGAAACTCTCACTTGAGTTACTACAGCTGCAACATTTTTGTCAATATTTCGATGATGAAACTCGTTGTACATTGCACGCTCAATCATGTAGCCAATTGCACCTTGAGAGTCTGCTCCACAATAATCTAAGGGTACTGGATGCAGTTCATGTTCAGCTAATTCTGAGCGTCTTAATATGAATCCAACCTGTGGTCCATTGCCGCTCGTGATCACTACATCCCAGCCTTCTTCAATCATGTCCGCAATATGTTTACAGGTTTCTGCGGTAGCTGCGTATTGGTCTGGGACAGTTTTGTGATCTTTATCTTTAATGAGGCTGTTTCCTCCGATTGCAATAATTGCCTTCTTTACCATGATAATCATCTCTTCTAGAGGGACATTTTCGAATGCCTCTCTCCTTCTTAAAGAAATGGGTGTAGGGCATAGGTGCAAATGCAGTTAATATTTATCCTTCACGGAGCCATTCGTCGAGGTAGGCTGTTTCAAGTTCATCCGCCTCCTCTAAGTCTTTTCCAGTCATGGCATCAACTAGTGTTTTTGTTCGGACCAAAATCTTAGCATCCTTCTCTAGAAGAGTCTTGACCAATTCAATTACTTTTTCCATGATATTTCCCTGCGAAACCAATCTATCAGCCAATCCAATCTCCAATGCCTCTTTCGCAGTGACCCTACGAGCAGTCAGGAGTATATCCTTTGCTCGAGCAGGTCCAACTAAATAATAGAGATTTGATGTTGCACCAGCCCCTGGGAAAATAGCTAGATCAATTTCTGGTAAAAGGAAGAAAGCGTTCTCTGAGAATATCCGAAAATCACATGCAATAGCCACCATTGCTCCAAATCCAATAGCGTATCCATTTACTGCTGCAATAGTTATACAGGTTCTATTCTGTCTAATCATACGTATTGTGCGTTCAAGTAATTTGAAGAAATCAGTCGATGCTTGTCCTTCTAACTCTTTCACCATTTCTAGGTCAAATCCAGCAGAGAACGATTTCTCTCCTGCTCCAGTAAAGATGATTGCTCGAATCATTGGATTATTGGCAATAGATTGTACTTTTTCGTTGAATGATTCCAGCATCTCCTTTGTGACCGAGTTTAATTTGCTAGGCCTTGATATTGTAATGATTGCGTAGGAATCCTCAACCGATACTAAAATCTCTCCACTCACTTGAAATCACTCCGATGAACTCGGAAGTAAAATTCTCGGATAAAAGCTTTGATTCTAGCGGTCGCACGCACTACATTTGTCTTTAACGTGAGCTGAGAATTGCCTGTGGATATCACACATTGCACCATCGTCTCTCATGACCTTTATTAGTCTATTAATCTCACGAGTCATTGTTTCGAACATGTCATCATTTGATTTCTTTTGTTCATAATGCTGAATCATGGTATCTGCAGATTTCTCAAGTTCTGGATAGAATTTCTCAGGAATAACTACTTGATCCCCTCGAGACCGTCGTCCTTTCTTCTTCAATAGATATTGAGTGATAGCTGGTTCTGTGACGCCAAGCATTCTTGCTATTTCCTTTTGCGTGATCTTATGGTCTTTCTTCTTTCCATCTTCTCCTACTCTTGGAACTGTTTTGGTCTTCATTATTCTCGCCAATTCCCGGCGCATAGCCGGAAGCACATACCAAACCTCTACTTCCTGGGGCATCATCCAAGTTCTACGCTTTACCTGTTTTCTATCGATACTTGACATTTCATTCCCTCAGTAATAATCAATAACAATTGTGAATTTTCTTTACGCATTCTCCTAATAAGATTGCTGGCGCTGGCATCATTCTTAAGTTGGAATCAGATTGTAATAGCTTGAGTGATAATGAGCCATAGCCCTTTACTTCAAGTTGCAGAAGTCATAGAGAATGCAGATTATTTGATTGCACTTACAGGTGCTGGGATTTCACGAGAATCTAATATTCCAACTTTTAGAGGAGTTGATGGCCTCTGGCGTAATTATGATGCTATGGAACTTGCAACTCCCCAAGCATTTCGACGAAATCCTTCATTGGTCTGGGAATGGTATACGTGGCGACAGGGACTCATTGCTGGATGTGATCCTAATCCGGGTCATGTCACTCTCTCTAAGTGGGAGGCGGCTAGACTTCTGAAGACACTCATTACTCAGAATGTGGATGGACTACACATCAGGGCAGGATCTAAGAATGTTCTAGAAGTTCATGGGGACCTCTGGGCGTTAAAGTGCATCTCATGCGATTATAGAGGAAGATTGGAAGCTCCTGCTGATGGGATTCCTATTTGTCCAAAATGCGGAAATCATTTACGTCCAGATGTTGTCTGGTTTGGTGAGAGTCTTGACAGAGATGTGATATCACGAGTACATTATGAATTAGAGCAAGCTGATGTCTGTATGGTCATAGGGACTTCATCTCTTGTCCAACCTGCCGCTTCCTTCCCTCTTGTGGTAAAACAAATGGGAGGTATTATTATTGAGATTAATATTGAGGAAACTCCTCTTACACCTGTAGTAGATTTCCATTTGTCTGGTAAATCAGGAGAAGTATTGCCTCTATTGGATGAACTATTTTAATCTATATCTATCCCTTCTCCAGATTTTCGTGCAATTTCTGCTCTTCTCATTGCCTCTCTTGCTTCAGCGGGTCTATTCATTCTCTTGAAAGAATTCGCCATTCGTTCCAACATTGATGGTTTCAGACCGCCTATATTCATCAGTTTCATGTACAGGCTTAATGCGTGCTGCATGTTGCCTTGTTTCTCCATGCATTGTGCCAAATAAAATAATGCTCTCTTGTGATCGGGTGACATGCGAAGAACTCGTAACAGACTCTTGGCCGAGAATTGATACTGTCCTAACTGAAATTGCGAGAAACCTAAAGCCATCCAAAAATCAGGTTTCAATTTATCAAGAATAGTTGCTTGTGTAAGAGGTTTAATCGAGTCCTGCCATTTGTTTAATTTTTGGTAGCAATATCCAAGTTGGTACCAGGTTGCTGCATTCTTCGGTATTTTATCTGTTGCATTTCTTAATGCAGCAATTGCTTCATCATATTTGTGCCTACCCATCAACAGACTACCAACTTGTAGCCAAGCTTCTCCATTACTGGGATCCGCATCTAAACCTTTCAAGAACGCCTCTTCTGCCCTCTCAAGATTTCCACGTTTCAAGTATGCTTCAGCTGATGTGAACCAAACCTGAGATTCTTCTTTCCTTGTCTCCTTAATTGTGCTTTGTAACGTTTCAGTAAAACGCTCCTCAGCTGAATGGAATCCCTTGGCTCTTGGTCTTGGAGTAGTATGTTTTTCTGCATATTGATATCCTTGTGGCGCTGCAGATTCTGTTGTGCTTTCAGGAACTTTCACATCATCTTTTTTTGGCTCGTATTTTAGTGGTTCAAGATCTTCATCCTTTCTATCAATGTCTTCAACAGCTGCTTCGATTTCTTCAATATCCTGTGAACTTGCTTCACCCAAGGTGAGTAGAAGCTTACTCCACTCTGTTTCGTGTTCTGAGTGAATTATGACACGTCTTGGATCTTTCCAACTTGTACCTCTCTTGATTCCCTTTGAAAAAATAATCGAGCGCATTTTTGGCCATGTCATCTTCAAATTATGACACTGTGTAATTGCTTTCTTACCTGCATCTTCAGCGTCAGTTTCACTTCCCTGAGAGAGATAGATTGCACTTAGAATTGCCCAAGCAATTGGATAATTATCACGGAGACTTAGAGCTCTTTTGATGGCTATTTCAGCTTCTTTTGGTTTTCCATTGGAAGCAAGATAACATCCATTCTTGAAGTATTCTTCTGCTGATGATTTTGAGGTATCCGAATGTGAAATTATTCTCCGCTCCTGTTCCACTTATTCACACTATTTTCATTTACTATTTTACGCGAGGCCATATTAGATTTCCACTCCTTCATTGGTAACAGATAAATGGGAGCAATCGCGGATTGATTACGAGGTAGAGTTCATTGAAGGTTCTGGTGACAGGTGCTACCGGATTTCTTGGTGGAAAAACAATCAATCTGATTCTAAAAGAAGGACATGAAGTAGTCGCACTTGTGAGGTCTACAAGCAACACAGAAGGACTTCCAAAGAATATTGAAATTCGCGAAGCAGACTTGTTTGATTTGAACAGCCTTTCAGCGGTAGTCAAGGATGTGGATGCTGTTATTCATTTTGCTGCATATTTTGACTTCTATCCCAGAGATGAACAACTTATGTTCAAGGTAAATGTTGAAGGAACAAAGAACCTCATGAATTCATGTATCGGAACTCAAGTGCAGCGATTCATCTATTGTTCATCCACTGAAACAATGGGTCCCATTCGATATCCACCTGGGACTGAAGATACCGAACTTAGGCCTGATTTTAGTTATGGTGAAAGTAAAGTCTTGGCAGAGAATGCAATCCGAGAGATCTCAAAGGATACCAATCTTCCTCATATAATCCTCAGACCTACTGGTGTAATGGGAGAGGGAGATCTCTATGTTATGTATGAAGTTGCTCACCAACTGTATGAAGGAAAAGTCTTTGCACTTCCAAATGATCTCAGCGCAGAATTCATGTATTCTCATATTGATGATATTGCAGCAGGCTTTGTTGCAGCACTTACACCGATGAGCGCTCTCAACAATACGATCATACTCTGTCCTGATGAACCACTTTCATGGGAAGAATTTCTCGATATAATGACCGAAAAACTCGGTGTCAAACCTCCACGATTACGTGTGCCGCGTGTCATTGCTAAGTTTGGAATGGCATTGCTAAGTCCTATTAAAAATCGTAAGAAGAACTCATTCTTTTGGCATGGAAAATCAGTTGATATGATGTACACCACTCGAGTTTATTCAAATGAGAAGGCAAAACGTCTGATGAGCTGGACACCAAAGGTGACAATGAAAGAAGGATTTCAAAGAGCAATTGATTGGTATTTTGCTAATGGTTTTCTAAAGAAGAGGGAATAAAACATGGATTATGTCATTGGTTTCATACTAATCATTTTGCCAATTGTGTTGGCATTTGTGATGCTTGTCTATCTAAGAAAAGCTGCTGATATTACAGGAGTTGTGGTCTGGTTGGTTACAATTGTTATCGCTATTCTAGCTTTCCAGACTGATATCATCATAGCATTAACTGCAAGTCTAGCTGGAATCGTTAAATCGTTTCCAATCTCACTAATGGTGGCAACCTCTATTCTAATGATGACTTTCATGCAAGAGACTGGTGCACTTCAGCGACTCATTGTCTTCTTCAAGACATTAGGAGGAGGGTCTCGACCTATGCAGATCCTGATGATAAGCTTTGGACTCGGTCTCTTTCTAGTAGGAATTGGAGCCACTCCAGTTTCTATGTTACCTCCAGTTATGCTTGCTCTTGGATTTAATCCGATGGTAGCAGTAGCTCTTCCTTCGATTGGATATGACCCTCTGACAACCTTTGCACTTCTCGGAGTTCCTGCTGTAGTATTCACAGGCGAATATTCTGCATGGGGAACAGCTATTAGTCTTCAAGAAGCAGGTTCGGTTTTTGCTTGGTTTATGCCAGTAGTTAGTCTTGGCATTGCTATCTCAATGCTATGGATAGCTGGTGGAAAGAAACTAATGACAAGTAGGGATGGAATTCTATTAGCATCAATCTGTGGATTGACTGCAGGATTCATGGCGATTGTATGCAATGTTCTTCTCCCACTCACAACATTGACAAATGTGTTTGCAGGTGCTGCTGTCCTACTTATTCTATTCTTATTCAATAGACTACGAAATCGCCCTATTATTGATAGAGAAATTCTTGATGAAAAAGACCTGCAAATTGAAGAAAGTCTAAGTCTTAGACGTGCCAGTATACCATGGGTTGTTCTCGTTATTTTAAGTCTTGCAACAAATATGATTCCCGCAGTCTTCCAGTTTTTATTTGTTGACCTTGCATTTCCAGTATCTATAGGAGGTTACCCCTCAGCTATTGCTACTAGATTCCTATGGCAAGCTTATACTCTGATGTTAATTGCCACTGTTGTATCAATGCCCTTTCTGAAGACTGATCGTGGAGTTCTAAAAAGAACACTTACTGGATTCATGAAACGTGCTCCTCGCCCTGTTCTAGCAGCTGCAATTTTCTTTGCAATGGCAGAAGTTTTGAATTTTAGTGGGTGGGTTATTGGTTCTGGTGGAGTTTGGTTGAATCCTACAGATCTGATAAATGGGCTCGACCCAACCAATAACATGATCTATCTCCTAGCCACTCTAACAGGCGCAATCGGATTACTCTATCCAATTATGGCACCATTCTTAGGTCTGCTTGCAGGTTTCATTTCTGGTTCTGAAACCTCTGCTATTGCCATGTTCACCAAATATCACGTAGAAGCAAGTGCAAATATTGGTGCTAATTCCATGGTCGTTGCTGCATCAAATGGAATTGGAGGTGGTCTCGCTAGCGTCTTAAGTCCAGCGAAGATTCAGAATGCTGCTGCTGTCATCGACAAAATAGGCATTGAAGGACAGGTGATTCGATACGGTCTCGTTGTAGCACTCATAATGACATGGTTTACTGCGATTATGACTTTTATCCAAGCTTTACCACTTACTGTATTCACTATTGGTGTAGCAGCAATTATGGTTGTAATCCCCATAGTAATTGGTATATTCCTATTCTATAGAGGAAAGGAGGAAGATACCTGATAATATGACATTCCTCATCTTATCGTACGTTTCGACAATAATAAATGTCAAAAGCAAAGAGAAAGCTCATATTGATAGAGTTCTACAACTCAAGAGTTCTAGCAGCTTTAAACTGAAGTGCTAAATCGATGTCACAGAACAATCTTACGTATTGGCGAGGAACTAGTTTCTACATTAATCCAACTTCCCGCTGTACTAACAACTGCATTTTTTGTGTTCGCAATTTTTCCGAAGGAGTATTTGGATTCAATCTTCAGCTACAAGAAGATCCAACAGTCCAAGAACTAATCAGTGAAATCGAGAATACTTGGAGCGATGAGTTCAATGACGTTGCAATCGTCGGATTTGGAGAACCTATAATGAATATCGATGGAGTTCTCTCATCTATTAGAAAGATAAAGGAGATGACATCGGTTCCTGTCCGAATGAATACTAATGGACAGGCATTACTAATTCATCCTCATCGAAATGTACCAAAAGAGTTAGCGGAGGCGGGTCTTGATAGGATTCAGATATCACTCAATGCTCCAGATCCTGACACCTACCTACGATTATGTCAACCTACATTTGGGCGAATGACATTTGATTCAATGTTAGAATTTGCAGAACGGTGTAAACCACTTATGCGAGTTGAACTCTCAGCTGTAGACATCCCTGGTGTTGATATTGATGCTTGCAGAGGGATTGCTGATAGGATGGGAGTCGAATTCAGAGTACGAGTATTCAAAGGTCCTGATGGGGCATTAGAAGGAATTCTTCGAACCATGACTGCCTGATCAGTTGCATAAAACCTGTAAACAACTATATGAATAAGAGAGTCTACAGTTAACTCATGGCTCTCCGGAAAATCATAGAAGGAATTTACGCAAGCGATGATGGATTGAATGGCGGGAATTATGGTGCTATTGTGCTTGACGATGAAGTTGTTATGATTGACTCCGGAATGATACATCAAAAGAGTAAAACTGAAAGAAACTTCCTCGAACAGGAAACAAAACTCCCAATTAAGAAACTCATCTTTACACATACGCATGCTGACCATGTATTTGGAGCTCAAGCTTTTGAACCAATCACAATGATTGCATCTCAACCAACGATAAATCGAATTGTGCAAAGCCTAGATGATGAATGGAACAGTATCGCGACTTTAAGAGAGAGATATTCCGCTAGTAAATCTGAGCGACCTGAATTGTGGGAAGCCATACAGACTCTCGTAATTCGAGTACCAGATACAACATTTGAGAATCACCTCTCTATCGGGTCTGATGGACAAATTACTGTCAAACATCTTGGAGGTCATACATCTGGATCATCAATTATTATATCTCATCTTCACAATACTGTCTTCATAGGTGACCTCATATTCAATGGCACTTTTCCATATGGTGGTGATCCTACGTGTGATCCCGATAGATGGATTCTCGCACTTGAAGAAGTACATTCAGAAGAATATGATGTAATTATTCCTGGTCACGGGAAGGTCTGTGGACAGAATGAACTAACCAAATATATTGAAGCTTTACAGGAATTACGTGAGAATGTGAAAATCGCCTTAGATATAGGTCTCTCAGTCGAATCTTTTGTCGATCGAGATATGGTTCCAAAATCAATTGAAAATGGTTTCGATAGGTTTGGAATAAGAACACTACCACACTGGTTTGAATTCTATGGATAGGGTGTCTTAGTGAAGCTATTTGAGGAAGTATCTATAGGAACTCTGAATCTAGATAACCGTCTTGTGATGCTTGCTACACACTTGGGTTATTGTGGTGAAGATGGCAAAGTTACAGACCAACTCATCCGATTCTACGAAGAACGCGCGCGATATAATCCAGGATTAATAATAGTTGGTGGTTGTTACACTGAACATCTTGGAATGAGTGGTCCCACTATGATTGGGATATCTCGTGATGATCATATTGCGGGTCTCAATCAATTGGTTAACAGGATTCATTCATTTGATGTCCCCGTTGCAGCCCAACTCTATCACGCAGGGAGATATGCTCATTCTCTTGTTCTTGGTGAACGAGCGGTTTCAGCTTCTGAAGTGAGATGCAGATTAACGAAGGAAACACCTAGAGCACTTGGTCTTGATGAAATCAAGCAGACAGTCAAGAATTTTAAAATTGCAGCAAAAAGAGCAAAGGTCGTGGGATTCGATGCAATTGAGATTATTGGTTCAGCTGGATACATTCTCAATCAATTCTTAGCACCTGCAACCAATCAAAGAACTGATGAGTACGGGGGCGATTTCGAAAACAGGTCACGCTTTCCTCTTGAGATTGTAAAATCTATACGAAAGGAAGTTGGAACAGATTTTCCGATTCTATATCGTATGAGCGGGGAGGATTTTGTGCCAGATGGACTTACCTTAGAGGATAACAGGCAATTTGCACCTCGATTAGTTGAAGCAGGAGTAGACTGTATTAATGTTACAGGTGGCTGGCATGAGACCCGTGTTCCACAAATAACAATGGATGTTCCTAGAGGTCACTATTCATATCTAGCTGAAGGAATAGCAGAAGTCGTTGATGTTCCAGTAGTTGCTTGCAATAGGATAAACAGCGTATCAGTTGCTGAACACATACTATCAAGAGGAAAAGTTTCGCTTATTGGTATGTCACGTGGATTCATTGCGGATTCGACATTGCCACAGAAAGCTCGAGATGGACAGCAGGAATTCACTCGTCCATGTATTGGATGCAATCAAGGTTGCTTGGACCGTGTTTTCATGATTGAACCAGTGACATGTGCTATTAATCCATTCGCTGGCTATGAAACTACACGCGCACTGGGTCCGCCAAGTAAGGGTAAAGTCGCTGTTATTGGTGGTGGTCCAGCTGGGATGGAGGTCTCTTGGATTCTAGCAATGAGAGGTTTTAGAGTAACTATTTTTGAAGAGAATAAGCACCTCGGAGGACTTCTCAATCTAGCTTCTAAGATTCCTGGAAGAGGTGAATTTGCTGCATATGTGAGTTACATGAGTCGTGAACTCAAAAGGCTAAATGTTACAATACGACTCAACACACTCGCAAATGCAAACACTATTGCTGCTGAAGGATTTGATTGCGCAATTTGTGCAACTGGAACTGTAGCTGGAGCGCCGCCAATTGATGGTGTAGAAATGTCTCATGTTACAAGTGCTTATGATGCAATTTCTCTTGACCACGAGAATCTCGGTGATGTGGTGGTGATAGGTGGAAGAGCTCTGGGATGCTATACTGCACTCTATCTCTCATCTAAAGCCAAGTCCGTTCATATTGTAGATGCTGATGAGGCTCTTGGTATTGATCTAGGCAGAACAACTCGATGGGTCATTCTTAAAGCACTCAAAGAACGAAATATTGAGACTCATCTTAATGCAGAGGTTCTCAGAATTGATAGCAAAATGATTACGATGTTGCAGGATGATAAATTCTATCACCTACAAGCAAAGAGTATAATTCTTGCTACGAGACCTCAACCGCGAGATCGGCTCATTAAACAACTAGAGAAGAAGGGATTGAAGTATTACGTCGTTGGCTCCATAAAGAAACAAATGGACCTATTGGAGACCATTCACAGTGCATTTGAATTTGCCAACAATTTTGAAATTCTGTGAATAATCTGAAATAGTACAAACCTGCCTACTCGGGAATCCTTAAAATGCTTCATATAGACACTCGCAATACAGTTGATTACTTGGAGACTAGATTCTATTGGCTTTAGACGATGACTCAACGAGTGTTATTACCTATCCGACCTTTGCTGAGCTTAACGAGATTCTTGCAGGAAAGTTCGATATTAAAATGAGTGTTCTAGAATACGGAATGCCAACATTCGTCGTTCAATGGGCAGAAGGAAATGTACCGAGTAATGCTGACCAAGAAGCAGTATTCAAAGATATTCAGCAATCGACTGAAGGTCTAAAAGTCTGGCCTCTTGTTCGGTGGCGAAATGAAAAGGAAGGAGAGTATATCATCCGATTTGTACCACAACAGAAATCTAAACCAGGTAATAAGAGAATCAACTATGCTCTATTTGTAACAACTCTAGCTAGTATCGCATTAGCTGGATTCCTTCAAGCAACGAGTCCCATATTCTTGGCATTATTCTATCCTGGTGGATTCACAATTTGGGATATTGCTTTCACAACTATCATCTTTATGTTAGCACTCATGGGAATTATTTTTACACATGAGATGGGTCATTATAAAATGAGTCAAAAATTAGGAATAGAAGCTTCACTGCCTTACTTCATTCCTGGTCTTCCGCAGATTGGAGGTACGTTTGGTGCATTCATCTCTCAAAAGAGTCCGCCGCAAAATCGTAGAGACCTAATTGATATGGGTCTTGCAGGACCATTTGCAGGATTCATTGTCACACTCGTGGTCTTTGTAATTGGCTTCTTCATGTCAGTTCCCGTTACTGCAGAACAGCTAATTGCTATTGACCAAGCCTTTCCTAGTCAATCTACATCACTTGCCGTTCCGTTGCTTTTCACATTGATGGAATATCTCTTCCAAGACTTCATTCCTGCCGGTGGCACAATCTATCTTCACCCAGTTGCCTTTGCGGCTTGGGTTGGAATGTTGGTTACAGCTCTGAATCTTTTCCCAATTTCACAACTTGATGGTGGCCATGCGCTCAGATCTATTATCGGTCCTGAAAGACATAAGCAGATTGGTTGGATTGGAATACTTGTCTTGCTCCTTCTAGGATTCTATACCATGGCAATTCTGATTCTTGCTTTATCTGCTGGTGGTGGACATCCTGGTCCACTAAATGATACTGTCAAAGTATCAAGGGGAAGAGTTGCATTATTCATATTGGCTATGGTGGTTCTAGTTCTATCAATTCCACCTCTTGGATTGATGCTATTCTAACCCAAAAGAAGCACTGAGAGAATTCTCGGAAACCTTAACAGGTCAAATGTATGCATTCGTGTCGGTCATCAGAATGGGAAAGGCACGATTTGCGGCACCAATCTTCATGTTCCTTGCTGGAACTATTGTTGCTGTTAATTTGATTACAATGGTTACTGAACCTGTTCCACCAACGAATTGGTTTCCAGCAACTCTAAGTTCGAGTATAGGTACTGATATTGCAACAATAATGGCGATTGCATTACCTCTCCTTTTCATTGAATATGTTATCTTAGCTGTTCCAATAGCTGTGGTTATACTCTTCATCACTAGGATTGTGAAAGCCAGTCGCTATGAAATGAATATCATGAATATTGGTCGGGATTTTGGGGGAACTCAAATGGTTCGCAGAGCTGCTGCTCCTGCACTCTTCAGTGTTGCTTCTGCGCAGCTTTTCACCCCAGTGATTAAACAGATTCTGTTTCCCACTACTGTATATGCAAATACTGACCCTCTCTATCCCTTTTTCACTGCAAGCATTTCACTTATGGGTGCTCTTCTCTTCACACCTATTGCTTTGGCACTGTTTATGCCTACATGGGTACTAAATGATGCAGGAGTAGTCACACATCTCAAATCTGATTATCTGACTATGCGCCAATGTCCTGATACTCAAGGAGTTGGTCGTTGGATTGCTAATATGTTGGGCGGTTATGCACTCCTCGCTTTTCCAATTACTATGTTCTTTTCCCAATTCTACACTCCTATTATTGAACCTATATTATTGGGTACCACGCAAATTGATGGGGGAATCATATTTACTCAATCCATAATTGCCCTTCTATACACAATTGGCTTACCATTCTTTGTGATGGCATATATCCTGCCAGTCATAATGTTCAATGAAGCGATGCAAGCTCGTTCAACTGTTCGTATCCTTAGACTAGCAACACGCCTTGGAGCAAAGATGGTTCGTAAGGAGCAAATCCAAGAGATCAAACGTCTTGGCTATGTATATGATGAGGAAAAGAAAGCCACGGTTGAACTCTATGCTGCAGCAACAAATCAGGAAATAGTCATGACCCAGAAGAGTATAAAATCGAAGAGTAAGACTACAACTAAAGATAATGCCAAGAGTAAGTCAAAGAAGGAAAGTAAAAAGAAAGATACCAAAGGAAAAGTAGTCACATCCCGTAAATCTGTTAAAAATGGTAGTAAGAAGGATACAAAGAATAATCCTAAGAAAAAATGAATCATTGCATATCAAGAGTGATTTCTAAGAGTATGCTCTTTACTGGTACAAAGAATCCGAAACTACTGGATCTTCTGATTAGGACTTTTTTATTTTCCTAGCAATTGCTCTGCAGGTCCATTATTATAGAACTTTCACATGTAGATAAATTAATAACCAATTGTATACTAAAAGTATACGGTGGTATACATGAGTGCTGAGAATGAAGTTATGACACTAAAACCAGCTGTGATCAAAGATAATCACACAATTCCTCAAAGAAAGCGAAAACTTCTTGGAAACAGGATGGACATAAATCGTCCAAAATCAAAAATACCAGTTTCTCAAGGATGTCATAATTGCACTCATCAGCTTAGCAAGTATTACTACTGGAAACCCTCCCCGTGTGAAAATTGTATGAGGAATCCTTCCTATAGCTTCAGATTGTCAAAAGATGGGCTAATTGATTATTGGCACTCCGTTGCTCAAATATCATATTCAAGGAGGAATCAGCTCTATTGAATAAAAAAACGCCTAGTGACAGAAACAAAGATTTCAGTTCATCTGGAAACATTGCATCTACTGATGAATTAATCTTCAATCTGTTCAGATTTGGTGCCATCCTCCTCATTGCAACTTTTCTATGGTTCATCCTGTTAATGGGCGGCACCCATTAACGGTGAGTTCTCTTCCGGCTAGCATTCGAAAGGGGGTCTATCTGGACTAAAGACCCCGGAGATTCTGGGACTGATGTTCTCCTCACACTTCAATCCCGGAGTCTCCTACTCTCCCCTTCTTCTGAAATTGTAACTATGTTCAGAAATCTCTGAGAAAAGAAAAGTCATAGGTTCCCAAGAGTAAACTCAAGGGAACCCGAATAATACTACCAGTCTTCGTCGTCGTCTTCAACTGCAGCCTGACCCCAGTCTTCTCCTTCTGGGATTCTCATGACTCCAAGTTCAAGGAGACGATCCATGACTTTCAATGCAGCCTCATCAATTTGAGGTTCAAATTTAGCTCCAGTTATAACAAGCTTACCCGATCCGAAAAGTAGAATGACGACTTTGGGGTCTCTCATTCTGTAAATCAGACCTGGGAACTGCTCCGGCTCATAGAGTGTATTCTCAAGTTTCATGGCTGCAAGTTCAAGATTCAACTCTGCTCCAAGACTTGCGCTAGCAACAATATTCTGCACAATGATCTCGGGTTTACCAGTTATCTCAATACCTGCTTCCTTGATGTTCTTGACAATCTTGTGAACTGCACGCTTTGCTTCTTTCTCACTTTTTGCTCCGGTGCACACCATTTTTCCACTGTTGAAAATAAGTGTTGCAGTCTTGGGTTTCTTAAGACGATATACAAGACCTGGGAACTGCTCTGGATCAAATTCAACGTTGGGCATAGTGGCCGCAATCTCATCGAGGTCAAGTCTCTGATTGAGAACAACTGAGGCAACTACATTCTCTATTTTTGTTTTGGGCTCTGGACGTGGCATTTTCTCTGACTCCTGCCTTATTTCTCTCTCTTATATACTATATAAGGAACAAATCAATTCTATATAATGGCTTTATAAATGTGAGCAATGGTCTGCCATCAATTAATAATTTCGAAGAGATGCAGTCAGCGAATCTTAATCACAACCACAATCTTCTTTCCTGATGACAACTATCTTTACCTTGACATCATCTGCTATGTCACCAAAGGCTTGAAGGAAATATCGTGATGCATCTTCTAGACCCTTCTCCCCCTTTGCAGTCAATCTGTAAATGATCTGCCTACCTTCCCTTTTCCCCTTGATAAGCCCTCCCTCTTTCAGTTCCTTCAAAGCTGGATAGATTGTTCCAGGTGTTGGTTTGGTTCCTCTGCGAGACGCAATTCTCTCTGCAATTTCCTGTCCATTCATTTCCTTTTGACCGAGTTCCCAAAGAATCTGAAATGTAAGAAGTCCTCTCATATCACAACAATCTGGTGGACAGCATGGTGCTTCTTCGGACTGCTTACTCATACTAATCTATTGGATGTCCGATACATTTAAATGTATATATAGGATGTCCAATACTAACAAATATTGGACACCCAATATAGTTGGTGATTAAATGATTGATGAAAAACGAACTGAAGACATGAATATTAAAAAAATCAGAAGTTGCCCATCAGAAAGTCTGAAATTATCGAGTGGGTGTTCTGACAATGTTGATGAAACTAATCCTCAGAAAGTGGTGGTTGTATGACAGAAATGAAGAAAGTTAGTGAAATGAAACCTGATGAGATCAAGGAAGCAGTTAGAGATGCGTATTCTAAAGTTGCCACAGGCGAAGTTAAAGGCCAATCTGGTTGCTGCGAAGAACCTGCTCAAAGACAATCTAGTTGCTGTGGTCCAAAGGAAGCTCCCGAACCGAAAGTTCTACGAGTCAATATTGCTGAAGCACTAGGCTATGATACTGAAGGGATGCCAACCGGCGCGACAGAGTCATTTGCTGGATGTGGGAATCCTGTTGCACTTGCAAGTTTGAAGGAAGGTGAGGTTGTTCTTGACCTCGGAAGTGGTGCTGGACTTGATATGTTTGTAGCCAGTAAGAAAGTTGGTGATACTGGAAAGGTCATCGGAGTAGATATGACTCCTGCGATGATTGAGAAGGCTAAGAAGAACGCAGAGGAGCTCGGAATTACTAATGTCGATTTCCGATTTGGTGACATCGAAGATATGCCAGTTGACGATAACTCAGTTGACGTAGTAATCAGTAATTGTGTGATCAATTTGGCTCCTGATAAAGGTAAAGTGTTCAATGAAGCATTCCGTGTTCTGAAGCCTGGTGGTCGTGTAATGGTTTCAGATATTGTACTATCCAAACCACTTCCAAAGGAAATTCGCGATGAAGTTGTGACTTACACAGGATGCATCGGTGGAGCAATCCTCGATGAGGAATATTTACAGCATATGCGTGATGCTGGTTTTGTGGATGCTAAGATTGCAGGTAAGGCTGGTCAAAGCATGTATGGCGCATATAGTGCTTATGTCACTGGAACTAAACCTGAGTAGTGTGGTTTTAACCTTGGAAGTGGAAGTAACAACATCAATTGGAATGGGTCATGTTAACATACCTGTGAATGTCAATGGAAATGGCCCATTCACTTTTACTCTTGATACGGGTGCATCATATACTACGCTAGAAAAATCGCTTGCAGAGAAACTTGCAGTCAAAATCCGAGAAGGAAGTAAGACTGAAGCACGCGGAGTCGGAGGGGGAATTCCTGTACAATATACTGATGCTGAAATCGGCATAGACAATCTCGTGTTTGAAAAGGATGAAGTCTACATACTGGATTTCCGGGCAATTTTTCAGGGTCTTGGAACCCATGAAGGAGTATTTGGGCATTCCACCCTGAAACATTGTACAATGTCTCTCAGTTATAGAAATGAACGATTCAAACTCCATAAGGGTAAATCAAATCGTGATCTGGATTGGATTCCATTCGAGTATGTAAATGATTCACATCTCATAGGTACACCAGTTCACATTAATGGAAAAGGACCTTATCCTTTTGTTTTAGACACTGGTGCAGGTTCCACAGTTGTAACACCGGAATTTGCAAAGAAACTTGGTCTTGATGTTCAGGTTATCGAGCAAGGCTTTGCTCGAGGTCTTGGTGGTGATATGCAACTCAGTTTAGCAAGTATCGATAGTCTTTCAGTCGGTGCATCAGAGATTACAAAGGAACAGGTTGCGGTTATTGATATGAACCAGGTCTCTCCAAAGGGAAAGTTGATTGAGAACGGAATCATCGGATACAACTTTCTGAGGAACTTTGAAACTGTAATTGATTATCCTGCACAGCGATTATCATTCATTGACGAACGGATTTCGTAACCTTCGGAAGACAAATAACTCCGATATCATCACATGTACTAGCTGCGTGTCAATGATGATTAGTGAAGAGGAACAATACTCTGGATATGATGGAACTGTTATGCTATTGCGAGTCTGGAAACCAGAAGGACCACCTCGTGCAGTAGTGATCGGATTTCATGGACTTGGGTCTCATAGTGGACTACAAGAAGCATATGCTAAGATATTCACATCAAACGGATTCATTTTCTATGCGCCTGACCTTCGTGGATTTGGGACATTTCCCGGCAGAAAAGGACATGTTGATAGTTATGATGAGTATGATGAAGACATCAAACTTCTTGTTGAACAAATACGGGAAGGTCATTCTGATGAAAAGATCTTCCTCTTTGGTCATTCCCTGGGTGCAGTACATGCTGTGAGATATCTGATGAAATACCCCAATGCCCCAATTGCTGGTATCATTGCTCCTTGCCCAGCTGTATCTGAACGACTTAAGGTCAGTGCAGCAACTCGAGCTTTAGGAGCGGCTATGTCAAAACTCAATGTCAAAATGTATATTGATAATGGACTAGATTACGACCTACTTGCAAAGAACAATGATGTTATACAACAAAACAAAGATGATCCTCTTAGGTTTGATAAAGCTACACCTCGATATGCAATGGAGGGATTAGGAGCTGCCCAAGACACATCAGACAGAGCATTCCTAATCAAAATTCCAATCTTCATTCCTCAAGCTGGTAATGATCAAATAACAATCCCCGAGAAGAATAAGGAATTCTTTGATCGAATTGGTTCAAAAGATAAAACATGGAAATTGTATCCAGGTCTTTGGCATCAACCATTTGAGGACGAAGATGGTGGAGAATTTGTTTCAGACATAATTGCATGGATAGAAGAAAGGCTTTAGTTTTATCCCTTGAAACCTTTCTCTTGGAGTATCTTTCCAAGTTCTGTATCAATACCCTTGATATGATTGACTAACCAGTTTGTCAAGTATGAAGTGATCTCTTCGCTAAGTTGCGTAGTTGCCCCTTCCTCCTCAAAATCCTGAACCATTAAGTTCAACCTATCTTTGAAGTCCTCGTGGAGCCTGTGATGATGATCAAACTTTGGATAGTCATTTTCTTTCATAACTTTCTCCTCTGCTGAAAAGTGGAACTCTGTATATTCAATCATGAAACTCAGAGTCTGCAGTATTTTCTCGAGACCACGTGTCATATCCACAGCTTCAGAAATAGCATTCGTACGTTCAATTAGCATTTTGTGCTGTTCGTCAATTAGATTAATTCCGACGGAGAAACTATTGTCCCATTCTATGCGAGGCATGACCAGTTCACCAAAAATCCCTATCATAAGCCTTACTGTAAAGCAAAACAATATCTATGTTATAATAACACTATACTCAGGTGACGAAATTGGCTTTGATTAAAGATGAATGGCTCCTCCCATTAGGCGGTATTTTTCTTGCAATTGCGATTTTAGCTGATAGATTTCTAGTGATTGAAGTACCTCTACTTGATTTCATTATTGGAGTCTTCACAGGACTAGCATTGGTCCTAAACCTCGTAGGTCTTATCAAAACAAGTCGAAAACTTTCATCGTCATAGTGTAGTAGGGGCTAATTGGTGCAGACATAGAACTAGGGTAAGCCTTTTATGCTGTATCCGGTTTCGACGCCGCCAAGCATTAGATGGTAATGGATTTTCCGTCTATAGCCCTTATCGAGAGTGACTTTGAATGAGCAAATCCCATAGAGCATTTGCAACAATCTTCCTAATGATCTTCCTTGCAAGTGCTATAATCCCAATTGCTTTCAATAGCAAACCAGTTACTACTGTATCACTGGTTGAAGCTCCATATGCACCTTCAGCAACAAATTACGTTGTGACAGTTAATGTGCTGAACAACTTACAAGCCTTCAATGATGATGATTTCAAATTTACCGTATACAATGGTAGTAATCCCCTCAGCGGAGCTTGGGTTCGTCTATTCAACGTTACAACAATGACACTTCTATATGATGATACTACAGATGGTGTCGGAGAAGTTGAGTTCCCTAATTTACCACAGGGAACTTATCAATGGAATGTATCTCACATTGATGATCCTACAACGAATGACAAAACTGGTCAGATAGTATCAAATGGACCAGAGGCTATTGTTGATGTCAGCTTTGGAAACCTCGATTGGCAAAATGATGAGGATGATCTCAATGTTACGATTTATGATATTGAGGGTAAACTAGCAAATAATCTCAACTTCTCAATTCATTTCGCAGGAAATGACTCGATTTGGGCACAGCAAGAAGTTGTAGATGGTGTTGTCTATTATGGCGATATCCCTGATGGAGATTACTATTGGCGATTAACAGTCATGTACGATATCTTCTATGCTGGTTACTTACTTGATTGGGGTACGATCGAAGCAAATAGTACTCAGATGCTTGTTCATCAGACTATTGGTCCCATTACTGGAGATTCAGATTACTACGATCTAGAAATCTTCACCTACTATGAGACCTCGTACCAACCAATTGTGGGCGCAGTAATTGATGTGGAATTCTACAATGGTACTCCATATGACTCAAAAGTGACTCCAGCAAATGGTACAGTTATTTTCATAGATTTGCCTGTTGCATTCATGAATTGGTCTGTGACCTATCTTGGTCAACCGATTGGATTAGGTGATTATTATTATAATCTCACAGCACCAAGCTATGATATTCGTGACCCAATTGTAATAGGTCCTGGAAATCAAGACATACTCATTGATGCACAAAATGTGACAATCTCTTGGCATCTTGAGGATGAATATCCATCATCAATCAAGATGTATATAGATGGCACATTGAATAGCACCTCTATTTGGAATGTTACATCATATGATTTTGTTTACAATATTTCTGAGGTTTTCCCAGAATTCATAATTGGAGAATACGAAATCAAACTTGTAGCCATTGACCAGAATCAAAATTCAGTAGAGAATATCACTATTATTAGATTCTATGAAGATGTTTTTCCAGTGATTGAAGGTCCAGAAGATGTTGAATTCTATTTCACTGAGACTGGTTATACTTTGTCGTGGAATGTTACTGATGAGTATCTGAACCAATACACAGTAACTGACAATGGTGATGTTGTCATATCTGGTGACATCAATCCTGATAACCCAGTGATTACAGTCAGTCTAAATGGTCTTGATATCGGATTGCACAACTTCACCCTCTCCGCAAACGATACTAGCGGTAACACTGCCTACGATTCAGTAATTGTAATTGTTAACGCTGATGACACAGTGCCTGTACTAGTCTATGAACCTAGCGCGATAACCTATAGTCAAGGTGCAGCTAGCGTAATCAGGAATTGGACAGTAACTGATAATTTCAAGGATTATTACATCATCACAATTGATGATGAAGAAATCGTAAACACAGCTTGGGAATCGGATAACATTGAATTCAACTTCGCAGGGTTATCATTAGGTATTCACGAGGTAGTGCTGACTGTTTACGATCTCGGAGGTAACTCTTTGTCATCTACAGTCACTGTAACTGTAACACAGTCACCTATCGTTACATACATGTATGTTCTTGGTATTGGTGCTATTGCCTTCATAGCTCTAATTGCAGTTGTGTGGTTTGTGAAATACAGGTAATCAAATAGCGGCCTTCATAGGCCGTTATCCTTTTATCTACTCACTCAGTGGATGCCAGATGTTAGTCTATTTTTGGTCTAACAGAAATTTGTGGTGATTATAGTGAGCTATATACA
>PJER01000053.1 GCA_002825465.1 Candidatus Thorarchaeota archaeon MP8T_1
CATTTCTTCAAGAAGACGCCAACAGCTTTCGCGTTGGGTTACTTCTATACGTATACTGATTACAGGTATCCAAAAGGAGGCACGAGTGAACTGCCGCTAGCAATGGTGCAAAAAATCATTGAGTTGGGCGGAGAGATCAAAACAGAAACTGAAATCGTCGAAGTCAATCCATCCGAAAAAGCAGTTCGTGATGAAGATGGCAATACTTACTCATTCGATTACCTCATCTGGAGCGCTGATTTGAAAACACTCTATCGAATCTTAAACACTAGTGGTTTAGAGGAAGGAATCAATCGCAACATTATGGAACAGAAGGAACTCTTTCTATCTAAACATGGTTGCGATTCTGTCTATTCACTCTTCGTTGGCGTGGATATGCCACTAGAAACATTCAGCTCTATTTCAAATGGACATTTCTTCTATACACCATTGAAAACAGGCTTAGGTGAAGTCCACAAATCAGAACTTGATTCTTTGATCAAGAATTTTGACAGTACACAAAAGGAGCAAATTCTCCAATGGCTGGACAAGTATTTTCAATTAACAACATACGAGATTTCAATTCCTGCATTAAGAAATCCTGATTTAGCTCCAAAAGGAAAGACAGGTTTGGTAGTAAGCACCCTCTTTGAATATGATTTGATTAAAAAAGTCAAAGATGCCAACTGGTATGATGAATTCAAGATTGAGATCGAGAACCGCATGCTGGATACCCTTTCGAGCTCTATCTATCCAGGATTGAAAGACAAGATACTCTTTCAATCATCCTCAACACCACTCAGTATTGAATCGGTGGTAGGAAGTTCCGAAGGAGCTATTGTAGGATGGTCAAACGAATCACCGGTTCCTGTCGTACATGAGCTCCGAAAGATGGGAGGTTCTGTGAAGACACCGATTCCGAATGTATACCAAGCTGGGCAGTGGGTGTATAGTCCTGCAGGTCTGCCCACTGCAATTCTCACAGGTTGGCATGCTGCTCAAAATGTAATAAAGATGAAAAAGTAACTTGGCAATGGAGAAATGAACATGTCTGAAGTTGATCGACTGAAACATGGCATTGGAAAGCGTTTACTGACTTGGAGTATCATTAGTATAATAATAGGACTAATTTTACATTTTGGTTCGCCGAGTACAATCTTGGGAGGAATTGGTCTTCAGGCATTGATTTGGGGAGCAATTGATGCGATTATTGCGTTATCTATTATTTATAGACAGAAAGAACAATCAATTGAAAAAATAGCAAAGACCGTTTCCGTAAGTATTAGATTTGACATTATCTTTGTGATTGTTGGAATTATCATCATCTTAGTATTCTTCCAAAATCCATACTTCACGGGTAACGGAATTGGTGTTATTATTCAGGGACTCGCCCTGTTATTACTAGATACCTCATACCTCAAATTACTCAGGAATTTAGAAGAAAGGGGTGGAGCTTGAGAACACTAATCTGAATATCAAATTGCAAAGAAAGAAGGATGGAAGGAGTGCGACAGGCGCATCATTTTGGGTGTGTCAAGAAATTTAAATCAAGGATTTAGCTCAGTATCCAGGAGGGGAGATTCATTTGAACAAAGATCATGTCACAAGAACCATTGTAGCATTAATATTATGTTCATGTATGCTCGTTTTTCCAATTGCAGCCCGTGAAACAGATATTCCAACTGCAGACTACGAGCTGGTATTTGGTGAGGAATCATCTGAGAGCGAAAGCATGGATATAATATCCTCGTCATATTCTCCAGTGTCATCAGTGCTTGTCACAAACGAATCCGTGATGGATCCATTAAACCTTTGGAATGCTATTCACTTTCCTGGATCAGACTCGAACTACTACGCAAAGGTTGTAAATGTACCATATCTAAACGTTTCAGACCTTGTTCTGACAATTACAGCATATGTTGTTGAAGGTCCATTGGAGCTTTCTATGAAGGAGAATAGCACAATCGGACAGACTGGGGATTATTGCAAGATAGTTGTACATGAGGTTCCTGAAGTTAATCCCTTGCATCCTGAAATAGCTAGTACTGATTATGTTAGGATAACATTTGACAGCACAGATTGGCAAGCTATCGATGAGATTTACTTCAGTATTGAAGCAATCTTCACAGAAATTGTCTGTCCTGTCACAATAGACCTGCAGCGTACAGACGGAGAGAGAATGGGTTTATTGCCAGAATTCAGAGCGATTTACGATTACAATGCGGTACCTACTCTCTATATTGGAGATTATCCGTTCATCATCATGAATCCCAACATAACAATCTATATTCCCAATGCAAACTACTCAGTCAGTTTCCACTGGTTGGATTACAGCTATTCATTCTCCAAACTAACGGTTCTGAATGAGTCACTTAAAATTGAGCTACGAATCAGATCTGTGCGTCTTAATGTGATTGCACTTCAGAAGATTCCCTTCATAGCCATAGACATAGAATTCAGCAGGAACGGTATGGACACGATGTATGAGAGAATTATGACCAAGGACTCACCTTCTTTCTTCCTACCTTCAGAGCAAACAGTTCATATCACTGTAACAGGGGGACCACCAACAATGCAGTACAAACACCACTTTAATTTCTACCTTGACGCAGGAGGGAATCGAAACATATCGCTTTCAGTAGATGAAAACTGGATCATACTGGGAAATGCAGCGTTTACCCCCGCCCGGTTGATGATGTATTTGTCATCAATCTTTGTTTGCATTCTTGTTATAGCTATTGCCAGGAGAGAAATTGCCACCAGTCTTGTGTATGCCCCATTTCTATTGCAGTTTGCCGGGAGTCTTCTACCATTTGCTAGTATGACAGTCGAACAATACAGGTCGCCAATGACGTATCCACTGTATTCGCTATACACTGAATCTACATCGACAAGCTTGACTTTCGCATCTATGCGTGCAACATTGGATGACTCAATATCTACAGTATCAAGTATAGGAATTCTTAATGAAACAATTGTGAGCTCAATTTCCTTCTTCATCTTGTCCATGGCATTCTTTGGTTTGATTATTGAGATATTAAGAGAGGAGGAGTCTGAAATGCAAGAAGTCCTCTCTCTGTTGGCAATCATGTCCATGCCAATAATGCATTGGGTCTATTTCGATTATATAAGTAGAGGGCAAGCAATTTCACTTGGTGTTGGATTCTATGTGACCGTGGCAGCAGCTGTAATGTGGTTTATCCAACTAGTTCGTAGAAATAGATATGCAAAGTCACAGCAAGAGAATTTGAGCTTGAGCAAAAAGGCGCAGTAAAGAGAAAGAATGGAAGGAGGTGCAACCCGCGCACCTTTGCGGCGTGTGTCGAACCGGGCATAGTTCTTTACGCAGGATCCTCATCCACCACCAATCATCAGCTACTTCCTAAATAACTCGCGTTTCTCTTTCTGAAAGATGGCAATCAAGATAGCATTTGGTCCATTACCAATATCGTGGAGTAAGAGAGAGTTTATAACACCACTCCACATGATTTTTGTTGGAAGGGAGTTTGATGAATCACACTCAGAGGAAATCGCGTATCATCATCATTTTGCCAGTTATTCTCTTCCTCGTAATCCCCACTTTGATATTAGCTGAACCAAGAATTGGTAGACCCGCGATAGAAGTCGTTGAGGGAGATGAAGTTGATGAACCTGCGGGATTGATTTTATCATATGAATCCTATACTCCTGAAGATAGTGTGACTCTTTTGAACCAGACAACGCTGGATAGAAGCAGATGGGACATCACAAAGTGGTATGCAGGTTATGTTCTGACGGTTCCAATCGTCAATGTATCTGCTATTATAATTGGTATGACGGTAAGGGCTCTTGATGAGTCCCTTCAAATCAACATGAGTGAGTACGAAACAAAAATAGAGAATTCGACAAGTTTGGCTCCAAATGAATCAGACCAGCTACAAATCCAGATACCATACCTAATGATGAGGAGTACTTATCGAAACAACTGGTTCAAGCAACTGATAATCATATTGGAATTCGTGGATCATGACTTTGACGATTTTGTAGTAACAAATTTCTGGGTACAGGCTCTAACCATAGCGGATCTATATCCAATCACAATGGATATACAACGAACAAATGGCGAAAGCCTATACTCTAATCCAACATCTGTTGGCCTTTGGGATGACCCTGAAATCCACTTCAACTATACAACACTTGGCGATTCTACTCTTTTTAAACCCGCTCAAGTCAACGAAACTCTTCTCTTACTCCCTGGGCGCTATGAGTTATCATTGAGATGGGGAGACAATAATCTTGTAGCAGAAGTTAGCGTAAGTAACAACTCAGCTGTAGTCTATTGGAGAGTCAGATGTATCAGAATTGATACAGAACTGGCTCAAGATATTTCAGGTTTATCAATAACGATTGACGGAAACTATCATCATTATTATTATGACTTCTTGTTGGTGTACTCTCCTTCATTCTATATGCCACCAGGACAATATGCATCGGTAGAAATCTATTGTACCTCTAGAGCGTTCTCTGGATTCTCCAGACTCACTTTCTATCTGGACCTTGGCGAAAACATGAACATGACTGTTAGAGTTAATCCGGGACTCATCTCAGTCGGAAATACTTCCATAACTCTGGGAAGGGTTTTGATTTTTTCTGTTTCATTTCTATTCGTTCTTTCGCTGGTTATAGTGATGATACAAAAGAGGGGGTCAATGGTCAAACTTCTGCCACTTCTGATTCTCTTCACGGGTTTATTCCTCCCCTGGATGCAAATTTCATGGCCGAACGGCTCATATTCGACTCCGATTGATGTAACTCAGGAAACATGGATGCTGAGTCCAGGCACATTCACATCCTATTTTGCACAGGACAACTTCTCACTGGCTATTGGGCCTTCAGATGAACCCGGAACCTCATTTTTCGGAAAAGAAATTGGAAGTCTAATACTGTTTCTGTTTCTTCTTCTGCTTGTAGGATCATTGCTTGAGTGGGTACCTAGCAAATCTGCAATTCGAAATGATCAATTCCTAATCCTCTTTGTCATCATCATTCTGCTTGAGTTCTGGGCACTAGCTTTTTGGTCAGGTTATATGAGTTGGCGAAACTCATTTGTAATTGGACCGGGATCGATTATTTCTCTCATTGCCTTGGCGATTTGGGGAATTCTGTATTTTCGATCTGGAAAATCTTCACCGCATCCAACTATTGTAAAATAGAGAGCCGTTTTCAAAAAGAGAAAGAATGGAAGGAGGTGCAACCCGCGCACCCTTGCGGTGTGTGTCAGACGCGGCTCGTTTGTTCGCAGCCATGCCTTCATCCGCCGCTGGTCACTAACTCCTTCCTGACTATCGCTCAATCCTCAACGTTTGCTTCAGAACACTGGAAATTCTTATAGCGATGATTTGTCATATTGATCAAAGGGGAGATTCGCTTGCGAATATACAAGAATCCAAAAATCATCACAACTGTACTACTTATCATATCAATGATTTTTCTTTTATTCGCATCAACGGAATACTATATTCCTGCAGCAAGTATCGAAATCATTAATGATGCAGAGATTGAAGAAAGCGAAAGCATCGAAATAACAAACTCATCATACACTCCCGTTTCTATGGCTACTCTTCTAAATGATTCTGTATTAAACTCTGAAAACTACTGGAACAAAATCAATGACAGCTACTACAATTATTCTCGTTTCACAAGGTTAATCACAACTCCGTTTATCAACGTATCAGGAATCACTCTAGAAATGACAGCCTATGTTGTCAGCGGACCCCTAAACATTTCACTTGAATATAATTCTTGGAAAAACAGAGCTTTCGTAATTGGAGAAACAAGTGAATACTGTAAGATAGTTCAATATCTCTCTCCGGAAGATTATGTCGACCACTCAAATGGACCATGTCTAATGTCAGTTACAATTCAGTTTGAAGGAGTGAACTGGAGTGTGATAGACCAACTCTATTTCAGTCTTCAAGTACAGTTCACAGATACTCAAGTCCCAGTGACAATTGACTTGCAACGAACAAATGGGGAAAGTATGTATCTCTTGCCAGAGTTTAGAAGAATATGGAGTGACGATTTGTGGCCGCGATTTGTTTTCAATGAACTTGTTTTCTTTCTTTGTCAAGCAAATGATACTATATTTTTGCCCATAGGAAATTATTCTTTGCTATTTGGGTGGTGGGGATACAATTTGCTCTTCGACAATATTAGTATCACAGATAGGTCTCTGCGCTTTGCAATTCGCATTAGGTCGATACGACTTGATGTTGTATCTCTGCAAAAGATCCCTGGATACTATATCGAAATCGGTGCTTATCCTTATCCGCGCTATGGAGAATATCTGATTGCGGATTCTCCTTCATTGTATCTACCTCCTGAGTACAGTGACGAGATAATCCTTCGCAATTATGGTTATGCGTTTTACCTTCGTAGTGATGTCAACATTCATGGAGGACAAAATCAAAACATCACAATGCTTGTCAATGAGAACTGGATTATGTTTGGAAACATTGCCATCACACCGGGAAGACTTGCTATATTGGGCTCTTCACTGCTTGTACTAGGTTTAACAATCCTGCTATCAAGAAAGAAGCTAACTAGTAGTACAATTTATGTGCCATTCATTTTCATGTTCCTGGGATACATCCTTCCGTTATATGTGCGAAAATATTCTGAAACATACTATTTTGTAAGTGTCATGTTTGCCACTTCAATATCCAGTACGAATAGCACTGCAACTGCAATCTCAGGAACCTCTACATTCGCTCTTGATACATCAAGTTTGATTCTGATTTCTCTGTTGCTACTGGTATTTCTTGGAGTTACTTTCGAAATATTTAGAGAAGAAACTAAAGTTGAATTTACAGATTTGCTGATTGCCGTGTCCATATTTCTTTGCTTGTGCATCGTTTGTATCTATATGATTCGAGCTCTGAATTCATATTACGCAACAACCATTGGGCCATCACCATTCATGCTAGGATTAGCCTTCATTCTTTGGATTGTACTGTATAAACGACAAGGAAAACCATTCTTTGAAACGATTACAAGCTAGAATTCCGGTTTTGACTGGCTGAAAAGAAAGAGGGATGGAAGGAGTGTGACAAGCACACCCGAGCAGGGTTGTCAGACCCGGTCCGTTTGTTTACGACCGCGCCTTCATCCGCCGCCAGTCACTAGCTCCTTCCTGACTATTTCGCGACCCTCATCGTCTACGATGACCAAATGAGCGCCGCAGGATAGTCAGCAGTCGTAACACCGAACCACCATCTCAATGAGGTTCAGTATTCCTTCAGGTATTTCTTCCGTCATTTTTTGCACCATTATCTTTTCACCATTGGCTCCGGAAGCTTCAAGCTCTCGTGAGCCTTATCTTCGAATATTTGCTTGGCTGCAACCATGAGTGATTTCTCAATCCCCGCAATGTTATTGTTAGTAGCAACTACAAGGTTTGCCTTGACAAGCATTCCTTTTTCATCCGACACATAGTTATGCATCAGGGTTCCTCTCGGAGCCTCAACGATTCCAACACCATTACCGGCCTTGGGTTCAACATCTGATAGTTTTACATCAGTACTGCAAATATCTGGATCCTTTAGGAGAGTAGCTACCCACTCGAAGGCTTGCACTAGTTCTACAATTCGAGCATAGTGATATGCAAACGTGTGGTGTGAGGGTCTTCCGACAAGCTCACGCATCTCCTTCAGAGCCGCATCTGCAAGGGGTGTCGCCATGTTCTCATTCACATTACAGCGTGCAAGTGTGTTCGCACGCCAGATCCCTTCAGGATAACCAGCAGGTTTGAAGTACATATGAGTTGCATAGGCGTGTGGCGATACATGTTCACCATAATATTTGGTATAGTCCTTCGGTTCAAAGTCTGCGACTATATTGCCTTCCGGATCCATCACTCGAACTGTGCCATCATAGATGTCTAGTTTTCCTTTGTTCGTGAGGCCAATATAATATGTAGGCACTACCGCCACTTTGGTAATTACATCGAGATAGTCTGTCACAACCTTCTTCGCCAGGTCAACAGTATTCAATGTTAATTGTTGAATCTCCTCTAGCCGTCCTAGAAAGAAGTCGCGGTCTTCTTCTTTGAATGAGGTCAGCATTCCTCCAGGAATACCGGTTGTTGGATGTACAGCTTTTGCGCCAATAGTCTTTATGAGTTCCTGACCAAATTCCATCATTTTAATAGCTTGAACAGCCACATCTGGCAGGTCTCTCAAGACTGCAGCGACATTTCTATCTGCTGGGTTTGCGAATGGCCCATAGACAAAGTCAGGGGCAGCTAATGCGTAGAAGTGAATGGTGTGAGATGAGAACTGCTTAGCCTCAATCATTAGACGTCTCAATTTGATTGCGGCAGGAGGAGGAGTGATATCCCATGCAGCCTCAACAGCCTTCACTGAAGCCAGGTGGTGAGGAATAGGACAGATACCACAGATTCTTGGAGCAATCCTTGGAGCTTCCTCCATTGGACGGCCCTCAAGGAATTTCTCGAAGAATCGTGTTGAATTCACATTGAATTGGACATCCTTTACCTTCCCATCCTTACCTAGTTTCAATGTTAGACTCCCGTGTCCTTCTAACCGAGTTACGGGATCAATTCTAATTGTTTTGTCCTCGGTCATTTACTCTTGACCTCCTCGCGTTTAATTCGAATACTGCCTAGGTTGCTTGTCGCATAATCAAAACGATAGAATGTGCCTAGGGGATCCTTCACTTGCTCTTTAATCACATCAGGTTCAAGGGGAGCATAGGTTCCTAGCATAGCCATCGAGTTTGCCCCATGATCTTGCATGATTGGCGGAGGCGGACCGAAGCATCCTCTGCAAGTAGCACCTTTATTCACACATTGCCCTTCACACAGGCCCCAAGTTGATGATCCAACACATATGTAACCCTGTTCTAGAAGACATCGGTCAGGATCAGCAATTCCCTGATAGGGGCGGAGAATCTTCTCGACCGGGGTTTCTTTCTTTTCTCTATTACAATAATGACACACCGTGTGAGGGGGTAATTCAATTGGTTCTCCTGCTAACAACTTGCTTACAGCTGTGAGAATCAATTTGGAGGTGGGCGGACATCCCGGCAGGTAAATATCAAAGTCGACAAAGCTGTTGTTAGGCTTTACCACAGGTGCAATCCCAGGAATATTCTCATTTGGAACTTTACCACCAGTCACTGTGAAATTCTCTCGGAATTTGACATCATAACATTCCTCAATGTCTGAGAAGTTTGCCAACCCTGGAATTCCACCGAAGCATGAGCAAGATCCGAAAGCAATTAGAACTTGGCATTTTTCACGCATGATTTTCAGCAGATGAATATCCTCTTCAGTTCGCGCCATGCCTTCATAAAGTCCGACAACAATAGACTTGTCATCATAGCTCTCCAAGTGGTGGAGTTTGAAATCAGCTACAGCTTGCCAGTATTTAATCTCAAGAGCAGGCAATACTGTTGCTAGATTGAGATGAATGTCAACAAGGCTCTGGAAGCAACCCCAACAGGAGCTGCCTTGACCCATGGCGATAGACACTGGATCTGCCATCTCTATGCCTCCTTCAATACATAGGTGAGCTCCTCGCCGGCTTCGCTCGCGACCTCGACAGTGCCCCATCGTAGCATACCCATTAGATTCCAGACGATCAGATTCTTTTCGAAGCCTGTCGCTTCTGCAATCTTGGATACTGTTGATGGTCCACTTGTCAAGACATCTTCAATCGCTTTGCGTTGTTTTCTGACTTCTCCGCGTTTCTGACTAAAGAAGCTTACAAACATCTTACTCATTTCCACTCACTCCTGATTGGACCTAGTTCACGTACTTGCTCAATTATCGTCTTTACACCATCAGCAAAAATCTGTGCCTCAGAGGCTGAAGCCCACTGTAAGCGCACCCTTCTTGGATTCACGCCTGCTTGCTCAATTGCTGTTTCCATCAGTGCCCATCTAGCACGAGCCTTGAGATTCCCACTTGTGTAATGGCAATCTCCGGGATGACATCCTGATACAAGAACACCATCAGCACCCATGTTAAGTGCTGCAAGAACAAATTCTGGACTTAATCGACCAGTGCAGTTCACTCTCACAATTCTTGCGTTTGTTGGATACTGAATACGACTTGTTCCAGCCAAATCAGCTCCAGCATACGAGCACCAGTTGCAGCAGTATGCAACGATTCGGGGCTCCCACTCCTTCTCTGTATTCATAGATACAGTTGCTTCTGTGTTCATGCTGAACCTCCTCCTTGAACCGTTGGTATCGCGCATAGATATGCTTCCACCATGGTCAATATCTGTTCATCGGTCGAATGATACATGACTATCGCACTACTCGGACATGCGGCAGCACAGGTCCCACAGCCTTTGCATTTTGCTTCTGTAACAAATGCAACAGGCGGATCACGCGTTTCATCCATTGATATGGCACCATAAGGACAAGCTGTGACGCACGTATGACAGGAAGAGCACATGTCAGTTATCACGTGTGATGTTGTTGATTCAATCTCCACCTTGCCCTGAGCCATAAGGCCTACTGCCTTAGCAGCTGCACCGCTGGCATCTATCACAGCTTCAGATGCATTCTTCGCAGCTTGAGCTGCTCCTGCAATCATGACTCCCGCAGTGTGTGTGGTCAAAGGTGCAAGTTTAATGTGCTCGGGATTAAAGAATCCATCACCACTTCGTGTGAGACTGAACATCTTTGCGGTCTCATCCATATCTGCTGGAGGAATCATGGCAGAAGCCAATACAAGTAGATCAGGTTCGAACTCAAGTTCAACTCCGCCGAGTACATCAAACCACTTAACTTTGATTTTACCCTTGATGACTTCAACCTCGGGATGTGCATCCTGCGGGAACTTGCTATAGATTACATGCTTCTGTCGTGCAAGGCGATGGAATTCTTCGTGACCTTTCCCATATGTTCTGATGTCTTGATAGAGAACAAGAGCCTCGTCAACTCGGTCTCGCAGGTCTCCTGCGGCTTTTGCTGTAGCAGAACAACAATGCCTTGAGCAATGTTCATGACCCTTCTTTCCAGGTTCCCGAGAGCCTACACAGCCAATAAAGACTATCTTCTTCACAGGCTTTCCATCGCTTGGTCGAAGAAATTGTTTGCTTGGCGCCATCTCCTGGAGTTCTGCAAGCGTGACAATGTCAGGCGATGTTCCATAGCCATAGTAACCTACTGGTCTGAATGGCTCAAAGCCAGTTGCTAATATGACTGTACCGACTTCGTATCGTCGATCCTTTCCGGTATCTAGGTTTTTGATTGTGACACCGAAGTTTCCAATATATCCATCAAAATTGGACACCTTGCTCTTCGTAAGAATTTTGATGCGCTTGTGTTTTCTCACATCATGAATGAGGGGGCCTATCACCTGAGCACCAGACTCATCTGAAGGGAATAGATGAGTCCACTTGGCAACATTCCCTCCAAGCTGGCTGTCTTTCTCAACAAGAATCACATCAAATCCGCGTTCTGCTATATCAAGAGAAGCTCTTAGACCAGCAATGCCACCCCCTACAACTAATGTCTTTGGGAGGACATCCACTGTTTTGATTGGCAAGTATTCCAGTTTTGAAGCTCTAGCGACTGACATCCGAACAAGGTCTTTTGCTTTTTCTGTAGCTTTTTCTGGTTCTCTTGAGTGGCACCAGCTCACATGTTCTCGGAGGTTTACTTGGTCGAACAGGTATCGATTAACATCGGCTTCTTCAACGACACGACGAAATGTTGGTTCATGCATTCGAGGCGAACAGCTAGCTACAACGATTCTATTGAGATTGAGCTCCTTGATTTTTTCCTTGATCAAGGTCTGTCCAGCATCTGAACACATGAACATCTCATCGGTCGCAAAAGCTACATGTGGTAGGTGTCTTGCCATCTCTGCTACAGAAGCAACATCAACAACACCCGCGATGTTATGACCGCAGTGACAGACAAATACACCGATTCGTGGTTCTTCATTTATGTTTGACAAACTCTATGCTCCTCCTTTACTGAGAATGATGGTGGCTTTCATCGCAGCCGCACTCCCCGCACTCACTGAATCTGGAATGTCCTTAGGGCCATCTGCGCAGCCGCAGACAAACACACCTGCAGTCTTTGTTGCGATAGGCCCAAAGAAAGAGTGCTCAATCTGAACATAACCATCATCTGTTTGTTCAATTCCCATCTTTGTGGCCAAAGTGTTCATTCCCTCAGGAGGAATAACACCAGGGCTGATTACAACCATATCATGTTCGATGAGGCGAACCTTGGAGCTCTCGGTATCTTCGACCTTAACTACGAGATTTCCCGTGTCTTTGCCCTCCATCACCTCAGCCACACGACCTCTAACAAACTTGACGCCAAAGCGTCTCTTAGCCATTTCATAAAATTCCTCGAATCCTTTTCCAAATGCTCTGATGTCCGCATAATAGACCCAAACCTCAGCATCAGGATAGTGTTCGAGCGCCATAACAGCATTCTTGATTGAATACATACAGCAAACGCGACTGCAGTATGGTACTCCCTTCTGTACATCCCTTGCCCCAACACATTGGACAAATCCTATGCTATGGGGTTTACTCCCATCACTTAGTCTCACAAGATGACCATGCGTTGGTCCCGCAGCATTAATGAGCCTTTCAAATTCCATCGCTGTGATAACATTCATGTATTGTCCATAGCCCAGACGTGGATACTGGCTAACATCAAAGAGCTCAAATCCTGTTGCGACGATAATCGTACCAACATTGAGATCTATAGTCTTATTGGTCATTTCGAGATCAATTGCGTTTCGTTGGCAGACCTTTGCACATCTCCCGCACTCTATGCAGTTCACCTTATCCACTGTATAGACGTTAGGTGTTGCCTGCGGAAATCCAATATAGATAGCCTTTCTGAAACCGATATTCATATCGAACTCATTTGGCACTTCTACCGGACATTCAGCTGAACAATCGCCACAACCAGAACAGAGATCTTCCTTCACATAGCGAGCCTTGCGTCGCACGCGAACGCGAAAATCACCAGCCTTACCTGTGACGCTACCAATCTCTGAATACGTCAAGAGAGTTATGTTTTTGTGATGTGCAACTTCGCTCAATTTGGGAGTCAAGATACATGCACTACAATCCAATGTTGGAAAGGTCTTGTCAATCTGAGCCATTCTGCCCCCTATTGAGGAACTTCTCTCAACTAAGTAGACCTTAAAGCCCTGGTTAGCGATGTCAAGCGCGGCCTGCATTCCAGCAACACCACCCCCAACAACCAATGATGCTTGCTTCTTATCCGTCATTTCGATTCCTCTACATTTCCTGCAGAATTGCCTGTGGGTCAATCTTATTGAGTTGAATACCAAGCGAATCGAAATCTATACCCATTGCAGGACCCAGAAACTGTGGAAGCGTCAATACGGGAATCTTCTGTTCGTCTCCAGCCATATCACCGAACTGAACCTGCGTCAACTGGATATCACAAAACACACAAGCAGTAACAATCCCATCAGCATTCTCATTTCTAATATTCTTAATCTTATCAAGACCAATCTTGTTTGCGACCTCTTCGTCCATAGCCAACATCGGACCGCCGCAACAACGCGTCTTTCCCACATAGTCCACAGGAGTTGCGCCAGCCGCTTCGATGATAGTATCAATAATGCTTGGATTCTCAGGATCATCCACATGCACAATCTCAGGAGGACGTGTCACATGACAGCCATAGTGCGCCGCAAGTCGTACTCCATGGTATGGTTTGACAATTGCTGCTCTTATTGCATCATAACCGATGTCTTCATTGAAGATCTGGAGGAGGTGCTTGACCTCAACAGTACCAGTGTACTTCAAACCTTCTTCACCTAGAAGATCATTTACCTCTAAGCGAAGTTTCTCATCATTATCGAGGTCATGTTTCACCGCTTTGAGAGAACCAGAACAAGCACCACAGATTGCGAGAATATCACGGTCCATGCTTTCAGCAATAGCAAGAATTCTCCCACTCATTGCTGCAAAAGCTGTATGACTCACAGACTCAACATATTGTGCGCCACAACAATTGGCATCCTTCATGGGAATCAGCGTAACACCAAGTTTCTCTAGAACTACCGTCACTGCTGCTTCGTATGCAGGTAATCGAACCGGAGTTGTGCAACCAGTGTAAAGCACAAATTCTTTCATTAGTTATCGCCCTCCGTCAAGTAGCGTTTCTTGACTTTTTTCACAAAGTCATTGTTCCAATCGAGTTTGGGATCTAGTCCGAGGTCTGAACGGTCATCTTCGACAAAATCAGTATATGCGTCATTGAGCAGCCATCCATCCTCTAGGACCTTGTTTATAGTATTCTGAAAGACAGCAGGAATGTGACCCTCACGAGCAGCAATCTCGCGTACAGCATGGAAAATCTCAGCCAGATTAACATCCTCTTGACAGCGTTCTTCACATAACCTGCAGGTCATGCAGAGCCATGGAAGCTCGCTAGATAGGACCTCTTCACGCTTGCCGAGAAGAATCTTCTGGATAAGTTTTCGAGGACGATAACGGTCAGTCAT
>PJER01000054.1 GCA_002825465.1 Candidatus Thorarchaeota archaeon MP8T_1
AAGCATTGGCAATGAAAGAAGTGGACAGATGCCTAAGGTGCGGCGTTTGCTGTGAGTGCAAGAAATGTGTTGAAGCATGCAAACTCGATGCTGTTGATCATTCTCTACAAGATGAAATTGTCGAACTCAATGTCGGAACAATCATAGTCGCCACTGGTTTCAAAGTTCATGATCCATTGGAAACTCGGGAGTTTGGATATGGAACATTCGAGAATGTTATTACTAACGCACAACTTGAGCGACTGACCAATGCAGCTGGTCCTACGCAAGGTAAACCAAAACGACCGTCAGATCATACCGTACCTAAACGGGTTGGGTTTGTCCAATGTGTTGGATCTCGAGACCGAAGATTCGACCAAGATTATTGTTGCTATATAGGTTGTGAAAACTCTCTCAAGCAGGCAATCCAACTTAAGGAGAAATATCCAGACACTGAGGTAACGATATACGCTATGGACATTCGAACGCATGGACTCGGGTATGAAGGTTTGTACCGTCGTGCTCGAGAGAAGGGAGTTATTGTGGTCAAGGGAAGACCATCAGAGATTGAGGAGAATCCCTCAACGAAATCGCTTGTTGTTCTTGCCGAGGACCTCTATACTGGAGAACGTCTAGAGACCACACAAGATCTAGTCGTTTTAGCCACGGCACTTCTTCCGAATGATGATACCCCAGAACTAGCAAGAAAGCTCAAGGTATCAACGGGAGAATATGGATATCTTATGGAAGCTCATCCAAAACTGAGACCTGTAGATTCATTCCAAGATGGTGTGTTCCTTGCAGGTGCTGTTTTGGGACCGATGGATATTCCAAAGGCTGTTGCATATGGCAAAGGAGCTGCTGCAGGAGCACAAGCTTTGATGGCTCCTGGTAAGTTCTTTGTCGAGCCAATCTTTGCAGAGATTGATACATCACTCTGTATGGACTGTGATCTCTGTGTAGAAGTTTGTCCCTACGGTGCTCCAACTGGCAGTGGTGAAGAACGTCGTGTCATGTTCGAACTTTGTCAGGGTTGTGGAACCTGTGCAGCTAGTTGTCCAAAGAATGCAATCAGTATGCGTCATTATCGCAATGAGCAGATATTGCCGCAGATTATGGCTGCTGCACGTGCTAAAGGAGGTATAGTGTAATGCCGAAAAAAAGATTCGAACCAACAATCTTGGCCTTCACATGCAACTGGTGTTCGTACGGAGGTGCTGACCTAGCGGGTATTTCTCGCATACAGCATCCACCTAATGCCAAGGTCATTCGATTGATGTGCTCCGGAAGAATTGATCCAGTCATGGTCATCGAGGCATTCAAGGATGGTGCTGATGGTGTTATGGTCACAGGTTGCCATCCCGGTGATTGTCATTATGCTACCGGGAACTATCGCACCCAGGTTCGGTTTGATGCTTTGAAAATGGCTATGAAATCAATGGGTCTTCATCCTGATAGACTCAAGCTCTTATGGGCTAGTGCGTCTGAAGGACAACAATGGGCTGATGGCATAACTACCATGACCGAAACGGTTCGACTCTTGGGACCTAATCCACTCAAAGAAGGAGGTTTGCAGAAATGACTGTTTCAGGGGAAAAGACATCACTTCAGTCGATGAATCCACTGGAAACTGCATTGGTAATAGGCGGTGGTGTGGCAGGAATGCAAGCCGCCTTAGACATCGCAGATCAGGGGTATAAAGTGGTTCTCGTAGAAAAGACACCATCGATTGGCGGCGTGATGGCAATGCTGGATAAGACTTTTCCAACATTAGACTGTAGCGCTTGTATTCTTACACCTCGGTTAAGTGAGGTATCAAGACATCCCAACATTGAGTTATTGACATACAGCGAGGTCACTGGCATTACTGGTAAAGCTGGCGACTTTCGTGTCAAAGTTCTGAAGAAGGCAAGAGGCGTGCTAATTGACAAGTGTTCCGGATGTGGTGAATGCGTTCCACATTGCCCGATTCAAGTACGGAACGAATTTGACCAGAACTTAGGCTATCGCAAGGCTATCTATATTGGATTTCCTCAGAACACTCCTCTTGTTTACACAATTGACAAGGACAACTGCATCAAGTGTGAGCTCTGTGTCAAATCATGTGATAGGGAAGCCATCGACTTGACTATGCAGGATGAAACAATTGAGATACCTGTCGGTTCTATTGTAATAGCCACTGGATATGAGTTGTTTGATGTTTCACAATATCATCGACTTGGGTATGGGCGATTCAAGAATGTAATCAATGCTCTTGAGTATGAGCGCTTGATTAATGCAAGTGGTCCTACTGGTGGCAATCTCATGCGGCTTAGTGACGGAAAGATACCCAAATCGATTGGGTTTGTACAATGTGTTGGCGCTCGAGATGTTAAGAAAAATGTCCCATACTGTAGTCGTGTATGCTGCATGTACGGAATCAAGAATGCAGTTATGGCCAAGGAGCTGCAGCATGACATTGTCAAAAATGTGTCAATCTATTATGCTGACATTCGAGCGTATGGTAAGGGCTTTGAAGAGTTCTTTAATATGGCCAAGGAACGCTTTGGGATCAAATTCATCCGAGGTAGGGTTGGGGAAGTTGAGGAAAACAGTGCTACAAAGAACATCGTAGTCTGGGCTGAGAATACAGAAACTGGAGAGTTTATGAAACAAGAACATGAACTGCTTGTTCTTTGTCCTGGCATCCTTCCACCCAAGGGTCTCAAGGAACTTGCTGATAATCTTGGTCTTGAAGTAAGCATTGACGGATTCATTCAGATTTCCTATCCAGCGAGTAATCCTGTCGACACAGATGTTCCCGGCGTTTTTGTAGCGGGATGTGCCGAGTCAGCAAAGGACATCCCTGACAGTGTTGCGGCAGGGAGCGCAGCGGCGATGAGGGCAAGCATCACTCTGGCAAGAGGAGGTGACATCTAATGGGAGCTGAAGAAGAACCCCGAATCGGAGTGTTTGTCTGCCATTGCGGACACAACATTGCTGGTACTATTGATGTCGAGAGTGTAGCAAAGACAGCTTCTCACTATCCAAATGTAGCATACTCTACCGATTTTATGTTCATGTGTTCAGACGCCGGGCAAACCCTGATTAAAGATAAAATCAAGGAGCTCGACCTCAATAGAGTGGTAGTCGCAAGCTGTTCACCACGGATGCACGAACCAACTTTTCGACGAGTGGTTGAGGAAGCTGGTCTGAACAGGTATCTGTTTGAGCAAGTGAACCTGAGAGAGCACTGTAGCTGGTGCCATGCTCGTGAACCAGTGAAGGCAACGCTAAAGGCTGAAGATCTCATTAGAATGGCTGTAGCCCGTTCTGCACTTCTTGAACCTCTTGAGATCAAGACTGTTTCTGTTGAGCCCCATGCACTCATTGTGGGTGGTGGCGTAACAGGTCTCAGGGCTGCGCTTGATATTGGATCAAGAGGATTCAAGGCAACACTTGTTGAAAGGGAGTCAGAGACAGGAGGGCATCTACGTCTATTATCGACCATGTATCCTAATAATGAGAAAGCTGTGGATGTGATTGATCGCATGTTGATCGCTGCCAAAGCGATCAAGGAAGTGGAGATATTGACGGACTCAGAGGTTGTTGAGTTTGAAGGTCACATTGGTAGCTTTGAAACAAAGATCAAGAACTTGAAAACCGGAAAGACAATATCCAGAACATTTGGTACAGCGATAATTGCCACTGGATTCGAACCCTTCACTCCAGCTGGCTATTATGAATATGGAAACAATCAGAACATACTCACTCTCGCTGAATTTGAGAAGATGAAAGCAAGTGGTTCAATATTACGTGTGAGCGACGGACGACCGCCAAAGAAAATTCTCTTCATAGGTTGTGTTGGATCTCGAGAAGAAGGCAACAAGGGTCATGAGCACTGCTCGAGATATTGCTGTACTGCTATGACAAAAGCTGCGTCTGATGTTAAAGACAAGGCAGACGAGGTCATGGTCTTGTATGATGATCTTAGAACCTTTGGAAGGGGCCATGAAGAGATTTACCGTCAAGCTCGGTCCAAGCATGTTATGTTCTCAAAGTTCGCCCATGGCAAGAGACCTAAGGTGACTCTCAAGGATGATAAGATATCAGTGACATGGAAGGATGTGCTTTCATGCACTTACTGTGAGTTCATCCCTGACATGTTGGTACTCACCACAGCAATGGTACCTCCAAAAGGCGTTGAAGATGTTGCAAAGCTGTTCAGTCTGACGCGTTCTGCTGATGGTTTCTTCAATGAAGAACACATCAAGCTAGCACCTCTAACAACTCATACCGCTGGTATCATGATTGCTGGAACTGCTCAGTCTGCAAAGGATGCGACTGATAGCGCAACACAAGCGAGCGGAGCTGCTGCCAAAGCGACCTCCCTAATGGCTCGTAAGAATGTTGAGATCGAATCTACTGTAGCGTTTGTGGATGAAACATTATGCTCATCCTGCCACACATGTGTCACTGGATGTCCATATGGCGCAATAGCTATGGGTACAACGACTGATCCACCTGTTGCTTTTGTGACAGAGGCCAGGTGTCATGGTTGTGGGACCTGCGCTGCTGCCTGCCCAAGTAATGCTATTACCATGAGACACTCCACAGATGAACAGATCATGAGTATGATTCGCGCATATCTACTGCCATCAGTAATAGAAGGAGGAGGCAAGTGAAATGAAAGAAACTGCATCAATAGACAGAGTTGAAGCTGCGGCAGATGCATTCGGTGAAGAGCGTCTGAGGTGGTTGATTGGCAAAGGTGACATCCTCATGCAGAAAGGCGAACTCACGGAGAAGCGCCTTAAAGAGCTCGTTGAAAAGACAGTTAATGAGGAAATTGATAGGAGCCTAATTCTTCGCGAAATTAAAGATGGACCTGCAACGATTACTGAGATTTCCAAAGCAACCAGAATGGCAAGTTCTCATGTGTTGGAAAACCTGATCGCGCTCATGAAGTGGAATCTTGTGGAAATAGTAGGTACAGAAAACCGTGAGTATATCTACGCAAGGAAAGTCATTTAGAATAGAGAAGCAGTTCAACTGAAAATAAAAGTGGGAAGTTGTTTTGCCATCTTAATGAATTAGAAGGATGGATTTCATGGCATCCTACTCACATACATGAGTCTGATGCCATGCTATATTTCCATTAGGAAACTGGAGATAGAGATTCACGAAGTCTACCTCGTGATTGCATTCACACCACGGGCATAGACATAGGCCATGTCGACGCCGCTGGTTCTTCCATCGAATCTCCAATCATTTCTTGAATTCTTTCTTCGGATTATGCTAAGTGCCATTATCTATCGCCTCATTCATTGCATAAGTTTAGTTTACAAACCAATGCAACTACTTAGTGTAAACATTACACTTACATATAAAGTTTTTTATCATAAGTGTAATGATTATACAAAAGAGCAATAGTAAGTAATATAAGTTCAATTTGTATAATTTAAGTGTCTTCAAGTGCATTCTATACACAATATGGTGATTGATTTTGGCTTCAGAATTTGCTCCTGACCTTCCGGACACAAAAATACGGAGTTATGTTCCTGTCACTGAACCAGAACTCGTTGAGTCCTTTATTGATCCTATTCGACGAGCCATCTTAGTAGCGCTACGATATGGAACAGAAACTGTCAAAGAGAATGTCAGTTTTCAAGAAACAGTGAAAAGCGATGGAACAAAAGTCAAGACGACAATCGTTGAGGAGAAGAAGACACAACGATACTGGCTCACTGTTCCTGAGATAGTAGCGAATGTAGAGCAGTACCTTCCTGAAATCGAGGTCTCAAAGTATAATTGCTATTATCATCTGCCCAAGCTTGTTGAGCAGGGTCTCGTGGAGGAATATTCGACAAAAGATGAAAGTGATAGTCGAAGTAAGAGAGGTGTCTATTATCGAAGGACCGCCAAGGTGTTTGTCGTAATTGACTCGAAGATGAGCGGCGATGCTGTAAATACCTATCTCAAACTCTTCAAGGAGGGTCTTGAACTTGACCTTAATCAGAAGACCTTAGCTCGACTGGAAGATCTCATGATTCGACAGGTCAATATGGTTGACGAAGCAATGGAATATCTCGCCATGCATCTCAAAGAAGTAGATGTAGAGTCCACTGCCCTGAGCGACCTTCTTCAAGGTCTAGCACACATATACCTCTCAGACAACACTGAATTTGTAGAAATTCAGAAAGAGATCAAGGGAATCGTCTTAACACCTTGCTGTGGTCCGACGCCAAACATGGATAGTATCTGCTCATATTGTGGCGATCCAATTACCAAAGAATCGATGGTCTTTCGCAAGATCGATAACAAGAACCAATCATTCTGCTCTGATGAATGTGCCAATAGCTATGCCAATGAATGCATGATCTGATGTCGTAGATCAGGACACTTCCTAATAGACTAAAATCAAAATTCTCTTTTAGCTGAGTTTCTTGCTCACATTATAGGTTCAATTTTGCTCTAGGTTTCATCAACAAGGTTTTTCTCCAAGTAAAGCAATACACTATGATTGGTCTACTATTTAGAGGGAGAGCAAAAATGGAACCAATAGGGACGATAATTCAGTATTTTCCCTTTATAGATAATGAGACCAAAACCATACTAGAGAACGTTATGATGGAGGCATCGGATTACTATGACTTTGTCCAACGACTATGTGAACTTGTTCTCACCACTGATAGTCCAGTCATGGTTGTCTATTTTGCAATTCACTTCTCTATGATAGCATTAGAATACAAACCTATTGACAAAATTCGAGAGAAATATGGGCATCATCAGATACTTGGACCTAACTTGTTTGCATCCTCTGCCTATCTGGGGAGATATGAGGATTTAGAGAAAGTTCATGAAATGGCTGATGCAATTCTCGTAGATGACCCTGCAGACTGGATTAAACTCGAGATGTACTTTATGAAGTTTGAAGCAGATATGAAGAATTACCCAAAGACCATGTATAAGGAATCAACAATGGATAAGATTCGCGAGTTGATAGATAGTGATTCAAATTTTGGCTACTATGAGATAGTATTGATGGACCATTTGGCACTTCGTTCGCAGGTTGATGGTGATTCCAAGGAGCAACTTCGCTGCGTCGAACGAGGAATAGAATATGCAGAGAAGTTTGATGACAAACTTCGAGAAGCTCACCTACTTATACAAAAAGGATTCCTACTCATGAACTCTGATAGAAGACAGTCTAGAGATAGTTTCCAGAGAGCCTATCAGATTGTGGAATCCTATCTTGAAATTCCTGGAATGTATTCAAATATTGTGTATTATCAAAGTATTCTGGATGCTACAAGAGGTGAATTTGACAAAGCAATCGAAGGATGTATGAGAGTAATCACTATTAGAGAGAGGATTGGTGTAGAGAATGGTAATGCTGCTTCCTTCCTTGCCATTTATTACAACATGATTGATGATCCTGAATCAGGTCTTGAATGGGGTCGACTTACTGAGGAGCAATTCTCGAGTCGACCATATCTGATCAATCTTGCAATTCTATTTCAAATCTGGTCTCTCATACTTCTGAAGCGGATTATTGAGGCTCAAGCATTACTTGACTCTTCACGAGAATCAATCTTAAAATCTGGCTCTGAATACCAATTTGGATGGTTCCATTTTGTTTCTGGTCTTTTGGAACTAGAACATGGCAACTCAGAATTAGCAATCAGTAACATTGAGCAAGCGTTGAAGATTTTTGAAAGAATGGGAACCCTCCTTCTTGCTGAGCTCATTTTCTTGTATTATTTAGCAAGGATTGAAATCTTCTCGAACGTATCTGAAGGTGTGTTGTCGAACTATTTGGCAATTCTCGAGGAAAAGGCAATATCTGATGATTTGCCAGGATTTCTAGGATTGGTCCTACTTCTTAAAGCAGATATTGCTATTGAGAATGGAGATGAAATTCTTCTTGGAGATGTCGTCGCACAGATTCGTCCTCTTGTCGAAAAGAAGAAAATCAGTTTTCTGAATGTTCACCTTGAACAACTTCAGAGAAAACAGTAATTGAGCATTTCAAACTGCTTCTAGGTTTTTGAATTCCTTTCATTCGTAACGTGTTTCTGCATGAATAATGCTCTATTGCTATATTCGATCGAGCTTTAAGGTCATCTTAAAGAGTCTATGATGCAGCTTGTAGTCTCTTGATTCACAGAGTATCGCAAGCTCAGGTAAATCAGTGAAAGTTGCCCGGACATAGTCATATTTTGGAAGGCTGAATTCCCTCATACCATTGATAAAATCGTCAAAACAGCCAGTGTGGGTGATTTTGAATGGAAAACAGCCTGGAAATGATGGAGTGAATCGACAGGCACCTAGAATGTAGCCACTACGATCCTTGAGTGTCAAGACAATGTACTCTTCATCTGAAAGGTACCTTCGAATTTGCTCTGCTGGCAATTCTGGGAATTTCTCTCCCACTAGCTCAATTTCATCATCCTGAATTATTTGACAGGAATATTCGTGCTTGGGACTAACAGAATCATAGGGGATGAAGAAGTGCCAAGTTGTGCCTGTCTTTTCGAATCCATACTTCTTGTACAATGTCTGAGCTGATACATTGAAATCCTGAGTGTAGAGATGGACTTGCCTAATTCCGCCCTGCTTTTTAAACCAATTAACAGCATATTCCATAAGTACTGAGCCAAAACCTCTCTTTTGATGAGCCTTTGCTACGCCAATCCTTCCAAGATGTCCCTCGTCTTGACCGAATCGAGCGACAATCAGATTTCCAGCAATCTGACCATTGTGAAGGAGTACAAAACACCCATCTCGTCCTATCCATTTTCGAAAAGATTCCTCTTCAAGAGGATCATCCGGGAAGATTTCAACATCCATCATACGCAGCTCTTCCCAATCCTCCGGTTTCATAGGTCTAATATCTGCCATGAATCTTCACTTCACTGAATGGTTAATTTAATCCTATTAGAAAAGTTTTGGTTAATTCTGGTTGTCTTCGCACATACCAAGATTGATAAAGCACGAGACTTCATCAGTTTGAATTATGACAAAGAATCTCAAGATTGAAAAAGCGAAGAATTCGGACTATTCTGGGCTTGTAGCTCTATTGAAAGAAACAAACCTTCCTCCTGATGGCATAGAACCGCATTTGATGAACTTCCTTGTCATCAGGTATTCAGAAGCGGCTGTCCCTTCGGAATCTCTTGTAGGCTCTGTTGGTTTGGAGATCTATGGAAAGTCCGCCTTGCTTAGGTCTCTCGCAGTTCATCCTGATTTTCAGGGAACAGGATTAGGGTCTCAACTCGTCGAGCAAATTATTGATTTGGCAAAAAAGAAAGGGATTAGCCGGCTCTATCTTCTTACTGATACCGCCGAGGAGTATTTCAAGAGAAAGGGATTTGTGTATGTCACGCGCGACAAAATACCCTCCGACATGAAGCAATCCGTTGAATTCACTACTCTCTGTACAAGTTCGCCGTCAATGATGAAAGAAATTTAGAAATGTCCCATAGGAGCTGGAAAAGAAATGTCGAAGGTTGAACTTACAGGGAGAGTTTCTCCCTATCCTATGCCAGTTGCAATTCTCGGTGTAATGACAGATGAAAAACCAAACTTCATGACCATTGCCTGGTTCAATCGATTCAATGGAAATCCATCAATTTGGGGAGTAGGTATTGGCAAGGGCAAGATCACTCTCGAGGCAATAGAGAAACATCGAGAGTTCAGTATTAACTTCCCATGTTCAAAGCAAGTGGTAGAAACTGATTATTGTGGAATCATGTCTGGAAGGGATGTTGACAAGGCAAGATTATTCAAAGTCTTCAATGGAAAACTAGAACACGCTCCAATGATAGAAGAGTGCCCATTGAATCTGGAATGCAAACTCCACGATTTGGTGGATCTGCCAAGAGCTGTACTGGTTCTCGGAGAGGTGATTGCAGCATATTCGAATGATAGTTTCATGACAGGAGGCGTGCTCGATCCGAAGAAGATTGATCCCATTCTACTGACCCAGCCTGATAATCATTATTGGACGATTGGAGACATAGTAGGAAATGCCTTTGAAATAGGAAAGAATCTTTCAAAATGAAATCTATTTTCATCTCGTACTTTGAATGAAAGATGTATGTTTCCTCTGTTGTTCTTCCCACCGTTTCCGTTCAATCCGAAGTTGAAAGAGGTCTACATCTTTAAAGATCAGATTTTCTTCTTTTGGTGGGATAGTTCTCTCAACGCGATCTTTTTCGGGAGTATATATTAGTGAATCTCCAAATTCTGCAACATTCACAAAGAAGCAGTATGCATAGATTGATCTTCTAGCGTCAAAATGTGCTGCTCTGAAGTCTGCTGTGACTGGAGTAAAAGCTGGATTAATAACCAGGTCGACAGGCGGATCCGAATTCTTTAGTGCCACCCGTAAGTCCATGTCAAGAAAATCGCGGCAAATGACAATGGCAATTCTACCATACTCTGTTTTGGATATAATCACTTTCTTAGATTCCGACTCAGTTTCAATTCTCTCCATGAATCTATTGCCTTTAATGTGAATGATTGCTGGGATGTGTTTCTTCTGTGTCCAAAGAATGCCATCGGGCCCAATAATCGTGCAGAGGTTTTGTCGAGAATCGCTATCGTGGAAAGAGCCTGGCACGATATACATCTCATGCTGTCTTGCTAGTGTTTTCAGATCTTCGGTGAATTGATTATAGCTTAAGTCGATGGTCATCTCTGGAAAGACAAGAATATTGACTCCTGAAGCATGTGCTTTTTCAACCATCTCTCTGATCTTCACTCTAATGGGCTCAACGCACTCCTGCTGAAGACCTATCAAGCCATCGTTTCTTTCTTCATATTGTTCTCCTAAAATATCGCCATTCTCAGAGAGTCCTATCTGTGCGATTCCTACTCTGAATGCACTTTTTTCTGATTTTTCTGTTCCCTCGATCAAATCTTGATGAACAATCAAATACTTCTTTTTAGAGAATTCCGAGGTTGATTCAATTCCAAGAGACAGGACTGTTTTTTGTACCATCCGCTCAACGAGGTTATTCAATTCAGTTAGGCTGACCATTTCTTCTTTTGAGGGATTCTGGTTGATTATCGACTCCCATTTTTGTTGTTGTTTGTCTAGCTTTCGTATTTCATTATTTACGACAACTAACAACCTCTGAAGCCCTTTTTCGTCTGCTAAGCTTTTTGCCTTGTTCAGCAATTTATGTGCTTGACCTATTTCGAAATCAATGATTGCGAGTTTGGATTGCAAAAGATATGATTCAATTACGAGTGAATGTGAAGATTGCTGTTGGGCAATGGTCATAAGTTGCTCCGTCAGGTTGTTTATCCTTCGGAGCATTTCTTCATCTCCTGTCGCCTTAAATTCCGTAATTAGCAGGTCACACAGATGAATCATTGCCTTGACCGTCAATGTGTGATCTACAATTTCCTCTCCTACTACCTGTTCCAAGACTTCCTCTGCTCTAAGTCTGTCTTTACTACGTCCTTTCTTTTTGAGTAATAGGGCTTTGCAAATGCGATACTGGTGATTGATAAGTGCACCATGAGATTCATCACTTATCTTTTCAAGTTGCGAGAAGTATTTCTCAGCAAGATTATTGTCTTCATAATCCAAAGACAGCCAGATGAGTTCAGCGAGAGCTGAAGCCGTTAACCTTGCGTTGCTAATTTCTTCTGCAGTGGATAAGCTGCGCCTGTAGTAATTGAAAGCTATCTCTGGTTCTCCCTTTCTTCCATACATGTCGCCTATATTCATGAGAGTAAGCGAAATACCCTCTTTGTTTCCCATGTCTTCGTAAATCAAAAGACTGCGTTGGTATAAATCCAGAGCTTCATCAAGTTCTCCCTTAAGTGTGTAAATCTCTCCCAAGTTGTTCAGAACTAGGGCATATTCAGGTCCGATGCTAAGATGCTTCTGAATCGCAAGGCTTCTATTGTAGTATTCCTCAGCCCGACCGATGTCTCCTTTCAATCTGAAGATGACTCCAATATTTATCAGCGATAATGCGATATCTTGCTTGCCAGCAATCTTCTCTTTCAATGCAAGGCTCCGTTCATGGTATTGTAGAGCTTCATCTAGATTCCCTAAAGCTGAGCTGATATTGGCCAGATTATTTAGTACTCTTGATAGACCATCCTGATCATTTGTTTCTTCACAGATTTTTAGACTACGTTGGTAGAAATCCGCTGCTACATCCAGTTTATCCTTTGACCAATAGACCAAGCCAAGATTGTTTAACGCTCTTAAAATCCCACTCCTATCGCCAAGTTTCTCCCTTATTCGTAGACTATTCTGATGATACTCCAACGCCTTGTCCAGTTCGCCTTTGTACCAATAAATTACTCCAGCTTGTGAATAGTGTGATGCCTTACTCTTCTCCAGATCTGGCTCCTCGCCATTTTTTCCCAATCCTGATGAAAGCAGTTTCTCTACTTTTTTTATAGTATCTCGACCTTCGTCTAACTTACCTACTCGCCAGGCAAGTTCCTCCTTTAGAATTAGTATCTCAAGAGTAACAAGTTTTTCTTTTCGCCCTCCCCGAGCTAGTTGTGACTGTATAATCTCATACGCTCTGGTATATTCTCCCTCTTTAAGTAGAGTCCTTACTTTTGATAGTTCTTCTCGAGTGGAGTCTGTCAATATCCCTCTTCCTGATTCATTTCTACAAACCAGAGCTGCATATCAGTTACAAACATCCTATATGCTCCATAGTTGTCTAAAAGCGTTTCCAGAGAATACTGAATATCCAATTCTAGTAGCATTCCTGCCTGAATAGTGAAAAAATAAGGAAAATAAGAGAAAGTAACCAATTTATGAGATCATAAACTGATTTAAGAAATTCAAGGAGTCTAATTATTCCTGCTTCTTCACATAATCTACTCATCTTCCGGAGGAGATATGCGAATTTGTCCTCCTCTCTCGCTCTTTGGGATGAAGAAATTACTAATCTGTTCAACTGCTGGCTCAACATCTTCCGGGTCATAGTTGGAAAGCACAATTACTGTATGGCCAGATCGAAGGAATTTCATATAGAATGCAACTAGACCAGAAGCGCCTCCAGCCATTATTATTGCCTTGGGTTCTGAATCTGGTGGAGCATCAAGGGGACGAAGCACCATCTTCGAATGTTCTGTATCGAGTAGAGTTTCCTGAGTTATTGCTCTATCAAACTTAAGCAAATCATAGGCTGTGGAATAGCCTCCGCCTGCTGGACTGCCCCTACTACCTATTGCAAAGAAATTGCATCTTCTATCATCTGAACTGGTCAAATCATTTGGTGCGCATGATTCGCATGAGGTATGCCGAGTATATCCAATTGCCATATTGGGAGTAATTGAGTCGATCTCATAGTGATCAGAATCATTCATTCCTGCAGGGTGATAGATGTTCTCTCTCACATATTCGTAATAGTCTTGCCCAGTGATTGCTTCAATGATTTTTCCCAACACAACATACCCTGCATTACTATACTGCCTCTTCTCACCTGGTTCAAAGAGTAGTTCGTCATCAATAAAGAATGGTATAAAGTCGTCTACTTTCCTTAGTCGCCCTAGCGACGCCGTGAATTTCTCGTTAAAGTAATCTCCCAAGCCAGAGGTGAAAGAGATCAGATGCTTGACTTTGACTTTTTTTGCAATTGCTTCTGGAAATTCTGGCAGGAATTTTCCCACTGAATCATCAAAATCAAGAAGTCCCTTTTGATGAAGTTGAAGGATTGCTATCTTTGTCACCAATTTGTTCAATGAGCCAATATTGAATTTCGTATCCATCCGATTTGGCACATTGAAGCTTTTGTTTGCCATTCCATAGGCTCTCTCAAAGACAACCTTGTCGCCCTCAGCAACAAGGACAACACCTGAAAACCTATCTTCATCGACTAGCTTTTGAAAGATTGTTTCAAATTCCTTTGGATCGAATTGAAGCATCGATGTTCCTCCGTTAAGATGATAATATTTCGATATAATCGAAATCTTTAGATGCCGTGATACTTATAACTCTGTTCATCCCTGTAATTATAACCAAGAATGAGAGGCGCCTATAATTGACCCTTGTTGAACTACTAGCTGATCCAGTTAGAGCACGTATCTACATAGAGGTACTTCTAAACAGAGAGATTACTGCTCAGGAACTGATGAGTATTACAAATATCAGTCGCAGCACAATATCTCACCATCTGACAAGATTTGTTAAAGAAGAAGTCCTATCTGTGCGTATACATAGTACTGGTCGTGCTGTGAAGCTT
>PJER01000055.1 GCA_002825465.1 Candidatus Thorarchaeota archaeon MP8T_1
AGGCTACTAACTCACGCAAAGTCGAATAAAAGGATTGTTCGAGGCATTGTTTTTGGATGCGAAAAATAGTTTCGGGTATCTGTTCCGCTTTTATAGACTTATGACAACATACACCTCATGACTGTCAACATGCAAGCATACTGCGGACTTGATTGTTCAGAGTGTCCAGCACGACTTGCCTATCTCAATGATGATGATAATCTTCGGCAGGAAACCGTCAAGAAGTGGAGTACACCAGAATTTCCAGTCACAATTGACAATCTTGACTGCGAAGGATGCAAATCAGATGGGCGTCACTTTGCATTCTGTTCTAGTTGTACTGTTCGCCAATGTGCAAGTAAACGAGGTGTTGAGACCTGTGCGCATTGCGATGATTATGGTTGTGACATACTCGAAGAATGGCTATCTCATGTTGGGGAATCAGGAAGAGAAACTCTAGAGAAGATCAGAGCTGCACTCTAAGTACTGTGTACAGGAGAAGACTAAGTGAAACGAGCAGGGGTTGCAGACCTCAAACTTCACCCTGGCAAAGCGCCGCACTGGCTAGTGAAACGGATGATTCCCATGGCTAGTGCATTGTGTGAATTCATCGTGGATGAGTTTGGGACTTCCGAACTCCTTCTGAGGCTATCGGACCCAGTCTGGTTTCAAGCCCTCTCGAATGTTCTAGGGTATGATTGGGACAGCTCTGGCTCAACCACAGTCACATGCGGTGTGTTGAAGTCTGCACTGAGCTTTGAAACTCATGATATGGTTGGCATTGGTGGTAAAGGTCTTGCATCAAAGAAGGTTCCAGAGCAGCTGCGTGCGCTAGAAGACTTTGGACTTGATGGGTCTAGTCTTGTTGAGATAAGTAAAGCAGTAGCAAAAGTAGACAACGCAGGAATCCAAGATGGATACCAATTATATCAACATCTCTTCTTTGTTGATAATCAGGAGAACTGGACAGTAGTACAGCAAGGATTGGACCGCAAGAACAATGATGCACGACGATACCACTGGACGTCAGAGCAGACCAAGAGCTATATCGATGAACCACACACTGGGCTGATCTCTGGACAAGTCAAAGATTGCACATTAGATATGACATCAAAGACCTCTCGCGACTGCCGCAAAGTCAGTATCGATATCCTCAAGGAAGATCCTGCAAGGATTAGAAGATACTTCGAAGACATCAAGTCATATGGTGAATCAACATTGATTCCTTGGCTTAATGATGACGGACAAACATGCGTACTTCCGTCCTACAAGGTAGTTCCTACAAGGATGAATTGGAATGCAGTCAGAGAGGCATATGAAACTCAACCTGAAGATTATGAGAATATCCTCTTCATGGATGGCTTTGGACCTGCTACTATTCGAGGTCTGTCTTTGATTTCAGAGATGATTTTTGGGACTCCACCATCATGGTCAGATCCCGTTCGCATGTGTTTTGCCTTTGGGGGAAAGGATGGTGTTCCCTTTCCGGTCCCGAGAAAAGACTATGACAAAGCAATAGAATTCATGGAACAAGCGCTGAACGATGCGAAGATGGGAAGACGGGATAAGGTTCTTGGTCTCAAACGCCTTCGTAAGTTCTCTCCGCCCATACTTCGAAATGCAGAGATTGTAGTGTGACAAACCAAAGGACTCAATTCGTGGTGTGTAGTTGACCAATTGCCATGATTGAGATTGATCCATACAATGAGCACATAACCTGCATCAAGACTGCAACTGAACAAGATGGTTCAGCTATTATGTTCGCCTATGCATTTCTTATCGATGATGCGCTTTTCGATGTTGGTTGTCCGAACGCAATTGATGAGGTCCGTGATTATGTTGAGAAGAAGGAAATCAATCATGTTTACATAACTCACTCCCATGAAGATCACTCAGGCTGTTCCAAGATTTTTGAGGGGAAAGTGCCAATATATGCCAATGAGCTCACTCAGAATGTTATGCGGAATCCACCACCATATGGTGAGTTCTTCAATTTTGTATGGGGGCAGCCAGAACCAGTTTCGCAACTAAGCCTCATGCCTAGCAACTTCACAATTGGAGACCTCAACTTTGAGGTAGTACCTCTCCCGGGACACACCATGGAGATGGTTGGATTCTATGAACCGGAGAGAAAATGGTTCTTCTCAGCAGACGCAGTGCCATTACCGTCTAAGAAGAAGATAGGCCAGGTAGACGAGAACATTCCCCAAATGGTTGCCACTATGGATAAGATCCTAGCTATGGATATTGATATTCTCTTCGACTCTCACAGGGGACCTGTTGAGTCACCTCACGAGTATGTACGAAAGAGAAATGACTACCTCAAGGAAACTCAACAAAAGGCTTTGAAGTTGCACCAGTCAGGAAAGTCTATTGAGGAGATGCAGCAGATACTGGAGCTAGAGGGACCTTGGTATCTCGAACTGACAAAGGGTCGGTTTGGTATCGACTTCTTCATCAAATCTCTCCTCTTTGACGAGGTTGTTGCCAAATAGCCCATAACAGATTCTTAAATAGCACAAAAAACGAAGAGTATTCATGTCTCTCTTAATCCCTCTAGTTATCGCAGGGATTGTTACACTAGTTCTCATCACGACAATCCCTTCGCTCGTGACGCACACAATAGGGCAGCTTCTTCTAGGCAGAATAGATGACTTTGAGGGATGGTGTTATTATGGCAAGTTGCTTGAAAGAAGGGGCCATGTTCTTCAGGCTTACAATGCTTACTTAAAATCAATAGAAATCAATCCCAACTATTCAGAAGCACATGAGCGACTGGATAATCTTATACTCAGAATACAGAATTCTGGAGATTCAAAGGATTCCCTCTACCAACCAGACTTGGATTCAGAGTGAGTATTAACGTTTCTTTCTTCGAAATTCATGACGATCGGATAGTCGACGGGTTAATTTCTCATCCTCTCGTTGAGCCTTTGCAACCTTCTTCAATTTGCCGCAGTTGATTCTGGCGGCTCGTCCAAGCGCTGTGACTCGCTCAGCCTCTCTATCATCACCCCTTGACTTGTAGAGCTTTCTTGCCTTTTCCCATGCCTTCTCAGCACTACAATAATCATCCAATCTTGCAAACGCAGTGGCTTTTGCATCAAAGAGATTTGGGTCATCTTTGACAAGTCCAGTGAGATCAGCGAAGATCCTGCTAGCTTCACTCCACTCCTCCTGCTCCATCAGTATGAAAGCAAGATTGCGCATCGCTGCAGGATATTGTCTGCGCCGCACGAGCGCTCTTCGTAAATGCTTCACAGCATCATCGAGCTTCCCGTCCTTGTATGCTACCATTCCTATCGTGTTCTCAACGCTTGCATTAGTAGGATCGAGCTCAGAGGCTTTCTTCAGGGATTTCATTGCAGACCTATGTTTTCCAGCACGGAGGTTCACATCGCCGAGAATTAGCCATGCCTCTGTATTCTCAGGCTCTAACTTCGTAGCTTTTTCTGCAGATTTTAGGGCGTCAGAATAGTGCTCACCCATAGCAAGAGCAATTGCTCTTCGGATGAATGCTGGTACAAGGTCATCCTTCAACTCGAGAGCTGTCTTATAGCTGAGATCAGCATTTTTGAAATCGCCTAGCTCTAACTGCAAATCACCTATCCGAAGCCAAATTCCCCATTCATCCTTTACAACCTCGCTAAGTTGTCGATAGCATTCCAATTCATCCTCTGTGCGTCCAAGCGCTCTGAACGCAATTGCTTTGTCTCGTAAGATTTGAAAATCATCGGGAAGAAGACTTTGTGCTTTCTCGAAAGCCTTGAGCGCGTCATTTGCCTTCTCTGGGCCAATTGATAATAGAATACGGCCTCTGTTTGAATGTGCTGGTGCAAGACTTGGATTCAATCTGATTGCATGGTCTATACTCCGAAGTGCTTCTCCCCACTCTTGCTTCTGGGCATGTAGAACTCCCTTTGTGTTCCAAGCAGAAGCATCATCTGGATTGCTCTTCAAATGAGTGTCTACAGCTTGCAGTGTTTCGTCAAGGTTTTCCATGGGAATCATGTTTTATGCTGTCGGTAGTATACAAAAGGGTTGAGATGCCGCCTACGAAGAATACAAGTGCTTAATTGCAGGATAGTTGCAAACCATGAAACTCGGTGATATTCATGCCATCATCTTCGATCTTGGAGGCACATTGTACAAGCCGGAATCAGATTTATGCGGATTGACTAGGGAGTTCATGAATGATGTGCGTGCAGCAGACCTTGCAGAACACTCAGACGAACATATCATGAAGGCTCTTAGTGAACCGACCGAGTGGCTTTGGAATTATATGGTCGAGAACAATGTCCCTCCCGAATGGGAGCCGACTACCGAAATCTGGATTCAATATGATAGGCTTCTTCTCTCAGCCTTGGGCGTGACTGAGAATCTTGACGATTTGGCTATTGCTTATCAAACCAAATGGGATGAGTTCTTCGAAGATAGTCGCCCAGCACTCATTGGTGGCGTTAAATCCGCACTTGAAACCCTTCATGACCGAGGTTTTAAGCTTGGAATTGCTTCAAATAGATATACAGATCCTACGCGGCTTCTGAAACAAGATTCAATATTTCACCTATTCGACGCTGTCGAATTTACAAATGTACCGGGCTATGCTAAGCCATCACCATACATGCTTCTACGTGTTGCAGATAGATGTGGGTTGAATCCTAGAAAGTGTGCCTACGTTGGTAATATTGTGGATAACGACCTAATTGCAGCTCAACGAGCTGGCATGGTACCAATTCTTCTCTCATGGTGTGATCCCGAAGAGGTTGACAAGATTTCAACCGACGCAATTGTGATCGAAAACATATCGGAACTTCTAGAGATTATATAGAAACCATTGAAGGAAGGAATACCTTCATTATGTCTAACATTCCTCTGAAAATGATGGTGAATGTTCTATGAAACAGAAAGCCTTTGCACTTCTATTGCTACTTATTGCCCTTAGTTCGGCAATACCGCTAGCTGTAGAGGCACAGACTCACTCTCTTGAGTGGGGTGTGAGTGTGGATGAGGAATTCACCTACGTCCTTCAGAGAGCGTACTTCGCAGATTCAGCATACATAGTAGTTGTCCAAGGCGATCTTCCCTTCATCTCAGAGCTACCAGTTGGCGAATTGGTCACGATGAAAGTTACGGAATTAGACGCGATTCCAACCTTGATCAATGAGTCATCACAAATGCCTCTGGGGCATTGTAGTCTAGCAAGGGCAAATGACTCTGTTTCTATTGCAACTGACCAGACCGGTTTCATAGTCCCCATAGGCGACTGGGACTTCCTGACAGAGATTGGGAATCTTACTGGACGTCAGGGAGTGACGCTCATCAATACTGAAGATGAGTGGGGTACTGTTGGCACAGGCTCAATACAGGCAAACGATGGAAGCATAATATCGCTCTATGTTGAAGTAAGATATGAAAAAGAAAATGGGACGCTTAACTATCTAAGACATAGATATACAACTCTAGGGACAGATTTGATTGATGTAGTTTTTGTCAACTGGCACCAAGGGATGCCCACAGCGATTGGCGCAGAGATTCAACCTATGATTATTCTCATTCTCATCGGTGGTGGCGTTTTTGGACTCATCATTGCCTTTTTTGTAATTCAGTGGTACAAGAAAAAGAAACCATTAGTACAGAGACTGGGAGAGTAGTACAAATGAAACCGAACAAAGAGGATATGCCCAGGGTACTTTGTGCAGGAGATGATAGTGTACTTACATTTTCAGTAGGTGACAAGTTCTACTATCAGTTTCATCGTCATGGATCGGTAGGTGAAGACGCTCAATTCATTATTGAAGATCCTTCAATCATATCTCATGAAGGCACGGAAACCGAGTATCTACATCCAGAGAATCTGAAGAAACCAGGCTGGACTGGGGGAGATGCTGAGAGAGGAAAATGGTTCTTCAAGGCACTCAAACCTGGCGAAACCACTATTGTCATCGAAGAGATGTTCCGGTTTGAGGTAGAAAGCAGGTGCACAATCAATATTCTCGTTGTATGAGCCCTAGCTCTTGAATCCCCACATAAATGTGTACCCAGCCGAATACGTTAGCTCCTCCCCTTGTTTGTAGGCTTTTCTCAATGCATACAAGCCTCGATTATAGTCCTCATCTGGGATCTTGTGGAGCATGGAGTAGCCCCTCTTTGAGACTGTTGTAAGATAGTCAGTTCCAAGGCGCACTGGTCTGAATATGTACTCTCGGGATTCTACCCTATGAAATCCAGCTGCGCACATTGACTTTTCAAGCACATCGATATCAGGGTAGCGAGCCTGATCCACCTCTATTGTTGCAGGAAAGAACCGTGATGTCATCCGACCTTCTATTTGCTTATGCGACTGCGTGACTAGACAGAAACTCCCAGAAGCTCGTAGGACGCGATATATCTCACTCATAGTCCTATTCACATCAGGAAGATGATGTACAACCTCTGTCATGAACACAAACTCGAAGGATTCATCAGAGAAGGGAAGAGTGTCAGCTGGTGCTTGCAGTAGTGGGAGTGAGATAGATTTTGTACTGGCCTCTCTCAGCATGCCCAAGGAGAGGTCAAGACCGATAACTCGTGAGCAAGATGTGGTTGCCAAGAGAAGTGTATTGTTGCCTGTACCACATCCAACATCTAGCACCACTGAATCCTTAGATAACGACACCCCAACTAAGATCTGCTGAACCATCTCGGGGTCGCCAACACGTACCTTATCATAGACTTTTGACACTTGGTCGTAGTTAATGCTCTTGCTATTCAATTCTTGTCAAGGTAGAATGAGTAAACTCCGGTTAAAAACTCTTGAGAGAAAAAGGGGAGCGAGCTAAATGTTCTAGACGGGTCTAACATTTCATACTTGAAAAACAATGGATGATTACAGGATCCATATAGGACCCTGAATCAATCCGAAAATCCTTAGCACGCAGACATGCTATCAGTGAAATTCTGTTCCAGAGGAGCTCTTTCCGCCAGATGGCGTATCTGGAGGAGGTGTCTGTAGAGCTGTTGTCCTGCCGAAGTCAGGCCGTATTCTGCCCTCGGAGGAGAATGTACATGCACAGTCCCTTCAACAATACCAATCCGTGTAAGATCTGAAAGGCATTTCGAGATTGTGGACACGCTTAATTTCTTGCCGCTACTCGTATCAATGCTGTTTCGTAACTCACGAACATCGATATTGTATGAACGCTCGCCGAGCGCAATAATGAGAGGGACTGTCCAGGGGCGCCCCAGATGAGAGAACATCTCAGTCAATGGGGAGGATATGTCTAATTCATTCGTTCTATTAACAGTCATAATTAGCAATCGCCAACTTAATAGAAAATTCGGAAACAATTTGTTTTATTCTTTTACATTACCGGTTTCATGCCCTGTATGCTCTTTACAAGTCAATCTGATGAAGGCATGTAAAAATGTATGAGTGGATGGAACTATGGACAAATCATGTAGCACATTCATAAGGAACGATAACTAACTAGTCTTGGTGATCTTGGGTGAGTAGGAAATATGTGGATATTTCCCGTGAAGAGTTTGAAGAAGTCATGCAACCATACAAAGCAAAGACATCCATTCGCTCAGTCGAGGGCGAGATAATCTACCGTATTCCCCTGAAGAACGATCTATCAATCTGGATATACTCTACGATCAATCCCATGAGCGGTATGTCTCGAGAACGTGGAGCCGATGCCATAAGGATGGTCCTCATGTACAAGAATAGTAAGGCCGTCATGAAAGAAACAAAGACACTTCGGACAACCAATTGGGCCAAGAATCTGAAAGACAAAATCAAGGAATTGACTGAAAAGACAACTGAATATCGTTGCCCTTGGGGACACCCACTCGTCAAGCGGACTGGAAGGGGTGGAAAAGGTTCGTTCTATGGTTGTGCCAATTTCCCTGACTGTTTGTATACCTACAAGGGAGAAACACGACTCTCAGACATCTATGACCCGAAGAATATACCACCACTACCAGAGAAGTAGACGGGTTGTTCATTATTGCACTGCTTCTTTCTTATTGGTTATTTGAACGAGTCACGGACCGGTGGTTCTAGGAGATAGATTAGTATCACAATCCTTAGCATCATTGCCAAAAAATACACCTGAATTTGTATATAGTCAAGAAGCACAATTGAAAGATTGACGAGAAGACCAAAGAACGATATGAGAAAAGAGAGCCACCACGCCCAAAGTTTTTGATTCCAGAGACCGCCTGCTGCAATCAAGTGAATCAGGCCAATCACTACGGTCCCCATCTGAAATGAACCGACAAGTGTCAGTTCACTCCCAGCTATGACAAAAGCAACAGTCCCACCTGTAAATATTGCAAATAAGCCTATGACCAAGTTAAGAACTGCAACTAGGTGTACCCCAGAAGGAATAACACTGTATGACGGCATCTGTACTAGACCTGATGATTCTGACATTGTATTAACAAACCTCGTGTTTCTAGAACACAATCAAGTCTGATGCTATGCTTCCTAATGAAGATGATTACGTGTACGAACTCATAATCTAGCTTTAGCAGTAGTAGAGGGATTGATTCAGAGCTTGTTCAAGTTCATGCTTCGTCAGAAGTAGACTCCACGTGAATAGAACTAGATAGAGCATCAGGATAGCCTCGCCTACTCTCGATCACACGCAATATGAGAGCGAATAACCAGACTGCTGCCGCAATGACTATAGCGGACAGATCATTTTGAGTCTTATAGAGATAGGTGAATGCAATGAACAGAGATTGGTGGGCAAACATTGCGACGAGGAGATTTCTCTTCGATAGGTTGTACATCGAGTCGATTGAGAAGGATTGGCCCAGCATGTACACATATCCAGTGATTGAGGGGAATATGCCAAATGCAACGTTCGACATCTGATGCCAGAGCCACCAGTACGATCCGACAAGAAGACTCCCCAGTTCACGCCCAAACATCGCTTGAAGCTTGGGAAGTGCAAATCCTCGCCAGCCAGGCTCTTCAAACAAAGGGCTTGTGATTAGACCTGGAAAGAATGTGATAGGGACTATAGCAAGTAGAGCCCAGCCAAGGGTAGCAGGGTCAGGATTGAGGAGATTGAGTGCAGACTCAAATCCGAAGAGAAAATTCAGTACGTTGCCAATTGTTATCATAAGCGGGAGGGAAAAGGCCGCAATGATAAGCCAAGGAGCCTGAATGCGACCAATCTTTGCAGTCTTGACAATCCCGTCAAGATCGACCCTTCGAGCTGATAATTTCTGAAGAATCACTAGGGTGAGTATCGGAGAGATTCCACCTAACGATGATGGAACAATGATGTACTCCATAGGCCATAAACCAAGCGCCATCTGAGCCCACCAGAACCATCCAAGACACAGAGTCATCACAGCAAAGAGGATGAGTTGATGTTTAACGATGAATTCTTTCACTCTCTTTTTCTCCAAGGAAACTGAGCGGGCAGTTGCCGTGTCTTTCCAACTAATAAGCATATACAAACAGACGCAGGTGCTGTGATTTTGGGGAGCAAGTTAATATCACGCGTTGATTGAACGACACTGCGGTGATTCAGCCAATATATGACCGAATCGATCAATCAGAGTAAAAACTCACTAGTGCTTTTCTTCGTGCTAACATTCACCTTTTCCTGGATTATTTGGCTTCCTGGAGTTCTTGTCACTTTTGGGATTCTAGCCGTAACATTTGATGACATTGTCTATGTCATCCTCAACGTGGTCGGAGGTGCATGTCCCACTATTATAGGACTACTCCTCTTCTACCGAGATGGTGGTATGGACAAGATTAAGGAAGTCCTACGACGCGGCATTAGCCCGTGGAGAATAGGGAAGGTCTGGTGGATTCCACTCATCTTTCTCATTCCAGTACTCAATGCTACTGCGCTATTGCTAGGTGTCTTGTCGGGGAGCCCCATGCCAGAACTCCTCATGCTCCAACAATGGTATCTTATCCCAATACTCTTCATCGCGGGATTCATTCCCTTCTCGAATGCTTTCCGTGAGGAGTTCGGTTGGCGTGGCTATGCAATCGATGGGCTGCAAGCAAGATGGAATGCACTGACCACGTCCATCATTATTGGTTTAGCATGGGGACTATGGCATCTGCCGCTACGATATTTCCCTGGAGGAGTGCAAATCTATGCCAATAATCCAATCTGGGTGTTCATGCTCAACACAATCACAATATCGATAATGATGACATGGTTTTACAACAACAACCAAGGTTCGATCTTCACGGCTGTCGTCTTCCACGTGATGCTAAATATCGCACCAAATATCTTCCCCTTTGGACAGACTGAGCTTGGTGTGTACTATAACATGATTCTTTATCTTGTTGTTGCAGTATTGATTGTCCTCTTCTTTGGATATAAGACGATGAGAAGAGAATCGGATCAGACGACATAGAAAGTGGAGAAATAATCAGTGAATGCAGAACATACACGACATCTCTTCGAGTACCATTTCACTCTCAATCGGAAGTTCTGGCACTTCTGTATTGACAACTTAACGTGGGAACAGATGATTGAGGAGTCTGACATCTCTGTCGGTTCAATCAGAAACCTGTTCGTTCACATCATGAGTGTGGACGAGAGATGGTTCAGTGGATTCAAGAAGACACCACTTCCGGAACATGCCAATCCAGAGAGCTTTAGTAAACCTGAGGAACTCCGTTTGAGATGGGACTTGGTGGAGGCAGACATGAGAACGTTTCTCGATGGACTTACTGATAACGACCTCGAGAAACCATTTCAGGACAATATGATGGTCTGGCATGTGCTGTCGCATGTTGTAAACCACGGTACTGCGCATAGAGCCCAGATTGGGACGCTACTCAGGCACTTCGGATACAAACCTCCGCCTCAGGACTACATCTTCTTCGTCATGGGAAGAAATTAGGTATGCTTCTGGGAATGAATTCAAAATGTGAAGACTAGCATGTATTCAGGGTATGTAGTGAAGTAATCTTGCCATCCATCACCGCCTACAAAGGTGTCACCTTCATAATCGATGAAAGTTAAGTCTTCAGTCTGTAATGCCATGAGAGCATCTGAGTTCCGTGAATTGATATCTACTACATACTTGAGAACTATACCTTTGGAATCTGGCTCGCTCATTTTCTAAGTCCTCACCTATATATTTGATAGACTCTCCGACAACGCTTCTCGACACTTGATATTCATTCAATGGATGCTCCCTTCATCTTCACCTTCTCCTCAATGAGTGATTCCCGATATTTCATACACATGAATGAAATAAAGAGGGAGAATAGGATAATGCCATCGATTTGAGCCTTCATTAGTGTCATAGAGCGCATAAAGAGGGTATCATAGTAACCCTCTTCCCACGTTTCAGGAGGTGGCCCTAGTGGCATTGCATTTATTCTTAGTACCTCTAGAAACGTTCCAATCATGAGGAGCAAGATACCTATAAGACTGATGAGAAGTAGATTCCTTCCTTTTTGCGTGCCCCTAGTTGCTAATACGTAGAGAAAGAACACGACTAAAACGGATTCGACAATCAAAGGATAAAGATAGACCCCTATTGAAACATCCATCCACATCCCCCTGTAGTATGTAGCAAGATCATATATCAAATCGATGATTCATGCTTCAGGTCTCTGCGCGAGAATTCGTGAAGCTTAGAACTACTCAGAAGGATTGATTCCAAGAGCGGACTCAATCATGGCTGTGAATTTCATCTGCTGTCGATAGATCTGTCCCGCACTCATACCTCCATCCACAACCAAAGCATGACCAGTGACGAAGCTCGAATCATCACTCGCCAGCCACAACGCTGCGTTAGCAATATCCTCAGGGACTCCTGCGCGCAACAGAGGCTGCGCCTTTTCGAATAGACGACTCAAATTCTCATAGGTTTTAGCACTTTCAGCGCTTGACATTCCCTTCGATGCGCCAAATATTGAGGACACAATCGAACCAGGACAAATGCTGTTTACGCGAATCTTGTGAGGTGCTAACTCCATGGCTACAGTTCGAGTGATTTGAATGACAGCCGCCTTAGCTGCACTATAGGGATGATTTTGTGATACGCCACGTAGACCAGCAATGCTTGCCATGTTAATGATATTCCCTCCATCCTGGCGTTTCATCACTGGTGTCGCATGCTTCATACCAAGGAACACACCACGAAGTAGAATGGCAATTGACCGGTCAAAGTCTTCGACAGGAACCGTTTCTATTCCTCCTTGAACACCGCCCATTCCAGCATTATTGACCATGCAGTCCAAGCGACCATATGCCTCCACTGCTTGATCAATCATACCCTTCACATCTTCCTCCATGCTAACATCGGCGTGAATGTAGGTAGCATTCTCTCCAAGGCTCTTTACAAGTTTCTGACCTAATTCATCATCTATGTCAGAAACGACAACATGCGCTCCTTCCTTGACGAATAATTCCGCGATTGCTTTTCCAATACCGCTCGCACCACCAGTCACTGCTGCTACTTTATTATCCAATTTTCCCAATTTCTCACAACCTTCCTTCAGGATTTTTCATGATGATAATGAATGAGTGGAAGTGCTTCCATTTCTTATATTTTATCGACTTATCGGATTATAGCTAGAATTGATGCTTCTTCTACAATGACTAGACTAATTACACAGTTCGTTCAACAGATACCAAGCACTCATTCACATTCAACTAGGAGGTTCTATCTTGCCTGATAGGATAACAAGTATGAATAGCAATTTTCTAGGGAAAGTATACAAGACAGGTCCTCAGAATGTAGAACCTGAGAGCATTCGACAATACGCGCTTGCGACCAATGAGAAGAATTCTCTATATCTTGACACCAAACAGGAGGCTCATCTTGTACCGCCTCCTCTCTATCCCGTTGTGTTCTTGCCAGGAATCCTGAGTCAACTTGTAGATGATGCGGAAGAGATGAACTTGAACATCCTTAGAGTGGTTCACGCTGAGCATCAGATGACGTGGAAAAAGACTCTACATCCCGGAGATACAATCACCACCACTGCAAAGATCATCAATATGGAACAACGTGGAACAAATGAGATACTAGACCTGCTAATTCATTTGAAACGTGATGATGACATTGTAGTAGAGATGAACTACAGAATACTTTCGAGGGGTGAGAAGAAAGAGGGAGAGAAGAAATCTACAGATGATTTAGACACTCCTAAGAAGGGCAAACTCCTTATGAAAAAGGAATCTGTAGTCACCGCGGATCAGGGTTTGAGGTATGCTGAAGCATCGGGTGACCACAATCCAATTCACAAGAGCGATGATATCGCCAGAAGTGTCGGACTTCCCAGGGCAATCCTTCACGGGCTTTGCACAATGGCTCTTGCGTCACAGGTGATTGTTGATGAACTCCTAGATGGAGACCCAACGCGATTGAAGAGCATGAGTGTTCGTTTCTCACGACCAGTTTTGTTGAATCAGAAACTGACGACTGAAGTCTACGAGGGAACGGCCGAAAAGGGTGGGCAACATATCGTTCACTTCGAAACAAGAGATGAAAACGACGTTGCAGTTCTGGTTCTCGGAAGAGCGGAATTTACTGCATGATTTGATCTATAATGGTGGCTTAGCAAGCTGTAACATTGCTGTCAGTGGAATGATTGTTGATGTTGGCTTTCTCAGCCCAATACCGCATTTGGATAATATGTTTATAGAACTCTTGGCCAACATTCGTCAAACTATAGCTTGCTTCGGGGTGGGAAGTTGGATGGTCAGCCCTTTGTATGAGACCAAGCGAAGCCAGATTGGTGAGACATTTCGACAGTTGCGATTTACTTACACTCGTGCCTTTACTCGGACTTATTTTCTGTTTTAGCTCCTTGACACCATGCTTATAGGATTGCTCACCAAGAGCAAGAATGACAGGAACGGCACACGGATGCCCTAGCTGAGAGAAGATCTCAGTCAATGGCTCCTTTGAATTCGGATTAAATGACTAGTTAGCTACCATTTTTCTAGTTCGCCTAACTTATCCAAAATATCTGTCAAATTCTGTTATATGAATTCACATTGTCGTTTTAGTGCAACCTGTGTTGAGTAGGAGTCTTTAGCAGAAACTAGT
>PJER01000056.1 GCA_002825465.1 Candidatus Thorarchaeota archaeon MP8T_1
CCAAGCCTTATGTGACAGTAGAAACAGAAGATGTTTAGCCAATCTTCACTAGGATGAGTTTGATGCCAATAAATAATCCAAATGAATCTGTTGAGAACAAATTACCACGATTCGAGTGCACTAAATGCGGATCGTGTTGTAGAGAAGATTCTATGTTGATTACTGTCACAGGACACGATATTGCCAGAATCTCTGCAGCCCTGGGATTAGGCCCTGAGGAAACAATTAGGGCTCTTGATTTTTACATACTTGACAAACTCGATACAATTCCAGTAGGACTTATTGGAACTCCCTCTCCAAAAACAGAGAGAGGCCCAACCTTCATAGCCCTAAAGAAGATGGAGAATGGAGATTGTATTTTTCTTAAAGATGACAAATGCATGATACACGCATTACGACCAATTGTGTGTCGATCATTTCCTTTTGTATTCCAAAGAAGTGAAGGTGAACGCAAATGGGGTCTTAGCGCAATGAAACATATTTGCCCTGGACTTGGCACTGGACCTTCTGTATCACAACAAGAATTAGAAGACCTATCAATACTTGTTCTAGAAACTATACAGATCTACCGCGAATTCACAGATGAGTGGAATCGTCTTCCAACAACAACAGCACAGGAGCTAATCAGAACCATACTGTCCGACCCTAGATTCTATACTCAATAGGGCAAATGGTGATGGTCTATGTCGATGACTTGCTATGGAATTGCCTTGGAGTGGATTATTGCTTTGTGTGGAGTATCTGTTTAATCCACCTGCCTATCGAAGTGAAACAAATTGTTGCATTTGATGATCTAAATTCAGGAAATCTAAATTACAATTTAGTCAGAATTTGCAGAATGTTACCAAAGTTGTGTTCTACCGTCCTACTCTTTTCAGCGTAGTCTGATAGAATACTAAGTTTTTCATCATTTGCCGCAAGTTCTATGTATCTGTCGGAACGGATTTCCTTATGGATACTCTCGTTTATGGCAAGTATTTCATCTGACGTTCTTAAAATATATTGAAGCATTTTGATAAGAAGATTGAAGTCATTGATATCTCTAAGTTGCAAAGTTTGACTATAAAATTGAAATTCAAGTCTTGCTAATCGTTCACGCATTCCTATGAGATTGATAATCCATTTTGGTGCTCTTTCTTCAATATACTTCTTACTAAGTTCGGACCAATAGTGTTGTTGATCGAGTAATTGCACTAGGTAACTACGGAGAAATCCAAAGTAATCAACTCCTGCTTCGATTTCCTCTTCAGTTCCGATTGGCTGCATCATAGTGTCCATCTGGCTATGTTTTACAGCAATTTTCAGTGAGAATTTATCGACGTAAAGCTTGATCTCATCAGTCTTCTCTTTCTTTGACATCAAATCTGCAAATGTATCACCAAGTGTTAGTATGAATTTGTAGAGACATTCAGAGCAAATCTCAGCATTAGCGGTGGCTTCCTTTGTGGAGAGAAATTGTAATGCATCTTCAAGATCATCTCCAGGAACATCCTTCCCGTGAATTCTAAGGGCCCAACCCTGTGAGATGCAGTATACTTTGTTATCAGGATAATTGACAAATATCGATGCATAGCAAATATTGCCATCAGTCGCTTGTTCTTCCTTCATGCTCTCTTTATCCAAATGGAATCCAAAGATGGATGGGTCGATCTCTATAGCTTCGATTTCTAATACGCTATCATCATTGACACAGAGTTTTTCGTCTCCGAATACTTTGTAGCATGGGCAGCCACGAACCATCTTTACCGAAGACTCTTTCTGTTCCTCTAGCACTTTACTCTGCACCAACTTACTCTGAAATCGAACATTAGCTCATTCCTAGTAGCATTTTACTTTGTCTGGTAGGCATATAGTAGTTATTGTGTGGTGTGTGCATCAATCTCACTCAAAACCTTCACAAGATTGCTAAATCTGTACTCTGTATTCTTTCTTTTCTCAGTATGCTTCTTGAACCTCGTTTGTAAATCAGTGCTCATTGCTTTTCGTTCTATGAGGTCGTTAGTTTTCTCTCGAATCATATCACTTAGTTGAATTACTTTTTCAGATATGGTAACCATCAGTTTCAATGTACCTAATGCATCGATCTCGTTTGATGTAGTTTCCAAATTTAGGACCTGTGATAGGAATATTGCCTCCAACCTGTAGATAGAGCGATAATGCTCCACAAGTTCGAGGAGAGTCTTGTCGGCATCTGCTTGCTTTAACTTGGATGTTAGAGCAGCCCACTGCGATCGAGATTCATTGATTCTTTTAATGTACTTCTTTACATGTTCTTCATACGCTTTATCGGATTTGTTTGTCGATGAGAAATTAGTCAGTTCTGCAGCCATCCTCTTTGAGACTTCACTCACATATGATGTTATGATTTCCTCTCTCTCAACATCAGTGAGAAAGCCTGTTGAGGCCTCTCCAAGAGTCCTCAAGTATTTGTATAGACAATCAGAACATACAACTCCATCTCTGCTTTTTTCCGTAGATGTGACGAATTGAAGCGCACTATCAATCTCTGATGTCTTAACATCCTTTTCATTGATATTGATTCTCTGTCCTCGACTGACGCAATAACAATAGCCCTCTTTTCTATCTAGATATATCAAAAGGTAGCACATAGATTGACTATCACTCTTGTATTGTGCCAGATCATCGATAGATTCTATCTGTTCAAAAAACGAGGGGTCCACAGATATTGCATTGATTGGCAAAATATCATCATTATTTAGACAAATTTTCTCTTTGTCTAGTCCCACGAATTCTTTGTAACAGGGACACCCTTTGACTAATCTTCTTACGCCCTTCTTGCCTCTCACTTGGGATGTGTCCAAATTAAATCCGGAGGCTTCTGGTCCTATCAATAGCACGCTCCTGGGGAAGGGCGGAGTATCATTGTCTTTGATATATCATATTAGGATTGGATATCAAGGTTTCTTTTACGGATACCTAGTATCCATCCCCGCGCGCCACTTACAGACCATTGTAATATCTCACGCTTTTCAATCAATCTTGTATCTCAGACTGATTTAATTCGAGTGATTCAAGTAATATCTTCTAACCCCAGAGTTCTCTCTTCAGTAGATCGCGAATAGCGATTCTAATGGCCTCAGACCTATTCGGGTAAAGATTATTCTCGACTAGACGCTCCAGTCCTTCAACGTATTGCTCAGGTATATGTAATGTTACCAGCTTCATATTGGGCAATCACCTAGGTCATCTCTGCGTCATACATGAATATGGTTGTGAGTAATACTAACTCGGTATTAAAATCGTAAATCTAAAAGCGGTTCAAATCAAGCATACTACTGAGGTTATACTGTGAGCGATTGGGAGGAGCGAAGGCGAAAATCTTGGGGCTATTATGTGTGCCTTTTATTTTTGATATGGCCAGTACTACTAATTCCTATAGAGCTGGTCTTCGCCATAGTATATCTCAGTATTGATGCGATGCTTGTTTCAATCGTTTTGGCTATTCTTATCACAGGTCTTGTTTTTGGTCTTGGATCAAAGTACCGCTATCGTGGAATAAATCCCTCCTCACGAAATTTGATTAATGTGAATGATGGTCATTATTTCGAGCGGATAGGTTCTAAAGAGTCTGATTATCCCTAGAATTCATCTACATACTCGCTGTTCCTCTTTCTCCGATTGGCCATTAAGATAGAAGTTATATTCCGGAGCCATTGACTCCCGATTCGTGTCGCATGAAGGTCGTGTGCAAAGTGGACAAACAAAAAGGCATTGACAGTTTGTTTTACCCCCGTTCAATAGCTGTGATTGGAGCTTCAGAGACTCGTGGTAAGCTTGGCAACGATGTTATGCGAAACTTAATCGAGAGTGGCTACGAAGGACGCATCTACCCAGTCAATCCAAAGGCAGGAGAGATACTTGACTACAAGGCATTCAGATCAGTCAAAGATATTCCAAGCGATGTGGATGTTGCAGTGATTGTAATTCCTGCAAAATTCGTCATCAAAGCTGTCGAGGAATGCGGTGAAAAGGGTGTGAAAGCTCTTGTCATTATCACTGCTGGCTTTAAGGAGATAGGACATGAGGGTCAAGAGGCTGAGAAAGAACTTGCCGTTCTTGCAGAGAAGTACAAAATGGTAATTCAGGGTCCAAATTGCCTTGGAATAATAAATACTTCTGCTCCTTACAATGCATCTTTCTCATCTGGAACTCCGAAAAAGGGCAGTATTGCATTTGCTTCACAATCAGGAGCGTTGATGACAGGAATATTGGATTGGAGTCTTATGGAGAAAATTGGGTTCTCCAAGTTTGTTAGCCTTGGGAACAAAGCCCACTTGAATGAATCCGATTTCATCGAGGCTTTTGGTAGAGACCCTGATTCAACATTCATTCTTCTTTACATTGAATCGGTCGTAGATGGTAGAACGTTTATGGACGCTTGCAGAAAAGTTATACCCCATAAACCAATCTTTGTCGTAAAATCAGGCGTAAGTGCAGCTGGTGCAAGAGCTGCTTCATCTCATACAGGATCATTGGCAGGAAGCGATACAGCTTACGATGTTGCTTTCAAACAATGTGGAGTCCGACGTGCTAGTGACATGGCCTCCCTATTCGATGTTGCCTCCGTGTATGATGATATGCATTTACCATCAGGGAACCGAGTAGCAATAATCACAAATGCCGGTGGCCCGGGCATCCTCACCACTGATGCATGCGAAGCTAGCGGATTGCAGATTGCTCAATTGACATCTCAGACTGTGGAACGTCTTAGAGCAAATCTTCCACCTGCCGCGGCAGTCTACAATCCTATTGATGCCCTTGGTACCGCTCAACCTGAGGATTATGCTTTTTGTATCGAAGCCGCTCTAATGGATGAAAATGTTGATTCCGTGCTTGTGTTACTAACTCCACAGGCAATGACCAAGCAAACTGAAACCGCGCAGGTTGTCGTTGATGCTCACGTAAAATTTCCGGAAAAACCCTTGATAGCCGTCTTTATGGGAGGCAATTCAATGGTCTACCCACGGATAGTGCTGACGGAAGGTCATATACCGGTATTTGATTTTCCTGAGCGGGCTGTACATGCTCTTGCAGAACTGTACAAGTACACTGTAAGTCGCGATAGTCTGAAGGAAGAATCACTTCCAAAATTCAAAGTTGATATGAAGAAAGTCGATAAGATCATCAATGATGTCCGAGCAGATAAACGAAGAGTCCTTCTTGGTAGTGAAGCGCATGCCATTGCAGAGGCTTATGGCATACCAGTGGCAAGAATTCGGTTGGCAACAAGCTCTGAGGAAGCAAAAACTCTGGCAGATGAGTTAGGCTATCCTGTGGTTCTAAAGATAGCTAGTCCGGATATCGTGCATAAGAGTGACATTGGCGGCATAAGAGTGGGTTTGAAGACATCTGAAGAGGTCGAGGAAGCATTTCTACACATATTAGATAATGTCAAGACACAGCTCCCAAAAGCCATCATCTATGGTGTTGATGTTCAAGAAATGGCAGAGAAGGGCAAGGAGCTCATCATTGGCTGTTCAAGAGATGTTCAATTCGGGCCTTTGATAATGTTTGGCGCCGGGGGTATCTTTGTAAACTACCTCAAAGATATAGCATTCCGACTTGCACCTATGACGAGAGTTGATGCAAACGAGTTGATTATGGAAACTAAGATGGGCGCACTTCTCAAAGGTGTTAGAGGAGAGCCTCCGAGTGATGTAATCGCTATTGAAGATACTATCCTTAGAATAAGTCAGCTCGTGTCAGATTTTACAGATATTGTTGAACTTGATATTAATCCTGCATTCGCCTATGAAAAAGGAAAAGGCGTATCTGCGGTGGATGTTAAAATTACAATAGGAGGACCATAAGCTTGGCAAAGAATATCGTAATTACAGGAGATACTGTGACTGGAAAAACAATGGTGGCGATTGCCCTAGCAAATAAACTTCGAGAGGGCGGAGCAACTGTTGGTTACTTCAAACCTTCTGGAGTGAAGAGCTTCGCCCACAGCACCTCTGAGGTGGATGTGGATGAAGATGCCGCAATCATGAAAGATATCCTTGGAATGGAAGAACGATTGAGTTGTATCTGCCCGATTGTTCGTCACATGTCAAGCTATGATGAACTCCTCCGTATTGGTCGAAAGGAGCTAAAGCAGAGAATTCACTCCTGTTATGAAGAGGTATCAAAGAATCGCGACTACGTCATTATCGAGGGAGAGAAGTCACCATGGCGGCTCTTACATGTGGGCTTATCCACTCTAGATATTACGAGAGATCTCGGAGCTACGGTCTTGTGTCTCGTCAATTTCACAGATGTTTCTGCAATTGACGACATCCTTCTCCAGAAGGCGTTATTCGCAGATTATGGCATTGAAAGAATAGGCGTCATCTTGAATTTGGTGCCCCCAATGTTGAAAAAAGTTGTAAATGAAAGCATTCGTCCTTTCCTGGAAGAAAATGGTATGGTGTTTTGCGGAGTATTATACCATAATCGAGAATTATTCAGTCCTACAATCCGGGAAATCTTGAGAGCACTTGAGGGAGAAATGGTCATTGGTTCGGAGAAGATGGATCTCCTAGTAGATCAGTTTATAGTAGGGAGTATGGCTCCTGAGAATGCTCTGAAATGGTTCCGTCGCTCAAAGGATAAAGCAGTTATCACAAGTGGTGATAGAGCTGACATCTGTCTCGCTGCACTTGAAACAGATACAAATCTCCTTATTCTGACGGGCGGAATGGGCCCAGAGATTGGAACATTGACAAGAGCACGCGAGCTTGGTATACCAATCATGATGACAGCTCTTGATACTTATGGCACCAGCCGAGTGGTCGATGATTTGATTGTTACTGTTACAGTTGATGATAGGGAAAAAATCGCAGCTGTCGAGAAAATAGTTGGCGAAGCCCTCCACCTTGATGGTCTTGATCTATGAATTGAATATATCAGAGAGGTAGGGAAGGGAGCAATAGGTGCTCCCGACTTAGAACAAACTGAACGTACAAACGCCGGGAGGAGCTTTGTACATTCAAGTACATAGACCCTTTGAGCTCCATAAGTCCTCTTGTATAGTTGAGCTAATACAGGGTTATTATATAGAAGGTATCCCACACATCATACGGACCATTCCAGCATATCGCAGCCCCTCATAAACTGCATAGTCATAAAATTGGACTTCCTAAGGCCTCGTTTTTCTTATCTAGCAACACATTTATGCTGGCAGAAAATTTACAGCAGGTTCGTATTACAAAATATGAGGTGAACTAATGGCTTCAGATGCAGAGAGTAAAGCAGCTGGTAAGACTGAGGATGAAGCGCAAGTCGCTCAAGAACTCGAGTCTCTTAAATGGATTCGAGAAAGGCGCTCTATCCGTGAGTTTACTGGCGAAAAAATTCCTGATGAACATGTTGAGTTAATATTGGAAGCAGCTCGGCATGCACCAAGTCCTGAGAACATGTTGATGATGCGTTTTGTTGTGATTCGAGATGATCAAGAAAGCAAAGTCTTCATTGCAGATATTGCACAGGAAATGGCTCAGACTGCTTTTGGGGGAGCTCCATTTGAGCTCACAAGTGGGCGAAACTGGTTTATTAATGACCCCTACAGAGCTGCGGTCTATGCTAGACTTAGAGATGGCGAGCTGTTTAGATATCCCGAAAAGAGTGATACGGTCATTATTGTCTGTGCTAGTGAGGCATGGCATGATGCAGGGTATCTCTATCCAAACTCCCTCTTCGGGTCCGTTGTCTGTGGAATGGCAGTACAAAACATGTGGCTAGTTGCCACTGAAATGGGATATGGTTGTGGATATGAAGCTCTTGCTTGTTCGGATCCTCGGCATGCAGAACTCATCAGAGACAGATTTGGAATTCCGCCAATCTGGGAACCACTAACAGCATTTTGTATTGGCAAACGTATCTCCCCAAGAGCATTAGGTCCCAGCCGAGCGCCTCTCGAAGGGCTCATGTATGAGGAACGTTGGGGTAAGCCTTACAAAAGATTGGCTTTTAGAAAGGAGGACAAGTAATATGGAAGTCGATTTCAAAGGTGAAACTCTTGAGAACCTGAAGAAAAAGGCTGAGGAAGCTGGTCTCACCCTAGAAGGTTTTATTGAAGTTGTTATGGAGCAATTCTGCGACAACACAGGTGGAAGAGTCTATACTGGAGCGTGGTCTGGTGGTGTTGTGGATGGAGAGAAAGGCTTTCGTTATGTCCCTCAATGGCCATTCCGACCGGGTTTCAAGGAAGCTCCTGGGGATCAAGTGAAGAAGTGGAAGTCTGGAAGCAAATCCTACCGACCTCATCCGACTGGAGCTTGGCCCTTCTATCCTCGGCTTAAGGAAGGAGATATTCAACACGAATACTGGAATACCAAGAAGATGATCCACCAATCTTTCATCAATGACAGAAAGGGAAGAATTGTAGTCCTGATGGATGGCGATAAGTATGATGCATTTCTGAACAAGGTGAAAGCAAAGAAAGGCAACTTCTGGGCAACCTCTGTGGATGCAGCAATGCACGAGGCTGTAGATGATTGGATGGAGAAGGAGGAATAAAAGAATGTCACAACTACAAGAGTTTTTCAAATTCCTAATGACACAATGCAACTCCAAGCCTGAACTTCAGAAGCTACTTGCAGATTGGGTCGGTCCTTACCATGGCAAAATCCTTCAGGTTCACACTGAGGAGGGTTCTAGCTACATGGTCGTAACCAAGAATAAAATCGAGATATGCGATGGCACCTATCCAAGTCCTGATGTCATATACAAATCCGATGCTCAAACATTACTTGGCATCTTCACAGGCGATGTTCCATTCAAAGACACAATGAAGGATGGGCGTCTTGATGTCATTGGAAATGCGCACGAGAGTGATCCTCTTGCCAATCTTATTCTTGCTGTGATGATGGGAGCAATGTAGGAGGTCAAAATAGTGGTCAAAAAGATTGCAGTCATAGGCGCAGGACTCATGGGTGCAGGTATTGCATATATTTCAGCGTGGAATGGTTTCGAAGTAAACATGGTTGACACCAAGCAGGAGTTCGTTGACGCAGGCATGGAGCGCATCCGAACTGATGTCATGACTGGAATAGATAAGGGAAAAATCTCTATGGGCGATGCTGAGGGTCTAATTAGTAGACTTCATCCTTCAACTAATCTTGAAGAAGCTGTCAAGGACGCTGATCTAGTCATAGAAGCCATCTTTGAGAATATGGAAGTCAAGAAGGAAGTCTTTGCAAAGATTGATGCTGCAGCTCCAGCACATACAATTCTAGCGACAAATACGTCTTCACTCAGCATTGATGAACTGGCTACAGCTACCAAGAGACCTGACAAATTCATCGGTATGCACTATTTCTCGCCTGTTCCAGCAATGAAGCTTCTAGAGCTCGTCATCGGAGAAAAAACAAGTGAGGAAACAACTGCAGCCGTTGAGGATGTGGGGAAGACACAGGGCAAGAAGACAGTTCGGGCAAAGAACAGTCCTGGTTTCATCGTAAATCGTATACTTAACCCAGCACTGCGTGAAGCAATTCTTATGATGGAACGTGGTGAAGCAACGAAAGAAGAGATCGATGCAGCAATGCTCAACGTAGGCAAGGCTCCTGCAGGTCCCTTTACATTAGGGGACTTTGTTGGCCTTGATATCGCGTACAATGCTATGTCAACGCTCTATAGAGAAATCGGTGATTGTTTCAAACCGCCAGAAACCCTGAAGAAACTTGTTGAATCAGGAAACATTGGTATGAAATCCAAAAAGGGATTCTACTCATATGGTGGTCCAACAGAAGAACCTAAACCTCCGAAAGGTGCTGATCCAAATTGGATTGTTGAGCGCATCAACATACCTGCTCTTCGGGAAGCAATGATTCTCGTCGATGAGAATATTGCGAATAAAGAAGACATTGACATGGCTATGAAGCTTGGAGCAAGCTGGCCACTTGGTCCATTTGAGATGCTCAATCAGTTTGGCGTCGACAAAGTTCGTGATTTCATCAAGAAACTCAATGAGGAACTAGGGGACTGCTATTCTGTACCAAAGTTTCTAGGATAATAAATACCGGCAGGGATTCATTCCCTGCCCATTTCTTCTTCTGTTGCTGAAGTTCACGCTCTTTGATAAACGAAATTTATAAGCCAGTCGCCCTCACAAAAATTGCATAGAAACCGATAAGGTGATACAAATGCCAGAATATGAAACAATACTTTATTCGAAGGAAGGTTCGTTTCTTTCTCCTGCAAAGAATGTTGCCGTTATCAAGATGAATCGTGTTGATGCAATGAATGCCTTTAATGGCAAAATCCTCGAGGAGATTGTCGACGCTTTGAAAGAAGCAGAAAAAGATCCAGAGGTTCGATCAGTTGTGATCGCATCGACACATGGCAAGGTGTTTGGTGTTGGTGCAGACCTTAAGGAGGCTCAGGCACTCCTGAGTAGACCCGATGAAGTCCGACCTCTCTTGGAACAAGGTATCGAAGCTATCGATACTGTTGCAAGGCTCTCCAAGCCAGTAATAGCAGCCGTTAATGGACTCTGTCTTGGCGGTGGTTTCGAACTTGCTCTCGCCTCTGACATCCGAATCTGTGATACTGAGGCAAAGTTCGGAGCAGTAGAGGTTGGAATTGGATTAATTCCATCATGGGGAGGATGCGCTAGACTCCCCAGAATTGTTGGACTTGGAAAGGCTATGGAGATGATTCTAACTGGTGGACAAATCACAGCGCAAGAGGCTCTAGATATGGGACTTGTGAGCAAAGTCGTTAACAAGGATGAGTTATTGAGCCAAGCTATGTGGTTCGGAGCAAAGTTTGGTGGAAATGCACCAGTAGCTTTGAAGCTTGCAAAACAAGCGACGCATATGGCTTTCGAGAGCGACTATAAACAAAATTTCGAGTATCAAATTGACGCTGGTGTTCAATGCTTCCACACAAAGGATCTTGCTGAAGGAATCACCTCTGTCTTTGAGAAACGACGCGGAAAGTTCACTGGAGAATAATGATTTTCTCCTTCAACCCCGGTTCTCCGGGGTTTTTCTTTTCTTTTTCATGGTGAATCGTCAACCTTAATATGAGCCGAATTCTGAAGAGTTACATACTATAATCAATGTGAGCCAATCTATGGTATCATAGAGCTGGCTCTTTCCATGGAGGATATAAAATGGCAAGAAAGGTTGCTGTTGTCGCAGGCGGCCACAGCAAATTTGGAAAAAGATACGATGCCACAATGAGAGAACTCTGTGCTGAAGCATACAAACCGATATATGATGACGGAATCACACAGGATAAGATTGATGCAAGCGTCCTCTCTTATGCGGCATCGCAATTCACTGGTCAAGGCGCTGGTTCTGCTTTGATCGCCGACTATCTAGGACTACAAGATAAACCACATCTCAGAGTCGAATCTGCATGCACAACCGGAACTGCAAGTCTGCGTGCAGCTTGGGGTATGGTAGCATCAGGTCTCTATGATGTCATGCTGGTCTTGGGTGTCGAGCAGATGAATCGTGTCTCGTCCGCTACTGCAACTGAGTACATGTCACAAGCTGGTGACATGCGCTGGGAATATCCCTTTGGCATCAGTTTTCCTGCCTTCTACGCCCTGATGGCTTCAAGATACATGAGCGAGTATAATATGCCACATGATATTCTGGCAAAAATAGCGGTGAAATCTCATCATTACGGAGCTCAGAATCCCAAAGCACATCTACCAAAGGAAGTTTCCTTCGAGGAGGCAAACAATGCGGTTCCTATCTGCAGACCTTTGAATCTATATGATTGTAGCCTTATCACCGATGGTGCCGCTGGAGTTGTCATTGCTGCTGAAGATCGTGTTAAAGAATTCACAGACAGACCTATGTGGATTAAAGGTATTGGAGCTGGAGCATCTGAAATGATGATTCAAGACCGGTCAAGTCTTACATCAATTCCAGGTGCAAAACGTGCAGCAAAAGCAGCTTATGAGATGGCGGGCGTTGGTCCAAACGATATCAATATGGCAGAAGTGCACGATTGCTTCACCATCGCAGAACTCATCGCCTATGAGGATCTTGGTTTTGCGGAACCTGGCAAAGGACCAGAAATTGTCGAGAACAAAGATAACTATCATGATGGCCGAATCCCGATAAATTGCGATGGCGGGCTCAAGAGTAAAGGACATCCACTTGGCGCAACTGGTGTTTCTATGACTTACGAGATCATGAAACAGATGAGAGGCGAAGCTGAGAATAAATCTCGACAGATTGATGATGTTAAGTATGGTCTAGCACATAATGTTGGGCAATCTGGTCAGTTTGTCAATGTATTCATTTTCGAAAGGGGATGGTAAATGGTGAGCGAACAGAAAGAACTCTATCTTGGCTATTCAACTGACAAGGCAATTACTCCCTTTTTCCAGAAGTTCCTAGAAGCACTTGATGAAGGAAAGCTGATGAAGAGTAAATGTCCAAAATGTGGAACTGAATATCTTCCCCCAAGACAGCATTGCCAGAAGGATTTGACAGAATGTGAACTGGCAGACTTCACTGAGAAAGAAGCAAAGCTCTACTCGTACGTCATTGTAGACTTTGCTCCAGCCAGTTTGTCTTCAAAGCAACCGTATATCGTTGCTATTGGAGAGTTCCCCTCCGGCTTGAGGTTGACAGCGCACATAACAAATCCGATGGGCCCTCCGACCGTTGGAATGCAATTGAAATTGGCTTTTGAACATCAAGATAAAATGGTTACATACAAGTGGCTTGTGTAGTAAAAGGTTGGGCCTTCGGGCTCTACCTTCCATTTATTTTAGTGTTATTCGAATCCTTCCGTACACATCAGGACTACTCTCAACGTAACTTCTGCAATCCCATTAATCCATATCACATACCATTGACATGATGATATTCCGCGAGAGATTCTAGAATTAACGCCCAACGTGTTTGCATCATGACAGCCTTTAGAGTTTCCAGATACAAACGCGATGCTTCTTTCGAATCGCAACAGCTAATCTTCTCAAGTGCTCCATCAATCAAATGACCGATGTCATTAATTCTCTTTTTGCCATCATTTCGTCGATATCCTGCGAACACGATATAATCCTGATTGATGTTTTTGAATCCTTCAATGAGTCTGGTTTCTTCTTGAACCATCGTCTTGAATTCATACGTGTTCTCAAGAGATTCCTTCATTGCACTGAGGCTATCTCTCCAGACATCTCTCTTTTCCGAGCTAGCCATCACTTTTCACTCCGGGCGGTCTGAAAGAATAGTGAGCAAACGAATAATTAAACATTAAGTCATTCCAACCTCATTGGCGCGAAGGCTTATTACTTACATCTGGAACAAAGCGTATACTATCAAGGAGGAAGCGTTGTGTCTGAACAGGAAGTACTCTATGAAGTAGCTGATGGCGTCGCGACTATCACAATTAACCGTCCTGCGAAATATAATGCATTGAACGGCGCGGTAAGAGCGTTTCTGAATGATTTCTTGAAGAAAGCTGAGAGTGATGATACTGTAAGGGTCATTGTCCTCACAGGTGCTGGTGAGAAAGCATTTGCTGCAGGAGCTGACATCTCTCAATTTCCAGGTGTGGATTCTAAGGATGTACGTCCAGCAGCCAAGCAAGGTCAAGACATTAGTGTCTATATTGAATCAATGAGTAAGCCAGTGATTGCTGCTGTTAATGGCATTGCACTGGGAGGAGGTTGTGAGCTTGCTATGGCTTGCGATATTCGTTATGCTTCTGCAAATGCAAGATTTGGACAACCTGAGATTCTATTAGGCATCATTCCAGGATATGGCGGTACAGTCAGGCTTCCGCGACATGTGGGTCTCGGACATGCGAAGGAGCTTGTTTACACTGGAGATCAAATCAAAGCCGACGAAGCACTGAGGATAGGTCTTGTTAACAAAGTGTTTGATTCTATCGAAGACCTCCAAAAGGGTGTCAAAGAACTCACAGATAAGCTCGTTGAAAGACCTGGTGTTGCAATAAAGCTAGCAAAGCAATCGTTGAACAGTTCTTGGCAAATGTCCCTTCGTG
>PJER01000006.1 GCA_002825465.1 Candidatus Thorarchaeota archaeon MP8T_1
AGGCATGCGGATGATTCTGCTGGTCACATCGTACTGTAACTTCATGGTCCCTGCGAGGTCGGACGCAGCGTACATGCACTGCATGCATCCGAACACGATGATGTTCATATCTTTAGGGGGCATTAGAAAGTATCACCAACTAGATTGTCTAGTGTTGTGGCTTCTTGACCTCCATATAATCTTTCATATCTGAAGAGGCATTCGAGTTCTTTTATCCCTCATACGGTGCTGGTCTATTTCTGAGGATGACTATGATGACTATAATTATGATTCCAGCTGATCCAAGACTGATCATAAGAGTTAGTGTTGATATCCATGGTTGAATATCAGTTATTGTTTCTGATGTACTGGTATCAGTCGGGGTTGTAGTATCCTCCTTGCATGTGACAACCACTATATCATGGATAGAGTGTCCATCTTCATCGAATATCTCTAGAGTATACAGATACACTCCGATGGGATTCCCACTTACTTCTATTGAGATATTCAATGTACTTGGGTCCCAAGGCCCTGTTTGAATTTGTGTGCCATTTACATAGATGATATAACTTGAAGGATTATCATCAAGGATGTCCCATGTTATATACACACTAGATTCGCCAAAGAAGTATTCAATATCACTTGGACTACTGATTAATGGTATCTCTGACTCTGGCATAATTGTCACAGTCACATAATCTGTAGCATTGTTCCAATTGACATCGCTTACAGTCAATCTGAAATCGTATTCTCCAGGAACTAGACCGTTCAGGTTCAGTCTGATCTCTTCACTACTTGAATTCCACCAACCCCGCCTAACCAAGGTACCATCTATGAAGATTTCATAGTAGTGGGGATTCCCCTCTGTTGCAGTCCATACAAGTTCACCACCTATCTGCTCATAGATTTTCAAGTCAGGTAAATCAAGGAGATTGGGAACATAGTCATCATAGAATGGGTCTGTTCCAGCTAGATATTCGTTAACATTGACCACTAGATCGTTATCTTCGTCATAGTATGCATCTGAAGCATTTACTGGATTCAATCCGTGAGCTATCTCCCATGGGTCTGGCATTAGGTCAGAATCAGAATCGTTTGACAGGGGATTCGTACCATAAACATGAATCTCAGTCCAGTCATCAAGTGTGTCAAAATCAGAGTCGGGACTCAGAGGGTTAGTTCCATATACAACTATTTCTTCATAATCGTCCAGATTGTCAAAATCAGTATCATTCAGATGAGGATTGGTGTTGTTCTGATATTCATACACATTCAGTAATAGGTCAAGGTCAGGGTCCTCAGTAGCATCTGCTGGATTAGTGGCGTTTAGACCATAATGAATCTCCCATCCATCACCCATGAGATCTAGGTCTGTATCAAAGTACAAAGGATTGGTCCCGTAAACAAAGAGTTCTTCGTAGTCATCTAAATCGTCATGGTCTGAGTCACTATCTGTGGGATTTGTGGAGTACACAAAGATTTCATCAAAATCTGAAATCAGGTCGTGATCGCTATCATAAAGCCCTGCATTTGTTCCATATAGATATTCGTCAGTAGATGTGATGCCATCTCCATCAGCATCGTGTTCGTAAGAAACAAGATTTCCCATATACACACATAGGTATGCTAGTCCATTTTCTAAATCGACTGCACATCCATAGCTAATCAAGTCAGTAGAACAGATTTCGGTTATGTCTAGGATATTTGTTAGATTCAGAATCCTGTATGTTCCTTGATAGTATGTAACAACGTGTGCAATTTCTCCTTCGACTGCGACATCTTCGATTTGGCTCACTGGAGAATATCTATTGACTAAGAAGGGATTCAAAGGATTTGACACATTAACAATATCGAGGCCTCGTCCCCAGTTTGCAATAAATGCTAAATCATCTACTACTTGTACACTGTAACATTCTCCGGTTAAGTCAAGTTCTGATGCAATGGTTGGATGTTCTATGTCACTAATATCCATAATCCGTAGTCCTAGTTCTCTAGTGGCGAGGTATAGATACTGTCCATCGTAGTCTATACCAAACGCTTCTGAAGTGTCTGAATTTGTGCTCACTAAGACTGGATTGTTCTTATCCGAGATGTCTATGATATTCAAACCAGTATGATACGTAGCAAGGTATGCAAAAGAGCCATCTATATAGATGTCCTGAATACTGGTTGATAAATACAATTCACCCAGCAGAATAGGTGTGTATGGATTACTCACATCCAAGATGGTAAAGCCTCCACCTCCAATATAGGCAACTGAATCCTGTACCTTTATTGCTTGCATATACCCTGGATATTCTGCAATCTTTTGATAATTTGTTACATCGCTAACATCAATTATCTGAAGCCCTAGAGTATTTGAAACAAGATAGGCATAGTTGTCCTCAACATCCACATCACGCGTAAAGCTTTCAGTACGAATTGTATTGACTATTACAGGATTTGCCGGATCTGAAATATCGATGATATAGCAACCTGTACCTCCTGCAAGATAGGCATAATCACCATCAATGTCACATTCTTCTCCATCGATGTCAATGAAATTGGGTTCAAGAATGGGATTGAATATATCAGCTACATTAACAATATGAAATCCATTGAGAGTTGAGATGTAAGCATAATTGTTACTCACAATGATACCTCTTCCATACCAACTTCCGACACTTGATATAACAGTCAAGTTCGTTGGATTTGAAACATTAGCAATAACAAGACCATTGGTCTGTGAAGCTACGAAGATTTCAGTTCCATTTGCAAATACATCATCAGAGCGATATGGTGTTTCATCTGTTAGGACACTTATAGATGACAAGTCAGTGACATTGATTACCTTGACCCCAAATTGAGTCCTTGAAACATAGAGCAATCCATTATCGTATTCTAGTCCATAGTAGCTATAGTCCGAATAGAATAATTCAAGCTGAGGATTTGTGATGTCTGAAATATTCACTATTCTAAGACCATCATATGGACTTGCCATATAGACAAGGTCTTCATCCACTATACAGTCTGATGCACTGCCAGTGAATGTATAATTTCCAATTTCCTGAAGATTCGATTTATCGGATGCATTAAAGATGTGAAGAGCTGCAGCGCCAGGGTCTGAGTACCTGCCTGAATAGACAAAAACGGTATCATCTACAATCTGGATGTCTTGCACCTGTTCTGGAAACCATATGTCCTCTAACTTATTGATTGATAATTTATTTGAAACATCATAAACCATGAGATGGCTTCCCGAGGAAATATACAGAATGTTATCCTTACATAAGACAGTTTGACAAATACCGTATGTCCAATTCCCCATCATCCCTAAAGGTCCAATGGTTTCAGAGATATGATTCATCTCTTTAGGGGAGAACTCATTCATAGATGTGTCCTCGGTATTCTCATCTGAGAATTCATTCGCTGGCATTGAAATAAACATCAGTACAAACAGGAGAACTACCAAAACATTCACTCTGTGCCTCATTATACTGCCCCAATAGTTAATCCTTTACACTTTCATAAAGTCTTTTCGAAACTTAGTTTTTGATATGAGGAGGTATGATTTTAGGGGGTTAATCTTTCCAAAAACAAGATTATCTATTGGAGGTATTATATCTTGTTTCAAACCGATAGACTAGCTAAACAGATTCAATTTCTCAAAGAGATTGATGACCTGAAACAGATACTCAGACAGACTGTACTCATCAAAGACAGAAGACAGGAGAATGATGCAGAGCATTCGTGGCACCTTGCAATGCTAGTCCTTGTTCTCTCTGAGTACTCCAATAACTCAACGATTGACCTTCTTCGAACAGTGAAGATGGCACTCATACATGACTTGGTCGAGATAGATGCCGGTGACACATTCTGCTATGAAGATTATAGTAAGGAAGAAAAAGTGGCACGAGAACGAGAGGCAGCACATCGAATCTTCAGTATTCTGCCAGACAAAATGTCTGATGAATTCATCAAACTCTGGGAGGAATTTGAGGCTATGGAGACTCCTGAAGCAAAATTCGCAGCTGCTGTAGATAGATTACAGCCACTTCTACTTAATCTATATTCAAAAGGGTATGCATGGAAGAAACATGGCGTAACAAAGAGGCAAGTAATTGAACGTAACCACCACATCGAAAAGGGATCGAAAGTCCTCTGGGAATTTGCACAGAATCTGATTGATGAGGCGGTCAATAGAGGATATCTCATAGATGCATGAATGGTTATACAAGATCTTCAGCATTTGGTTGCCAAGCAGGATCTACAACGCATAGAAATTCTAGGTCATTCGTTCCGATATTCTCAATCCATTGAACTGCTTGTGGTGGAATGTAGATAGTATCACCAGGCACGACTTCAGCAACCTCATTATCAATATGCACTAATCCAGTCCCCCTTAGTATGTAATAGACTTCAGACGCTTCATGGAATTTGTGAGGAAGGGATTTCTCGCCCGATTTCACTATTGCATGAGCAAGGCTATAGCTGAGGACCAGTGGTTGCGATTCATGTTTTGGATTTAGAATCTCACGCACAGTAGTATCATCTAAGCCAGTGATTGACTTGCAATCTTGTAGCCGTCGTAGTAGCATGGTAAATCAGATTGTGTCATGCAGTCCCTACACATATAGATAGTTGTCAAGGGATTATTCTGGATTCTTTTTCCGTTGCCACATCCAGTATGCAGGAACTAGTAGTCCAAGGACTGCAATGAGGAGTATAGTGAAGCTCAGAATTCCAACCTGAACAATAGTCTGTAGTCCTACTGTGGTTGCAAGGAGTCTACTCACCTGAGAACCAACTCGGCTCAAGATGACGAGGAGAACGATGGTCACCATCATAGTTGGCTTATCCCCTACTGATTCATGGATTTTGGAGATGGTTGTCGAGAGACCGTAGATGAGTAAAACAAGTTGGAGGATTACGTCAGAGATTGCCCATTGTGGTTCTACGAGAGAAACTAAACGATAGGTATTGTATATCGCATAGAGAAAGACGATAAGTGTCAATATTGTAGTCTGGGCGGGGACTCCCTCTTTGTTCCTAAATAGAATCGTGATGATTGGGAGTAGTATAATACCTAAGGGAAAGACCAACATGACAATCTGCTGGTCAAAGGGGAGTGAGAACAGGTTAAGAAATATCACTAAAGCTCCAAAGACCATGAAATCTACTATCCAGAATAGTCCAAAGAATATCCAGTGTAGTTTCTTTTTCTCTCCAAATTTTCCACCTACAGATTTTCCAATATTCCAACCTAATAACACTGCAAAATAGGCAGTAATCAATGCATCACCAAAGGTCAAAGGTACACCTACAATCGGTCCTGCCAGAGCTGTTATCGGACCCAGAAGCATAAACACAATAATGAATGCAATACAGAGAGCAAACTGATATCCAAGACTCTTCTTATTGCCGCTGAAGAATAATTCCTGTCCTTTTGGAATAAGTGAGAAAATTGCTAAGGCAATAACAAAATACTGAAACGATACAGTAATCGAAATGGCAAAGCCAAGAACTGGATCTGTAGTTGTAAGAATTCCGTTGGGATCAACTGCAATCCACACTGATATTATCGTGGTAGCAATCATTGAGAGAATGAAGCTGAAGTTATACCAAGAGTTTGTCAGGAGTATCTTAAGTCCGTCAATGAAGCGCATAATGGTCACCTATGGTATTTGAGAGCCCGATATTGAAGTTGGACCCCCATTAAACCATATTCTGTGTGGACTCATCTCAGAAATCTGGAGGGTTGTTATTATACCAGCGAGGTATCTCTCCCATTGCAGCCTCATACCCTGAGAGGACATAACGAGCAAGTATCAATCTTTGAACTTCGCTTGTTCCCTCATAGATTTGGTATAATTTTGCATCTCTGAACAGCTTTTCAACTGGGTATTGATCGATGTACCCATATCCACCATGAATTTGGACTGCTTCACTAGCTACCTCCATTGCTACATCAGTCGCAAATGCTTTTGCAGCGCTAGCAGGAATAGTAGAGTCACCAACAAAATCTGCAGTCCATGCAGCTTTGAGATACATTAACCGAGCTGCTTCAATCTTCATAAACATCTCTGCAAGTTTGAACTGAATTACCTCGAAATTGTGAAGTTTTTCACCAAAGACTTCTCGTTTTCCAACATAGTCACGAGCAAATTCCATTGCAGCTCGTGCAAGACCTGTAGCAAATGCTGCAATTGATGGTCTAGTCATAGCAAATGTCTTCATAGCAATTTTGAACCCTTCACCTTCATTTCCTAACATATTTTCAGCAGGAACCTTTACGTCTCTGAGAATCACTGAAGAGGTAGTTGATGCTCTATGGCCCATCTTCTCGACAGGACGACCAGTCTTCAGACCAGGAGTATCAGCTTCTACAATGAAAGCACAGAGCGCCTTGTGCCTTTGACTGGGATCAAGACTTGCAAAAATGGTGAATGTATCTGCATGAGGAGCATTTGTTATCCAGAACTTTGAGCCATTTAGAATGTAGTTATCACCCTCTTTCTTGACTCGGGTCTGGATTCCAGCAACATCAGAACCCATGCCTGGTTCAGAGCACGCAAAACTGATGAATTTCATATCTTCTGTGAGTGGTTTCAGATACTTCTCCTTCTGCTCAGTGTTTCCAGCTATAAGGATAGGTTCTGCGCCGAGAGAATTGACATAGATACTTGTTGTCATTCCTGCGCAACCTGCAGCCATCTCCTCAACAACAATACATTGTTCTATACTGCCAAGTTCTCGACCACCAAACTCCTTCGGGATTGATAGATTCATCAATCCAGCATCCCAACACTTCTGAATAATGGGCCTTGGAAATTCACCTGTTTTATCATAGTAATGAGCATAAGGCAGCATATACTCTTGAGCAAATGCACGTGCTTGGTCTCTTAGCTCTGTCTGTTCTTTGGTCAAATTGAAATCTATCATCATCCTTTCTCCAGTTCTACCTACTATTTCCTCATTCCATTCACTGCTTAAGTCAGTTGCTAACTGGCAGAACTATTGGAGAGTTTCAAGTCTGAGATGTGATCTGTCTAACTACCTCAGGAAGGCTCCATTTTAGTTCGAGAACCAAAGCACCTTCTCCAGGTCCAGGACATCTTCTGACACAAGTACGGCATGCAACACATAACCATAGATCCACTTCAACTGAACCAAATCCTGGAGACTCTTTATCCAGAACAATATTATCAATTGGTTTAGTAGTTGCAAGTGATTGTACAGTCTTGTAGAATAGACTCCTGTTACTAGGTAGTTCAGCAAGTGCTTCATCTGAGAATTCAAAGATCTCTGGCACACGAAGTACTGGTGTAAGTTTGATGGCATCTTCAGGGCAGCTAATCTCACATGATTTGCAACCCAGACATCGAGAATGTGTCCACTCGATGGTTCCAAAGCCCAACAACGGCGCATAACCCATCTGACTCTTGTATTCTTCAAGGACCATTGGAACATCTACATCTACAAGATCTTCTACTTTGACCTTTGGTCGAGTAGATGGTAGTTTTGCACGAGTACGATAAGCAAGTAGTACTGCTGATTGAATCTTCTCTTCTATCTCATTGAGAACGGTCTCAGCAACAGGAGCACCACGAATGCTTACTTTTGTTAGTTTATCACGAGATCTAGAAAAGGTCTCGAGGGCACCAGCAAGTTTGCCTATGTCTTGTGCTTTCAAATCTGTAAGAAGTGTTTCCAAGTCCTGTTGTGCTTGAGCAAGTTGAAGGATTGTAGTAGATACTGTTTGGATGGTGACTTCAGCCTCACTTGGAGTGCGAAGGACATCATATAGAACGTACCCGTGATCTTCCCCAACTGTAACTAATTCCTCATTTCTTTTCATCTGGACCAGATGCAGGAAGACCTTGTCTTGTGATATTCCGGTCTTTTCTGTTATATCTTTTGAAGTAAGGTGACCTTTTTCACGAACAAGAGCTAGAATTATTCCACGTTCGACCTCATCTTGAAGGAACTTCTTCATCATAGGTCTCGTTGCATCAGGGTCTATTCTTCCACCGTAGACGGTTACATCCATATTAGAGATTGAACAGTTGATGCACCTACCAGCTTCTGTCCTAGCTGTATTGGCATCAAATCCAAGTTCTACCTCTTCAAAGCCCTTCGTTCTGCTCTCAGCTGTGAGCATTGGCATTGATGCTCTTCGTTCTTCGGTTGCTTTTGCTTTATCAGCATCTACAGTTGCAACAATCGTTCGAGGAGATTCTTGTGATACGGATTCTCCACGAATGAATTTGTCCATTGAAATGGCAGCCTTTTTTCCAGCTCCAACTGCTTTGACGACAGTTGCTGGACCTGAAACTGCATCGCCTCCAGCAAATACGCCCGGAACACAGGTCTGAAGAGAGTCTTTGTCAGTCTGTATTAATCCCCACTCAGTATATTCTAAATCTTCAAAGTAATCTTTGGATTCAATGCCCTGACCGATTGCCACAATTACGCTGTCCACCTCGATGTCAAATTCTGAGTCAGGTATTGCAATAGGTCTCCGTCTACCAGATGCATCAGGTTCACCGAGCTCCATTTTGATGCAACGCAGAGCAGCAACTTTCCCGTCTTCTACAATTACTTTTACAGGAGAAGAGAGTATCTTCAGATCAACGCCTTCATGGATTGCATCTTCAATCTCCATCTCGCTAGCGGGCATTTCTTGTTGTGTACGTCTGTATACTATACTTACCTCAGAACCGAGTCTCAAAGAGACACGAGCAGAGTCAATGGCTGCGTTACCACCACCAATGACAGCAACACGTTTTCCAAGTGTGACTTGCCTACCGAGGTTAATATCATCAAGAAAATCTAGAGCATGAAATACTCCGATAGCATCCTCTCCCTCAATACGAAGCTTTAGACTTGATGAGGCACCTGTTCCAACAAATACGGCACTAAAGCCCTTGGAAAGTAATTCGCTTGGCTTTGTGATTCGTTGGTTATTGATGATCTCTACGCCATGCTGTACAACATAAGAGATCTCTTCGTCGAGGACATCCCGAGGAAGTCTATACGAAGGAATTCCATATCTAAGGAGACCTCCGCTCTCAGGTTTAGCCTCGAAGATTGTTACAGGATAGCCCATTCGTGCTAGATCATAGGCACAACCAATCCCAGCGGGTCCAGCACCAATAATAGCGACCTTCTGGGTCTTATTGATCACAGGAGTGGGTCGGTGTGGTTTTCCACTTGCTCTCTCATTGTCTGCCAAGAATCTGTGAAGATTCCTGATGCTTACAGGTTGGTCAATAAGACCTCGCTGACATCTACCCTCACAAGGAGCGTTACAGACTCGACCTAAAGTTCCAGCAAAGGGGTAGACTGACCTCATGAGTTGAAGAGCTTCGTCGAAACGTCTGTCACGTGTTAGATTAACAAATCTCTGAGTTCGTACACCAGCTGGACATTCAACGTGACATGGAGGTTGACCATATCGAGTTGTGATTCCTAAGTTTTGTTGAAGAAGGTATAATGCGGTTTCAGGATCTGTATCCAACTTTGAAGTTATTTCATTCAGTTTCTCAGTGAATACGTCTTTTTCCTTTTCAGCTGTTTCGGCTGAATCTAATGAATCCCGCAATGCTTTGAGAAGACTTTCAAGTGCATCAGTCGGTTTTAGCGAGATTGTTGCTTCGAGATTGGATATTGCGTCCTTTAGAAGTGCAGTATCTGTAATCTCAGGGATAATCTCTGCTTTCTTAACGGAACTGAGGAATTTGGTGGAATAGGATTCTGGAAAAGCAGTGATATTATCAATTAGTGGAGTAAGTTCCTTTTTCAAGTCTTCAATTGCTTCACTTACTTTGTTCGGGGGAATAACTTTCTCCTCTTTTAATCCTCCAAGAGCTAAAATCATATCCATCATTCGTTTTCTCTTAGGGGAGAGTTCAGTTGGAGGTTGGACCTTGGTCATTTCCCAGCCTCCATCCATTTTCCTGCTGTACCTTTGTGTACCGGAGTGGGACCTAATTCCTTAGCACGACGGACCATTTCAGAAATTGCAGACGTGAACCTCTCAGGTTCTGCACTAAACATTCGAAACATATCCACTCGTTCGCCTTCCCAACCAATAGCATTCAGAATATCGCGTGCGACATCTACCTGTACTTGTGCAATTTCGTTGCCAGTGCCACCTACATGACATCTATCAGTTTCACATGCAGCAATCATAACTGTGCTAGCACCGCCTTCAAGGGCTTTGAGAATGTCAATGATACTGACTCTCCCAGCACATGGTACTGGAATTAGACGAGTATTTGGAGAATATTTCATCCTCCGAGTTCCTACAATATCAATTGTAGAAACAGCACATTCTTCACAGTAGAAACAGAGTGTGATTGGGTCATCAGCTCCAGCCCCTTCAAGTGTGGCTTGTATTTGAGACCACATTTGATCATTGGTGAGGAAATTCAATTGGGTTGCTCCAGAAGGACAAAGACTTTGACAGACCCCACAGGAATGACAGTTGAGTGTGTCGATTGCTGCTTTGAAGAGTATCTTTTGGTCCTCGTTTTCTTCTTCAGATTCGTTCTGCTCAATCATGAGGGGTACACCTCGGGGGCACTGTTGTGCACAAAGACTACACCCTACACAGTCATCAACATCTAGGACTGCTCCTCTCATAATCTTCTGAATCGTACCACCTTGGAGTTCATTGTGGAGAATTAATGCGCCTGCTTGAGCATCCGTAATAGACTCTGAAACAAATTGAGGACGAGTCACTGCTCCAACTGCTACAACACCCCTTCTTCGGGTTTCGTTTCTTCGTAATTTCCCATAGAGTTCCTTGACATGCCCATCTTCCTCAACTGCGTATCCTAAAGTTTCTGAGAGCTCAAAGACTCCAGCTGGAGGGAGAATAGCAGTGGAGAGTACAAGTAAATCCGAAGGAATTTCCAGATATTCATTCATCAACGAATCGTAGATCTTAACATGGGTCTTTCCATCTTGTTCCCAGACCATACTGATTCTACCACGAATATAGTCGACACCAGCATCTCGGGATTCCTTGTATACCATTTCGTTTTCAAATGGAACGCGAATGTCCATATAGACAACACGAACCTTAGCGTCAGGTATCTGTTTCAAGATTTCAAGTGAATTATCAATAGCAAAGGTACAACAGAGTTTACTGCAATCCTTCTTGTAATCCTCAGATCGACTGCCTACACATTGGACCATTACAACATCTTTTACTGAACCGCCAGTAGATGGTCGGGACAAAGATCCCTCTAACAACATCTTTGAGAGTTGGAATTGAGTGATAACGTCTGGGTTCTTACCATATCGATATTCTTCCATTCCTATGGGTTCAAATTCCTTAAAGCCCATAGCCATTACCACAGCTGAAGTGTTTAAAGTGCGCTCATCACTGCGACCGTCAGTGAGATAATGGATAGTGAAATTGCCCATCTCACCAGTAACAAATTTTACCTTGGTATTTGTTAGAACAGTGATTTTATCATCCTTCTCGATGGTTTCTAAACGTCCACTCAGTATCTCTTTTCCAGATTTGCCAGTTGGAGCAATAATTGGAAGGTGTCTGATGTGCCCCCCAAGTTGATCACTGCGTTCAATGAGAGTGACACTGTATCCTAAATTAGAGAGACTCAGAGCAGACTCGAGTCCTGCAATTCCTCCTCCAATAACTGTAACATTATCTGAGATCTCTTTGGTTTCAAGACCAAAGGGGGCAGAAATTGCAGAACGTGCTAAAGCTCCAGAAATCATATCCAAGGATTTCTTACTTGCAGCATCCATATCATCATGGACCCAAGCAGAATGTTCACGAATATTGACATACTGTATCTGAGAGCCATCTATATTCTGTTCCTTGAGATATTGGTCAATACGAGGCTGTATTTTCTGACTGGTACAAGCTGCAATGACTAAACGGCCCTCAGTTTCTCTGAGAAGTTCGCCTATCTTTTCAAGACCCTGTTCTTGGCAGACTAAATCTTCAACGGTAACAGAAGCAGTTAGCTTGTTCTTCTTTGCTTCTTTTGCAAGAAAATCGTATGAGAAACCAAGTTGTTTACCACATGTACAGAGAAGCACCGTTGATTTGTTGTCATCCGTCACTTCATTCTCACTTCCTGTTCTGGAGTATCTTTGAAACGACGGCTCTAGCCTGCGTCACACTCTCTGGGACCTCGGAAGGTCCTAGTGCTGAACCACATGCATAGATGTGGTCGCCCACAACTACTTCTGATTCAGGATTCGTAGCACCTATGAAGCCACTTGCTGATCTCAGTCCTAGAGAAGAGATAAAGTCAGTACTTCCCTGAGGAGGCTCAAGTGCTGATGATAATACGAAAAGATCGACCGAGAATTTTAGATACTTGTCAAGTAACGAGTCATAAACAATGATTGAAAGACTACCATCTTTCTGTGGTTCAATTCGTGCCACACGACCCCGAACAAATTCAACACCAGATTCACGAGTTTCACGGTAATATTTCTCGTAGCGGTCATATGTTCGAATGTCCATGTAGACAACACTGGCATGAACATCATCTCGTTCCTGTGTAAGAATTGCTGCATGTTTTAGTGCAAAGATACAGCATATTTTGGAACAATAGGGGTAGTAATTCTCATCACGACTGCCTACACATTGTACCATCATGACATGTTTTGCTGGTTTTCCATCAGATGGTCTTAGGAGCACGCCTCCAGATTCTCCAAGAGGATCTAATATTCGGGCTAGCTCCAATTGAGTAATTATATTCTGATGTGTTCCATATCCAAATTCTTCTATATTTACAGGTTGCATCTCATGATAACCTGTTGCAATGATAATGTCTGAAACATTGATTTTCTTCTTGGTGCTCGATGCATCTAGATTGATGGCTTTTGTTGGGCATTCCTCAGCGGCAACGGTAGCTCCTTCATCTTTGAGTTCAGGATCAAATACTACTGCTTGAGGTTGACACTGTGGTGAAACAAGACTGAATGCCTTTGACTTATCAATGCATAACCCGCACATCGTACATTTCTTTGGGTCAATATATTGAGGTCCAATATCCAATATTACATTGAACTTGCCAGGGGTTCCAGAAATTTCCTCGACCTTGCTGTTCATTTTGAGGTCTATATTTGGTTGCTCTGTGAGCGCACTCCTGTAGAAGCACTTCCTGATTCCAGGACGCCATCGGTTTCCCTCAAAACAGTAAAAGCAATCGTCTGTAGGAAATGCCTTGTAGAGATTTAATGCGTTACCTCCAGTAGTTGATAGTTTCTCAATAAGTATAGTCTTAATTCCAGAATCGGCTAGCTCAACTGCTGCAGTCATTCCTGCCACTCCAGCACCAATGATGAGAACCGGGTCAGACATTAGTTCATACCTCAGCCGCTCAAATGTTCCAGAATAGGATCAGCAGGGACTCTGTTCATTCCGAGTCCAACATCTTCTTCATCTAATCCAATTGCGAGACCAAGTATCTGTGGATAGACCAATACAGGCAGGTCGTATACCTCACCATACGACTCCTTGAGCCCTAATTGTTGAAGGTCCAATTGATTTCCACAGGCAGGACAGACAACTGTAGCAAAGACTGCCCCTGCTTCTTTCATTGATTTGATTTTATCTCGAGCAAGGCGTATCGCAATATCCTCATTGACTGGGAGTACTGTTGCCCCGCAACATTGCTTCCAAAGAGGATAGTCTACAACAGATGCTCCTGTTGCTTCAACTAGTTCGTGGAGATACTCTGGTTTGAATTCTGTTACATCATCAGGACGTAGAAGATGGCAACCGTAATGGATGGCTATACCAACACCATCGAGTGGTTTTTTGACTTTCTTCTTAATTTCTGCAATACCTATATCATTGTACAGAACTTCTGCAAAATGACGGGGTTTTGCGATGCCCTTGAATTCGAGCCCTTCTTTCTGGAGAGTCTTGTTTACTTTAACACATGCTTCTTCATCATGTTTGAGATGATGATATACATCCTTAAGTGAGCCAAAGCACCCGTTACAAGGAGTTACTATGTCATAACCTGTTTTATCAGCAATTGCCAGAGTTCTTGCATTGATTGTTAACCATCCCAAGTGATCAAATGCACGTAGATTGGGGCTACCACAACAAGCAACACCTTCCATATACTCAAGTTCCATGTCAAAAGCCTGTGCAACCTTGAGCACCGCTGCTTCATAGTTTGGATAGTTTACTGGTACACTACATCCAACATAGAAATTATATGTCGTCATCTTACTCTTCACCGCCTACAATCTTCTTTGTTCGAGTGTCTTTTAGAATGGTCTTGACTGCATCAACTGATAGACCTGGAACTTCAGGTTCGAGACCCAAATCTTCTCGTTCCCAATCAGCTGTAACAGTATAGAGCTGTCCTTTTGTGAGAAGTTCCTTTGCTAGCGCTGCTACATTCTGAGGAATGTGACCTTCTTCAGCAGCGAGATTCTTGCAATCAAAGAAAATGTCAGTCACACGTACCTTCTGAGGACAGCGTTCTTGGCATTGATAACATGTGAGACATAACCAAATCTCATCAGATGTTAGTACTTCTTCTTTCATTCCAAGAAGGATCATTCGAATGAGTTGATGTGGTTTATACTTCCACATGTTTGCAATAGGGCATGCTGCGGTACAAGTGGAACAGGCAAAGCAGGCAGATAGTTCTTCACCATTTGGCATGCTCTTTATTTCTTCTCGAAACTTGGAATCCAGTTTCGACATATCAATCGGGTCAATCAATGTGATTGGAGGACCGGTTCGTTCATCCGTTTCAGTCATGATATTCACCACAGGTTTTTGACAAGGGGCTCACTTAGATGAGAGCTGAATTGAAGCCCATATTAAAAGTTTGTAAAGAAAGAAATTTAGCTAGAATCTTCTACTCCAAATCCTTCCTTACGAATTAATAGAAGGATACCAGATACTGCAAAGAGGATAGTTACCTCGTACAGAATAATCCAGTAGATATCCATCGTGTTTAGAGGATACATGAATGCGCCTAATAATGCAAGGATCATACATATTATCCCAACAATCTGGTAAACGACCTTTTGAGGGGGCATAGATTAGAGATGAATCTTCTACCACTTAGGACTTTCGGATTATGATAGTGATTCAATTACTTCTTCGATTCGAATTCTAAGGGATTCGTATGATTTTGTAGTGGTTGCTACAACATCAGAATTTAGGTGAATGAGATACCCTTTGAGATCTTCAGGGTTTCCTTGTAACTTGGATAGAATAGGAGCTTCTTTTCCAACTAAGCGAAGTACCCCAGTAAGTGCAACCTGAAATTTCTCTTGAATTTCAATGATTTCATTTTGCTGTGTATTCAATTGCATGAGTATTGCATTGAGTTCTTCCCTCAGCCTTTCATTATTCATCTGATATGACCTCATCTTCAGGTACTATCCTAGTTGCTGTACCATCACGCAACCAAACCCGTACATTTGCTGCAGGAATCTTAGCCACAGATTCTTTCTCGAACGGACCGTGAGTCTTTTCATCAAGGCCCATAAATGGTTCTTCAATTGGACGTAGAAATCTTACAACGATATAATCGATATCTTCACCTTCGTCATCTATGACATCAACAGATGTTTTTGTTTCGATTTTTTCTTTCTCGCTCTTGGAACGTGTCTTTGGAGTTGTTCCTGAGAGGGATTCTTTTACAAACTCAGCATGACTATCGAATGCTCTCTGGATAGTCTTGTAAAATACTTCCTCAGTTAGAGTCATATCACCAGTTGGCTTTCGATTGTCTAATGCAGCTTTCAGTATCTTTTGCTGACGAAGCTCAAGCAGATCTTTGAGCATGAATTCAATATTTAATGCCTCTTGGGTTAACAAATCAGCCTGCAGTACGTCATCTGCGTTTGTTGAAGCTAATTCAAGTCTTACTTTGGAAAGATATGCAATCATCTTACTAAGCCGCAGGTCTGCTAGGTCTTGCAACCCCTCATTGGCTATCTCTTCTTCCCATGCAATCTTGATACCATCATAGTTTATTTCACTCAAGAAGGGCTACCTCCTTACCGAGGACGAAAACTGCTGCTGCCATTGGTAGTTCTACAGAGTCACAATCATAAGGACCGTACTTCTCATCATTAATTATGAATTCTGGAACAGGACCCTTATGAAATCTGACTTTCAATGTACCTTCATTAAAGACTACTGCATCTCTAAATGGATTGAATGTATCTAAATTATCTCGAGTCAATTCTGAAACTGCAAATCCGGTTTTTCCATTAAGACTACCAATTAATCGAATTACCCTGTGAACATCATGGGTCACAGGTTTATCAATTTCGCTGCCATAGAGTTCTACAGCCTTTTCTGCAATCTCTTGCCAAGATTTTATACCAATACCTTTGACTTTAGCACTCAATACTGGACGTGGTCTCCGAAGCATATCTACAGCAGTTACTTTTTTGTCTTTGAGAATGGAGACCCATTTTTCTTTTCCTTGGTAAGACTCGATGTTTTGAATGAACACTATCATGGCATCTGCAAGCTTACCAGACCAACCAGGAATTTCACGAGATGGAATAATACTGGTACCACCTTGTGTGACAATAGCCTTACTACCTCTGAATCCAGACCCCATAACGTACTGTACAATCTCTATGCGAGCATTAGAATCCAATTTGTACACTTTTGGGTCATGGACTCGAATGTGATATCCTCTATGACCACTATAGTTGAGCTGGATATTGTCGGGATTGAATCCTAAATCATTAATGAGAAATTCGTCATAGAGTTTGATTGTATGTTTCCTTGCAGTATTGAGACATTCTTTGCAAATCCATTTCCGTGTATAAAACCCAAATAATTTCCGAGAGGTTTTGGAATTGCATTTAGGACAAGCTTTTGGTGGAGTGCCTACACCCTGTGCATCACATTCAGGATTGTTACAATACCAGTTCTCTCCACAAACAGGACAGATTTCTGGAGCGTTCCCAGTACCTGATTCATTACATTCAGGATTTTTACACTTCCACGCGTCATGATCATTTGCACATTTCAATTCTAGATGATCAGCATCTATATCAAAGACTAACTCAGCACCTAACCATTCCTTTTCATTCATACTTATTGCAGTTGGAAACCCATAAAATGCAGCTGAATGGTAAATACTGTGAGGAGCAATTATTGATAGATTTCGTAGAAGGTCCTCTTTGGATTTGTAACCCTCATGACGAGTCCAGTTGGTGATACTAATGTCTTTTGAACCACAGTTTGGACATTTAGTAATAGGTTTGAATGACTTTCCCGATTGACCACAACCTGTTTGGGTCTTATTTCCTGCTTTGTCAACTTTGATCTGTTTACGACAGCGCCAATTATTCTCCCACCACTGAATAGCAAACTCTCGGGTATGAATTCGTTCAGGGATATCTATGGATTGTGGATTCTCAGAGTAGTACTGATGGAAAAGAAGGCGTAGCTTCATTATAGTCGTAATCTCTGAATTTTCAATTGACATTACTTTCAAGCACACCTCTCACTGACTTTTGTGTTTCGACTCTGAGTAATAGTGAATCATCACTCAATTATCCTACTTGATGAAAATGATTGAGTGATATTAGTCGTTCTACCTTCGTTCCACACGTGGTGCTAATATGAAGCTGATATTTCCTGCTTCCGCAATTGGAAATTCCAACATCATTGGTTTACTTTCACTAAACTGAAGGATGATACTATCACTAGCAATCGCTTTTGATATCTCAGCTAGATAGTTAAGCGCGTACATAGCAGTTGCCTGACCTGATCCAACCTTTAGTTGGAAAAGTGCAGGATCTTCACCTTCTGTTGTAAGCGTAATTCGTGCTTCTCCAGTATCACCCTCACCCATGAACGCGATAATATTCTTCTCAGCACTTATCTTAACATGGCTGGAAACAACGCCAACGTCTTTGATTGCTTGTTTGAATGCATCTGCATACATCTCTGCCTTCACACCAAACTCCATTCCTGGTTTGTTTGTCTGGCTGTCAGGAGGAGTGAGGAGCTGGAGTTTGAACTGTCGTTCAGCCTGACCTATCATTTTAATCTCAAGACGCTTATCAGATTCATCTAGATTGAACTCGAGACGTTCATCCCCACCCATTCTTTTACTTACTCTGACAAGTTCATCAATTCCAAGACAGACATCATGCTCACCTTTGCAAGTGTACTCCTGAAAAACGGCAGATGGAAGACTGAGGTCTACCATTGCAGCCTTAGATGAATCAAGTTGTCTCAATATTATTCCTGATTCAGATATTTTGAGGTGTGCTTCAGTCAATAATGTTGCTAAAGCATCTACTATCTGTTTCCAAGTTTTCGTACTGTCTAGGGTAGCATGAAACATTGTTCGTTATCTCCAATATCATTGCTCGACCATTAGCTAAGCAAGTTTGAACATGATTTCCTCATATGGTTTTGCAATTAAAATGTACTTCTCGGTAGATACAGGTGAAAATTCGTATTGAATTTCGACTAATTTATCGTCGTTCAACACGAGGTGCAAGAAGATATCGAATTTCTCCACTCTCTGCAATGGAAAACTTGAGCTCAATAGGTTTGTATGCACTCATCTGAAGTGTCAAGCTATCACCGGAAATTGCCTTGGCAATCTCTGTGAGATAACTCAGAGCATACATAGAAGTTGCATCATTCAGGGTTCTTAGACTGAATAATGAAGACTCATCGCCTCCAAGTGTTAAAACAACTTCTACCTCCCCAGTGTCCCCTTCACCACCAAAAACTAGTCTATCAGAAGTCGCTGTAACCTTCAAGTGATTCGACACAACTCCGATATCCTTCACAACATGTTTGAAGGCATCAGATAACATTTCAGCTTGTATGTCAAAAGAAGGTGATATTTTCTGAGTACGTTCCTCTGGAGGAGTCAAGAGTTGGAGCTTGAAGGTCCTTACAGCATGACCGATCATTTTGATTTCGAATCGCTTCTCTGATTCATCTAGATTGAATACTAGTCTATCATCACCAGCCATTCGTTTACTCACTTTAGCTACTTCAGCAACTCCCAGACATATATCGTGTTCTCCAGAACAAGTATATTCCTGAAAGACGGACCTTGGAAGTATCATATCCACCATAGCAGCTCGGGAGGAATCATATTGAGTCAGAGTGATTCCACTCGGCGAAACTACCAAATGGACTTCTGTGAGTAGAGTAGCTAGAGCATCAACAATTTGCTTCCAAGTTTTAGTACTATCAAGTGTTGCATAAAACATTCCCAATCATCCACTCATTATTTTTCTGACCGCATCTTCCATCTCTAATACTTCCTTATACAGTCCAATATCCAGAGTGTCTATATCATGTGCAATTATCGCATTCAATCGTGCTTCCTGAGAATCATCTGTAGTCTTTGTAGTAACTTCTCCGATAATGAGGTATTTTTTCTTCATTTCCAGTGTTCCTTCAACACTTACCCATATACTTCCAGCATTGTCAACATCTGAATCAAATAGATCTTGGACAAGTGCAGTACCAGGGCTAGAGTCCACCACGATTCCTAAGACTCTGACTTGTCCTTCGGTTGAAGGAGAGATATTACGAATCGTAGTGAGTTTTGCTGCTTTTCTTCTAGTGAACTTCTTTTCTTCAGCCAAATTGCATACGCCCTGTTTTTAATTAGTGGATGGAGATGAAAGTCATCCCTTTGTCATCATCTGGTTACGCTATAAATGTGTAGTAAATTAGCCACCATAGTTGCGCCAAGTGTGTTTGCATTGTGTGCATCTGTAGAATTCTGTTGCACCCTCATCACCACGCCTTGTCTGTACAGTCCAATAATAGGCATCAGTGTTTCCACATTTTGGACAGATTGCCTTCGTGACTGGCATTGGTATTGAATCATCTTCAACAACGATGATCTTGTCTCGCGGGGTCTTTTCGATATCTTGAGAGACCTTCAGTTTTCCACCTTCGATTTCTTGGGTATGTTCGCAACTGCGGCATTTCAAGGCTCTACTACCGTCATCCTTGGTGAAGGGCACCATCATTGCACCGCATTTTTCACAGAATTCCATTGAATCTACTCACCACTTTTACGTCGCAGTGGCAGTTTGTCAATTAAGCATTTTGACCTGTCGAATTATTTATTGTTTGAAGGTAAATATCCAATATTATTCTCTAAAAATTTTCGAAATGATTCAGCTGCAATTTCACCCTCTTTCTTTCTGCTAGTTGTCTTATCGATATCGAGTGAATCAACAAGTGATGATACAATATCAGAGATTGAGATCATTTCTTTCATCCATAGGTATGCCATGAGCGCTTCATAGGCATCAGCAGCTCTTCCGGCATCAGCCCTTCTATTCATATGATGATAGATGGATGTTGAACGGATTGCGTGAGCAAGAACACTATCACGTACTTTCTCACCAGTAGTATGGCCAAGAACTAGAGACTTTGCAAGAGAATAACAAAAATTGACTAGGTTGTCACCAACCTTTGCCAGACCCTTATCATGCATTATGCTTTCGATATTCTTGTGTGTGACAAAGGTTTCCCACATATGGGATCACCCTCTTCAATTCTAATCTACACTATGGTCAGTGCTTGCTTGCTTGAATTTCTTACGAAATTCTTCGGTACGTGCAAGCATCTTCTCAAGTGCTTCGCGAAGGACTACATTGGACTGGCGTCTTTTTGTTCTCAATGTAACAACTGGGCTAGCAAGCAGGGGATGTTCAATGTTGTACCCTGCGAATTCTACAGCTGGTTCCTCTAGGAGAGTTTTTCGTAGAAGATTAGGAAAAGAGTGTCCTTCTCCACCTATCTCAAATTTCAACTCAAATCTGTCATTTTGTATTGTTCTTGGTTTCAATCACGACGCCTCCTATCGCTTCGTCGGTCACGGCCTCCATGGCCTCTATCTGACCGTCTATCTCCACCCCTTCCATGACTCGAGTATCTTCCTCCCCCTCTGTGGTCATCTCTTTGATCGTATCGGTCCCGATCGTATGACCTGCGACGTGGAGCTAAATCTGGTCGTGGTTCAAGACCAAATTGTTGTCCATAATCACTAGCGACCTCACGTGTTTCACGATTTTCACATCTCAAACAGAACATATTGTTATATGTTGTAAGAGTGAGATGATTGCCACATTTGGAACATTTAGCTAGTATTACTCCTAAGTCATTACCAACAACACTGAGCACCGGAGGGATTTCATGAGTGTTGATTGCTTTAGCGCGAACAAGGTCAGTTGTTCGAATGACATCATGCATACTCTTTACAAAACGTCTGGTCACATTACTGATGTGAATTTCTCCAACAAGGCCACTATGGAAATCCTTTCCATTTCGTCTTACAATGGATATCTCTGCGCGTTGTTCATACGCGTTGATGACTTCTCCAACTAGAATATCGCCACTGACTGGAAGTGCAAGCTTCATTTTCCCTTTTGTATCTAGAACACTAATACTACGTTCTTTGAGGTCCATTGATACTGCGCCAGGTGCTGCAGCATATACAATGCCATCCTTTTCGTAAGTACCATAGCTTGGTGATAGTTCTTCAATCACGCATAACTGTTCACCTGGTACCACAATGTCGCCGCTCTTTACGTCAGCCATTTTATTCACACTCTTTGGAACATATTCGATAGAGGTCTACATCGATAATATGTACACGTTTTCTATGATGATCGAACAATTTACCGATAGGAAATTGGAAAGTTTCGATCTGTGTCACCCTTGCGCCGAGCTTCTTGACTTCCTTTTCTAGGAAGAGTCTGTTCTTGTTACCTGCAAGGTGGATGCTATAGGTCACATTTGCAACCGAAATTGCCTTTTTGAGGAATCTCAGGTCTGCACCTTTCTTTTTAACTCCGAACGGGGGATTACTGACCACTGTATCAACAAGACAATGTAGCTGCAAAGAGGATACATCCCCTAAGATCCAGTCTACAGTATCTTCGGTTCCGAGCAATCGTGAATTCATTTGTGAAGCCTTTAAGGCTTTGCTTTGTACATCAATTCCGATAACTCTCTGAGCTCCCAGTAAAGCTGCGCCAAGAGCAAAGATACCGTCGCCGCATCCTAAGTCTACCACTGTCTTGCCTGTGATATCTCCATGTTCCATCTGCGCAGCAAATAGAATTGCGGAAGCTATCTTGGATGGGGTTGGATATTGCTCGAGAGAGACCTCATACTCACCAGTACGTTCTATTGATTCCAGTGTAATCTCTAAATCTCTCAGGCGCAAAGAGTGTCACCAATTTACATCTTAATTGAGGTAGTAGAGTAGATGAATTATACTGTATATACCTAATTGAACTAATGATGGGCAGGGTAATACGTAAGCTTATCAGGTCTCCATGTTCCATACGCTCCACAAGAAATCCAGTGGAACTGCCCTTTACTTCTAATGGAGCGTTACATAATGGGAAAACCTCTCGATAAACTGTTTGACAAATATATACAGGGTCAACCGATATTCAAGGATAGGGATGCCCTGAGACCCACATACGTTCCTGCAGACCTTCCATATCGTGATGAACAGATGGGTAGAATCGGGTCTATCTTAGGACCTGCACTTCGTGGTGCACCACCATCGAACATTCTCTGCTACGGAAAAACTGGAACCGGAAAAACTGTTGTTTCAAAATATGTTCTTGATTCATTGGTCGGTAAGGCAATGCAAAGTGATGTTAACACACCTCTTAAGGCATATGTCAACTGTCGCATTGTTGGTACAAATTATAGAGTTCTTAAACAGCTTTGTGATGCCATATCGGCAACAATGCCGGATGGCTCAGATGTTCCATTCACTGGCCTTCCAACTGATGAGATTAGATCTATATTCAAGAATAAACTTGATTCTGAATCAAAGATTATGGTTGTTGTGCTAGATGAAGTAGATAGCCTTGTAAAACGTGATGTGAGCCAAGGAAATGATATTCTCTATGGATTAACAAGAATGAATGGTGAGTTAGACAGAAGTCATATCTCAATCATTGGAATTAGTAATGACCTCAAATTCAAAGATATGCTAGACCCAAGGGTTTTGTCCTCTCTCGGTGAAGAGGAAGTAATCTTTGCACCATACAATGCAGTTGAACTCAAAGGAATCCTCGAGCAACGTGTAGAAGTCGCCTTTAATCCAGGAGTGATAGGAGATGAGGGTGTAATCAATCTTGTTGGAGCATTAGCCGCACAAGAACATGGAGATGCACGAAGAGCATTAGACCTTTTGAGAACTGCAGGAGAATTGGCAGAAAGACGTGGAGATGATAGAGTACTTCAGAATCATGTACGAGATGCTCAGAAGGTGATTGAGCAAGATGTTATCACAGGTACTGTGAAGACTCTTCCAATGCAATCTAAGGCAGTTCTCTTTGCTGTGTATGTTCTGGCAAATAGAGGGCAGAGTGACATCTTCACTGGCGAGGCTTTCAATGTATATTCAGAGATTGCAAAATCTCTCTCTCTCGATACACTTACACAAAGGAGGGTTTCTGATTTAATTTCTGAGCTTGATATGTTGGGATTAATCAATACAACCGTCATCTCAAAGGGACGTTATGGACGTACAAAGAAGATCAAACTGGCAGTGAGTAAGAAGCAGATTGGTGCAATTCTTGATGATGACAGTAGACTAAGCAAAGCTGCTAAAGACATCTTGGGTTAATTTTGTTTTGAGAGATCGTAAAATAACTTGACTTCAGGAGCCCCGGTCCGAAGATTGAGGAAAGTAACAATACCTGGAGTTGGAACTACGCCTTGCTTGCGCATAAAATCAGTCTGTGATTGAAAGGTACCTGAATTAATTATCTGCACACCTCGGTAGTTGTCTACAGCATTATGATGGGCGTGCCCAAAATGAACAACATCCGGTGGTGTATCAATAACCATCCAATCACGATGCAATGGTGCCAGTTCGGTTTTACCACCATAGATTGGAGCAAGATGACGTTTCTTTAGGAGTTCTTTCATAGGCATTGCAGGTTCGGTGTACGATGCTCCAGGAAGCATAGTGACAAGATCATCTAGACTGTCACCATGTGTAATTAGAACATTAACACCTTCAACAATCACATGACTAGGGTCACCCAACATCATTACGTTTTCTAAATTGTAAAGAGGCTCTGCAAATGTCTTGAGGATTGGTGGTTTGGGAAGAGCTTGACGAGCAGCGTCATGGTTCCCTGGAATACAGAATACTTTTACATAATCAGGTAATCTTCGTAGTTTTTCTGCAATCAACGCATATTGCTCATAGAGACTTGATACTTCCAAATGATATCGTTGGTCGGGATATACACTAATTCCATCAACCAAGTCTCCAGCAATGAAGAGGTATCTAGTATTTTGTGCCATTGATTTGTCGACTTCATTTACATCCTTGCCCCCGAGCCATGCAATGAAGGTGTCAAGTTCATCCTCTAGAAATTCTTGACTCCCACAATGTAAATCGGAAATAAATGCAGCATACACATCTCTTTTTGCGCGACCAATTTGGCGTGCTGTAGGAATATCTGGAAATAGGATATCATCTGCAATCATTCTGCCATCATAATCAACAGAACCTGATATGCATACAACCTCATCAAGTAATAATGAGTTAGCCTTCTCAGTAAGTTGCTGACCTTGAAGACCATTTGATTTTGATGGGATGATACATATAATCGATTCATTGGCACCTTTTGACATGTTTCTACTGTCAGGAGAGATTTCATCTTGTTGATATTCTTCAATATCAACAATTACATTCTGTTGTTTTGAGATGCTTTTATCTCGAATAATACCGATAACCATCTGACTAGGAGGACGTCTGCGGCGAGAACCATCACCATCCATCGGACTACGTCTTGAGGTGACCTTTCGTTTCTTTGCAATAGTAGGTGTGACTGCATTTTGTGTATCAATACGTGCCATGTAGATTCTTCTAATTCTTTCAAAACGGTCTCTGAACATCTCAAGAAAATCTTCTATTGTTCCCTCAGATCCAACATCTTCCAAAGCAGGACTTTTTTCAATACGAAATTCCCATTCAGTCGGGAGTGTCTCTAACTCAGGTTGAGTAATTGAATTAATGGGTTTCTCTGTTTCCTCTTGTAAATCGATTAAGACTTCTTCAGGTGCTGGGATAGTATCGTGTCCCTCAATAAGTGATTCAATATATTCTTTTGAAAGAACAGAAGGAGTTTCATTTGGATTTTTGACCAATATCACTGATTCAAGGGTTTGTAGGGGAGATTCTAAATCAAGTATATATTTGAGAGCATCAGGTGTGATTTGGAAGCCTGACTCTATCAAACGAGCCAATATATTACGGCGCATAGAAGATGTCAATTGGTCATCAATCTGAGAGAAACATGTTCATGATTTAAACAGTTACCATTATTCTAATGGGCGGTAAGTGTATTAAGCATGCATTCTACAAGCATCATACTGGTTACTGTCTCCATGAGGTGATACAATGGTCAATATTAGGACGTTACAACAGACAGGAGGAAAGAGTGGTAGCTCATTTCTCATCATCTTACCGAAGGATTGGGTAATGAGACAAAAGCTCAGCAAGGGGGACCCTGTTGTTGTAGCTGAACGTGAAGATGGATGTCTAATCATAGATCCCCGCTTACCAAAAGCTGGAGAGACTCGATCTACAACAGCTGAAATAGAACAGAATTTGAGATGGGAGATTACCAGTAGATACTTGCTTGGTTTTGATGAAATTCGTGTTATCAGTAAAGAATCAATTACTAATGAGCAGAGAAATGAATTGAAGAATATAATCAAGCGATTTGTCGCTTTGGAAGTGACTGAGGAGGATGACCATCAGATTGTATTACGCTGCCTTGTAGACCCTACAACGCTTCCTGTAATTACAGCTATGAGACGAATGAATTTGATTACAACACGAATGATTGATGACTCTTTGAGAGCTTACTTTGAGGGAATAAAAGAGAAGGGAGAAGAGATTGTTCAACGTGATGAGGAAGTAGACAGACTATTCTTTTTAATTGTGAGAGAACTTCGATCAGCAGTCCAATATCCAAGAATGGGTGAAATGATGAAGATTACTCCAGTCGAAGCCCTTGATTATAGATTGGCAGCACAATACTTAGAGAGAATTGCAGATCTAGCTGTTGATATTGCTCTAAGATCTGAAGAATCCCTTGATAAGAAACTAGTCAAGAAATTACAACTCATTGGTGATAAAGTAAAGGAGATGTTAGCTGATTCTGTTAACAACCTCTTCAAATTCGATTCAAAGAAGGTAATCAAAGTAATTGAATCAGAGAGATGGCTGATTCAAGAAACTGCAAAACTCAGACAAGATATTATCACAACACCAAATGGACAACCACAAACTCAACTTTATGTTGTAGATAGTCTGCTGAGAATGGGAGAAGCTGCAAAGGACATTACTGATCTTGCGCTACCACACAACTAGAGGAGAATAATATGGCAAACAAGCTCTTTGGTACATCAGGTATTCGTGGTTCAATAATTGATAAAGCAACACCAGAGTTAGCACTCAATCTAGGTAGAGCATTGGGTACATTCTTAGATGGAAAGGGAACTGTTGGTGTAGGAATAGATGCTAGAACATCGAATGATATGCTAAGAAATAGTTTCATTTCTGGATTACTGTCAACGGGAGTCAATGTTGTAGATATGGGAATCACACCAATGCCTGCAGTAGCATACTATAGCCAAGTGAAGGGAGTAGATGCTTCGGTTATTATAACAGCTAGCCACAACCCACCAGCTGACAACGGTTTCAAGTTCTTCAATAATGGCCGTGAATTCATCAGAGAAGAAGAGATTGTGTTAGAAACAATCATCGCAGAGAAAAAGTATCATGTTGCTGATTGGATTGAGATAGGATCGATTCAATACGAGAATATCAAAGATCAATATCTAGAGCATGTTAAAGGATTTCTTTCAGACAGGGGTACAAATAGCAATGGTACAAAGGTATTGATTGACCTAGCAAATGGTGCTGCTACGGAATACACACCGCATTTATTGTTGGAAATGGGCTATTCAGTGACAACGATGAACTCACACCAAGATGGACATTTTCCTGGTAGACCTGCTGAACCATCTCCTAGGAACTTAGAAGATGCTATGAAAATGGCTGCAAACTCGGATTTTGCAGTGACTGTCTGTCATGATGGCGATGGTGATAGATTAGCTGTAATTGATGAGCAGGGTGAGTTCATAGACCAAAACCGAGTGATTGCACTCTTTGCTAGAGATGAAGTGAGGAGAAATGGTGGAGGAATCGTTGTCGTATCTATTGATACATCAAGCGTAATTGATGAGCTTGTCACTGAAGCAGGGGGAACTGTCACAAGGATGCCGCTAGGATCGCTTCAAGAATTTCTCGCGACAGACAAGGGAAAGGATGTAGTCTTTGCATCTGAACCTTGGAAACCTATCTTTACTAAGATGGGGTGTTGGATGGATGGTATTGCTGGTGCTGCAAGATTAGCTCTAATGGTTGATGACATGGGTGGGGGAAGCTGTATGAAATTAATGGAAAGCATTCCAAAATATCCAATACTAAGAGACTTTGTGCCATGTCCAGATAAGATCAAACCTGACTTCTTACCTAAGATAAAGGAAGTACTTGTCCCTAAAATAAGCGGGATTAGTCAGATTCTGGAAGTAGATGGTATTCGTATAGAATGTACTGATGGATCCTATGTTCTTATCAGAGTGTCAGGAACCGAACCAAAAGCTAGAGTGTATGTAGGTGCAAAAGAACAGGAAACAGTAGACAAGTTAGCTACACTTGCTAAGGACATAATGAATCAAGTTATTGAGAAACTTGAGAAGTGAATATGATTCTATACACGTAATGTACGTGCATGTGCTTTCACAGCTGCAGCCTCATCATGCTTTCCCTGAGCACTTAATGCCATTCCAAGAAAATCCCAAGCTTCTGGCATTCGAGAAGCTACCTCAGTCAGTTTCTTGAACGCGTTCTCAGACTCTTCAGCTCTACCGTGTCTGAGATGAAGAATCCCAAGAGCCATCCAACCCTCAAAGAAATTGGGATTCAACTCAATGCTCTTCTTTGCTGCTTCTTCAGCTTCATCATCTTTTCGTAGACCAATCAAGATTACACTCAGTCCGCTCCAAGAAGTGAAATCCTTTGGATTGATTTCCAGAGCCTTGCGAAAATAGGGCTCTGCTTCAACAAAAGCATTCTTAGATTTCAGCACACATCCCATCAGATTCCAATTGTGCGCAATCTTGTCATTTAACTCAAGGGATTTTCGAGCTGCAACCTCTGCTTCAGCAAGTTTGCCCAAGGCAAGTTGGCATCTACCCAAAGACATCCAATTTGTGGCATTTTCAGGCTCGATCTCGGTGAGCCTCTTAATCACTCCTTCAGCCTCAACCATTTTTCCCTCTCCAATCAATCGCAAACTCTCTTCAAACAAGTCATATTTTTCATCAGATGCCATCTTGTACGCACTCCTGTGAGTTCTACTACGAGAGTATTTGCTCTATTTCAATGATTGGACTAAGGACGATGACGGTAAGATTAAATCAGAAAAAATCAGAAAATCTAATAGGCCGGGGTCTCCTAGTGGCTATGGAGGCGGTCTCGAAATACCAAATCTCACGAGAGAACCGCTGTGTACGCACGCATGAGTTCAAGTCTCATCCCCGGCGCCACTTTTCTATGATTTACCTAGAATGTGAAGAGAGAGTATCCATTACCTAGGAACTTCAGCATATCACTGTGTCCGTTCAGCTCACCCTTGAGAGGAACTCCAAGTTTCTCTGCAGCTTCTGTAGCGCCAAATGAAGCAGTGCATGCTTTACATGCTTGATCTATGATTCCGAGCTTCATAGCCTTTTCAAAGAGGGGGAGTTTTATTGAGCCATCGACTATTCCAATCAAGAGTTTTGGAGATGCACACTCAAGGACTACTGCAACATCATGACCATTTTCATGGAAGTTAATAGCATTCAGGAGAAGATGGTAGAGTTGCATCTTATTATCATCTGTAGCTAAGAATACGTACTTCATTATGATTCACAAGAAACAGAGTTACAAAGAGGATAATGAGGATTACGACAAAATTGACTGGTGATGGATTTATTACCTACAGACCCAATCAGGTTTCAGGGTAGAGTATCATGGGTCGATTGATGAAAATAATTGGCATTCTTGTAGTGATCATAGTCCTTGGATTCTTAGCATTCTTAGGACTTCACTTATATTTCAGTGGTGGTCAACTTCCATTGCAATTATGCTCAGACTGTCATGGAGCATAGAAGATTCCATTGACCAATTATCAAAACTGTTAAGGATTCCTAGGAACCAGTTAATTTGGTTCCGAACGAGGAGATATGATTTTACGTGATAAGAGGTATCAAAACAATTGTCCTAGGAAGATTAGTTGGTAATTGCTATCTTGTTGAAACGGACCAATGTTTTGTTCTCATTGACACAGGATCAAAATCTGCAAGAACCAAATTGGAGCAAGAGCTGATAGATGCAGGGTGTACTCCCGAGAATTTTCAACTAGTAATTCTTACGCATGGTGATTTTGACCACTCGGGAAATTGCGCATATCTACGTGAGAGATATGACGTAAAAATTGCAATGCATCCAGACGATGTTGCAATGGTCGAATCTGGAGATATGTTTCGGAACAGAAAATCTGGAAATCGAATTATGAAGAAGATGATCAATACTCTATTTGGAATTACAAAATTCACTCCTGATTTCATAATCAATGAAGGACACGACTTCTCCGATTATGGACTCGAAGTAGAGATTGTACATATTCCCGGGCACTCGAGTGGATCAATTGGTATTTTGACAGACAATCATGACCTATTCTGTGGTGATCTACTTACTAATTTGAAAAAACCCGAACCGAACTCATTGTTTGATGATGTAGATGAGATGAATGAGAGTATTCATCGAATAAGAGAGATGGAAATCAATATGGTATATCCAGGTCATGGACAACCTTTCAAGATGGATGAATTTTTGAAAACGAATTGAGTGGAGTAATACGATAAGCTTCATTAGATTATACTGTAAATTCAAAAATTCGTTGAGATTTTGGAGACAATAATACACGTGATAGAAGAACCTCGTCGTGGACTGACTGAGGAGGAAACAGAAAAAGCTCTCAGCAAGATGGCAAAGCAAGGTGTTGCTGCTCAAGTCAAGACCACACTAACAGAAAGTGTATTCTTAGTGGGATTTGCGCTTCTTCTCCAAGCACCAAATACAATCATTGGAATTCTTGCTGCAATTCCTTCTGTCGCGCAATTATTACAGATTCCTTCAATTGTTTTAATTGAAAAGTATCGCAATAGACGTCAATTGAACTTCTTCACTCAACTTGGCAATCGCTTCGGAATATTATTCATGGCTTTGATTCCTTTCATTGTAGTTGGACAAGTTAGCCTGATACTTCTAATTGGTGCGATGCTCATTCAGAGTGTCTTTACTTCTATTGGGTCACCGAGTTGGAACTCTTGGTTGACTGACCTCGTACCTCCTGATCGACTTGGAGCATTTTTCTCTGGTAGAATGGCCTTGATGGGAGCAGTGGCAATTATTTCTTCTCTAATTGGTGGATTCTTCATAACATCATGGTTAGCGACCGCAGATACTTCTGTTCCACTCTCTCAATTGACCGGTTATTCGCTTGTATTTCTGACAGCATTTGTATTTGGTATGTTCGCCACTTATTTCACTCGGACTACTCCCGAGCCCCCAATGTATGCCCGGCAAGAAAAAATCAGTTATTCAAAACTCTTAGCAGAACCTTTCAAGGATTCTAACTATCGTAATTTGATGATATTCTCCGCTGTGTGGGGATTGAGTACATCATTTGCAGCTCCGTTCTTCACTGTCTACCTCTTGGATGTGAATATTCTTGGACTTTCGGTTGCATTTGTTGCAGGGCTTGCTGCACTGACTCAATTGACAAGTGTCATCTTCCTCCGAGTGTGGGGCCGCCTTTCAGACAGATTTAGCAACAAGTCCATTCTACAAGTAGTTCTTCCCCTGTATATCATTGGTACTTTTCTGTGGACTTTTAGCTCAATAGCTAGGGAATACGGTTTCCTTATCCCTCTGATAATACTGATTCACGTCCTCAATGGGTTTGCTGCCGCCGGTGTCAATCTGGGTACTAATAATATCGGAGTGAGATTGGCACCTCGTGGAGAAGTGGCATCATATCTTGCAGCCAAAGGATCTATCATAGCTATTATGGGAACAATTTCTCCCATCGTTGCGGGTATATTGGCAGACCTATTCGGACCTCATACAGTTGAATTCTCAATCTCCTGGTTGGTTGATGGGGAGCTATTCTCACTGATTCCAACGTATCGATTATCAGGCATTGATTTTCTGTTTATCATTTCGACCATAATTGGTATCTATGCACTACATAGAATTGCACTTGTAAAGGAACCAGGTGAAGTAGAGGAGAGAGTAGTTCTTGATGCATTATTAGCTGAAACAAGGAGAAATGTCAGAACTGTTTCAACAGTGGATGGATTGCGTCATACTTTCCAAGTTCCTCTCAAGGTAAGAAATAAGAGAACTAGAAGAAAACCAAAGCAACCAACGGAGATGTCTGAAGATAGTCCTTCTGAAAGTTAACATGTAGATTTTTAAAATGTATACAAATGTAATCAAAATGTATATATGATATGTTCACAGACAAATATTCAATATGACAGATGATATAATGTTACGTATACCAAAGGAACTCCGAAATCGTTTCAATAAATTGGAAAAAAGAAACTCGTGGAAAGGATTTCCTGCTTTTGTTAGGGAAGCAATTCGGATGTATCTAGATCACCATGAAGAGATAGAGAGAAACAGTGGTTGATTTTCTTAAGAAAAGCAAAAGAATGGTGCGGAGGGCGAGATTTGAACTCGCGAACTCCTACGAGACAGGGACCTAAACCCTGCGCCTTTAACCTGGCTGGGCAACCTCCGCATTGGAACAATGGGGAGTACAGTGTCATTTTAACCGTTTTGTATTGACTGCAATATCACTTATCGACGGTTTCCCAAGTATGACTACAACGTGGACAGCGCCACTTCTTTCTATATTTTCCACTCCCAAGCAACTCTTTTCTGACTAGAGCAGTGTCACCGAATCCACAACGAGAGCAGACAGCTTTTTCTTTATCCATAGTGGGCAACTCACATCGAATTGTGAATGCAAGTCATATCTAGTTTTCTTGATTGTCCTATGAAAAAAGCGAACCAAAGACAACGTTTTTATTCGACTCGTTGGATGTCCGCTCGGTTCCTGTGGCCCGACCATGGACCATTTCGTGATTCTCTGGGCAATCATATGTCCAGTGTGAGCGTGATATAACAATGTCCTCAAGAAGTAGACAGACAGCGGCAAGAACTCGAGATAAATGGAAAGAGAAAACTTGGTATCAGATTCTTGCACCTGATTATTTCGATAGCAAGGAGATAGGTACAACTCCATCTGGAAATCCAGATTTGCTGCTTGGAAGAACTGTTCAACCCACTTTATACGATCTTACAGGTGATTTTGATAAGATTCATGTGAAGCTACGATTCAAAGTTCTTGAGGTCACAGGCCAGCAGGCAAAGACTACATTCTACGGGCATGAATGGAGTTCTGATTATCTTCGTGGTCTTGTAAGAAGAGGTACATCCAGAATTGATTGGATTGGACCTATTCTGACAAAAGACGACTATTTGATGCGTGTTTCAGTAATTGTCTTCACTATCATCCGTGCAAAATCTAGTCATGAGCATGCAGTCAGAAAGGCAATTGAGAAAATAATCAGGAAACATGCAAAGAAACATACTTTTGATGAATTGGTTCAAAAAGTCATTCTTGGTGATTTAGCCTCTGAAGTCTTTGATGAAGTAAAGAAAATCATACCAATTCGAGAGTGCGAGATTCGTAAGAGTAAGGTGCTCAAGGGACCTGAAGAGGTCAAAACAAGAAGAGCCAGACTCAGACGAGGTACTGCTGCAAAAGAAGAATAGAAGTACAAGAGATTTTGAGGGACTTCATTGTCCCTTCATATTTTCTAATCTATGAAGAGACTGTAGAAGTAGAACCATAAGGTTAGCAAGTTTAGTAAGTGACTCAATATCAGTTTCAGAGTCGATTAGATCATTGAGTGCCTTCAATTTTCCCATCAACGTTTCACGAAGTTCTGGGATGAGAGTCATTACAGCTTGGGTTTCTACTTCCTCATCTGATTCCGCATAGACTATACGTCGATCACAACGTGCACAATAAATATCCTCACCCACCTTGAATAGTGGTGAACCACATTGGGGACATGCATCAGCAAGCATTGTTGCGCCACGTCTGAGGAGATCGGCCATCTTTTTGACCGAGGTGTCATTTTTATCGTCCATTGTAAACACTGGATGAGATTATTGCGTTCTCGATATAAGAGGTGTGCTAATACATGTCATCAGACAAGTTGTATGCGTCATTATGAAAACGTTGATATGGTAACTAATGATGGTGGTTTTTGTTAATTCGCACTCCATTTGTGCGACAAGACTATTTCAGAGGTGAGTCCATTGGACCCCGAAACTCAAAAGAGCATTGACCAATCTAAACATCTGCTTAAGCAGATATCTGAGGATTCCTCAGTACCTAGAAACATCAGGCGTGCAGCCAATGAGGCTATTGCAGTCCTTGAAAACGACGATGACTCTCCTGCTGTGAGAGCTCAAAACGCAATATCAAATCTGGATGAACCTGGCCAAGACCCAAATTGTCCGAATCATGCCAGAACCAAGATTTGGCACGTATGTAGCCTATTGGAGCCAATACGTGATTAGGCCAAGAGGCCTCATCAATGAGATACAGAACCAGTCAAAACCAACTAGGTAAAGGACTGTCACCTGATGATAGGGCCTGTGTTTACCGATGATTAAGGCGAGGATACGAGGAATCTATTCACAATCACTAACGCAGATAATGCTGCAGAATCATTTCGAGATGGTTCAACCAACCCCAGAAGTGGCAAGAAGATTTGGACTCCCTTTTCGTAATGATATTCCTGATGTTGATATCTGGGATAGAAGTGACCTGCAGGGAATTGTTGCAATCGCTTACGAGTCTATTTTGAGTAAACTGACAGATGTTCTTCGAAGGAGACTTGGTGGAGTAATTACTAGGACTCCAAGAGTGGCAAAGAGTTCAATCTACAAAGGTGTTGTTCAAGGGCGAGATGAAAGAACTGGTCAGACTAGAATCGATTTAGGTTCGATATCGGGGCTTATACCAGATAGAGGACTTCAACGAGGCCAAAATGTAATGGTCCAAATCAGAGCTCACGATTATGGTCGTAAAGCCCCTGTTTTATCTTCAAGTATAACGATTCCTGGTAGGGCTGCAGTATTATTGCCTGAACCAGTTGTAAGATTGAGCACTAAGATAAAAGATCCTGATGTTAGGCATAATCTTACTACGCTTGGTCGAAAGATACGTGAGCATGCCGACAATTGGGGAATCCTATGGAGAACATCGGCAGAAAATCTCACTGACAAAGAACTTCAGGATGAAGTTGATGATTTGCTAGATACAACGCAACGGGTATTCAACAAGTATAACGATTTGGAATCAACTGGCATTTTATTCGAAGGAACTAGTAATGCAGATATCGAATTCCCAGCTGAAGTGAAAGAGGCGCTTGATAAGACTCGTGCGAAAATCAAGCCTACAATTAAGTACCATCATTTCTACAAGAGTGCAGGATATACATCATTGGTAGACCTTGCTGAGATGATTATTGAGGATCGTCCAGAAGAACGAAAATACATCACCTCAAAATTAGAGAAAATCATATCAAGAGATATTCCTCGAGTTGATGATCCGGTTAATATTGAACATGTAAAACTAGATGGGAGAAATATAGTCCTTGCACGGGGCAGAGTCATTGAAACCACATCGAATGGATTTGTGATACGACGCCAATTCAGACATACAAATCGAAAACTCAAGCTTGTAAAGGAATATCCAGATGATGTAGATGTAGTCGGAGATGAAGGAGATTATGCTTTGACTCATGTGATTCCAGGAAGTCTTACTCTTTTCACAAATTATTATTCTAAAACAGATGAGCTGAAAGGTACCTACGCGAATATCAATACTGGAGTAGAGGTGTATCCAAGTAATGGAACAAGCCCAGGAAAGATTCGATATGTGGATCTTGAGATTGATGTTGTAAGAGCTCCTGCAGATCAACCACCACGAATAATCGATCAACATCTACTCAAACGAGCTGTTCAACGCGGTTTCATTACAGAAGAAGTGGCGGAATTATCACGAACTAAAGCAAAAGCAGTAGCAGAACAAATGGATGAAGGATTAATTCCTTTCAGTTGATTGAGAAGTTCTAAGTGATAAGTCAATTGCGCTCATAATGTCCTCAATGGTCGCACCAAGACTGTTTATGTTTCGTTCACATTTTATAGTGATTAGCAGCTTCGTTCCTTCAATTGCGCAATTAATTGACAACCCGGGTGGAAGTGGTGTATTATCCGGAGAGATGGCTTCGAGTATTTGCTTAGCCAGAGTAGATGAACGAAAATCAAGTTTGATTGTCGCAATCATTTCGGACTGTCACCCTTGTTCAATTGAACGATTTTCTCAAGAGATGTATTTTTCATTTCTTCATTTCCAATGATTGTAATTGAGTTGTGAGATGAGGCTCTCAGTCTAATGTCACTGGAAAGGAATTCATAAAGTACTTTCTTAACATTCAATTCAATTGACGGCCAAACAATCGTAAATACCTCATTATTATCTAAAGCTACAGGACGGGTCTTGTCTACAATACCAGATTCCAATGCAATACGACCCACTTCAGGGAGAAGTTCTGTCTTAGTGCCTTTTAGTGATACTGTTGTAGTTGTTGTTGTTGAATCACCCTGCAGATTTGCTTCAAGACGTTGAACAGTGAATATCACTTCCTTGTGAAAGCTAATATGACTGTCAATTAGTCCACGCAATACTCTACTACGGTCTCCAAGAAGAATCCCAATCAATGCACCTAGTTCATTTAATGACCAAGCAGTCGCCCCAATTGTATCTAATCCTGAAACATATCTTAATGGGCTATTCTCACGTTCTAGTGTGAGTGTGTAATCAGTACCTAATAGAAGAGGGATTATTGTTGGATCTATTTCCATCGTAAGTACTGATGTTAGACGCTGAGCTTCGGAAGTACTTAGATTGCTTATAGGAGCTCTGAGTTTTTGTATCGGTATTTCAGCATCATTCAGAATCTTGTCACATGCCTCTTGATGTCCACTTATTGCTGGTATATACGGACGTGTATTGAAACGTAATGCTTCATCAAGTGGAAGGGTTGTGGCTCCAAAGAGCTTGAACCCCTTTCGTTCCTCTATCAAATTCTTGCCTTGAGCAAGATCAATGACATCTTTTCCAGCACCTGTTTTAGGGCTCTTCAGTCCTTCTGTAAGTAATGAACCTGCAGCAGACATTTGGAGTATGTAATCAGTTGGTTCTACTAGTGATTTAGAAAAAACATACCCAGCTGCTGGAATGGTAGAATCCGTACCAAGCATGAATGTTTCAATCTGTTCAGATTCTACGGCACCTCCAATGAGTAAGGGATATCCAGAACCTTTCTTGAGCCGCTTCTTGCCGCAAACATCTATTCCTACCAAAATCATAGCTGAAGAGTCGTAGGTTTCTTTGAGTCGATTTAGATCGTCAATTGTCATAGTAGGTGTTGAAGGTACAATATGATATAGAACATTCATTCTTGAAAGTGTCTGAGAAATGACCGCGCTAGCAATAATAGATTCTATGTAGGGGGAGGTTACTATAATATTCTGGTCTTTGGCTTTGAAATCTATAGTTTTGCATACCTTCTCCAAAGTCTTTAGAGAGGGTGCTTTTTTCGCTGTCATGCTCTTCTCAAAAGAATAGAGATGTGTTGTGCATGATAAAACTATCTCAAGAGAATAGCAGCTTGATCAGGACTGTATTTCCAATCTGCTGGGAGAACTCTCTTCTTCCTATAGTACTTTGAGAGTCTGTGTATCTTACTTTCTACAAGCTGAAGACCACGTTTTGAAACAAAATCCTTCTTGTTTTCTTCCATGTGCCTTCGAATAGTTGCAGCCTTGGCAATCATATTTCTCAAGTCTTCTGGAACGTTTCGTTCGAGGCTATTTTCACGGATGATATCCATTACTTTCTTACCCGCGATTACCTTCACAAGAGGAACACCATACTGGTCACGGAGAATCATACCAATCATAGAGGGAGTATTTCCAGTCTTTGCCAGCTCAATCACTTTCTCTTCCACCCACTTAGCGTCCTTCTCCTTATCCATCCATTCAGGTATGCGCAGTGTTGAAGGGCGATTGCTACCGGATTGGCCTTTTCGTCGTGTGTGCATTCTTGCCATCGGAAATACCTCTAGATTATCTATTATCCCAAAAGTATGGGTCTGCCTCACGCGCTATTGCTGTTGATATAAAGATTGCCTTGTGGTGAACTAATGGTATCGTCCTCGCTCACGAATCTCTTTCATTCGAGAGAGAATTTCTTTTGAATCAGATCCCATGATTTGTGAGTATCCCTTGATTGTAGCATCAAGCATGAGTTCCTGTAAATCCCAGTGAGTGGTTTCAAGGGCTCTGTGAATGAGATGAAGATCCACTCCTTTCATTTCAACTGTCGCATTCATCTCAGAGAGACCAAAGTCTACGAGCCAAAGCCTAGACTTTGAATCAATGAGTACATTACTGGTGGTGGGGTCTCCATGTACAACATCCCCTTTGTGTAACATTGCAATAGATTGTCCAAACTTGATACAGAATCTTCCAAGCTTATCTTCAGAAAGTTCATTGACGAGAAGCTTGAGCTGGGTACCTTCAATATAGTCCATCAGAATTGTGAAATCAGTCATGTCCATTGCATAAACAGCAGGAGTTCTAACGCCTAATGAACGAGCAACAGATAACATCTTACATTCTCTGGTGGTTCGAGTTTTTCTAAGTTGTACATCAATGTCTACAAGGAGGTATGGTTTTGACTGACGCCATTTTAGAGCAAATGGCTGATTCCACCGCTCTACTTTCAGAATCACTGATTCAGCGCCTCGAGCGATAAGCTCATTCATCGTTATGTCCTCCAAAGGATATCTTGTTCATCAGTTCGCCATTTTGGTAAAACTTGTGATTCGTTAATCTCAATCCGATGTCCAGCTTGATACTGAAGTATCCCATTCCATGCAATCATTGCACCTTGATCCCCAGCTAGAGAAGGAGAAACCCTGTGAAATTTAGCACTATGTCGTTCTGAAACTCCTTCTAGTATCTCCGTTAGACGATTATTCCGAGCTACACCGCCTGTAAGTAGGAGTTCATGTTTCTTTGTGTGAGCAATGGCTCTCTCTGCAATTTCTGCCAACATGCCAAAAGCAGTTTCTTGAACACTATGACATATATCAGGAATGGAAACACCTTCACTATGCAGTTTCTTAGCAGCCGTTAACATTCCAGAATAGCTCAGGTCCATTCCTTTTACTGAATAGGGAAGTGTATGGAATTCATTACCCTGTTTTGCTAATTTCTCCACAATAGGACCTGCTGGGAAACTCATCCCAAGTTCACGACCTAAGACATCCAACATATTACCAATGGCAATATCTAGAGTTTCGCCAAAAGTCCTGAATCGACCTCCAGCGAATGCAATTACCTGAGTATTTCCTCCAGAAACATACACTGTGACAGGGTCCTCATAACCTGACTCAAGACAGCCGATTTCAATGTGAGCTACACAGTGATTCACATCCACAAGAGGAACATTAAGTTTCAAGGCTAATGTGCGTGCCATAGTAGCAGTAGTACGTAGACAAGGACCTAATCCAGGACCTCTGGAAAAAGCAACGAGATTGATTTCATCATAACTGATTCCAGCCTTCTCTATTGCAGACTGAATTAGTTCGGGACCTAAATCCGAATGATGTCTACTTGCCTCTCTTGGATGAATGCCACCCTGTTCAGGTTGTAGCATGTCCCATTCATTTGAGAGCACATCTCCTTCATCTGTGACGATTCCTGCACCAAATGAATGAGCTGTCCCTTCAAGCCCAAGGCAGAATAGTACCATCATTATTACCTTCTATCATAATTGCAGATATGTACGAGTTATCATTGCAAATTGACTCTTTCGTTGAAGTACACAAGAAATCTCATGGAGCAAAGGCTTTATAATGCTCACAAAGGGCAACACTTGAGAGGTGCATCCTGTGTCCGAAAAAATGCCCATAAAAGCTCTTGAACAGCAACTCAATGATGTAATCTCCGTTAAGCTCAAGGACCAGAGAATATTCCGAGGACACTTGACAAGATGTGATATGTACATGAATCTCACTCTTGCTGATGCAGAAGAGCTTGAAAATAATGAAATAAAAGCCAAGTATGGCCAAGTTCTGATTCGAGGAAACAATATCCTTTGGATACAAATACCATCGTAGAAATTATCGCTCGATATCTCTACGATATTTTTCCACGAGTTCGATTAATTGTTCTTCACCTTTCAATCGAGCTTGTTCACGAACATCTTTCATAAAGACTTGAAAGATCTTGTCAAACTTCTTGCGACTGATGAATGCAAATTCGTCAACTCGTTGTAGTTCGACATCTTCTGCATCGATAACCGGGATTACAGATTTTATCAGTACATCTCTTGGAAGATGAGATAATGGTGTATCAACAACAAGAGCACGTATTTCACGCTCAATCAGTAATCCAGCTGTTTGTGGACCTCCTCCAGAAGCATCTTCGAAAAGAATAATATCTCCAGGTTTTAGACCTACTTTTTTGTGATACTCGTCAATACTTTCACGTGTGAAGTGGGGGATTACCTTAACTGCAAGCATGTCTCCACGCATTTCTAAATGCTTTACACCCTTCAATAACTCAAGTCTATGTTTTAGAGTCTTCATATCTTTCTTGAGAGTATCAGCTTCATGCTGTTCTTTTCTTAAAGCAGACTTTGTCTTCTCAACTTCTCTATCACGTTTGATTTTCCAGAAGTTATCTCGGCTAATGATTTCCAAGCTGTCAGATAATTCACTCTCACGGAATTTCAAATATTCGATGAGTCTTTGGAGATCTTCTACTTTATCAAAAAGAGTACGATTTTCTTCCATCAATTGTTCATTCTTTAACAAGATAGCGTCAAATCGTTCTTTGGTCAGTTCTATTTCCGGTTCTGGTTGTTCCTCAGGGATTGTTTCAGGTACTTCAGAATCAACCCGTTCTAGGGTTGCACGTGCTTCATTGATTGATACGCCTTTGATGACAAGGGCTTTGAGATTATTTCTATCAATCTGCAGTTGTTCCTCATGCACTATTCGGTCTATTTGTTGGAGTTTTGATTGGATTGACCTGTAAGCATATACAGCAGCTGTTAGAGCGTCGCGTTCATGAGCATTACGTACTCTGATTGCATCAGAGTAATTTCTTGCCAACTCTTGCTTCTCTGAAACTGGAATTGGTTTCGGTGGTGTGAATACAGGTGCATTTATTGTACTGGCTATCTTTTCCACAAAATGAGGTACTTGTGGAACATCAGAAGCAATCATTACTGGAATGCCTTTTTCGTAGACTTCACGGATAATATCAGCTCTAGTTAGCCCCTTTCTACTTCGAAGTATTCGAATTCGACCTTCTAATGAGAGTATACAATATGCGGCTGTGGTTCCAGGATCGATACCAAGAATGAAGTACTTCGTTTTATCGCTTCGTGTTGCTGGCTTGGGTTCAAGCGGGAGAAATTCAACGCGTTTTCGAACTGGTGCTATGAGAACCTTGAAATCACCGCTCTTCTTTGATTCAATAAGATTACTGATTATTGGCAGTGGTGCATTGGTAACAAGTCGAGCACTGGAGTATCCAAAGTCTGAAGTACGGATATCGATATCATAATCAATATCAGCCTCTTTTAGTTGGGTTTCGATGAAACGGGTCATCTGTTGAATTTCAGAATGAATTCTTCGACGATAACGATTTGCGCTCTGACCTCCTTTACCTGGTTTTCGACCACGTGAAACCTTAATTTCACTTTGCTCACTAAAACATTCTAGATAGTGACCAACTCCTCTAAAGGCAAGTTGAGCGGCAAATCGAGCGGACTCTAGAGCTGTGGGTTTCCCTTTCACTTGTAAACCATGACGTCGTGCTAGTATTTTGAGAGCAATTTGATGTGGAGGAACTCCGGTTACTTGAACAATCTTTGTTTCAGTAGGGATTCTATCAGCTAAACGAAATAGGGATCTGTTATCAGGCACAATTTCAAAGATGTTATCAGTACAGAGCCATTTTGGCTTGAATTCTCGAACAAGTTTAAGGAGTGCACCGCGGGAAATTTCTTCATACTCATTAACGATGTTTTCATTGTGTAGAATTACAGCAGCGAATTTTGGTGCTTTTTTTGATTTAGGACTGTAAGAGGGTAGGATATCGAACCCAATTATAAACACATTTTCATCGTCCATTAAGTTCAGCACTCACTCGGATAGTAATAATCATGAATGGCTATCAAGATATTTGTCTAGTCAGTCAAGTCTTTCATCTTTGTAATCCTAAAACAGCAAGTATATTAAAGGCCCGCTTGAGCAAAACGCCAACACTCACTCGAGGTGCAACAACTGTCCGAACAACTTCAAGTTAACAACAAAGATGCCATCCTTAAGATTGGACGCGCACTGTCATCAGGAACACGACTTAAGATTTTACAACTTCTCCTTCAAGGTGAGAAAGATGTGACTCGCGTTGCTCGTCACCTAGGTGGAACTGAAGCTAATGCTAGTGCACAAATTAAGATTCTATATGATGCTGGTCTGCTAGAGTGTAGATATGAACCAGGTCAACATGGTCTAAAGAAGATTTCAAAGACAAAGGTAAAACGTCTCATCATTGATTTTGAATAATCAAATAATCTTTGATTCTATTCAGCTGGAGAGCTTGAATAACTGATAAGGTGAGCTTTCCAGCGACGAATTCTTTTGAGAATATTATCGCGTTCTTCGTTTCTAATACCTCGTTCTCCACGAGCTTTTAGAAAGTTTAGTACAATATCCATATCACGTGATACTTTCTTCTTTCTTTCATCATCATCGATAAGGTATTCCTTAGCACTCTGAAGATACTCCAGAATTATATCAGCAGTCGCCTCTCCTGTACGAAGTTCCCGAGCTATTGGGTCAAGTACTCTGTTTACTTTGGCATTCGTAGAACTTGATTCCTCAGGATCCGAGAGATTCAGTGTTTCATTATTGGTATCTGCAGTGTCTTTCAATTGGGGCTCAGGAGTGACAGGTTCTGGGTCTTCATCTGCCAATGGTTCAGAAGGTGTTAACAATTCATCTTTATGGTCTTGTGCGGGTTTAACTTCAGAGAAAAGAGGCATGATACTGGGAGTGCTATCTTCGGGAAGTCCCGTAACTAGGTGAAGACGCTCTCTTAGTTCACGTAATTGGTTGAAGAGCTCAACAAGACCTGATTGCATATGGTCAATAAGTTGGCGAATATCATCAAGTTCGTCATCATTCAAGGACATAAGGCCCCCAAGGAGTATCAAATAGACTTCCAGTCCAAGGTCTTATCAGGATTGTGGGGATTTCGTCACTTATCAGCTCTCTTCACCGCATCCGTTAGACTTAATCCCAATCCTTCAGGTTCAAATTTTCTTTTTCTGACTTTTACGAAAGTGGGAACGGAAACAGTTTCCCCTACAAATAAAGCTTCACCAATCTCTAACGTAGTAATCGCATCCAATGACGGCCTATCAATACCTTCACTTGACTTACCAATATGATCTAGATCATATGGATTTGTACATCGAAAGATGGCTTGATTACTACATTGACTCAGTACTGTTGTAGATAGCTTTACAGGTCTCTGAGATATTAAACAAAGAAGTGCATGGAATTTTCTTCCTTCTCGGGCTATGGTTTCAATACGGCTCTTTGGCAGAGCCAATTCATGGCGACTCTCAGGACAAAATTGATGAGCCTCTTCCAGAATCAATAATACAGGAGGGATTTCATCCCTTCTACGAAGATTAAGCAATTCACTGGCTAAATGTGCAACAACGATCTGTTTCTTTTTCAGACTAATAAAATCACTTAGATCAATTAGAGTAATTTTTCCTGGTTTTACAATGGTTTTTACATCAGGAACAGAACTCTTTCCAAAAAGGCGTGTATCATCAAGATTAATCAACCAACCAATAAGCGCCTCTCGTGTATTCTTGCTAATCGTTTCGTCATCTCTCACACGAGTCACAACATCAGAAAGAGTGTACCCTGTTTTCATAGTATCACCCATTTCAGAGAGGACTCGTCTGAGATCGCGAACTTGGATCGAACTCATATCTGCAACAAGAGAACCAATTGTTTCAGCTGAAAGTGATTGAACCGGAATTTGAATATGTGAACCTCTAATATGTTCAACTTTAAACTCGTTTTCAGAGAAACCTAAATCTTCAGGTCGTATATCCTTCAGATAACTGTATTCACCATGAACATCAACTACAACTACTGAGAGACGTCCTTGTGATTTCTTTCGTGAGAGAAGCTCCTCAAGTAGGACTGATACAAAATAGGATTTCCCCGCTCCACTCATTGCTAGAATGGCAAGATGCTTTGATAGTAGACGGTTGATGGAGGGAGTGAATTCAAGACTCTGGTAAGCGAGTGTTCCTAGATTCAGGCCTTCCTTGTTATCCAGTCGGAGAAAAGCAGCTAGCGTGTCTTCATCAACTCTCCGCACAACTGAACCGGGAGATATTGCAAAATATGGTCTAGCTGTTCTTTTATCGACCCATAATCCTAGTACCCTTGCTTTTGCCACAGTGTACTGCCATCTATCAGTAGGAAATATAGCACGCAAGGGTTCTCCTCTCGATTGGTATTCTCTTACAGCTTCTGCATGTTGGTAATATCGATTAGTACGAAGTAAATCTTGAACCCTTGCAATGACTGTTCCATTGTCAGTAACAACTGCGACAAATTCTCCACGTCGGGCGATTATCTCTTTCGGACCGCCTTCTAATACAAAGGAGAATTCCATCACATTAGGACCATTATCTGTACTAACTACTGTACCAAGTCTAGCTGTTGATTCATATTCAGACATAATTTAGCCTCCTCCAAATGGATTTCTGGACCGCCTCTTTTCAAGTGAAGTATAGGTAAGACCAGAGAGCGCCATTAAGCGATCAATGATAAGCTGCGTTTCATTTGTTGTTATTTTTGCTCGAGTATCAGCTTCAAGAATGGGAGTAGGAATACCATATTCTGGATGTTGCCATGATAAGGGAAGAATCGCTGCAAGTGCTTTATCAACCTTTGAAACATCATCGGGAACTCCTTCAGTTAGGATTTCAATTCGTAAAGGAAGGTCATCTCTTGCAGTCTTCAGATATGTTACCCAGATTGATGACGCCCATTCAGTAAGGTCTTCTGCGATTGAATTTGAGTTAGACTGTAATTCAGATGAATATTTGAAAATGAAAGAACGTTCGCCTTCTTTGAGATATGTATCAAGTATATCACAATCCCTTGACATCTTTAGGAGCCAACGATAATCAACTCCTTGCATTAACTCAAAAATTGCTGGTTTTCGAATGATGTGCGGTAGAAAATCACCAAGAAAATTCGTGACTCTACTTGACCTACTGTCTTTGACTATTCCAATAAGTGTCGTACCTTTCTTTCGTGCCTTGTGATATAGCTGTTTGTATAATGCTAGAACTTCTTGAAATTTCTCAAAAACTATTGAACCACTTTGGGGGCGGTCTCTAGGGTGATAGAAGAGAGACCCATCAACAAGAATGAGATCTGAATGATATTCCTCAAGAACAGATAGAGTTACTCGAAGTTCAGCAGCAACTCTCTCTAATGAGGCAAGTTGATCTAATTCTGCACCGGAGAGTGTGAGCATCATCGGTCTAATCTGAGGTTCTGGAAATGGATCAGGAAAGAATTCAACATTGGGACCTTCTTTCGGACCAAATTGAAAAATTACAGCAATAGCGCGAGTTAGAAGGAGATCCATTGACCTGAAACGTCTACGAACAAGTCCACCATCAACCCCAGCAATTTTTAAGCCAGCCAGATTAGTAGCCTCTATTTTTTTGGTAAAATCAGAATCGATGACATTAGAAGCGATTCCTGGAAATTTGCTCAGATTAATAGTTCCTTTAATTTGGTCCATTACCTTACCAAATTGCTTCTTTGTAGTCTCGATTCTTTCTATCTCTTCAACAAGTTGTGACAATAGCACATCGAGATTTTTATCCACTATCCCTTCACTCTCATCTTCTTGTATTCTAGAGCAGCCCTTATCAACCCCAAGTAAAGTGGGTGTGGTTCTCCGGGACGTGATTTGAATTCTGGATGATATTGTACACCTACCCAGAAAGGATGATTTACAAGTTCAATAGCATTGATTATTCGTTTTGTTGTATCATATGCTGATACCTTGAGACCCTTGTCAGACATTTTTCGGAGATATCTATCAATAAGGTGGAAACGGTGTCTAAAACGTTCGCGCACACGGTCTCGACCATATATCTGATGAAGTCTTGTACCCTCAACAATTACAACTTCATGGCCGCCAAGTCGCATTGTTCCGCCCTTATCTTCTGTAAGCTTTTGATCATCCATTAAATCAACAACAGGATATAGACTGTCAGGATCAACCTCAGTAGTATTGGCGCCTTTCCATTCCATGACTTTCCTTGCAAAAGCCACTGTTGATAATTGAGCTCCATAACAGATACCCAATAGAGGTACCTTTGTGTCCAAGGAAACCATAGAAGCGCAAATCATTCCTTCAACACCACGTTCTCCAAATCCTGGAGTTAGTAAGACTCCATCAACATCTGAAAGGTCCTTGTTCAAACATTCCTCAGTGGTGCGATCTTCTGTTTCAATCCATTTAATTTCAACTTCCGCATTGCATGCTGCGGCAGCATGACTAAGAGCTTCATTGATGCTTTTGTATGAATCACCCAGTGTAGTATATTTCCCGGGCATTGCAATCACAACTTTTTCAGTTGGATTTCTGAAGGACTGCACAATATCATGCCATGATTTTGTGTCAGGTTCTCTAGATTCAAGTGCGAAATGATTAACGAGAATATTCCCAAGACCTTCTTCCTCAAAAGATAGAGGTAGCTGATAGATTATTGGAATATCAGGATTTGATATGACCTGCTCTTTTGGAACATTACAAAAGAGTGCAATCTTCTCCTTCGCGGCTATTGATAGAGGCATCTCTGATCTACAAATCATAATATCTGGTTGGATACCCAAGCTCTGCAGTGTTCTCACACTATGCTGTGTTGGTTTTGTTTTGAATTCACCTACAGCCTTCATGTATGGAACTAGTGTGACATGAACAACTGCCACACGATTCCTTCCAACCTCTCGTGCAAGCTGACGAACAGCTTCCAAAAATGGCATGGCTTCAATATCACCTACAGTCCCGCCAATCTCAACAAGGAGTACATCAGGGACAGGTTCCTTGTTTACAACATCCCAGATCCTCTGTTTTATTCGGTCTGTGATATGAGGGATTATTTGAACAGTTCTTCCTAGAAATCCACCTTTTCGTTCTTCAAGTATCACAGACATGTAGATTTGCCCTGATGTGATATTTTGAAACGGTTGGACTTCCATTCCTGTGAAACGTTCGTAGGTTCCAAAGTCAAGATCAATCTCAGAGATTCTAAAGTCAAAGCCTTCTACAGGACTGAAAGTCCACGTTTGATCAGTTACAAATACTTCGCCATGTTCTATTGGATTGAGCGTCCCAGGGTCTATATTCAGGTAGGGGTCGATTTTAATTATTCTAACAGTGTATCCACGAAACTGCAATATCTTTGCGATTGATGCAGTTGTCACTCCTTTACCAATACCAGAAAGAACTCCACCAGTAACGAAGATAAATCTTGAATCATTGTCGGTAGGTACCAATTATAATCACCCCTATACAGAATATCAAGTTCAGGAAATACTTCCTGAGCCAGCTGTCACTGCATTTCGTATAAATCGTTTGCTAAATTTCCCTGAGTGAAGGAGTATGAGATTACGATATTGGTCTGGCAACGACACTTGCTCTCATAGCAGCTTGAAATATGAACTGGAAGGCTTCCAATATATTATGGCCATCCTTTGCAATGCTTCTAAATACAGGTACTGAGAGAGGAAGTCGAAGATGATCACGGATTTGCCCTTCTTGTACAGCATTAGGGAGATCCTGTTTGTTAAGACAGAGAACGACAGGGAGAAGGCGCTCTTCTTCTGCAATCATTGACATAAGTTCATTCCAGCTAGCGAGATTCTCATCAATTAGAGAGGCTTGCGAATCAGCCATGAAAATTATACCATCAGCACCCACAAGAACGACTTCTCGCGTCGACCTATAGAAATCTTGTCCTGTAGCTGACCATATATGAGCATTGATAGTCCAGTTCTCGTTAAGTGGAAAAGGAATAGTTCCAAAATCACAGAACATTGTTCGTCCAACAGTATTTTCAATCGAAGTCAACTTATCTGCATAATCAAGTGATGAAAATAACCATTGGATAGCTGTTGTTTTTCCACTCATTGCTGGGCCAAAGAACACAATTTTCAGACCTACCGTACGATTACCATAGTCAATAATCATATTCACTTCCTCCCTGAATCAAGTCCCCCACATACTGTCAACCCATGCTCCTAGACCTGAGAGTGTACCAAGTTTCACACAATCAGAGAAATCTTCATGCCATTCAGCTCTGATAAAACGTATGAGATCAGTCAGCTCTCCACCATCCCAGCCGATAGCTTCATAGAGATTTCTTTCAGTAAGCGTGGTGGAAGCCCCAAGTTCCCTAGCAAGTCTAATCCTTGAAAGCAATGTGACAGCCCTGCGTGCAGCATGGACATAATTATTGATTTCTTCTTCGAATACATCTTGGGTGAGCTTCTCAGATTCATCATCTAATTTCAGTACAGCACTTACAATGTGCTCAGATACATTGGTACCTCGAAGTGATTTCGTCAACAGACGACGAATTCTCTCCAAAGATTGTTTTTTCCGAACCAGAATTTTATTGACAGTCTTCTTTTCTACATCAAGACTACTGTTACTCTCATTCATGAGGGTGAATTTCAATGAAGAGGGAGATGTTATTCTAAGAATCCCACAATTGCCAGAGGTATTTAGGATGTGAGATTTAACATCACTAAGTGTATTCTCAGTTACTTGAACTCCAAGAACTGTGGATCCTAATGGTATTGCTAGAATCCATCCTGCAAATCGAGATATCCTATCCAGAGCCAATCTGAGATTTCCAGAGAGACCACACACAACAGTTCTACTGACCTCATAGTTATGTTTCTCTTCCTCCCAGACTGCTAGAATCTCTGATTCGGCGGTAAAATCTCTCCAAAACACCAATTTATGTCGATGTGGACTGAGGGTCGTAAGACACTCTGTGATATCATCAACAAGTTCGATATCCTCACCTGCTACAATCACAGGAATTCGCTCTAGGATTGCATTAAGCAATAGGGGAAATTGATTATCCATTAGCTCAATCATGCGTAGTATCGAGTATGTCATTTGTCTCTCCTCGTCATTAGTAGACCTCCATCGGAACTTCCTGAGAGAAGTAATTCCTTGAGGTCATCAGGAACTGCTGGTTTGACCATTGAAACAGTAGAAAGAACTCGTCTAGTTTCATCTATGTAGTGTTTCAATAGTAATCTCATTAGACCAAGTTTCTGGCTATCTTTGTCGACCCAGAGGCTGAATACACCATTGGGAACAGCATAGATGAAATGGCGAGTTTCATTTGTTTCACACAGAACGGTTTGCAGAGAACTGTTCCTGAGAGTTCTCACGACTCGTTCTGAAGCATCATGTAGTGCAAAGGACATTGCAGCGAGTCTATCATTTGTGAATCCTTCTAAGGAAACTCTGACTCCTCCACTCAATGATAGAAATACAGATCCGATATTAGGAATTGAATCATGGACTTGTCTTAGAATTGCCCTCAGACTTAATGCTTGAGATCTATCAAGAGAGATTACTGATCGTGACAGACCATAAGTTGTATCTCTACCTTCAGCAACCGCAAATCCTTCAAGTACTCTACTTGTTTCATCTGAACTATAGGACCTAAGAGGTGGGAGTCGTCCATCCACATGCTGCCGAAGTAGATAAGACAGACGAGATAGACTATCTTTCATCTCAATGAATAGAGCTGCAAGATTTACTCTAGGTGCAGTAGTGACAGTTAGGAAATAGTCAGGATCATTGGGGAGAGATGCAAGAAATACCTTTGATGTGTCCGATTCCATCAAAAGATAATTGAAATCACCATGGATTAATTTTGCAACTCCAAAAATCGCACATGTCGAAGAAGCTACTGCAAAGACTTCTTCCTTACTAAACCAGACACCTGCACTTGCTACAGGTAGTCCATCTTTTTGAATCAATACAACGTTTTCAACGCCGGTTATCGTTTTGATATTTTGTAAGGTTTCGGTCAATTCATCACTCAAGTGCTAACAGCCCCAGAGAACTCAATTGTTCACTGTAGATTCTAATCGGTACTATATAATCTCCACACAGAATGATGATTTGTAGGTAAACCATCCGAGAATAATTCTACATGTGAATGAGCGCAGTATCTGGGACCTCTTGGAAAACTTCACGGGCGGCTTTTCCAACTTTTGCTCTATTTTTCTCAAAGGTATACACACGAATCACATCAAGGTAGTTTTTCATCATTTTTGCTATATTGGAATAATCAGAGAGGTTACGAGATACTTTCTTACCATCGATTGTTTCGTAGATTGCAATCTCCATGGGATCTAACTGATGTGGATTATATGGAACGGAGGGGAGGGTAGGAACATCTACAATGACTTCATGATTCTCAATACCAGCAATTGATGCAATTTCTTCTTCTATACTCTCGCGTACCTTTCTCTTAGTGAATACTTTTGATACAAACCTGTCTCCAGTATGAAGCACTTTCTCGAATACTGATTTGTAAAGAACTCTTGAGTCTAATAGATTCATCATGTATGCTGCTTCTTTTGCATCTTCTGATTCAGATGGGTCAATTTCTCGTACCATAGATACTAGTGACATATCATCAAGGCGAAGAAATTCCTCTGGTGTCTTGAAGCTGGTTAGCTTCAGAACATTATCCGCAGCATTGATGAGTTTGACTAACATCACCTCTACGCTACGTACAGTTTTGTGATAGTAGACATTCAAAAACATCTCATATCGTGCTACAAGAAATGCCTCTAATGCTCCTCTTGCAGCTATATCAAAATGAAGTTGATTTTCACTAGAAATATCGAGACTGTCGATAAGACGATGAATATCGACCAAGCCATAGTTTACACCACAATAGAATGAGTCACGAATAAGATAGTCCATTTTATCAGAATCAACTTGACCTGCAACGATGCCACTAACAACTCCATCATACTTACGAGTTCTACGGCCTCTGACCAAGTCAGCTATTCTCTCCTTTGAGACTCCATCACTCTCAATGATTTCTCCAACCTCACTTTCGAGAATTAACCACTCTGTGACATCTTCATGATTCTTTCCTTGTGTTTCTAAGAGTGATTCTTCAAAGACATGACTGAAGGGGCCATGACCCAAGTCGTGCAACAGACCCGCTAATCGAACTTCTTGAAGAACATCATCACCTAATTTTAATTTGTCTAGGAGCTTCTTACCGGTTCTACCAGCTAGAAACATAACTCCAATACAATGAGCGAAACGAGTATGTTCAGCTGTCGGATATACAAAATGTCCACCAGACAGTTGTTTAATCCTTCTCAGTCTTTGATATGTTTCAGAGTTTATTATTCTTGCTTCAACATTGGTAAGACCAATGAAATCATGAATTGGGTCATTGATTTCCATAACAAAGTCCATTTCAATCACTTCGTTTTTTTTTACATCTGGGGATCAAAGGATCGGATTTCTCGCACTAGCTCTTCAGTTGATTTAATCTCTGAAACGCAGAGTGGTAAATGGATACTATCTGCAATGCTTACCGCAATCGGGTCAAGTTCTTTCACCCCTTGAAGAATTACTACTGCGGGTTTGACTGCTACTGATGTGCCAATCTGGCTTGCTTTGATTGCAACCATCGGAGACCTTCCTGTCGATACATTTGTTAGGATTGCTCCTCGTTGTGTTGTACCACCATATAATTTTAGAAGTTGTTGTGGGGTTAAACTAACTATTGCACGAATGCTATCAAGAGCTGTATACCCATAGATATCTCTATCAAGTAAATTATGATGCGTAAGAACATTACACCGAAGATGTTCTACAAGTAATCGTGATGGAACTGGAAAACCAAATTCTCTACTATCTAGGATTGCATCTGAGGCAATTTCAGGGGCTATTAGCTTTTCAAGTGCCACTGCAACTCGCCCTCCTTCCTCTGCATCCATTTCGATAAGCCCTTCTACAAAGCGTTTGATTGTTTCAACTCGAGGAGATTTCCTCCGGCCACTCTCATAGTCGCTAATTACGGATGGTGAAACATTAAGGTGTTTTGCGAGACTCTTCTGTGATACGTGGAAACGTTCACGCCATCTTCTCATGACTGAACCTGGATCATTCTCAGCAAGACAGATTTCTCCTGCCATAGCTTCTGCAAGTCGTTGAAGAGCCTCACTTGAGTCCATAAGATGATTGATTTCTTATAATGTTGATAAGACTTGTGTAATAATGAATTAGCAACGCAAACCTACCGAAGCACTCAAAGCCAATAGTTTGTCACAAAATTGTGGTTCTTTCAATGTACTTCATATATCTAGTTGGAACAGCTGGTTCAGGCAAGTCTTTGCTTACAGCATCTTTAGAAAAATGGCTCGTGGGCTCAGACCTGAGTGTAACTGTTGTAAATATTGATCCTGGAGTGGACAACCCACCATATACTAGTGATGTTGATATCAGAGAATATGTGGACTATGGGGAAGTAATGAACACATTTGGACTTGGTCCAAATGGCGCACTTGTGGCATCTCTTGACATGAGTATTGGGCATATTAACGATTTAAGAGAGGAAATTATTGAAACTGAGAGAGACTATGTCATTGTTGATTGTCCAGGTCAAATGGAGTTGTTTGCATATCGAAATTCTGGACCTCTAATGGTTTCAGGCCTTCGAGGAGACGATCCTGCAATTTCCCTCTATCTTCTTGATTCAAACATAGCACGAACTGCTACAGGATATCTATCATCGATGCTTCTTGGAGTTTCAATAAATATCAGATTCGGTCTACCTCAGCAAGCATTACTTAGCAAATCAGACATACTTACTGAAGATGAAGTTGAAAAAATCGTTCAGTGGGGAGAAGAGGTATATCTTCTTGAGGAGGCATTAGATGAATCTGCTGATGGTCTCGTTAGAGAGTATTCAAAATCTATTCTTGAAATGCTTGGCAACTTGGACACAGCAACAGGAACAATCCCAGTTTCTGCGAAGGATATGACTGGGTTTGATATCCTCTATGGTGAGATACAGAGAGTGTTTTTGGGTGGGGACAATCTGTACGAGTAGTGATGCTAGTGTGGCGAACTATTTTACCTATGTTTCGGGAGAAGATATTGAATTAGGAAAAGCCGAAGTGGAAATGCTATTAGACCACTTCTTTCATGACCACAAGATTGTGTGGTTTGGACGAATGGCAAAAATCACGTCGAAGACAAATCCCATTGATTATCTGTTGGATAGGGCTGCACTTGTACAATATGCCGGAATAATTTTAGCAGAAGCAAATTCTGTTGATGAGTATACTCAACTAGTTTCTGAAAATGATTGGAATCTGCACATTACAGAACAAGACACTTTTGCAATCAGAACAATTTCATTGGATAGAGAGGCACGTCTAAAGCAAAGATTACAGATTGAGAAGGACCTTGGTACTCATGTCAGGACTGTAACAGGTGCAAAAGTAGATCTTAGGAATCCTTCAGTTCAGATTCTAACTCTGATTAGCTCAGATAAGATTCTCATATGTACATCTAACTGGTCAAAACTTAGAATGTTACTGAGAGATAGAGAACCTGGTAAGAAAGCATTCTTTCATCCTAGTATGATGAACAGTACTTTATCTAGGGTCATGTGTAATCTTGCTGGAATAAGACCCGGAGAGGTCGTACTTGACCCATTCTGTGGTGCAGGTGGAATTCTATGCGAAGCAGCATATATTGGTTCTTCAGTAGTAGGAATTGACCTAAATTGGAGATTACTGATGGGAGCCAAGAGAAATCTTAGCATGATTAGTGAGAACTATTCGCTAATTCAGGGTGATGCTCAAAAAATACCTATTGGAGCTGTAAATCGTATTGTTTCTGATCCTCCATATGGGCGAGCTAGCTCTACAAGGGGTAACATTGCAATCAAGTTGGTAAAATCACTTCTAGAAAATGTTAATCCCATTCTTCATTCAGAAGGAGATTGTATCTGCCTTTGTAGTGATAGTGCAATGAAATTATCTCGAATAGTCATAGAGTCTGGACTGACTATAACTCGTAAACTTTCTATGAGAGTTCACAGTGGATTAACTAGAGAGATTGTAGTAATTAGAATCTAACTGATAATTCTTCCATCTTTTGTCCGAGGGCTGAACCAATCTATAAATTCTTCAAATTCTGTTTGAGATGCAAACTCGAAGATAATTTCAATTGTACCTAACGGAGGGTCCTCTTGCGTGTTGTCAATTAATCTTATTTTCCCATTATATGCAGCCTGTTTATCAAAATGCAAGTATGTTTTGAGCTCATCATAGTTTCTACGAAGTCGAACCCGAACTGCATCTAGTATCCTCTTTTCATGAATAAATTGTCGTAGTATTGTAAGATTTGCTATGGTTGCCTCTGGATAATATATCTCTATGAATTCATCGAATTCTGTAGTTGAAAATGAAACCGAACCAAGTATATTCCCTATTGCTTCCTCAACTCTTTCAAAATCTTCTGTTGGATGAATAATACATCTAATAATTGATTTCATTTCAATTCAGCTTCGCAACTAGTTCCTTTGAAAGTTCTCGAAAACCTTCAAGGGTTCCTTCATTTATTAACATGATATCGCTTAGTGCAATAACTCCTCCTAGACCAACTGATATTTCCCTTATATCACGCTCTCGAAAAACATCCCATGTTGGAGGTGCATCCTCACGATTTCGTTCTTGTAGTCTAGTGAATCTTACCTTCGGAGAGGTGTGGACACCTATGATAATCAGTTCTTCTGCATAGTCATCAAATACATCGATTTCGGCAATGCTTCTACAACCTTCAATTACAATGAGATTAGATTCCTGGTTGCAAAGACCATCGATACAACGAATTGCAACTGCTCCAGGGCCATGCAATTTTCTGAGATCAAGCATGACCTTCTTAGTATTTTCAGGATTTGGTTCTAGTCCCCGATTTCGGGTTTCTGCTCGAATTACATCACCCATGACAATAATGGGGTATCCTGCATCGCGGAAAGCATCAGCAACCTCACTCTTTCCTGCTCCAGGCATTCCTGTGATAATTACTATCTTCAATGTGATTGTCCACCATCAAGTCATGTTTCTATATAGTGTAATTTGGGCTTTTCTGGGTCTTCATTTTGCTCAGGATTTCTCTAACGATATCTGAAGTGATTGTACTGGATTCTTCAGATATTGCAATATGAAGAGATTCTTTAAGAATACGGTCTCGAAGGTCTCTCCCTGATAGTCCTTCGGTCATTCGTGCGACCTCATTTAGGTCAATCTCAATCTTCAATGGTAGGCGTTTGCTATAGAATTGGAGTATAGCAAGTCGTTCCTCAAGTGTGGGTAAGGTAAATTCAAACACAGTATCGAATCGGTTTTTGATTGCTGGATCAATCAGTGGTAAAGCATTTGTTGCACCAATGACAACGACACCTGATGATTCAGCAGTATGATCTAATTCACCTAATAGAGCAGTAACAACTTCTGAAACATCACCACGTATTGATTGAAACGAACGAGTTAATCCGATTGCATCGAGTTCATCAATGAAGAGTATACTTGGAGAGTTCTTTCTTGCATCATCAAAGAGAGTACTAATTCTTCTACCTCCATCACCCACATGGACTCCAATCAGGTCAGAGGCCTTAGCAAAGAAGATTTTAGCATTAGCTTGATTTGCTACTGCCTGTGCAGTCATCGTCTTTCCAGTTCCGGGAGGTCCATGAAATAGAATAGCACGAGGAGCCCATTCTCCAAATTTTATTGGTTCGTGGAGATATTCGAGAATGAGTTTACACTTTCGTTTGACTTGTTCATGTCCTACAATATCACCAAGTGCAATAGGTCTAATTGATACAGACTCTGCTGTTGATTTATGCGGATGCAAATTAATTTTGGTGCTTTTTGCGATAATAGATTCTTCAGGCTCTACGTCAACAACTTGGAAGGCATAATCAGGCATGATATAGCGATCAAATAGATAGAGTCCTTTGCGTACTATGGTGCCCATCCATTGTTCACGAGCATAGTCAGCAAAAAGCTCCTCGCTATCAATCTCCAATCCGGTTGTTCGGGGGTCTCCTTTTACTCTAAAGGGATATCCCATATCTCTAAGAATGAGTCTTTTTGCATTTGGGACCTCTCTAGAATGGCGTCGTGAAGTCTTTTTTGCACTCTCTTTAGAAGAAGTAGGAATTTCTATGCTGGAATCTTTTCGCTTCGTCAATGTTTAGACTGCCACCACTGCATCGTCCAGCGATTGTCCTTTAAGAGTTCCTTTAGAACCAACATCGTCAGGATAATATTGTAGAGTGCTTATCTTCTAAACAGGTGCTTCATGTGGAAGAATCAATCAGAGCATTTTTGAGTCTGGATATAGAAAATCAGGAATTACTAAACCGAATATCTGAAACACAAAATAGGCTTGATATTAGTTCAGCAAAAATGAAACTTGTGGAAGTCGAGAATATCCATTTTACATTACGATTCTTGGGAGATACATCTGTTTCTACAATAAGCAAAATTGAAACATCACTTAGTCAAATAAATTTTGAACCATTCAATATTGAAATACATGGAGTAGGATCATTTCCAAATAACAGAAGACCGAGAGTGATATGGATAGGCGTAACTCAAAATGCAGATAGCATTGTTAAACTAAAGAAAGAGATAGATTCACGATTGAAAGCATTTGGATTTCAGCCAGAAGGAAAGAAATTCGCACCCCATGCAACAATAGCTAGAGTACGATATATCAAAGATGCAGAAAAGCTGGGTAGAAATCTTGAAGAATTAGTAGATACACAAATTGGTGAAATGACGGTATCAAAATTCAATATGAAAAAGAGTACTCTTACTCCCTCAGGCCCAATCTATGAAACATTCTGGCATGTACCATAGATCAAGTGTGAGAAGAAGATGGTGGGCCGGGGGCGACTTGAACGCCCGATCTCTTGCAATCTGTGACTTGAGGCGCAAGTCCTAAGCCGCCCCAAGCAAGAATCATACCAAGCTAGACTACCGACCCATGCTATTGATGGCGTTGTGTGAATCCAAAATAAAGATTGCCTCAAAGGACATCATACTTAGAACACGTGTTCAAAACAAAAATACACACTGGGAACCTTCTGATTTATCAGGATGTCTATCTAATCCCATAATGGAGACCTTTCAGATGACAACAGATCTTGTGTATCATGATATGTTCATGAAACATGAAATGTCAATGGGACATCCAGAGAGCCCAGATAGAATTAGAAGTGCAATGGAATATGCTAGAAAGGCGGGTCTCTTAGATAGTACCAAGATTAATTTACTGACCCCAAAAGCTGCAGCCTTGGAGATGGTATATTCAATTCATGATAGTCGTTATCTGGAAGGTGTAAAAGCTAAATCGGAGAGCGGTGGAGGCTTCTATACTCTAGATACATCTGTAAATCAATATACTTACGAGGCTGCATTATTAGCTGCTGGAGGTGGAGTTGAAACAGTTGATAGGATAATGACTGGGAAAATAAACAATGCATTTGTCCTATGTCGCCCTCCAGGACATCATGCAGAATTCGCACGTGCTTTTGGATTCTGTTTTATCAACAATATTGCTGTTGCAGCAAATTATCTTATTCATAAACACGAGCTAAATCGCATCATGATAATTGACTATGATGCACACCATGGAAATGGTACTCAGAATGCATTCTATACTTCAAATCAGGTTCTATACGTTGGACTACATCAAGATGGTAGAACACTATTCCCTGGATCTGGATTTCCAGATGAAACAGGAACAGATGATGGGAAAGGGTATACTCTGAATCTCGCAATGTATCCAGGTGCTGGTGACAGATCATATCAAATGGCATTTGAGGAAGTAATAGAACCTTTAGCTGATTCATATAGACCTGAATTCATCTTGGTATCTGTTGGTTTTGATGGACACTATAAAGACCCTCTAACCTCGCTAGGTCTTACAACATCAGGATTTTCATTGATGAATTCCAAAATCAAGCAAATGGCAGCACAATTATCCTCAGGAAGGTTGGCATGCTTTTTAGAAGGAGGTTACAACCTTGATGTGATGGGGATGTGCTCTCAGATTTTACTTGAAGAATTGATTGGGTCGGAAATCACTTCTTTTAATGAAGAACATTCAGAGAGTGAAAATTGTACTCGATATACAAAGGAATTAATTGATCTAGTAAGAAAAGATTCACCGTTACTCTGATTCAAAATCCTCAAGCAATGTCTGTATTGAGTCGAATTCATCTGTTTCTTCAATCGGTTCAATAAATGAGGTGGATTGAACATCCATTCCTAGCTGTTTTTTTATCGATTCAGCAATTGTACTTCCAATTGTGGGAATTCTGGCAAGTTCTTCAATTGGAACTCTATATAATTCAGCAAGATTGAACAGTCCTTGATTATGAAGCATTCTTCCACGTACTCGACCAATACCTCTCAAACTAACAAGTTCTAAGATATCAGCACGTACACCATATTTTAGTCTAGAACGGAGACCTCGTAGTGATGGGATGTGGCCCGAATTGTTTGTAATTCGTGCTATTTCGGAAGCTGAGTAAATCAACCATTCTGCAGACTGGACGAATCTATGGACATCACCCATGCCAACATTGTATCGTTCGGTAATGTCTTTTTCAGTAGTTTCAGCAATCCACTCTAGCAATATTCTTGCTGTCTTCACTTCTCCTAAGAATTCATTGTACTCAACATCCAATTCATCTGGAGTATCAATCATGAACTCATCAAAATGATTGTTGATGAACGCTTCAGTATCTTCAATCTCTGATCTACCAACATATGTTATTGGTTGGTCAGGTGTGTGGCAAATCAAGTGAAGTATCCCAAATATTGAATGGGTTTCTGATTGTGACAAAATGTCACGAAACATGATTGCGGTTTCTGGATTAATATAAAGTCGTGATGTTCGATTACCTAAAGGAGTTGCAGCATACAGATTTGTTGATGTTGTTTCGATTAACTGTCCTTCTTTCAAGAAATCAATAGCTGCAGAAACATGACGGCTGATTTTTCGCTGTTCATTACTACTTGCAAAGAATGTATTTGAAATGAGTTCATCAATTTCCTTTCGTGTATTTGTTAACTCAGAGGCAATTGCAGCTAACAGATGTGATCTCAAAGCGGATTCCGACTTTAGTTTTGAAAAGATTTCTTCAGGTTCTGATAGTACGTAATGATCAACAAGAGCGTCCTTTTCTTGCTCAGTTCTGGCAATAAGGACAGATTCTCCATATTTGTCGTATTTTGGACGACCTGCCCTCCCTGCCATTTGCTTGTATTCTAGGATGGGGATGGGATAACTTCCACGACTCTGTTCAAAACGTCGATAGTCACGAATAATAACACGTCTGGCAGGAAGGTTCACTCCTGCTGCAAGAGTAGGAGTTGCAACAATAACCTTCAACAAGTTGTCTTTGAAAGCATCTTCTATGAGAGCTCGTTCTTGGTTGTCAAGTCCTGCATGATGAAAAGCAACACCCGAGGCAATTAGTTTTGCTAAAGTTTTTGATATCTCTGGAGCGGACACTCTATTCCCTATCTTCTTTGCAATTGTAACAAGGCTCGCGAGTGTGTCATTAGATAGATATTTTCGAAGGAATGGAGCAATTCGCTTTGCCATAGAAACAGTTGATTTCCGACTTGAAACAAACACAAGAACTTGTCCATTTTCATCCAAGGTATCACAAACTACGTCAGCAATTTCTTCCTTTCGTATTCGGGGGATATTTCTTGTTGATCTTTGATTTGTTTCAAGATTTTCAAAATCGATGTTACCATCTAGGTAAACCCCTTCACTAAGTGGTACTGGTCTCCAATTACTCTTTACAAGTGAGGCATCAAGCCATTTTGATATATCATTAGCATTGGAAATAGTAGCACTTAGAGCTACTATTTGTGTATCTAGCATCTGTCTTAGTTTGGCAAGAACCATTTCCAATGTTGGACCACGCGATTTATCATTGATGAGATGGATTTCATCAACAATAATAATGCCAAGATTATGAATCCAGTCAACCTTGTTCCTAACTAGAGAGTCTGCTTTTTCAGTAGTAAGAACAATAATATCAGCATCTCCAAGTCGGGTTCCTTTTGAATCATAATCACCTACTGACATAGAAACGCGGATTCCTAGTTTTTCATACTTTTTGAAATCTATATATTTCTCACGAGCAAGTGATTTCAATGGTACCAAGTATAATGCCTTTCCTCGACCATCAAGAATTGCTTTCAACATACAAATTTCAGCAACCAATGTTTTTCCAGAGCTAGTTGGAACTGCAAGAACAAGATTGGAACCTTTGAGAACACCAGTATCAAATGCTTGCTCTTGAGGAGGAAATAGACTGTTAATTCCTAAGCTCCTAAGGTGGTCGATTATTTTTTTGTTGATAGCAAGTTCTTCAAGGCGTGTCATATAATTCCTCACACTATTCCAGGAAACATAATTTGGGTTTAATTCTGAGAGTGCCGGATTTTTCCTTCTCTTGGGCTATAGAGAATACCCTCAGCTAAAAGTTTCTCAATGACTTCTTCAGCTTGCTCCCGAGCCAATCCCATTGATACCGCTTTTTGAACTAGTGCATCTCTATTAACAGTGGAACTGCCATCAGCCTCCATATCCTTGATTGCTTTAATTATGATATCAGAAGAACCTCTTTGGGATGCACTCATCTTTGATACAAGACGATCGATGTCAATTTTACCAGTGACTCTATCAAGTGCAACCATTCGTAATGAGTCTTCCATGAGTCTTATAGAAGCTTGGGCATCCTCTTTGGATACTTTTGGTTGCAGAGCCATTTTTGCTCTAGCTTCTGAAAGACGAACAAGTGATTCTAGTTGGCGCGCAGTTATTGGAACTGCTGCACCACCTTCTGCACTCTTTCTCAGATTGACATAGAAGTTCTCTATTACCTCCGCTGCTTCCGCTGATAATTGTGGATCAGCATGATGTAGATTTGCATAACTAATGTATTTCTTTAGAAAATCTGGAGGTATTGGTGGAGTAGCAGGCGCAGCTTTGGTCTTTTTCATGCGATGCATGTTCAGGATGAATTGAGCCAGCTCTCGGTCTCTGGTCGCCTCAATTGTATCCACCATAATCCAAATCAAATCGAACCTAGAAAGAATAGTAAATGGAAGTCTAATATTGTCTTGTACTGATAGAGAGGATTCGTATCTTCCTAAGGTAGGATTAGCTGCAGCAAGTATTGATGTCCTAGCATTGAGAGTTGCGACTATTCCTGCTTTAGCTATACTCACTGTATGCTGTTCCATTGCCTCATGAATTGCAGTTCTATCAGTTGGATCCATCTTATCAAATTCATCAATACAGGCGATACCTTGGTCTGCCAAGACAAGGGCGCCAGCCTCAAGTGTCATTGCTCCAGAGTCAGCATCATGAATCACAGCTGCAGTGAGACCTGCAGCACTACTTCCTTTTCCTGATGTGTAAAGTGCTCGCGTTGCCAATCCTGCAACAAATTTTAGTATCTGGCTTTTTCCGGTACCTGGGTCTCCAATCATAAGTATATTCGATTTGCCACGTAACCTAGTTCCATCAGGAAGAGTTTTACTTACACCTCCAAAGAGTAACAATGCAATTGACTCCTTGATAGTATCATGTCCTTGAATAGATGGGGCAATAGAAGCAACGATCCTTTCATGGACATAGGGATCTTCTGATAATTCCAATATTTTCTTTTTATCTTCTTCAGATAGTACAATCTGTTCGTGTTCTTTTTCGGAAATTTCAACTCCATTTGCTTCAATAAATATGTTGAATGTAGCTAACTTCCCGCCTCTTCTGGAAAAATCAGGCGTGGTTTGAAGGATTCCTGTTATCTTAACTAGATCGCCAGGGCGAGAGATATCTACTATATCACCTTCAAGAATCACATCGATTGACCGAGGCATTTGACCGGGGGGAAGTTCTTCGGGGGACTCTTGAATCCTTACTTTTTGCCAATCTCGAAATTGTGATTCTTGTGAGAGGAGACGCATAGGAGTTTTCTTATCGCATAAAGGACAACGGACAGGTTCTGTATATCTACCCTCTTCTTGTGTCTGGGGTATCTTTTCATCGCATATTCTGCATTGAAACACTGCTTGTACGAGAAGGGGCTTTACTTCACTTGCCCTCATCATGATGCCACTGATGTGTATAAGCTTTCCAATATGCTTGGATCTAATTGCACGTAGTTTAACATGTTCAGAATAGTTTGTAATTCGTGCTTTTACTAACGAACTGTCAATGCTCTCGACATAGTCAGGTGCTTGTAATTGCAGTACGGCAACTAATGCATCATTCAATATCTGAATGAATTTCACTGGATCATCTGTAGCAAGTACGGAGAAAGCTAAATCAAAACTGACTAATTCTTGATAATCGATGAATAGCGAGGTTTCTTCATTGATTGGCATTTGCTTTACTCGAGTCCAGTAAATCGTATCTCCTTGTTCATCTTTGTAGGTTCGAAGGAACTCTTCAAACCGTTCTTGTGATTCTTCATAATTAGACATAGCCTTTCTCCTCGAGCTTGCTTGGAAATACCTCAGACTCCTAGTTCATTAGGGTTTGTATTTAAGGGCACTAATACTCACATCTCATCCCATTATGTTTTGGCGCCATCCGGATAATAGTTCTACTATCTCTTCGCACAACCATCGTTCTTCATTTGCCATTTGATTCCGCTTTTCTAGATAAGCATCAGAATTTGCTACATGTAGAATCTTTGAGAGCCTTGTTTCAACTAAGAAGGATGTCAACTTCTGAAGATTTTCAATTTCGTCATATTTGCGAGGATCCATTGATGTTTTGTCACTTTGGAGTCTCAGAGTCTTTCTAGCAATAGCAGTGTAAAGAAATGGTTGAAATGTCTGTAATTTATATGGACTCTTCTTCTCTTCTCGAGAAAGATTTTGGAGTCTCCGTACTGATTCATATGCATCTTCAGGAGAAATGTCAACTTTTTCATGTCTAAGCAGGTTTTCAATAACCCAATTTGGTAAGGTTACTGTGTCTCCTTTCTTGAAGGGACCTTGTTTATCTCCTGCAACATTAATCTGCGGAACATCCTCGCGAAATACACATTCTCTTGATTCGTTAAGGAATCCCATTTCATACCGTTTCATGACATCTTTGGAATTCTGACTTAGTCTCATCTCAGCACACACATCTCTCTTAGTTAGAATGAGATAAAGACCTTGCTCTATAAAAATGAGTCAAAGTGATTAATGGGAGAAGACTATTATGATAATGCAGGCTTTGAGAGAAGCTTTTTAGGATTCAGCAGTGACTCATCGAATAGACTTGTACTGTTGCTCTAGACACGCATGAAATGTTCGAGGTTATCTATGATGGATTTGGATTTATGGACTGAAAAATATCGACCTCCCACCTTGAGTGGAATAATTGGACAAGAATCAATAATTGAGAGTCTAACAAGGTTTGTAGAGTCTAAGGCAGTGCCTCACTGTCTCTTCACTGGGCCTCCAGGAACAAGTAAAACAACTGCAGCAATGGCTATGGCTAAGGATCTCTTCGGAGATACTTACGAACGTAATTTCATGGAATTGAATGCCAGTGATGAAAGAGGTATTGATGTAGTTCGTAATCAGATCAAGAATTTTGCTCGTACACTACCTTCAGGAAACGCGCCATTCAAGATACTGGTCTTAGATGAAGCAGACCATCTGACTTCGGATGCTCAACATGCTCTCAGACGTACAATGGAATCCTATGCACAATCTTGTCGTATGATTCTGATTTGCAATTATTCTAGTAGAATTATTCCTCCTATACAATCAAGGTGTGCGATATTTCGATTTTCTCGTCTAGATGAAAGTGGGATTTCAAAGCGTCTCAAATATATTGCAAAGAATGAAAAAGTCACTCTTGATTCAAGTGGAATTGACGCAATTTTATACCTTACAGAGGGAGATATGAGAGCTGCGATTAATCTCCTTCAAGCAGCTTCTTCAACTGGTGAAACAATAACAGACAAGGTTGTTTATGCAATATCTGGTAGTGCAAGCCCAGAAACAATAAAGAAGATGCTTATAGACGCCAAAGAACAACGTCATCTTGATTCACTCCAATCCCTCAGGAAACTAATCTATAATGAAGGTGTATCTCCTGTAGATCTTGTGAGGCAGATTCACAAAGAGATTCAAGTTCTCAGTTTAACACATTCACAACAGATGTCTATCTTAGAACAAATTGCTGAAGCTGAATTCCGGATTGGTGAGGGTGCTAATGGTGAAATTCAACTTGCTGCTCTCCTAGCACATATTGGTGTAGGGAGTGATACAAGTGAATAATGATGATCTTCCCTGGCCTGAGAAACATAGACCAAGTAGTATCGATCAAATTGTGGGTAATTCAGAAAGTATACGCATGATCAAATCATGGATTTTGTCTTGGAAGAATAAACTTCCAGACAAGCGTGCAGTGCTACTAATTGGACCACCAGGAACCGGAAAGACCGCATCAATAGGTGCTTTGGCAAAAGATTTGGATATGGAGATTGTAGAGTTTAATTCAAGTGATAAAAGGAATAAAGGAAGTATTGAAACACTTGTGTGGAGAGCAGCAACCCAGCAAACACTTGATGGTAGACCTCGTATTATTCTACTTGATGAGGTAGATGGTCTATCTGGTACCAGTGATAGGGGTGGTGTTGGTGCGATTGTCAAAGTCATCAAGAGCTCTGTTCATCCGATTATGATGACTGCAAATGACCCTGATAGTCCTAGATTGAAAGATTTGTACAAGATATGTCATGTCTATAATTTTGAACCAATTGACTCGGAGAGCATGAGTAAAGTTCTAACTAAAATTGCAAAACTGAACAAGGGTAATGTATCTCAAGATGTAATTGATACAATTATTGAAAATGCAGCTGGAGACCTTAGAGCTGCTATCTCTGATTTAGAGGCCCATGTAAAACGTGGTACCTCACCGCAAGTAGTTGACTCTGTTATTCGAGACACTAGAAGAGGTACGGAAGAAACTCTTCGAAGACTGTTCATGACTACAAATCCAAAATTAGCTAGACGAGTATTATCTGAATCTGATTTAGACCATGATTCATTGATCTTATGGTTAGAAGAAAACCTTCATCTTCATCTATCAACTCCAGATGAACTGGATGAGGGGCTGGAGAGTCTTTCGTTAGCAGATTTATCTTTAGGGAGGATAATGCGAAACCAGAACTGGAAGTTATTGTCTTACATGTATGATTTTCTTTCATTTGGAGTTGCAGGAGCAAGAACAAAATCCCCGTATAGGAAAGTAAATTACTCAAAACCAACATGGCCTTTGTTAGTATGGCAAGGTAATCAATCGCAAGAGAAACGAAAGGATATTCTAACTTCCTTATCCAGATTTGCAGGTATTTCGAAAAGGAGAGCATCAAGAACTCACTTTGATGCCATAACAGAGATTATTGAAATCGCTCCTAGTAAGATCAAGGACTATGCTGATTGGTTGAACGTTGATAAGGCATCATTGAAGAAGAGAGGTACGAGGTAAATCCAGAAAGTGTGTCATTTGTTCGCCTGATAAAGTCCAACCGATTATTCACTACTTTCTGTATTCTTTTCAGACCATACTTACTCGGCGTAAATGAAAATGGAACTACTGTTTCCATGAGGATTAGATTCTCTGGAGGTGCTGGTTCTATGCCGCCACGATTTCTTCTACCCTTGAGAACGTCAATAATGATTTCAGGTTCAATTTGACCTAAACCAATTTGCGTTAGTAAGGTCACAGTTTTGCGAACAAATTTCCAGAGAAAACTTGTTCCAAACACATCCAAATAGCGAAATCCTGAGTCATTTCCAATTGTGATATTAAGAACGGTAGTGATAGTATTCCGTCCTTCATCTGGTTTTGAGAGCATATTGAAGTCCTTAGAGCCAATAATGTGCGAGATTCCTTTCTTGACTAGTTTTTGATCAACATTATCCCATGTAGATCCGAGATAGTACCGATAATGTCGCATCAATGCATTAGAACGAGGTCTAAATCCTTCAGGAGCTCTAGTCTTCGCCCAGAGTATAATATCATCAGGAAGGTGTTTGTTTATCTGATCGATATTGAGAGATTTTTCAGTGGAGATTAATGCAAGCTGCCCGAAGCTGTGTACTCCCCTATCAGTTCTTCCAGATAGTTGAACAGTCTGTTTAGAATGAGGCTCTTTGCTCCAAATTTGAATTGCATCAATCAGTTCACCTTGGACTGTTTTTAGTCCCGGTTGCACCTGTGATCCAAAGTAATAATCACCAAGATAGAACAGACGTGCAAGATAGTCTGTCATCTGTCAGGAGCCCCCTTTTACGAATCCCAAATATCAAACAAACTCCTTAATGAACGAGCTCGTAAGTCTTCAACTCTGTAACGATATATCTTGATTCGGCCAAATATTTTCTCTTCGATAAGCCCAGACTTTAGTAATACTTCAAGATGAGATTTAGTCGAACTATGATTAAGATTCACTCTTCTACAGAGCTCGGATATATTCAGTTCATTTGATGCAGCAAGCTCTTTGAGAATCTTAATTCTCCCTCTTGAAGAAAAGAGGTCTTCTATATCGATTTTTTGAGAGGGTTCAGTATTCAAATATTAATCACTCCTGAGAATCTAGTAAACCAGCAATATACTGCTCTAGCATTTCTGCTGGAACATCAGAAAGACCGATAAGTGTTGTTTGTCCTCTTTGTCCACTTCCTGACCTTTTCGCATCAATAATTCCATGAGATGTTAGGTCTTGTACCCATTCCCAAATTTGCGTATGTGCACGTGGATCTTCATTATATTCTTCACATGACGAACGATACATTTCTTCTACTTCACCCATCGTTACATATGCACCACGAGTTTCTTTCAGTTGTCGTGATATTGCTAATAATAAAATCCAGTGCATTTGAGAGAGAGTAGTGAATACCTCTTTCCTGAGTTCTGGATGTGTGTCAGCCTTTGCTTGTCTTGCATAATCAGGAACAACTCTGTCTACTTGATCTCTATCTGCCTGTTTGCCTGACCTCCAAAGTAATTCTATAGCATATCTAGCATCTCCCCTCTCAGATGCAATATCAGAAATCAATTGAATAGTTTCATCCATTACTCTGTTTTTCTCAAAAGCCATGTCTACTCTATGTTTGAGAATGTCGTATAGGGCATTTCTATCATATTTGGAAAATCGAAGAAGATTTCGCTGTAATGTACTTAGTGTACTGGAATCAAGTAACTCTGAATCAAGTGGTATCTTCCTTCCTATTCCAATAATAGATACGCGTTGTTTTGCATTGAGACGGTCATCAGTTAATCGTGTCAAATCATATAGAATGTCAGATCCTCTCTGTTTGATGAAATAATCAAGTTCATCAAGAATAAGTAGTAGGTATCTATCTTCTTCATCTAGAACTTCGACTAACATCTGTAGTAACTCTTCAGGGGAATGTCCTCGTCGAGGAAATTCGGGCTTGAATTCTCTAAGCGCACGTAGAAAGACAAGATATGATGTCTTATTTACTCTACAGTTAATATGGATGTTGTGTAAACGGATATCTCTTCGTTCTGCAGCTTGAACAATCTGTTCTGAAAATCTCTTAGCCGCCGCAGTTTTTCCAGTACCAACCGGACCTTCGATTATGAATCTTTGACTAGTCCTCCCAGGAGAGGAAATCAATGTCTTAAAATTCTGTGCAAGAATCCTAAGCTCTGCTTGACGATGAGGAAGATTTTCAGGCACATAATCAATCGATAGAAATTGCTCAGACTTGAAAACACTACGCCTACTTAATTCATCTTCAATATAGTCATGAGCCATAGCAGTCCGAGATGTGATGAATGAAAGCTACCTTAAAAGGATTTGCGGACTGTACGATTAAAAGTATTTTCTGAGGGTAGGTTCCCGAAAGTATTGGCGAGCTCCTAACTCAAGATCCATATCATCGTCAATAAAGACTCATCGGGGTCATAGCAATCATCACTCGCCGATAATAAGATGTATCATTATACCCATAAATCTGACGAAAGCGAATGGTGCGACCGCCGGGATTTGAACCCGGGTCGCAGGCTTGGGAAGCCTACATCATAACCCCTAGACAACGGTCGCTGTACTGCAAATTCAAAAGATATTTGATAAAAGAGTATCGGCAAATTTTGAATATTAGTTCCTAAGAATACCCTTATGTGATGCTTGCATCAGAAATCGATTGGGAGATACAATCATGTCCCCTAGTACAAAGTCCATTCATTTCTGGCAGGGAAATCAAGCATGTGCAGAAGCATCTATTGCGGCAGGTTGTAGATTCTTCGCGGGTTATCCGATAACACCAGCATCTGAGATAGCTGAGATTATGTCTCAAGAGCTACCTAAACTTGGTGGAACTTATGTTCAAATGGAAGATGAAATAGCAGCGATTTCTGCTGTTATTGGTAGTGCCTGGGGAGGCTTGCTATCAATGACTGCAACCTCAGGTCCTGGTTTTAGTCTCATGCAGGAAAATATTGGTTATGCCATTATGACTGAAACTCCTTGTGTCATTGTGAATGTTCAACGAGCAGGACCTAGTACAGGACAAGCAACAAAAGCTGCTCAAGGAGACCTTATGCAAGCCAGATGGGGAACACATGGAGACCATGCCATGATTGCTTTAGCTCCTAATTCCTCTCAGGAAACATATGAACTTACAATCAAAGCTTTTGACCTCTCTGAAAGACTACGTCATCCAGTGATTCTACTATCAGACGAAGTAGTTGGACATTCAAGAGAGAAGGTGGTTGTGGATTCCAATCATGACTACAAAATTCAAAGAAGATTTGCAAAGACAGGAGAACCCCCATATGGTGGAATGGATGCAGATGGAAACGCAATAATGCCAAGATTTGGTGATGGACACAATTTGTTGATTACTGGTTCAACTCATGATGAACAGGGTTATAGAAAGACCTCTGATGCAGATATACATGATAAACTAATTCGCAGGATTACTGGTAAAATCGAAGAGGCTAGACATATCTTAGATGACTATGTAGTTTCTGGTCCTGAATCTGCTAACTGGGGAATAATATCGTATGGATCCACATCAAGATCAGTAGATGAATTAATGACTGATGAAAAGACTCGGTCTAACCTGAAGTTTCTGCGATTGAGGACTGTGTGGCCATTTCCAGATCAAGCAGTAAGGGAATTTAGCAAGTCTGTGGAAAGGATTTTAGTTCCTGAAATGAATCTAGGGCAATTATCTAGAGAAGTATCACGAGTTGTTAGAGACAGTACAACTGTTGTTCCACTGAATAAAATTGGTGGAGGCCGTATGATTGAGCCGAGTGAGATACTTGCAAGAATATCAGAGTGATATATTGAATTGGAATGACTAGATTCAATGATGATTGTAATATTTGTTCTCATCAATATGGTTACATTTTCTTCGAGCATTGAGTGGACAAAATAAGGAGCTATGATCTCATATCTGAAGAGATGCTGTCCAACTTGAATTCGGAGTGGTATTGGAATGGTAATAAGTTGAAGCGGACTTGCTTGGTCAATAGTCGTAAAGGGAACCAATTCGTTATTGTAGAAGACCCTTATTGAAACTGGATTAACTATAACATTGTTATTATCGAATACCGAAAGATTGAGTTGAATACTTTCACCATAAAATGCAGTTTCTGTAAAAGCATTTGTTACCAATTCTCCAAATACATTGAATTGAAAATTATCGAGTCCTGAAAACTCATAATATTCACTCAAAGATACCAAAGTGATATTATGAGGGCCAATTGATAGATTATACCAAGCGGTTATAGTAAGAGCCGTTGAGATGTTTGGTATTACATCCTTATGAAGAGTAATCTCTCCTTGGGTATCCAGAAATTCTAAGGCTATTGTTTGATTCCAATCTATTTCTTCTTCAATTACAAAATCAATAGAAGCGAAATTTCCTTGGATAACTGAGATATTGGTCTGAACTGGATTAAAGTATAAGATATTAGGTTTCGTTTCGATTGAAATTAATTGGGTATCTGTCTGATATCTAGGATTTGTTGATGTGATATTAATTTGACAAATTCCTGGTGAGGTGTGAAATGGAATTATAGTCGAATAATAACCATCATCAATATGGTTCATTGTTCCACTTGCAAAGTCTGTGTCCCAAAAGATGATACTATCTGTAATCCCGCTATAATCAGCCGCTTCATGACGAACAGTGATATTTACTTCCTCAAAGCTCGACCCATCAGGAGATTGACAATATGTAAAGCTTGGTGCTTGAGTAATAGTCAGATTAGAAGAAGTAGGTACAACTGTCACTGGTAAATGTTTGGAAAATTCGAGAAAATCCTCATTTCCATTTCCTGTAACAATTAGATCATAATCTCCCGGAAGGCCCATTGAACTGTTCCAATCAAAACTAAAAGTACCATCTTGATTTGTAGTTGTGTTAAAATCCAATACAGGCTCATTGCTTGGATTTTCAAGATAAACATTGATTGGTTGAGTTGAATACGGAATAGTACTGTTATGAATTGATACTATTTTTGCAACTAGACTTACATTGTCATCAGACTGAACTATGAGAGGTGTAATTGCATTGACTGTGAGATGACCTCTGTTGATAGTAATTTCGATATTTTCACCTGCACCTTGAGAAACTGTGTCAAATATTTCGACATTAAATAGAATATTCGCAGTTGTGCCATTTTCACCAGGATTTGTATCATCAGGAAGTATTGTGTATGATGAAGTCAACATCCTTGGATTTGGAGATGCCGTTATGAAGTACTCATCTGCAAAAGTAGGACCTAGATCTGTGACAGCAGCAAAAGAAACAAAACACCACCCTTCTTGGCTAAAATCAGCAATTAATCTTGCAACCATATCAACCGATTCGCCAACTTCATACACTAATTTGTCGGTTTCAAAATACTGGAAATCAAAATAGAAGGCTGTCGCTGTAAGTGCCATATTTAACATAATAAATAATGACAGAGTACCTAATACTATCTTCCTGTTTCGCACAGTCAAACACCAGAAATGAATCCTGCCCTTGCCTAAAAAAGAGCACATGGAACTAACGACAGATTTAATTCGGCACTCAACTAGCCTCAGTTGGACCTCCTAATGAATCGGAGTGATAAATCAATGGTAATTAGACTCAAAGATGTTGTGATTGAATCCGTGGATGATACTGAAACTCGAAGATTGAAAATAATTAAGATGTCATCAAAGACTGATGGAGCAACAATCACTCTTGAACTACCAGAAGCACTGTCTGGAACTTTGAGGTTGGGAGAAACGGTTAATGTTGACATTGATTCGAAGGAGATATCGAAAGGAGAGAACTCCAAACTCTACGTTGAAGGTAATCTCTTCAATAAGACTGAAAATAATGGATTGGAAATCATTGGATCTATTGGCGGTTTACGACTTGTTCTTACGCTAACAAAAGTTACTCTGGCACAAACAAAAACATTTGATTCTTCGAAGTTCTTTGTATCAATCACATGAAACTTGACATTTTTAGCCGAATACTTTCGGGCACCTCTTTCTGGCTAGGCGCTTTAAGTTCTAGTAAGAGAGATACTAGTCTATTTGATAGAACTATTGACCGGTACAAATGGATATAGAGTGCCTGAAACTCAGTTATGAAAGAAAATACCCAATTCTATTGGGTGTGGTCTTTGACTGATGAAATATATGAATCTCATTCAAAATCTTTGCAATCCTGTCCAGACTGTGATGGTTTTCTTGTTACTAGTCGTGGTCATGTAGTATGTGCGAATTGTGGCTTGGTCATCTCAAGAGAATATGTAGCACCAACATATCAAATGGGTGAACAAAAACAGAGTGATACGCCTGATGCAAGTATGTATGTATCCTTAGGAAATCGAATGCATATTGTAGATGGTTTGGGAAGCTATATTGGATTTCATAAAGATCGGTATTTTCAAGATGCACATGGTCAAGCTCTTTCTGGACGAACTCAGAAAAAATTCAAACGGCTTAAGACTATTTATAGTACTAGAATTAGGATTGGAAAAAATGAAGCCAAATATCGAGCTCTTCGAACATTGAATCATGTATCGAAATTGCTTATGCTTAGTGAACAGGTCCGTGACAGAACTGCATATCTCTACAAGAAAGTTGTTTCAGAGTCTGCTGAAAAAGTCAGTAACAATATTCTACTCGTAGCAGTCTGTCTTCTAATGGCTGTACGTGAATTCAAGAATGAAGCTCCAATAACGCTTGAAGAAATTGCTAATGTATTTGAAAAGTGTGGTCATCGTGTCAATGTTCGAGCTATTGTAAGAGAAGCACTCAGACTCAAATCATTGACTGGATATGCACCAGAAATTCGAAAACCAAAGGACTATGTTCCTAGGGTTGTTTCCATGCTAATGAATAGTAGTCGGGTATTAGGGAAAGTCAAGTCTCGAGGGTGGGATCCAAAATCCTATGAAAATGAACTTAGAGATAAGATTCACATGATACTGGCGATGATTCCAGCATCAAAGCGTGGTGGGAGAAATCCATTCATATTCACAGTTTCAGCTGCTTATGCAAGTGACCGATTGATTGCATCTCAATTTGGAAAACGTCCAGTTCTTACACAGAAGTTAACATCAGCTGCTACAGAAGTTGCTGAATACAGTATTCGTGATCATTTTGGGATGATGAAGAAGATTATAGAAAAATCAGGAGAAATAGAAATCATCCAGTAAATTTGTATTTCATGGTAGTGCTATATTAGGGATAGTCATAACTACTGTTGGGGTCAAGAATAGATGAAGTACAATACTAAGGTCATACAATGCTCTTCAAACAGATGTAATAATTGTCCAAAGCATCTCGACTTGAAGTGCAAAGACCTTGTAATTGGAAATCAGCGTGTCGAACAATCAACTATTTTGGTAGAAACAGAGAGGGGGCTCCTTCATTTTCGGTTTCCTCATAATCCTGTCCTGGCGGAACCTCCTTGGTATAGTGACGGATGGGAATCTGTGTTTATTGGAAAGGACAATGGAATATTACATAATATGGTCAACTTAATTGGAATCTATTGTCTAGACCCTTATATTGCACTTTTCTTTGATGAAAATAATGGTCATCATGTGAGATGTCATCATTTACCTATTGTAAGTACTGCATTAGAATTTACAATGTTGAGTGATCTTGAAATTGAATATAGACAGAAAAAGAGCTCAGTTTTAAAATACAGAGAGAGTCATACGGATAATTTGCTGCATGTTGCTAAGAATATATCAGATTACATCAAAGGACAGATTCCTGAAATATCTGAACGTACAAGATTGAGAATATCTCAGATAGTATCTCATCAAACAAGTATACTAGGACGCATTTTCCCACTCCTGTTAGATGAAAGGACTGAAGAGGTTTACATGGACTCACCTAATAGTCCAATTTACTTTGACCATCAAGAGTTGGGCAGGTGTGTTACATCGAGTAGTTATGATGAATCAGAGATACCACGAATTGTGACGTTTCTTCGATCTGAGAGTAATCTGCATCTAGATCGTAGTAATCCTTCATTAAAAATGGACTTGGAACTTCTAGGCTCGATCCTTCGGGTTTCTGCAAGTGTTCCTCCCTTAAGTTCTGATGGCTTAAGCTTAGAGATTCGACGTGCAAGAATTCACCCATTTACAATTCAAAGTCTAATAGAGAATGATACGATAACACGCGAAGCAGCAGCACTTCTTCTTTTAGCAATATCCAGCAGATTGAACATCACCATTACAGGAGGCCCAGGAACTGGAAAAACAACATTATTGAATGCGCTAGATCAATTGACTCCAAGATGGTGGAGAAAAGTCTACATTGAAGATACAATAGAGAGTAGAATTTCTAAAAACAGGCATCAAATCAGATTACAAGTTGATCCTGTAGATGAATACCATAAGAAACTGAGTAAGAGTGAGGAAATCATAAAATGTCTTCATAGGTCTCCAGATTATTTGATACTCGGAGAGATTCAATCAATAGAACATAGTGAAGCCCTCTTTCAGGCAATTGCTGCAGGATTGCATTCAATTCAAACATGCCATAGTGATTCATCTTCTAGTTTGATTTCTAGATGGATTCTTGGGCACAAAATCGAAAGAACAAACATTGGGCTAATGGATTTGATTGTGACCCTGGAAAGACCAAAACCTGGAGAATCAAAAAGACAAGTGAAGGAGATAGTTGAGATTCGTAAAGGAACTAAAGAAGGTCTATTGATATTTAAAGGAACAAATACAGTGTATGATAGTATTTCAAAGAAAATTGGTCCATTTGCTGAAGATGGTGCTTTTCGAACTCAAGCTAGAGAACTAGGTTTAGATGACCATAAGACAGCACTTGACTCATTGATTATTACCCTGAATAACTATGAGAATATACAGGATTTGGAAAAGCTGAGTGAGAATATGTGGACATATGGACATCCAATGAAATTTGTTGTCTAAGTATAACTGTAAACAATCTCTTTAGGACCTTAAATTGTATTGTAATGTTTTCAGCTCGAGGTGTAATCTGTGACTAGTAAAAATATCATTGAGAATGAACAAGGTGGACCTCTTGTCGAAGAGAGCTTATTATTAGGTCTAGCTGTTGTAACAGTTTCTATTGTGATAGCTGTGATTCTCCAAGCTACGGGATGGGCTCAAGACGTTGTTGGTGGACTCTTACAACTATTGCAAGACAGCTGGAGTAATTTGACACAATTGTTCTCGACTCCTTAGAATGAAAGGTACTCTAGCGTACAATTATTCAAGATGGGGAAAGGCTTATTTGTAACAAGAGAGGGGTGCTCTCGCGCTCCGGGCTGGCATACCATAGCTCCGGTAGACTATAGTAGAGTCAATCTATTATTGTACCGAATGTAGTCCGGCCCAGCATGGGGGATTCTCGATCCCCCGACCCGGGTTCAAATCCCGGCCGGAGCACCAATTAATTCTAAATTATTAGATATTTCTGCCTTATCAGTGGTATTGCTACAACTATGAATGAAGTCAAAATACCAATTGCAAATCCATTGATTCCAATTCCTTGAGATGCAAGAACATCCGTAATGAGTATGTGAATATCTATTGTACCACTAGATGCAGCTAGACCAAATACTTGTTGAATTTCGTAATATAGTGAATAGTTACCACTTATACTAGGAACCGGGAAATTAATCTGTAATAGACCCTCTTCCTGTGTAACTATTCGAATTTCAATAGATTGCCAAATAATTCTGATTGGAATATCAGCTAGTAGAGAACCATTCAGACACTGTACTCGTAGATATATGGAAACTTGTTGAAGTGGTGGAATTACTTCGTAATATTGAAGTTGAACTAATACTGGTATGGATGTACTGACAATCAGATTATAATCTAAATGAGTAGATAGTTCATATCGAGTAATGTTTTGAGGGTATACAATAGAGAGATTATAGACCCCTTCATATTTTGATGCCACAGTGGATAAAATAACAATTCCATACTCGTCTGTTGTAGCAAATGCTAGAATCTCATCATTACAGAGAAGCTGAACCATTTGGTAACTAACATTTCCAGACCAATCAATTAGTTGGGTTATGATTGTGATTTCCTGATTTGGAGAAGCATAATGGAGAATATTAGTATGATGAATAATAATCTGTGGCTGAGACCATACTTCAACAAATTGTATAACAGTATTATTAGTAAGAAATGGATTCTCAATACGTATCAAAAGATTATGTATACCGACAGGACCGAATACAGATGACTCTAACATGAAATCAGTTGTATCGCGTGGTATTATAATACTAATATTTCTTCCATCTGTAAGATCGGATATGGAAAGCATCCCTTCGATTGGACGACTGAGAATGTCAGATAATACAATATGTGCGTAATAGGTTTGACCGATTATAGCATAAGATGGTCCTGTTATTCGTATCATTGAAGGACTGAGAGTATCAAATTCAAGAGTGAGTGAAGACTCTGCATATCTCTCTGATCCATTGTATATTATTGCTAGATAGTGATGACCTAGAGAGAATTGTTCATCAATATTCAATAATAGTGAACCAATTCCAAATGAGTCTGTGTTTATGGTTGTCATTGGAACTCCATCTAACATTATTTCTAGATTCGATGAGATTCCACCTTCTGGACTACTTAGTTCGAATTCGATGGATAGACTCTCTTCTAAAAGGACTGACTCCAAGGAAAAATTAGATTGCACCAAAGTTTGGAATTGTTGGATTTCAACAACAAATTGTTTTTCAGATCTTCCATAATAATTTAGAAGGTCTTGTTCATGGACAATTAGAATTGCGTTATCACCTAATGAACTCCAAGAATCATTACAGTGGATAGAGAAACTTGCTTCTCCGGTACTATTAGTCACTGAAGTAGCAAGTAGAATATTATTACTATAGACATAGATTTGTCTGTTGACTAAGGGATTTGAACTATCGTCAAAAAGAGTGACTGAAAAGGAAAGCATGTCTCCCGGGGCTAACTGAGAAGGGACCTCATGAAGAGAAATTTCTGTAGCAGCAAGAATATTCAATGTGATATTCTGTGATGATGGAGCTAAGAATAATGATTCATTTCCAGAAAAGGTCGCATTGATAATGGTCGGACCTAATGGATAATCTATAGGAATGGCCCAAACAATGGATGCCCATCCACTTGAATCAGTAATATCAGTTCCAAGTAGTTGGTTATTGATTTGATCAAAGAAATTAATTTCTTGATTTGCGATAGGATTTCCATAGGTACCATTTTGAAGTAATAATACAGTTATAGTGACATTTTCTCCGCGAATAGCAACGAAATCTTCATCCGCACTAGCTATTTCAACATTTACTGAGATTAAAAAGAGAAGAGACAGTATCGAAAAAAGGAACAGAATTCTTTTGATACTCGTGTTATCCAACTATATGCCTCCAGTAAAAATGGTTCTTGGCTCTACTTTGAGTGTGATTTTGAGTTTTTAATCTCCTACAACTTTGGTGAATATTGAGGGGAGTTCTTATGTCAAACATGGACACAATGGTTCGGTTCTAATTGCAATAACCTCGTAAAATGGAATCAGTGAATAAGGGAGAAATCTGTATGACGCTCCATTTGTCTCTTGGGAAAATTAAGGAGAGAGATCGTTCTTCAGACCAAGTAGATTCTAGATTTGCAATTATTATAACTAGATTATGGATATTGGGATTTGTCAGCCTTTTTCTTTACTTCATTATTGTATACATTCTACCTTTATTCAAGGTGATTTCAACACCTTTGATCCCCTTCAAGACCATTCTTGAAGTGATGATTTGCCTAATTCCAATCTCATTAGGTATTATCTCAAGTAAACTGAATTTAGAACAGACAGACCTGAAAATTACTATTGAAAAGAATATACTACTTATTAATCGTTATAATCAAACTATTGGATTATGTTGCCTTGAGATTGTGTCAACCGTTGGTTCTATACGGGTTGATGATAATGGGATTCCAAAATACAATACTTCTATGTTGTTAGCTATGCGTTCTGGAATGGATAAATCAGTGAATATGACATTTGAAGCTGGGGTATCAAGTGGAGAACCATTCTTGCGAATTTTCGTGTCAACTATGGACCTGGATCCATCGATAGTTACAGAGAAAATTAGAAGAGAAGCTACTAGAGCAGAAGCAATCTTACTTTCCTCATTGAATAAAATAGATCTCAGAATTCTTGAAAACGATGACCTAAAGAAAGCTGCTATATTATTTATGAAAGATAACGAGTGTGAAATAGGTGATATCATCAGAAAACCAATCCAAGATAGTGTTCTCATCACCTTAAGAGGTAAACCAAGGGTCAATCCATCAGTTGATGCATCACAAGTTGGCACATTCCTTTCAACTGCACTAAAACAGAATTATTCTGTGTCAATGACATGTGTTTTCTCAGCAGCCAAACCTGGAAGAGAACGGAAAAAACTCGAAGGAAAATGGAAATCAATACAATCGAAAGAGAAACGAAAGGAAGAATCTTTGAAAGATCATGCAATGAAAAAGCAATTAGTTACACAGTATGAGGAAATTCAAGATGACATAGGTTGGTTTGATTCAACAGTTTACTTTGTCATTAAAAAGAATGAACTTGTAGATAATAATGTAGTAAACGAAGGTGTAAGGGGATTAATTGAATCAATCTGGGGAGGATATGATTCTATTAGATTGGATACGAAGAAGATAACAAAAAGCTCCGCCTTCAAATTACTAACGAGGTTTCATCTTAGGAAACATAGAATCCATGTTAGTAGACTTGTGTCTTTTGTCAATACACCTGTTAGAAAACTCCCTGTAATTAGTCCCGAAGTTTTACCAGTTTTTCAGATTCCTTCGCGGGATGCGCTGGGAAAGGATCTTTTAATTGGAGATACAATTTTTGAAGGAAAACCATTTTCCAGTGCAGGTCTGAAAATTGAATGGCTTCGAGAGCATGTAGCAATTTTAGGTGCTACAGGTACAGGAAAAACAACCTTGGTAAAGCATCTTATTGCTCAACTTAGTGATAAATCTGACATACCTTGGTGGATTTTTGATGTCAAAGGTTCTGAGTATGGAGGATTAGCACGAAATAAGGAGAGAGAGATTACAGTACTACGACCTGGGCTTGATAAGTCATTCATAATTAGCTTGATGGACTCAAATACTGGAAATCCTGAGGGGTCAGCATATTCTACGTTTATTATGTTGAGAGAATTACTCAAAGAGCGAGGTGATTCATCTGAATTATCTCCTGCAATGGAACGCCTACTGAGAGAGTCTGTAATGCATCTTGCTAGTTCTCTTGAAGAGAACAACTCTGTCCAATCATTATCTGATATGATAACTTCATTGGCTTCAAATGACCGCGTAGGAACAATGACTCGAGATGCACTTCTCAATCGACTTCAAATATTATTCCAAGAACCTCTTAATGAGATTCTTTGTGGAGGATCTGGGGCTATAGACATCTCGAGTCTGTTGAACAAACGAATTATTCTTGACCTGAGCTATGTTGCTAGGGTAGGAGGTATGGATTCTGCACGAATCCTCTATAATCTCATAGCTAAACGGATTTTCGAAGGAGCTATGACAAGAGGCATTGTCCCTGGTTTACATCATGTAGTGGTTCTTGAAGAAGCGAATAATCTAGTTCCTGAGAGCTATTCAAAACATTCCTCTGCAGATGTTACAACTGGGGAATCAATGGTGTTGTTGCAGAGAGCGACTGGTCAAGGAGTTATTGTTGTTTCAACAAGACCTAATATATCCGCTAATATACTTGCAAATACCGCAACAAAAATTGTATTTCGATTACCATATGATAGCCAAATTGGTGGGAGATTTCTGTCTCTCAATGAAGAACAAGAAACCTATCTACGGAGTATCAAGTGCGGAAAAGCGTTGGTATCAATTCCTAATACCGAAACTTTTGAAGTTGCAACTAAATTATTCATTGACCCAGAAATAGTAGAAACTTCAGTATCTGACTCAGGTATAGAGAAGGAGATAGCAGAGAAAGAGCCCATCTTAGTTACATCTGTTATTACTACAGAAAATAAGGAAGAAGAACCTCCTGCCAAATCAGCAACGCAGACTGTTGTTTTTGATAGAGTAGGACGATTTGGGAATCATGTGGTAGCATCTTTAGCGAAAGCTGGTATGTCTACAGAGAAGGATATCCGGGAATTACTAACTGCACTTGATCCAACTGTGATGGAGGATGATATCTCTGAGGTCATCAGAGAACTTGTAGCTATGGGTACAATAGAACGTGAAGCATTGTCCCTAGTCCCAGGTGGATTTGTATATACACTGCCTGATAATGGGTTAGAAGCCATTAGGAAGGTGATTGTGGAATATATTTTGGAAAAGTTAGGTATGGATTCTGATGGAAGTACTACAAATAAAGACCAACCAGACTGGCCAGATTTGATTATCGAAGAGAGAGCAGTTGTTATTCTTCCTCAACATCTTCGTGCTTCATCAATGGAATCAACTATGGCAAAAATTCGTCACTATATGGAAATGCTCAGAAATGGAATTAGTGAACTATTCGTTGTTGTCAGAGGAAGTGTCGCCGCTGCCAAACTTCGTGAGCTTTTGGATAAGTATGAAGAGTTCAATGATGTTCGTGTTGTATCGGCATTCCCAAGTTCATTAGATTCGATGATTGAGAATCTATACAGAGGACCTATTAAAAAAGAAGAGAAAAATGATGAGGTAAATGAAGATGCTGAGATTATTGGTGCAATGCATGAAATTGGAACAGCTACAAGTAGAGCTATACAAATCAGATTATGGTTTGGTTTGATTCAAGATTTTGTTGATTTATCAAACGGGAAGATAAAATGGGATTTACTGCTTGATTTCATTGAAACCACTGCAATGCAATCTCATAAAGGTAGATCAGCTCCATTGACTGTGGATGAAGGAAGAAGAGCATTGACTGAACTTCTTGCAGATGAAGTATTGATAGCCTTACGATCGAATGATGAAAGTGAATTCATTGAGCTAGAGCAAGGCCTCTGGATTGTGAATTCATCGGTTCTAAAGCAATTGAAAGAATCAGCAACCAACATCATTGAGCAGGAACTTAGAAAACATCACCCAGAGGTTTCACGAAACCATGGATATTATGATCTCTGTGCCAATAATACATCTTATGTGATATTTCCAAATCAACAACAACTGAATACATTATTGAATCTTCATAGTGATGTAGCATGCAGAACCTGTAAATCTTCCAAGGTTGTATGTGTACTTACTGCATCAGAGTATCTCGAAGATAGTGTTGTTACACCGGGAAATCTAATCATAAAAACAATGGATGATAATGTTTCTACTCTTGTGACTTAATCAGACCTAATTCTAGTACAGATTACATCATTGTTTTGAAGTAGGGCTGTTAATCGACCAGGTATTAGCAAATTAAAAATAGCAATATCAACATCATACTTTGCTAGCTCTACCAGCTCAGTGATTTTCTTGGTCATACCACCTGTGACATCAATACTTGATGAAGGCCCAGTTTTTGTGAGTGTTTGGTTTTTGTTAGAACTGTTAATGAGTGGAATATGCCTAGCATCTGGATTTGTGTCTGGATTATCATCCATTACCCCATCGACATTCGTTCCAATGAGGACTGCCTTCGGTTGAAGTTCTTCTGCTAGATATTTTGCAATTGTATCTCCGCTCAGAATGGATGCAGCTTTTGTTTTATCATAGCATACATCGCCATGGATTATCACTGCTATTCCTGCATTAAGTGTTGATTTGATAATTTCAATTGAAAAATTATCTATCAAGCCATTTTGCAGTGTTGAAATCATGAATGGTGAGATGATGACTCCCGGGATTCCTTGTGAAGTAAATTCATTTTCTACCCTTGATGCTAATTGAAGCATATTGTGTCGTATTTCAGGAATTCCCGCTAGAAGTTTTTCAGGGTCAGTATCAGGATTTCCAAATCCATATTTATGAGCTGCTTGGTGACCATGTGCACCACCACCTAATACAACTATGAGCTTCCCGTCATGCATTGATAGCTCCTTTACAATACGACTAAGATGCTGTTCATTAATAGTGGGAGGTACTGACTCTTTATGGGTAATTACTGATCCGCCCAGTTTGACGATTACTAGATTCTCCAAATGTAACACATTTTCTCTTGGATGATGTCACTCTTATGGATGTTACCATTTTGAGTGAATAATTGATTCACAAGACAAGCTTTTTATCCAATTCAATTTTCGTAGCCCTTGGACACCTCACAATTAGAGAGTGATTACTATATGACTCAAAGAGCACGAATACGATTGTCAAGCACGAGTACAGAACATCTAGATGGAGTCTGTAATCAGATAAAGCGAATTACTAGGAAGACCGGTGTCCGAATGGCAGGTCCTATTCCACTCCCAACTCGTAGAATGGTAATTCCAACAAGAAAGACTCCCTGTGGTCAGGGCTCTGAGTCTTGGGACAAATGGGAAATGCGTGTTCATAAAAGACTCATTGATATTGATGCTGATGAGAGAGCTATTCGTCAGATTATGAGGGTCCGGATTCCAGACTCCGTATATATCGAGATTGAACTCACCGGCTAAAATAGTGCGATTCTTTCCGCATACAAAGCCTTTTTGCACCTTTGTGCAAGGGTAATATATTCTACCTCTGAGGAATTCAGCATATGTGCGGTATTATTGGTGTAGTTCAAAAACGCGGTGATGTTGCCCCCTTTATTCATCAAGCATTAAAACGTCTAGAATATCGAGGTTATGATTCGGTAGGAGTAACAACGATAGATGGTGCTAAGATATTTATCAAAAAGGATAAGGGGAAAGTCGAAGAGGTTCATAAGAAGTTAGATCTAGATGCTATGCCCGGTTCAATAGGTATAGGTCACACGCGCTGGGCAACGCATGGAATTCCTTCTATGTTGAATTCACACCCTCATTTTGATTGTAAAAATGAAATAGCTGTTGTACATAATGGAGTGATTGATAATTTCTTAGAACTTCGAAGAGAACTGAGTGAAAAAGGTCACAAGTTCATGTCTGAAACCGATACAGAAATTATTCCGCATATGATTGAAGATTATATGAATAGTGGCTTGGATTTATTCACATCTGTTAAGGAAGTCACAAAACGAATTGAGGGGACATATGCGATTGTTGTAATGAGCACTAACGAGAATGAAAATAAGATTGTTTGCACTCGTGATGGAAATCCCTTAGTAATAGGTAGAAAGAAAGATGTTTCGTATGTGTCTTCGGATATTCCTGCATTCTTACCAATGACCAATGATATGATTCTCTTGCATGATGGAGAGATAGCATGTCTCACCAGTGATGAAATCCTAATAGAAAATCTCTCGGATGGTAGTAAAATTAATCGGGATAGTATAGAGATTAGCTGGACTGCAGATCAAGCACAGAAGAGTGGTTACCCACATTTTATGCTGAAAGAAATTCATGAACAACCAGAAGCAATTAGAAATACATTACATCTCAGAGATGATGTAATTAAACAAGCTGCAGATATTATTCAATCATGTGATAGAGTCTTCATGTTAGCAATGGGTACTTCCGGTCATTCAGCAATTGCTGGACGACACATGTTTGCATCAATTGCAGGAGTACTTCCTACCTTTGAACTTGCTAGTGATTTCTCAGATACTGTCTATGGAGCATTGACAAAGAGAGATTGCATTATAGCAATTACTCAATCAGGAGAAACTACAGATACTATTACTGCTGTTAAATTTGCAAAAGAACATGGAGTCAAAGTCATAGCCATTACAAACGTAGTTGGTAGCTCGATTACACGTCTTGCGGACCATACTATCCTAACACAGGCAGGTCCAGAGATAGGTGTAGCAGCAACTAAGACATTCATGGTTCAACTGACGTCTCTTGCATTGATTGCTTTAGCATTGGGTGAACTGACAGGTTTCATAGATTCCAATAAGATTGATGTTAAACGGAAAGGTTTGGAGAAAATACCAGAGATTGTATCAGATACAATCTCAAGAAACGAAGAATTAGCAAGGAGACTTGCTGGTGAACTCTATCAGCACAGAAGTCTTCTCTTCTTGGGAAGAGGTGTTTCAATCGCCACTGCTGAGGAAGCTGCACTGAAATTGAAAGAGATTTCATATAATCATGCAGAGGCATACTCAGCCGGTGAGTCAAAACATGGACCAATCGCACTTGTTGAGGATGGATTTCCTGTAATCTTTATCGCACCAAATGATGAAACTCGAAGTAGAATGATTGGGAACATTATGGAAATGAAAGCACGAGGAGCTGCCGTCGTTTCTGTGATTCTCAAAAATGATAAGGAATTGGAAAGTCTTTCAAAATTTGTTTTCACAATTCCGGAAGATGTTGAACCAGAGTTTTCGACGATGGTATTTATTGTACCGCTTCAATTATTCAGTTATTATATGGCATTACGAAAAGGATACGATCCGGATATGCCTCGAAACCTCGCAAAGTCAGTCACAGTTCTTTGAGGACTTTATATCATCAATAGATACATGACTATTGTATGAGGATAATTCGATGTTCTTCCAGATACTAAGCCCACTTGTAGATTTTGCAAACTTAATTGCAGGATACTTTGCAGAAATTTGGGACTTTCTAATCTTTATTGGAAATATCTCATCATTCATTGTAGTTCTTATTGGTGCTATTCTTTGGTTCACTGAGATTAATCAGAAAAGAGGAAAAGGTCTGGTGTTTAGTGGAATACTCTTAGCAATCACTGTCCAGTACTTTGTATTCTTTCCACCAAGTTTTGTATTGATATAGGTTCAATTCTACTATAGCAATTGCTCAGTGATTATCATTAGAGTGTCAGTGAATTTATTGATATCATCAAGCGAATTATAAGCATGCAAAGATGCCTGTATGAGACCATCATCAGTGATCGATTGTATTATTGGATGGGCACAGATGTAGCCACTCCTGACTGCAATGTTTGATTCATCAAGAAACATTGCAATATCATGGCAACCAATTTCAGAGGTATCTCCTATATTGAATCCAAAAATTGTATTTGTGTCATCTGGATTTCCGTATAGTGTCAAACTTGGAATCTCTAACAGACGCTTTTTCATATGCTTTGAGAGATTCATAAGATGTTGTACAAGACCCTTTGTATGAAGATTGGAGAGATATTTGATTGAAGATTTGAGACCTGCTATTGCAGGAATATTGATGTATCCCGATTCGAATTTGTGGGGTTGGAAAGCTGTTTCATAGGTGGTATTCTGTATCAAAGATACAGCAGTTCCCCCTATTATCCCAGGTCTATGATTCTTGCCAAGTTCGGTGGAAATCCATTGGATTGTTAATCCTGGAGGTGCCATGAGACCGATGTTTGCTGAGAAGACAAGAATATCACAACCAAGATGAATTGGAGAATCCTGTGTCAACCCTACAGATCTTGTTGCATCAGTCAGTAATACTGCATCGTGTTCGTGAATAATCTCTGCAGCTCTTGATACTGGGTTTCTAGTACCAATACCTGGAATCGAATGACCGATTGCAACAATACCAGTTTTGTCATCTATGGAGTGTTCTAGAGCGGGCAATGATATTGTTCCATCCTCTTCGAGGGAAATAATCTCTATATCCAAATTTAGAACTTCAGCGACTCGTAACAATGATACATATACTGAGTTATCTTCATTTTGCGAAATGAGAATTTTATCCTTCTTATTTTGCTTCCAGTCATATCCATAGGCTAATGATGCAACAGTAGAAGGAATTGATTTTTGAAAAGAGAATGACGATGCGTTCCCTTGAAGGAAGGCTGCCAAGTCTTCTCGAACCTCCTTGACGATATTACCACCCTTGATTGCAAGTTTGTGAGCTCCACGCCGAGCGGATGCAACTGTATTATTGAGAAAATCAGAAGTAGATTCAACAGCGACTCTAGGTACAAGTGTAGTACTTGCTGAGTCAAGATATACAAGGTCACTATTGGATTTGAAAATCTCAAAGTCAGACTTGATTATCGATGGGTCTATCATTATATTTCACATGCTAAATGAACTGCTTTAATACCATATCGTATTCTTGTCAGATGATGGAAGTGTCAAAGAGATTAGTGGAAGGTTACTTCATCAAGACAATAGATGACCTGATATTTGAGGTGAAAGGTGTTGTTCATCCTGAAGATAGAACTATTGCCTATTTGAGATATATACCTGATACTGAATCAAAATCTGGTTTCCAGAAAATCTATGATTTACGTGAACGAGAACATTACCTCAAACAGAATTTTCCCGAATATTTGTGGTTTAGTGAACCTCATGGTAGAGTCGTACAATCTGTCCCACATGAAAAAGTGAGTCAAGTTCTTGATCCTGTAGAACATATGAGTGTGATCCGTAAGTGTTCAGATACACTTTCAGTTGCGACTTCACACTTAGTAGATTTGTTAATAGAATATACCAATGTAAATAGTTCAGATATTGGTGTCACAGGATCACAGCTTATTGGGGTAGCGGGTAAAGGATCAGATATTGATTTGATTGTGCTTGGAGAATCGTCATGTTTTGAATTTTATAAGAATTTGAAGCAGAACTTTGACGATATTCCTGGCATACAATGTTATTCGGATGGTTTATTGAAGGAACATCTTTCATTTCGATGGGGAGGATTAACCAAATATCATGATATTCTTGGAGAAATCGAGAGAAAGAAAATCTTGCAAGGTATCTTTGGAGAACATCAATTTTTCATTAGATTAGTAAAACGTCCTCAAGATATCAAAGAAAGCTTTGGTCAGATAGTTGCTGAGAATTTAGGATTTAGAGAGATTCAGTGTATGATAGTTGATGATAGGGAATCCATTTTCTCACCATGTCGATACAGAGTTGAGTCTAAGGATTTACCAAATCTAAAATGGATTGTAAGTTTTCGTGGTCGATTCACAGAGCATGCTTCAAAGGGAGATATTGTGAATACCAAGGGTCGACTAGAAAATGTATTTGACACAATTTCAAACAAAAGCTATAACCAGTTAGTTTTAGGTGAAGATCCATTGGATTACTTGATACCTGAATGAATTCACAAGCAGTTATCACAAACACAGGTTCACAGAATTTGTGTGTGAATGGCGCCATAATTGTGAATGCTTTTTACGAAAAGGGTTTTTGCTTCCTTTTTCTATATGAAATGACCCTCATAAACCTTCTTTTACCTGTGAATAGACACACCCCTTCGTTTCCTATGGAACTAAGTAATTGGACATATGAAATGCTTACTGCTTCATTCACAATGCATATAGAATAGTGAATGATGAACAGGATGGACAAATTCCTTATTTTTTTAAATAAAGGGTTCATAATGCTTTTTTTATTAATATTCGACTAGAAAGGACGTGAGCACAAGAGAAACGAGATGGACGTGTCCCATATAGGTATAAACGTCCTATGTAGCTCTTATCTACGTATATTCAATTCACATACTCACACTTATTTGGACGCTGATACTATTTTGTTGTGAATAACAAAGTTATAGATAGAACTCTCGAAGGTGAAAAAGAAGTGACTGATGGAGAAAGAACTAACTACGTCTATGAATTCACATATAGTTCGGCTCCAGGCCTTCGTGAAATATTCCAGTGTAAATATGTTAGTCCGAGTGAAGCACTTAACAGATTCAAAAAGATCCTATCATTGACAGAAGCGCCATTTGATTTCAAGATCCTGGTGTCTGATGAAACTATGGGAGAAGAATCCAGTTTTCAGGTCAAAGGTGGAAGTATTGATGAGATGTTTGCCAAATTCAAGGTATTTCTTGAAACTAGTACTGGTTACATCTTTGGAGAAGTAGCAGATGAGATTACAGAAACCAGCATGGACGAAACAAGATTGGAATCAATGAGTAACTACGAAAAGATGCAGGTAATCATCTATGCATCATTCAAGCATGGTAAATTTTCTTCTCTAGATGTTGCAGAAATCTATGAGGATACATTCAATGAGAATCTCCCTAAGAGTACAGCTTCAACTTATCTTGCCCGAATGTGGGATAATGGAAAGGGACATCTCGAGCGTTACGGAAATAGATCTGGGTATACATACCGCCTCAAGACTGAGGTGAAAGAAGTCTTGAGAGAAACAGAGAGAGCAGAAGAGCTCTTAGCAGCCATCCAGATGCGAGTTCGTGATTAGCTAGCTTCTCTTCTGCTGTATAGTATCCTGTATTATTGGTATTACAAATCGTATGTATGTTCTTCTAAGGAGATACCTAGTGCAGCCAACTCGTTTAGAATTGGTTCGTATATCTCAGGAATAATAGGACGATGTACACCAGTGATGTTGATCTTGCCTTCGAGAATCATCCTACTTGCAATTGCAACAGGAAGTGCAACTGTCCTTGACATAGAACTATCACCATTTGGAATACCATAATCAATCATCGTTGATGTTATCTTCTGTTTCTTATTTGGATATTCGGCAATGAATTCATGGTGCATGACAAGCATGTCACGTTCACCAGGAGCATAGTTCAGCTTTTCTTCAAAGAGTGCACACAGTGCATCTAATCGTGTATTTGCCTTAGCGTTTATTTCTTTTTCATCTAAGAGACCAAGCCATTCAAAACGAGAGATAACTTCGCTATTTGGCTCAATCTTACAAAATTCTGCAATCGCTTCCTTGAGGTCACTATCGCCAGCTGATGTCAGCTCCCGCATCAACCCCGCATATGTCACTCCACTCAGCGACCGTTCTTCAATGTCAAGTAGACCTAAGTCGGCAATCTTGTCTAGGGTTTCGCACCAGCCGGTATTTCTGAAGGTTCCTCTCAGCATGGTCTTTGTTTCTTGGATGTTGTATATGTCAATGTAAGACATACTATCTCTATTCGGATATCCTTCGAAGGGACCTATTCCAGGTACTTCCATGGGTTCACAATTTTGAAAGAGATCAGCACCTTTGATTTTTACTTCTTTTCCATTTCGCAGGAAGTGTGCATCATTTCGTCCTGCAAGTAAAACTCCACGAGGACTCCATGAGAGCTTGTATCCAAATGGATTGTCATTTGCATCAGGGGCTGGGAGACCTCCTGTAAAGGAAGTGAAACTCACAATCTTTCCGTTATTATTATGAACTTCATCAATGATTTTCATTGCACTCATATGATCGATACCAGGATCAACACCACATTCATTCAGAAGTATGATACCTGCCTTTTGGGCTTCATCATTCAGTGCTTTCATTTCGTTCGAGATGTATGAAGTGGTACAGAATGGCTTCTTGTATTTGATGGCAACTTTTGCAGCCTTAACGTGGTATGTGTATGGAAGTAAAGAACATACAAGATCAACTTGTGAGGTCAGTTCATCAAGAAGACGATCATCTTTAGCTATATTGAAAGCTACAGCCTCTGCATTCTTACAGCCTTTGATTAATTTCTCAGCTTTACTTACTGTTCTACTAGCGACCATTACATGGAAGCCATGATTACTAAGATAGTGGATAAAGGGACGAGCTACAAGCCCGGCACCTAAACATAGCACTTTCTTCATTTTGATATCACCCTAGTTCAGATATTCATTGAGATATTCGTAGTTCTTTGTTAATTTTCCACGATATACGATAATTGCATCCTTGATTTCTCTTGGTAAATCCAGGTCTTCAAAAGATGCCTTGAAATCAGCTTTTGCCAGTGGAGGTATGAAATCCAGTAGAGTACTCCCAAATGATGCTGATGCTTCACGAGGAAGTTCGCATGGTAAATTATCAACTGCCATGATTACTGGACCATCACCTTTTACACCAAGTTCAATACGGTCCTCGTTGACTAAATAGACAAATGCAGGTTTAGCAGGAGTCGTACAATCAAGTGTGAATTCAATTGCACCTCCAACATCACACGAGATATCACCAATTACATGCAATTTACGTGAATCATCTTTCCAATGGTCACGAATGAAATCCTTAGTTATTAAACGAGGATATTTTTTGGTCCAATAGATGCAGTTCATAATGACTGTAAGATATTGTACATAGTTATGGAACACGCCACGGTATTTTTCGCTTCCAGATTTGTAGTAGTCTTGTAGCTCGAACTTAACCGAGGAATCTCTAGGGACAACCATATGTTCTTCTTTGAAGACACACTTGTACAACAGGTTGCTCCTTGGTTCAAGATTTGGAAGGTCTTCGGGTTGGATTTCTTTGTGTGGAAGCAAATCAAAGAGCTCTTGAGCTCCACGTGAAACATTTCCATAGCCTGCAAATCCTACAACAAAAGGTGTGAGTTCTTTGGGGAGTCCCTGATCTTGTATCCGTTTTCCAAGTAGCTTAAACTCCTCTTTCACTTCCTCAAGACCTGTGAGTTCAAGAGTAGGTTTCATTTCAGCAAATGGATTAGGTCTGATACCTTCAAGTTTTAGACGGTTTCCTAATACACGAAAAGTGTCAGAGATTCCAGCCATTCCAGCCCAATTTCCAAAGAAAATCAGACGACGGCCTTTTTCATCCACTATTCGTTCGTAGTCAATCAATGTGGATCCTGTGTCAATTATTTTTTGAAGCATAGGCATATTGTACTTCTGACCCTTGATAGTATGACTAAAGAAAACATAGGCTACATCTTTCTCAAAGAAATTGATTGGCATCTCTTTGATACCAAGAATGACAGGGACACCACTTCCTTTCAGTGGAATAGCAGTCGCGCCAGCCTTCTCAAATTCTTCCTCTGCGAATGCTCGCTGAGTACTGGGTTCAATCACAAATTCAATACCGTGCTCTTTAACAAGTGACTTTACTTGATCAGGAATAAGTGCAACCCTTGTTTCGAACGCTTTTTCTTCCTTCCGCAGACCAATCCGATTCACGAAGTTCGCCTCCAAGTCTATTAGGAACACAGAGTGTTGAGACCGTGGGCCCAGACACCCACGCTTTAACTTTTCCGTGTCGGCTAATGTGTATGTATTGATTGTATTACACAATTTGAAAAATCAGAACATGTGTTCTTTGAATTGTGTGTGACGGTCATGACATCATATCTCTATCTATATGATTGTAAGGAAGCAAGACGTAGTAATGCTCGTCGAGTATCTTTTACAAAGGAGCTCTACGGATATACATACACTTGGAAGACAAAATCAGGAATTAAAGAAAAAAGAAAACCTGGTCTCCTAGATGAATGTGTAGGAGCTGAGGCTGTTGCAGATTCAGCATTATTGGTTCCAGAGGATTGTCGTGTTCTATTTGATAGTCTGTTTTCAACATACAAAGATATTCTGATCCTTAAGGTGTATGAGATTGCTCAAGAGGTCTAGGTACGGGGCTGATTTTTGGAACACGTGTTCCAGTTACTATTGCCCTAGCTAGTATCAGAATAAGAGCCAAGGAATATCTGGATAACACCCCATCATTTCCACTGCAGAAATAAAAAATGGTGTGCGTGCAAGCGATCAATATATAGTATATAAAAATGGAGATAAATGGAAGCTGTTAAAACAGCTATTTATACTTGCCGTTATCGATTCTTATAGATAAATAGTTGATATTTTCTAGTGGAAATGAAGGGGTCTGGTAGGTTTTAGAACACGTGTTCTAACTGTATTACTGGTATTACGATAAGAAAAGCATGGAACACGTGTTCCAAGTATCACTTGTCCAATACCACAAGACTATTACATAGTTCATAATCCCCGACGACATAGGTTTGAATGTGGAGGATCTGTGATTGGCTAAACCTCAAGAACTAGTTGAAGACTCTCCTGGAAAGAAAGTACTCTTACTTGCTAACGAAGCTATTGCTAGAGGAGTACTTGAGGCTGGAGTCAGATTAGTAGCTCTCTATCCTGGAACACCCAGTAGTGAGATTGGAAATAATCTGACATTCATGGCGCCTGAGATTCCCAATTTTTACTTTGAATTCAGTACCAACGAAAAGGTTGCACTAGAAGTTGCTGGAGCTGCCGCTGTAGCAGGAGTCCGGTCAATGATGGTCTGTAAAGGACCAGGTCTCAATGTAGCTGCAGACCCATTCTTCTCACTTGCTTATGTTGGAGTTCGAGCAGGTATGGTAATCGTTGTAGCTGATGATCCAAGTATGTGGAGCTCCCAGAACGAGAATGATAGCAGATACTACGCCTTGATGGGTAACATGCTCATGATGGAACCAAGTGATCCAATTGAATCCAAGTCGATGCTTCTTGAAGCATATGATTTCTCGGAAAAATTCGAGATTCCTGTTCTCTTCAGGACCACAACTCGAGTCAATCACACAAGAGCTCCAATTGAGTTTGGATCCATACCTTCACGTCCAGACAAAATTGAATTCGAAAAAGACCCCTTCCGTTTTGTACCCATTCCAGCTGTTGCACGCGTAAGACATCCATGGTTACTTGAACAGATTGAGAAAGCTCGAGAAGAGTCTGAAACCAGTCCTCTTAATTTCACTGAGGGTAAAGGAGATCTTGGAATAATAACTAGCGGAGTGTCTTACAACTATGTGAAGGAAGCTCTGTTGGAGCTGAATATCTCAGCAGAGATTCTGAAGCTTGGAATAACCCACCCAATTCCTGAGAAGAAAATCACAGAGTTTCTCCAGCGTCATGACAGAGTTGTTATTGTCGAAGAACTTGAACCATTCCTTGAAACACATGCACGTCGACTTGCGCATCTAGAAAAAATAAGTGTCGATATCCTTGGTAAGGAACAGGGTCTCTTTTCTCGTGTTGGTGAGTATAGTCCAAGGATTGTTATTGAAGCACTATGCAAGGTTAATAATTGTAATACACCTATTAATTGGGCAGAGATTGACCAGCGATCTCAATCAATCCAAGACCTCCCTCCGAGACCTCCCTTACTCTGCGCTGGTTGTCCACATCGAGCATCATACTATGCAATCCGGACTGCAACAAGAGGGAAAGCAATCTATCCATCTGATATCGGCTGTTACACACTGAGTATTGCTCCCCCACTTGAAACCGCAGACATTCTCTTTGACATGGGTTCTTCAATAACAACCGCATGTGGAATTGCTGAGGTCACAGATCAAGATGTAGTTGCAACTATAGGAGACAGTACCTTCTTTGCATCTGGACTTCCAGGTATTGTTGATGCAGTATACAACCAACACAGGATTTGTCTAGTCGTATTAGATAATCGAACGACCGCGATGACTGGTCACCAACCTCATCCCGGAACTGGAATCACCGGCATGAGAAAAGAAGTTACTCCACTTGACATTGAAGAAGTCTGTAAGGGTCTTGGTGTAAAGTATGTAAAGACAATCAATCCCTTTGAATCCATTGCAGGTCTCGTTGCCGAAGTGAGAGAGATGGTGAAGTGGGCAAGGGAACATCACAGTCCCGCAGTCCTGATTAGTAAAGAGCCCTGCGCACTTTTGACTGCCGCAGATCGCCGTCGTGCAGGTGAAACTCCACCAAAATACTATGTTGACGAAGAGGAATGTACAGCTTGCAAACGTTGTCTTAATCGTCTATCTTGTCCTGCAATGTATATGGACCCAGAAACTGAGAAGGCTGTAATAGATTCAACACAGTGTAATCTATGTGGAACCTGTGTTGCGGTATGTCCACAAGGAGCAATAAAGAGGGAGGAGGCAGAATAGATGAATAGTAATACTAGTAATACAATTAATGTTGCCATTGCGGGAGTTGGTGGACAAGGAGTTCTTACTCTAGCAGAGCTTCTTGCTAAGACTGTATTAACTGAAGGAATGAATGTTCGTGTAGGCGAAATTCATGGAATGGCTCAGAGAGGTGGTCATGTTGTATGCACAGTCCGTATTGGTGACAATGCAAGTGGTCCAGTCATTGATTCAGGATTTGCAGATCTCTTGGTTGGCTTCGAACCTGTCGAAACACTACGAGAAATCCACTTGGTGAAAAAGGGTGGTCTCGTTCTCATGAGTTCTCATATACAATATCCTGTTGCAGTTTCTATGGGCAAGGCTGAGTATCCCACTCATAATGAGATTCTGACATCGATTCGTAATTTCACAGACAAAATAATTGAGATTGATGCACAGAAGATTGCAATTGAAGCTGGAAGCCCACGAGCGCTAAACATGGTTATGTTTGGAGGAATAATTGGGACAAATATCGTACCTATCAGCAAAGAATCTGCACTCAAAGCAATCAGTGAAGCTTTCCCCAAGAAATTCGAAAAAATCAATGCAACAGCTGCCGAGAACGGATTGGAGCACGTGAAGAAACTCATTTAATATACGTATTAATTGTAATACTATGCTTCTCCAATCAATCTTGCTGCTGCAGTTGCCACTTGACCAACAGATATTCCACCATCCCCAGGAGGAACTAAAGAATGAAGAATGGGTATGAGGTTATGTTTTAGAATCTGATCAGTAACAGCTCTTGTAATTATACGATTGACTGCAACTCCACCCGAAAATCCAACGTGGTGTATTCCTTCGTCTTGGGCTACATCACATGCAATCTCTGACAGACCTTTCCCAATAGAGTACTGAACAGCATATGCTAACTCTGGTCGACTTACTCCCTTCTTTCTAAGGTCCAGTACCTGCAGTAGTAGATGAGTTGAATTGAGTGTCCGTCCATACGAAGTCTTGTTGAACTCTAAATCCATTTGAATATCTGACTCTTTTGCAATTGCTTCCAACTTCATTGGACACTCACCATTATACGAGTTCTCAGTGCAAATTCCTAGAGCAACAGCCATTGCATCTAGAACTCTCCCTGTACTCGTACTAGTTATGGTATTGATTTTCTTCCTACTTGCTTGTAGTAAGATATCTAGGGTATCTACTGAAATTTCTTGATCTAGTGAAACCTTTGCTGAACTCAAGATACTGAGAATCTCGTCATTCCTTAGATTACCATTTGCTACACCCAAAAATGCTCTGGATGAATACAGTGCAGATAAATCTCCACCTGTATACTGGATAGGAGTAAGAGAACCCCTACGTTCATACTCTGTAAGGTCTCCTACAAGAATCTCCCCTCCCCATGCTGTTCCATCCTCTCCAAATCCGTATCCATCTACTGTAATACAAACAATACGATTTTCAATAGGTATCAATTCATCAACAATCAGTGATGAAAGATGTGCATGGTGATGCTGTACTCGAAAAAGAGGAATATCTTCCTCAGAAGCCAGTTGTTCAGCAAGCTCAGTGCTAAGAAACTCTGGATGTAAATCACAAGCAATCCCATCTAGTTTAGAGATATCCAAGAGATGCCTCATATGATTCAGTGCCTGAGTAAGAAATTCAACATTCTCAACCTGGTCTGTATCACCAATGTACTGAGTCATGTATATTCGATTAGATTTTGTTAAAGACCCTGTTACATTCTCCTCAGGACCGACTCCTAATACCTTGAGTGATTTCCAAGATCCAGTGAAGACAAGAGGTTCTGGTACATATCCTCTTGCTCGTCTTATGAAAACTGGATTTTCCTTACTTGTTAGTTTCACTACCGAGTCATCTGAACGTTGGTTGATTCTTCTATTGTGCAGTAAGAAGTAGTCAGCAATATTTCCTAACTCATGCATAATCGTTTCAGGATCAATATACATTGGTATACCTGTAGGGTTAGCACTTGTCATTACCAATGCAGGTTCTTTTGAATACCTGAAAAGAAGGTGGTGCATAGGAGCATAAGGAAGCATAACTCCAATACTATCCAGACCAGGAGCAATGGCATCTAGTACAGAATCTTGTATTAGTGTTAATACATCAGAATTAGTCCTTCTGGATGCCAAGACAACCGGTCTACGCCACGATGTGAGAATTCGCTCTTCGATATCATTAATGTCGACTAATTTCTTTAGTATTGTAAGATCTCTAAGCATCAATGCAAATGGTCGTTGGAATCTCTTTTTTCTTTCTCGAAGAATCTCTATAGGTTTCACATCACTTGTTTTAGTAGCAAGATGAGTTCCCGCAATTCCTTGAAGTGCAGCTATTGCACCTTCATCAATAAGCTTGGCAACAGTTCGTATTGGATTTTCATCTGTGATTATCTGGGCTTTCCTATCTACAAGACGATAGACTGGTCCACATTCTTCACAAGCTGTAGTCTGAGCATGATAGCGTCTATCTAATGGATCTGTATAACCAGTATTACAAGTATTACAGAGTGGAAAATCATCCATTGTAGTATTTGGTCGATCATAAGGAAGGTCGGTAATGGTGGAGTATCTTGGCCCGCATGCAGCACAGGATGTGAATCCATACTCATACCATCTTGATTCAGAATCCAACAAGTCTCGAACACAATCACTACATATTGAAATATCTGGAGGTAGTACCGGGATGGCCTCATCATTCCGGACTATAGATGATTTGTGAATGAGAAAATCTGAGAACTCATTTTCAGAAGGAAACCAATCTACATTGAGTGAATCAATACGTGAGATAGATGGAAGGTCGTTCTTAATCTTTGCAATCAATTCACTAACTTGTTGCCTCGAGCCTTCAACTACTACCTCTACACCAGCATCTCCAAGGTTTAGCACATATCCATTCAGTGACATTGATTTTGCAACGCGATAGACAAAAGGTCTGAATCCAACTCCTTGGACTATTCCAGTCAAATGGATTACTGCTTTTTTTTTCACTATGTTGGCTCCTTCTCAGTACAGTGGACTGTTCGATTCTTAATATTAATCCAGTGAATTGACTAACAGGTGTCTTCTCACCTGGCTAAGTTTTTGTATTACCAATAATACAGCCATCATTATTTTGTATAGGTCCTCTTAAGGCCAAGTACGAACTAATCATTGAATAGGCTTGACAAATACTACACAAACCAAATCAATAGCCCGTGAACCAGAGGCAACCCCATCCACTTTAGCTTCGATTCCTGATTGTCTTAAGGAGGTTCTTCTTGACTCAGCTACAGCAGAGGGCAAAGGACGAAAATCTGTCTTGATCTCAAGTAATAATCTTTCCAACCGTTTCATTTTCTCTAGATGGGGAATTCGACCATCTCAGAGACGACGTTATCGGAATCTCTTCACATCAATACGTAAACACTGTCGGATTCTTTTCAATCACTATCTCTTACGTGGAAGAATCGAATGGATTGATATTGCTGGAAAACATCTTTTTGGCGTTTACAAATTCGATGAAGTGCGTGGGAATCTAATTTTAGGATTTGTAGTAATGACTCCTGAATCTGAATGGACTTTATCTAAAAGATGAACATCTAACACATAAACTGTAATACAAGTATCACAATCAAACACTTATTACCACGATTATTCTGTATACAAAGTTGTATCCGCATAGATAGACAGATTGAAACTCGAAATAGACTCATTCTATTGAATCTAGAAGCAGTTTCAATGATATCAGTAATGATGTGATGGAGACCGTGTCATGAGTGAAAAATCTAGACCAGACAAGAGAGAGATTAGAAATCTCACTACTGGCGCCAAACAGATTCTGAAAGAACCAATACTAAAGAAACTCCAGGAAGGCTCAACTCTGAGTCAGGCTCAACTTGAAACTCTCTTGATTGACCTTGTTGTTGAAGACAATTATGGATCTCATATTACATACGAAGACAAAGCATCATATCGTTCTAAAACTGGTAGTAAATCTCATGGAGTATCAAGAGGCGCATTCAACAGAACATTGAACCAAGCTAGGAGAAATGTAACTCGTTGTTTGTATACAATGTTACTTCTTGCATATCTAGGATTATTTGATTCTACAGTGTTTCGTCCTTTTGAAGTAGTAGCAACTCGAATTGGGGACTATAGAAGAATTCGGGATATTCTCTCAGGAAAGGTAGAACTGACTCAAGAAGATCTTGAAACAGTTGCTGTAACAGAAAAGACAATCATGTCATTCTTAGAAGATCTCTCATCTACCTTAGTACTAAAATCTGAACTCTCAAAACAGAAACCTGAGAAGGAATAAAAAAATAAACGGCTCGAGCGTGTCGTACCAAGAAGCAGAACCGAAACCAAAGATCATAGTTTCGCAACCAATGCATTCAAGCGGCCATAAGCCATCTTGGAGGTTTTGAGGAGATAGAGATGACAATGAAGGTGCTTGAATCGTTGATACGATAGCGACCTTATAGTATCAGCCTATCTTCAAGTGTTACGACACACTCATACATATAGTAGCTACAAAAGTACATAGTTCTAATCTTAGAACGAGATTTTTTTGGAAATTATCCATTGTTGTTGGCGCGAAACCTAAGAAAATTAATACTTGTAATACAATAAATACAACTCAATAACAAAGATTAATCCATCTATCATTGCACTTGCTTGAAAAAGAAACGTCCTGATAACTCATGAGGGATTCCTATTTGGCACAAGATGAACATCGTGAAGCAATTCTCAAAGCAGTGAAGGAGCGAGTCAGGCAATCTGAGGAACGACAGCTTACACAGATGATAGCTAATGCAATAGGAGAACAGAGGAACAGAGACCTGGAGGATCTCGTATCCCAAATTGAACAAGATAGAGGATGGTCAGTCGCACTCAAACACTTATTTCAAGCACAGTATTTGCCATATAGACTTCCTATCGGTGTAGGTCCAAGTAAAACCTTGGTTGAAGATTTGAAATATCGTGAAACAATCTTCGGTCTATTAGGGTGTAGTGGATTTGAACCAGTTTCACTTACAAATGATGAGATCCTGACAATATTAGAAAAATCAAAATCTCTTATTGATGCATCACAATCCTTTCTCTCTGAGTGCGAATTACTTACAAGAAAACAGATTGAATCGAGTGACACACTTTTCTACGATACCAACCTTGGTGATAGTACTTTACCGCAAGATATTCTACAAGTAATTGAAGAGAGCCAACAGCAATCAGTTACTCAACTAGTACTTATGAGGAACAAGAATAAAGTCAATATTCTCCCACTTTGGTATACTGAATTAGGAAGACAAACACTCTCAGAATTAGGAATCAAGGGCTCAAAGATAGACTCTGAAACATTTGACATCGTAATATCTGTATTACAATATCAAATCCAAACAACAACGACTCAAGGCAAGGTATTTCCTGTTTCACTACCTGATTATCCAAGCAATAATGTCTATAGAGATTTATTATCCTCAATTATTGAACATGAAATCGAATCATTAGTTAATCATTCCAGTAAGCATTCATTTTCAATAATCAAATTCTTACTCAAAGATAATCTAGACCAATATGAACAACAGCGCTCAAGTGATAACTTCAGGGAAATCCTTTTACTTACAAATGCGCATGTACGTATCAGAAATCCACAATCCATTATGTTACTTGAAGAGCTGGCTTATTCTAAAAATATACGAATTGCCACAACAGCTATTACAGCACTTGGCAATTTCTATAATGAATCTGCAGCATCAGTTCTAGTTGATCTTCTCTGTACAACCAAGAACAGAGAGGTTTCTGAAACAGTGATGCGAGCTATCAGGAATATTAGTAAAAATTGCTTTGAGACCAGGTATGTAGTGAAACAGGCCGTTGAATCAGAATCATGTAATAATCTAGGGTATCTAAAACGATTGCACAAGGAAATCTGGAAAGAAAGGCATGGTTATTACTTGTAATACGAACATTACACTCTGACGACAGACATAAATCGAACTCGCAACTGGCGTTGAACTATGACGAATTCAGATGCAGAATTATTCAAGATGCTAGACCCTTTCTTTAATCCAAAAAGAATTGCCTTGATTGGTGCATCAGCAGATTATAGGAAATTAGGGAATTCAATACTGATGAATCTACTTGCATCTGAGATCGACGTGTTCCCAATTACTCATAGTCGTGATTATGTTCTCGGAATAAAAGCTTACGAAAATCTTGGTTCCCTTCCAGAACCTGTTGATTTGGTAATTGTTGCAGTAGGTGCAAAGTACTGTGCATCCCTAATGCCTGAGATAAGAGAAGCTGGTGCAAGAAATGCTGTGATAATCTCAGGAGGATTTAGTGAAACCGGAGAGGAAGGCGCGAAGCTTGAAAGAGAGTTAGTTGAGGCTGCTAAGAAATCAGAGATTCGAATTATTGGTCCAAATTGTGTAGGTGTTTCCAATAGTAGACTGTTCAATGGTACTTTCACAATGATGCCTGAAAGAGGAAATATTGCATTTGTATCTCAAAGTGGAGCTCTTGGTGGCATGACAATTTACAATACAAGAGCAAAGAGAATCGGTATGAGTAAATTTGCAAGCGTTGGTAACTCTGCAGATGTAGGAATTGTCGAGATGTTAGATTACTTTAGACAAGATCCTAAATCAACAGTGATTGCTGCCTATATTGAAGGCGTGAGCCAGGGTCGACAACTATACGAGTCATTGAAAAAAGCTGCAAGTGAGAAACCTGTCGTGGTTCTAAAAGGCGGAAGAAGTGAAGCCGGAGGACGTGCGACTCAATCTCACACTGGTTCTTTAGCTGGATCTGCAAAAGTGTTTGATGGAATGATTCGTCAAGCAGGTTGTGTCACTGCACCTACTCTTGATACTCTATTCGAGGTCTGTAAATTATTTGATTATCAACCCCTTCCAAAGGGTTGTAATATTGGTATTATTAGTAATACAGGAGGTGCTGGAGTACTAGCTACCGATGCTGCATCAGAACTTGGCTTGAATATTACTACATTCAAAGAGGAAACTTGTCATGAGCTTAGCCAAGTCCTTCCTCCTATGGCCTCTGTAAGAAATCCGATTGATGTTGTTGCCAGTGGTGGACGGCGAGAATATAGAATTGCTACAGAGCTTCTCTTGAAAGATCCAAATGTAGATATGCTCCTTGTAATTTGTGCAGTTCCAACATTCGCAGGCATGACACAAACAGAGCATGCAGCTGGAACCTTGGAAGGTGTGAGGATGGCAGGAATTGACAAACCAGTGGTTGGAGTTTGGCTTGCTGGTGATGTTGGCAAACCTGGGAAAGATCTCTTAGAGATGAACAGAATTCCGTGTTTTGATGATCCATCACTCGCAGCATTATGCATGATGCGAGTAGCAGAATATGCTAGAGCTCATCAGTAATCCTGAGAAGACTCTCTGTAATACAATTATTACATGAATATACTATGACTCAAGGTATTCTTCAGCTATCTTTGGGAATTCTCTAGCAACAGCTTCACGGAGTTGCTGTTCAACCCACATACTAAGATTGATTGCTTTTGATTTCCTAATGGCCTGAAGACAGGATCGAAGATCTGTAGGAATCGAAAATGAAACAATCGGACTCTTTCGTTCCTTGTTGGGCACAGCAGAAAGAAGTTCACTAGTCTTAGTGGGTTCCTGTGGTGGTTTTCTCTCAGCTGTCGTTGTTCCTTCAACAGTTTCATCATCTTTGTCTGCTTCTTCTCTTCTGTATTTTCCAAGTAGACTCATATTATTGAACCTCCCTGAGTATAGTTGCATATGCTTGAGATACGAGTGATGCAATTTCATTATTCACGGTTGGATCATTATTTTTCCTAAAATTCTCTGCAGCTACTTGTTGGCAACCTCGTGCTAGCATTCGAATATCGCGTGGATTCCCTTTTGCTGCAGTATTGATGACTTTGATCGATTCGTCACTGAACGGAAAGATATCAAAAGAATTGGGATCAAAACTATCAATCCGACCTTGAGCATAGGCAATTCTTCGTCCTATGAATTCTTTTGCTTTAGCATCATTAAGTGGTGGAACGTCAAGTGGCTCAGTACGGTCCGCAATTTGTGGCAGGAAAGATAACATCGCATTCCAATATATCATAGTTCCAGACATAACCAAAGTGACAATCGGTTCATCAAGAGCTTGTTTCTTCCCATAGGTGTCAATCATCTCTTCAGTTGGTAAATCAGCTAGAAATCTGAGTTTGTGAAAAGCTGCTTCTTGGTTATCCGCAACATCTTCTATGAAAAGAGCTGTACGACTTTTTTCTTCAATGTATCTTCGGAGACTCTCCTTTGCAACTGCATCAATAATCTGGCTAGACTCCCAAGATCTCTTATATTTCACTCTCAAAGAATCAGCAATAGCTGCAGCCATCTGCTTTTCATAGAGACCTGTCATTCCTACATAACCAGTGACGAACTTATTTCCTCGTCTATCAGCCAGTGTTGGTAGATCTCTCAGTGCTAGTAGCATCAAGGTACTCTTTCCAGATCCAACAGGACCTCTGATGAAAACATGCCTCTCGTTTGTGATTATTAAATCAACGATGGAGTCCAAGAAATCACTATCTTCTATGTATAATCGGCTGTCTGGCATTTTGAAACCACGAAACGGCGAAAATCTTGCACCTATCCTTTCCTCCCATGCTCGGAGGACTTCCTTGCGAGTGTTGAAGTGACGGATCAGAGCACTCTCATGGATGGCAATTGTCATTTTGTGGACCTCTAACTTCTAGGTTCTATTGTATCACAAGTACTTATTGTAATACACTTTTTGAGAGTATAATTTCAATATAAAAAGTGTGGTGAAACTTTCCGGTTATTCTAGTGCAAAGTCTGATAATACACAACCTTTTTGAATAGAATGAATCGGCTTGTAGCTCGACCAACAATACGATTGGTCATGAGCCCTCTTAGGAGCTATCTGATATGGATGTTGAACGAATTAAGCATATCATGACATCTCTGATGATTCTATCATTATTGATTTTTGGTGGTCTAGTTGCTATTATAATGATTACAGATGTTAGATTGAACAATGCATCAGCATCTTTACCATTTGCATTTCTCTTCATCTTCCTTGTTACTTTGGTAACAACTGCTCAAATTGATGAGAAACCTAAACTAGTTCGAAAATACATGAGAGATTGGCTCATTATTTGTACCATTGGTATAATTATTAGTGCATTAGCTTTCACATTCTATTAGAACCAAAATCTATTTCATGTACTAAACTGGTAGACGTGATACCGATGAGTAAAATTCTTCCCGGCACTAAAACCACACGAATGGAACTCCTAGCGCTCAAAAATAGGATGCGATTAGCAGAGCGAGGTCATGATCTACTTCGGGAAAAACGTGACTCATTGATTATGGAATTCTTCAACATTATTGCTGAAATTAAAGAGGCCCGAGAAAAGGTCGATTCTTCTCTAAATGAAGCATTTTCAGCACTGACTCAAGCAAAAATGATTATGGGTCCAGCACGAGTAATTGAATTCGCATACGCTAGTAAATTTGAGGCTGATTTAAAAATTTCAACCAGGTCTATGATGGGAGTCAGAGTTCCAGTCCTTTCAGTTGAACAACGTAGTTCAGAAATCCCTTACTCTCTTTCAGATTCGAGTACCAAATTTGATGTAATGGGTGAGAAATTTAAAGAAGCCCTGAAGGCCATTGTTCAACTAGCAGAGATTGAATCAACCGTAAAACGTCTAGCTCTTGAAATTGAAAGGACAAAGAGACGTGTTTCAGCTCTTGAAACAGTTGTTATTCCAAGGCTTGACTCCACAGTTCGATTTGTTAAACTTGCCTTGGAAGAGCGTGATCGTGAGGACTTTGTCAGGCTGAAAATGGTCCGTGATTGGATTACTGCTGAAGAAGAATGACCTTAATTGTATTACTAATAATACAATTACTAGAATCTATCTTCGCAATTTTAATATTGCTGCGGCTAGGTCTCCATCAGTTTCTTTCAAAGCTTCTTTAGCTGTTTCAATATCAACACCGGTCTGACCAGCCACAAGTGCTGCATCTTCCATTGGAATCTCAATCTCGGGAGCTGGTGTCTCCTCATCTACACTAACATCTTCTACTTTTGCTGCAGATGTTCCTGACAATCCACGTTCCGTCTTTGATCCACCTATCTGGTATGTTTCAGAACCTGCCTGCTTAATCATTGCAACTTGAGGGTTCTTAATCACCCATTCTTTATCTGAAAAACGGATAATGACTTCTTTTACATCTTCCACATCTTTCTGCTCAATACCCATTTTTTTCATCATTCGAGCCATTTGCTTCGGTGACATACCTCTAAATCCCATAGAATCACATCGGATGCTTTACAGTCTTTTCCAATCAATAATGGATAAAATGATTACGCTTTGAGGAATTAGATTGCCTTGACTTCAATGTCAAACACAACATGGTCTACATTTGGTGAATAATTCTTGATCTTGCGAACTTGAATTCTAGATTCGAATCCCTTACTATAGCAAATTTCTCTGATTTTTGAAACCGTTTCTTCCTTGATATCCTTTTGAATAGACATGTGCATATGAATAATTCCTCCTTCTTGAACTAAAGAATCCAAAGCATATGGAAGATATAGATCAGTATTATGCAAATATCCCATAATAATACGATTAGCATAATTTACAGGATGTACTTCCCTGCAATCCCCTAGTACGGCTGTGACTCTATTATGTAGATCATTGATTCTGATATTCTCAAGAAGGAACTTGTATGCTTCTGGATTGATTTCAATTGCCGTGACTACTGCATCCGTTGATTTTGCAATCTGTAATGCGAACTGACCAACACATGAAAACATATCCAGAACTTTCTCACCACTCCCGACTTGGTTCGTGATATTTATACGCTCTCTCTTGTTTCCACCAGAGAATGTTACTCGAATTGGATCCAACCGGAAGTGGACCCCATTCTCAACATGTGTAGTAACTGTATTACAATCTCCTGCAACTACTTTATAGAAAGGTTGCCGTGTTTCACCACTTGTTGGTCCTGTTCTAATTGCAACTGATTTAATTCGTTTATCAAAAGATAATGTTGCTTCACCAATTATCGGTCCATATTCTATCAATGAAGAATTTAGATGTAATAGGGCAACATGTCCTACGAGATGAAATTTTCTGGGAACCCTATCATTGTTTGGAAGTCTATTCCCTAATTTACTTACGAGATACTCTCTATACCTCAATAGTTACATCTCTTGTAATGCAATCAGCTGTAAATCTTTTCGTGCTCTCTCTTCCCTTGACGTTGCTGGACTTTATCTCTGGCTTCAAGAAAGTGATCGAGTCTGACACTAGTTTCTCTATCCTTCAATACTTCTACTATGTTTCTACCTTCCTCTGTTGCCTTCTCAATTGCTTCTCGAATTGCAAACATACCAGCTTCAGTACATATCGCCTTAATGTCTGCTCCAGTGAGTTTTTTATCTTCCACAAGAAACTGAAACTTTACATCGTTGTGTAGCTTCATTGATCTTGTATGAATTTTGAATATCTCTATCTGACTCGCACTATCAGGAATTTCGAATTCGATGATTCTATCAAATCGTCCTGGACGTAGCAGAGCAGGATCTAGAATATCTGGTCTGTTTGTTGCACCAATAATTGCTACTTTTCCTCTCTTCGAGAATCCATCTAGTTCGCTTAACAATTGCATGAGTGTCCGTTGAACTTCACGGTCACCTGAAGTCGCTATATCCAATCGATGCGAACCTACAGCATCAAGTTCATCAATAAAGATGATTGCTGGAGCTTTCTCACTAGCAAGCATGAAGACCTCACGAACTAGTCTGGCACCTTCACCAATAAATTTCTGAACAAGTTCGGACCCGATTACGCGGATAAAAGTAGCATTTGTCTGTTGGGCAACTGCTCTGGCGATGAGAGTTTTTCCTGTCCCTGGTGGTCCTGTTAGTAATACTCCATTTGGAGGTTCAATACCAATTGCATCAAACAGCATCGGATTGGTAAGAGGTATCTCAACGGTTTCTCTAACTTCTCTTAGTTGGTCTCGTAATCCACCAATATCAGTATACGAAACATCTGGTTTTTCCTCAATCTCCATTGCTCGTATCATAGGATCTTTTGAGGGTGGAAGTTCTTGAGTAATCGCAAACGATCTTTGGTTTAATGCAACAAGAGTGCCCGGTTGTAGACTATCCTTTTGTATTGCAGAAGACACATGGACTACAAAGTTTGGTCCAGTAGAGCTTTTTACAATTGCCCTCCCATCCTCTAACATTTCAATTATTGTTGCAGTAATGAGAGGTGATTGACGAAGTTTTTCTAGTTCTGTTCTGAGAGTTTGAGTTTCCTTCTCAAGTCGATTCCTTTCCGCTTGCAAAATTTGCTTTTCAGTTTCTAATGCACGAAGTCGTCGCTCCAAGTGCCTAGTATTCTGTGAGTATGCAGAATCGTCAATGCTACCTTCGTCCTTTGTGTCAGTAGTCCCTGGCAAGAATTGGCACCTCGTAAGTTCATTCTCTATTAGCGATTTAAGGCTTGCTTTGGTGGTTATTTCTTAAATCATAATTTATACACTCGGTAATCTTTATCAACCCCCACATAGAATTCATCCTTAGAAAGAGGGAATCTGCCTTGCCTAGTTGTGAATTATGTGGCAGAAGCATGAAAGGTCGCGGCAGAAATGTCGTGATCGAAGGAGCATCTATGCTTGTCTGCCCAGATTGTGCATTTAAATTCGGACAATCCTCAAATGAGTCTGTTCAAAGTGGTTCTCATCCAAAACGACGAACTTCTTGGACTGAACCTGTGCGACAAACCACTCCCCGACCTCAGCAACCTTCTCAAATATTAAAACCCAAACCTCGAACGACATCCAAGAAATCTTCAGGTGTGCTTCTTGACGATATGGAACTTGTTGAGGACTTTGCAAAAATTATCCGTACAGCTCGTCAGGGTAAAGGTATGAGTCAGGATGAACTTGCACAGCGAGTAGGAGAGAGTATCTCAACATTGAAATCCATAGAATCAGGGCGCCAAAAACCAACCGAGAAGACGATTAGGGGTCTTGAGCGGGAGTTAGATATATCATTACTTGAACCTCTTGGAACAGTCCCTATTAAGGCAAGTAAATTTCAATCTGGCGCATCGGGTCCCACTCTTGGAGACCGTGTCATTGTCAAGAAGAAAAAGTCACAAAAAGCTCGGCGTGACGAAACGTAGTATTAGCCTATTAAGTAAATAATACTAGAATTATTAGTTGCATTAATAGGCCTTATATAGAGTGCAGTACTATACTATTATAGAACATTCCAACTGCGGACATTTTGACTGTGATTAGATATCAGTCGACTGGCCATCTATTCCCCCCACTTTAGGT
>PJER01000057.1 GCA_002825465.1 Candidatus Thorarchaeota archaeon MP8T_1
ATTATTCCGATGAATGATTTCCTGCTTACTCCTAAATCATATAGGGACTCTGGCCATAAGTCATCTACATTTAATATAAGAGAACATCTATTGATTGATTTGTAGAATAAACCAGGAATAACACCCAAGATATTTGGATTAGACACCCAAACAACATCATGACGATTAAGAAAGAAAAATGCAAAAAATGAAGAAATCATAAACGAGAGAAAGAGGATAATTCGTTTCACAATCCCTTCTGATTTAACTGGAGGGACAAAAGTTCTAATTACTTTTACTCCATCATGGTAATCGATTCTTAATGGCTTCCATCTATATCGAGGGGGGACATTACCGGTAGGATAATGTGGAGCAGCAGAGATGACTGAAACATCGCATCCATTTCTTTGTAGGCCTCTTACGACATTGTATGCTCTTGTTGCACCGCCTCCCATATCTGGTGGATAATACTGTGCAATAACAAGAACTCTCATCCAGAATACCTCATGAACCTTTACGATGCAATCTCTGCATATGCGTTTCCAACAATGCTGTATGTATTTTTGAGTGTATGTTCTTTTTCTATGACTTGACGTGCTTCACGAGTTATATTTGATATCAGGGATTCGTCATTTAGAACAGAGTCAACAGCCGATTGAAAACTTGGCAAACTTCGATCGATGAGAAGGCCTGTTTCACGGTTACGTATTATATAAGGGACATCCCCAACCCTTGTGGAGATTACAGGAACTCCTGATGCCATTGCTTCGAGTACGACAGTTGGCATTCCTTCCCAATATGATGGAAGAACTAGAGCTGTTGATTCTCTGAGGACTTGTGGAACATCTTTATGCTGGACTGGACCAACAACATCGACTGAAATCCCGTTTCCTTTTCTTTGAAGTGTATCTTTCAATATCTGCAAGGGTTTAAAGAAACTACCCTGTCCAACGAATTTCATTCTCAATTCTTTGTGACCATCAAGAGCCATGTGTCGAAGCCATTGAATTAGTGATCCCACACCTTTCCAAGGTTCAAAATCACCCAAGTATAGAAAGGAAGGTATCACTGGTGGTCCATTCTTTCTAGGTTTGAAGAGTTCAGTATCTACCATATTAGGGATATATCTCAAATGATCGGATTCAATTGCATACATCTTCTGAATCTTATTCAAATCAACTCTTGAAACAGAAGCAATGATATTGGAATGAGTAACAGTGAAGGATCCGAGCGATTTACTGTAGATGTGCTTTGCAACATATTTGAGGAAACCTACATCGTAGGGAGGCATTCCAACACCACCATGTAGTTGAAGCACAGCTTGCCGTTTTTTCAGAATCTTAGCAAGCACTGCAAGATTTGATGTCGTATATAGATGGGAGTGAATATGAAAGATATCAGAATTTGATTTCATAAGTGAGCGAAGAATGAATGTGAGTGGGTTGATATTCCAAATAACAACAGGAGTATAAGCACGATGAACTGTGATACCATCAATTTCAGAAGTACCGGTATACTTCAGATTTCTTGTTGTGGTATAGATGTGAACCTCATGGTCACTAGATTGGGCCTTCGCCAAATTCCATACATATCGTTCAGATCCGCCCATCTGTTCTCCAACAAAGGGGCAGATGTGTGCAATCTTCAGAGCAATCTCACCCCGGTTGATGATTTCGGTCTATGTCACAAGCAAATCATATTTTGCTTACCTCTTAAGTTTTAGGCGAATACCTGCCTCTCTTTTTTTCGAAGATATTGTAACAGAATCGTATACAAAGAACAACAAGTAGTGCAGCTAATCCAAACATAGGATACCACCAATAATCAGGCCAGACTAAATTAAAAGAAAAAGCATATCGAAGTGGATAGAGAAGATACAGACCGAATTCAGCCCAAGGATACATTACTAGATCCAGAAGAAGATGACTTATACTCCCCAAAAGTATTAGCCTAAACTTCTCAACGAACTCAAGACCATTAAGCACAAAGCATGCAGCAGAAACATAGCTGAGAATGATAGCTCCAAGAATCGAATGAAATGCAGAACCAAGTCCAAGCCAATCAATACCAACTGCAGTCAACATCCAAGTAACCGGACGCTCAATATCAATCAAGAGAGCCCCTAGGATTATCAACACCTGCTCTACACGTGTTCCCTTAGGTCGAAAGATAACGGCAAGAGAGAGTCCTATGAGGAGGTGAGTTAGTACATCAGGCATTATGCGCTTTCCTCCTTACAATTGCAATCTGTTTGATATCAATTTTAAAGACTGAGAAGAAGATGATAATAAAGAGAAGAATTCCAGGAGCAGATCGAATTAGAGAACTATTGTAGTCGAGAACATAGATTTCATGAACTGCAATAGAATTGTTTGTCTGAATCCAAGATACACCACGGATATATACACGCTCGCCTGGACTCACAGAACCAAATGATGAGGACAAGGTCAGAATTATTTCATAGTCCTTACTAATGACAAGGTAAACCCCTTCATCAATAATCGAAGTGATTGTAACTTGTGAGGAAATATTTCTTCCTTCAAATGGGGTGGGATTCTGTTTAATTTGTTCAACGCTTACAACAACATATTCAGACTGTTGAATAGCATACGGAAATAGAGTATCAGAGGAAATGATAATTACTACAAAGACAGCTAAGAGTGCAATTCCTCGAATTAGTTCAGGACGTACTTTAATCATACAATCCCGCCAGAATACCTTTACTTTCCAAGTGCTGCTGCGGCTTGCTCAAGCCCCTTCAGGTTATTCACAGGAATCCATGATTCTGATGGAATGTTTATGGCAAACAACTTCTGCTCCTTTGCAATCACTGGACAGATGACCTTCTCAAAAGAAGACTCCACCTCCAGCGAAATCAATCTCCTAAAATATTCATAAATCTCAGGTGCAAACACAGTGATTCCAGTATGAGCAGGAACTGCAATAGAAGGATATTTTGTGATATCCAACACCTTTCCTTTCTCAATGATCATACCGGAAAATTGGTAATACGTTTCAGGAACAACGATAAATGTTCCAATACATCCATTCTTTACACCTTTGAGATGACCTTCAAGAAATATATCACCATAGGGTCTGTTAAGTCCAATAATCAGGTCATCGGGATTGTGAACAATTGCTGTCAACGAATCATCAAGTACTCTACGATTCAACGCATTGAGGATAGCTCCAGCATTGCCTACTTTTCGACCATCAGGATCTGCAGAATAACGAATCTCAACTCCCCATCGTGAACCATCACCAAGATGTTCTTCAACTTTCTCCGCGAGAAAGCCTGTCAGAATTACGAATTTCTTGATACCACATGAAACATAGTCCTGCACAGCCTTTTCAATCATGCTTTGGTCCCTATCAATCTTAATCATGACCTTATTGATTCCTTCACTGGCAGTCTCAGCACGAATTCGAGTCCCTTTCCCTCCTGCAGGCATGACCACTACAGTTTCAGCTTTCAGAGCTTCAATTTCATCTTGAGAGACCTTTGTTGTTGTATCCTCAGTATTGATACGGACTCTCAGTTCAGTCATAATTGATTCTAATGTTTCGTTCAATGTCCTCGCACCCATCCATTGATTGCACAATGCGATACAAAAACTTCTCTATGCCATCTTTATCTTTCAGGCTCTTTTCCTTCAGCCATTTGAGCCATCTCCTCGAAGAGAGCTAGTGTCTTCTTGGCTTCCACTTCATTCATCTTCTCAATTGCATAACCTGTGTGAATGATGACATATTCGCCAACCTCTAAGTCGGGAATAAGGGTCACACAGACCTTCTTGCTCGCACCGCCAAAATCAACCTGAGCAAAATCGCCATCAATCGATAGAACACGGGCAGGAACAGCAAGACACATAGTAATCCTCACATTGATTTTTGTTCATCATCTTTAGAATGTTGTGACAGGGTCGAAGGTCAATCGACAGGTCGCCAGATGATCCCCAACTCATCTGCCTTTGTTCGTGCAAGATTCATCTCAGTCATGTTGACCCTACGTGAAATCTCTGGGAATTTCTGAGGTTCGCTCCTGACTCGATGTTCAGGCCTGTACTGACCCATGATGTTCACAATACAATTGGGCATGTTCTCTGCAATCCACTCCAGAATCGGAATTGTACAGCACTCAACATGGTTAGGCATTACAAGATGCCGAATAATTACCTCACCAGAGTTGTAGGTAATCAAATGGTTTCGAGATACAATATCGAAATAGTCCTTCACTCCCGAGAGCCTCTCTGCGCATTGATTATTTCCATACTTGAAATCTGGAAGCCAGACATCGAATACATCAGAAAGGAGTGCCATCGTTTCTTCAGAGCAGTAGAGGTTCGAGTTCCAGAGTTGTGTAACATTAGATGTCTGATAAATCATAGACTCTAGGATTGTGTGCGTATTTGGTATTGGGTCACCACCAACATAATTGATGTTCAATGCTCCGTCCCCATGGAGCCGCTCTGCGATTCTGGCTACAGCCTCAGAACTCACAATCTGACCTGAATTAGGATTGGTTGAGATATCATCATTCTGACAGAAGACACAAGCAAGACAACAAGAAGAGAAAAAGATAGTTCCAGAAGGAACCAGAGGTGGCTCTTCACCGGTGTGTAAGAATGCAGAAGAGACTCGAGACTCAGACCCTAATTTACACCAACCCTTCTCATCCTTTGTCCGATCAGCTCCACATTTACGTTCACAGAAATGGCAGTCAGCAAGGATTCGATGTGCCAGCTCAACCTTCAGATCAAGAAAACTGTGATTCGATCTGGGGATATCTGAGAGATCGAGTTCTTCCAAGTCAATCTTCTTAACGAACTCTTGAAATCTAGTTGAACATTCTTCATGTGCTTTCCAAAGGTGTGAGGTCGAATCAGAGAGTTCTCCGTTAAATGGGATCCTCTTTGCAATCAGGTATTTTGCTATTCGTTCTTTGTCGATAATATCTCTGTATCGAGATAGCCTACGCACTACTTCGGGATCTTTCCAGACTCGGAGTGCATCAGGTCTAATTACTCGCCACATCTCACATGATGATAGGAACTGTTCGATAAAAGCTCTGTGAAGGTCAGATTATGGACTTCTCTGTGTAGAGTATGTAGTGGATAGTCGCTGCAAGTATATTGACTCTATTTGCTTGCCAAGAAGAATTGACACATCTTGAACTTCTTAGTATTTCAGGACTCACTGTGAGCCCAGACTGGATAGAGGGATCCGTTGAAACAACACAGGTCTCTGGAAGAAGGTTTTCAGAGAGGAACCAATCCGTGTATTTGCTTACATAGTTCACATTTCGTTCAGGATGATTGAAGTCGTCAAGTCGGAACCAGTTGTTTACATAGACTGCATCTGCATCTTCGAAGGCACTATGAAAATCAGAGGTCTCTTTGACCAGTCCATGTGCAAGTGCAGCTTCTTTCTTGACTCGATTCAATACAGGAAAATCAGGAGGGGTGACTACTCTAACATTTGCACCTGCAAGAGCACTTGATACAATGAGCCCGTGAGCAATAGCAGGATTTGAAAAGTTAGAACCGAAGCCCCAAGAAACTACAATCTGTTTTCCTGAGAGTTTACCAAGTTGACTCTGAAATCCCATGAGATGAGTAAGAGCAGTCTGCCAGTTGTAAATATCATCATGAAGACTAAGAATAGGAGTCTCTGATGCAGTCACAAACTTCTCAGTTAGATTCCGACCCTCTCCGAATGTTTCCTTGCTGGAAAAGGCAGTAAGTAAGAGGTCGATGCTCTTCGCAGACATCTCTAGTTCCGAAATGAGAGAATCTGTGTCTTTCGATTCAACATTTCTCCAACTAAGGTCAACTACTGGTGCACTCAATCGCGCTGCGGTAAGTTCACAGATCTGCGATTCTCTAGGAGCAGCATTGTGGAACATTGTGCCCAGAATGAATGGGTCTTTCATCAACCGTTTCACAAGTGAGAATCCTTTAACCTCAATATCATGAGCAACTTTGAGAATCTCAGTAACAGCACGAGGGTCCATGGATTTTAGATGGGTCGTTGACTGATAAGCTGTTTTATGGTGCGAATATTAATAGAAGAAAAGGCTTATGTTAGAATCTAGAAAGGTCCGCACCTGAGGAGGTTTCCACATGACTCGCTATGATGAACTTCTAACAAGTATTAGGAATAAAGAGGCGAATGTTTCCATCATTGGAATGGGTTACATTGGTCTACCTACAGCCCTATTCTATGCAATGAGGGGATTGAAAGTCAGAGGTATTGATACAAATCATTCACTCATCGATGGTCTCAAGAGAGGGATAATACCGATTCATGAAGAAGGTCTAGAAGATATTGCAAAGGAGCATCTTTCAAAGATTCAACTGGTGACTTCATACGATGAACTAAGTGAGTCAGATGTTTTTGTACTGTGTTTGCCCAGCCCAGTTGATGAGAGTGGAAAACCTGTGATTCGATATCTAGAGCAGGCAGTAAAGGATATCACGAAAGTCACAAATGAGGGAGGTCTCTTTCTTGTCGAGAGTACAGTTCCAGTTGGAACGACAGAGATACTTGCTAACCTCTTTGCTAAGGAGAGTGGTCTCAAGCAAGATGTTGACTTCTGGTTTGCACATTGTCCAGAACGAGTGCTTCCTGGTAAAGTCGTTGAAGAGATGGATACAAATCACCGACTTGCAGGAGGAACTTCCAAGGAATCAACAGAATTAGCAGCTGTATTTCTTTCTCAAATATTCAATCCAGATCTTGTACACTCGACTTCAGCATCCGTGTCAGAGGCTGCAAAATTAGCAGAAAATGCATTTCGCGACACGAATATTGCTTTTGCAAATGAGTTGGCTAAGCTTTGCACAACAATGGAGATAGATGTATCAGAGGTCATCAGATTAGCAAACCTCCATCCCCGGGTCAAAATCCTCAGCCCCGGCCTTGGTGTCGGTGGATATTGTCTTCCAAAAGATGGTTGGATTCTTGTTGAATCAGCAAGAGCAAAGGGAGGTAGTGCTGAACTCATCCCAGCAGCACGTCATGTAAATGACAGTATGCCGTTGCATGTTTCAAAGCGAATTCGCAAAGAAGTTCTTGACTGTACAGATAAAGCAACAGTTGGATTACTCGGAATATCTTTCAAAGAGAATGTATCAGATACCAGGAACAGTCCGACAGTAGAACTCCTCCAATCCTTGACCTCAACCGACGTATCAGTTATCGTGTATGATCCGCTTGCGGATGAGAGCTTTGGGGCAAAACAAGCAAAGTCACTGGATGAATTACTTGATGCTTCTGATATTGTGGTCCTCTGTGTTGGTCATGACTTGATTGTTAAAGACCTAAAGAACCGGGACTTGAAAGAGAAGGTCTTCGTTGATCCACGTAACTTGATGCCTATAATGAAAACCAAGGTGAAAAAGTACGTTGGACTCAGTGTGTAATATAGGCAAACCATATCAAGGTAAGAGGTTCACTGACAAGTAGAGAGGAGTATCATGCCTGTAAATCCTATTGATTATGGGAGATATGGTCATCCAGATATGGTGACAATCTTTGAGGAAGAATTCCGTCATGCACTCTGGTTGAAAATAGAAGCGACTGTAGCTGATGTTCAGGCTGAAATGAAATTGATTCCAAAAGAAGCAGCTATTGACATCAAAAAGAGTGCCAGAACAGACATTGTTACACTTGAAAGAACAATGGAAATTGAGAAGACTACAAGACATGATGTAGTTGCACTCTATGAAGCAATCGCTGAGGTTTGCGAAGGTAGTGGAGCCCAATGGGTCCATTTTGGACTTACTAGTAATGATGTCAAAGATACTGCTCTTGGATTACAATTGAAAAGAGCCTTTGAAATCATCCTACCTCAGGTTGATAGACTTGGTAAGTCGTTGCTTAAACGAGCAAAAGAAACTGAGGATTTGATTGCAGTTGGACGTTCTCATGGACAGCATGCAGTACCTATCACTTACGGAATTCGATTTGCTGTCTGGTCAGAAGAGATCTACCGCCACAAGAAAAGACTCCAGAATGCACAGGAGAGTACAGGTGTTGGAAAGATTTCTGGAGCTACAGGAAGCCATGCGGCTCTTGGTTCCGAAGGCTTTGATATTCAGAAACGCGTACTTACCAAACTTGGACTGAATGTCCCTGTTGCGACCACTCAGATCATCCAACGAGACCGTCTTGCAGAAGCAATCGCAAGTCTAGCAAACTTGGCTTCTACAATCGATAAGATTGCGACAGACTTACGTAATTTACAGCGTACAGAGATTGCTGAAACCTACGAACCTTTTGCCAAAGATAAACAAGTGGGTTCCTCAGCAATGCCACACAAACGTAATCCTGTGACCTGTGAGAAATTGTCGGGTCTTGCAAGGATTGTGCGGTCACTCGTTCCTCCAGCAATGGAGAATGTAGTCAGTTGGGAAGAACGTGATATCTCACACTCATCTGCTGAGAGATTCATCATTCCGCAAGCATTCATTCTTACAGATTATATGGTCCGAGAAATGGATAGAGTGATTGATGGACTCACAATCGATGAGGGGGCAGTCATCAAGAACCTCAAACTTTCAAAAGATGCAATCCTGAGTGAATATCTTGTGACTCTGCTTACAAAGATAGGATTAGAAAGACCAAAGGCACATGAGAAACTACGGGTTTTGAGTAAGAGTGCAAAGGCAGATGGAACTAGCCTATTAGATAGTGTTAGAAAGGATGAAGAATTAGCAGAATTACTTGATACTGGACAACTCAACTTGGAAGAGTATTATCAGAACATTAGAGAGGTTTCACGACGGATAGTGAAAGAAGCCCAGAAGAAGGAATGAAACATCATGAAAAAACTACTAGTCTCACTGACACCAGCAGAGAGTAAGAGATTGATTGCCCGTGGTGTACTTGCAACAGATCTAGTTCAGAATGCATTGAAGAACGGGTATGTATGTATAACAATGGGAACGACCTCTGCTTACATCGCAGAAGAATTACTTGGAAAGTATGACAAGACACGGCATATAGCAGGAATCGTTGTTCCTAAGGGTCTTGCAGTAACTGATGGTTCAAAGAGGTTTACTGATGCCATCTTTCACAAGGGAGAATACATCGAGAACACCAAGGTCATGGACATTCTCGACGAGCTTGGCCCGAATGATGTGATTATCAAGAGTGCAAATGGACTGGATGAGGATTATGTTCCTATAGTCCTCTTAGCTCATGAGACCGCAGGTACCGTAGGTGTCTTCCTTGGTGCTGTTGCTGCAAGAAATATCAAACTCATCGTTCCAGTCGGACTAGAGAAGTCCATTCCAGTTGCATACAGTGAATTCTGTGGGCGATTCGGAAAAGATGATTGGGACTATGCCATAGGCACACCGGTTGGGGCTATTGCACTGCATGAAGGAATGGCCTTCACGGAGATTGATGCTCTTGAAACCCTATTTGATGTCCAAGCGATACCCATATCCGCAGGTGGCGTGAATGGAGCAGAAGGTTCAATCACTTTGTTTGTTGAAGGTGGAGAGGAAGAGACCGCAAGAGCCTATGAATTCCTCAGTGACCTTAAGGGTGAGGCGCCCTTTCCAAAAGTAGAACATGTAAAATAGAAACTCTCAGAGGATTGTACCAATGCTTACAGATGATATCGTCATTAAGACTGAAGGATTAACCAAGATTTTCGAGAAAGGAAAGAAACGAGAGGTTATAGCACTCAACGAAGTTGACCTTCAGATCTCTCGTGGTGAGGTGTTTGGCCTTCTAGGCACCAATGGTGCAGGGAAAACCACACTCATCCGAATTCTGGTCGGACTCCTCACACCAACAGAAGGAAAGGCTTACGTTCTTGGGAAAGAAGTGACAGAGGATATTGACTACATCCGCCAGCGGGTTGGACTCCTGCCGCAAGAGGCGGGAATCTATGATAGACTCACAGCTCGTGAAAACCTCATCTATTATGGAGGTCTCTATGGCATTCCCGAAGAAACTCTGAATGAACGTGCAGATACACTTCTTGAGATTGTAGGATTACGAGAGAAGGAAGATTACCAAGTGAAAGGATTCTCTGGAGGGATGAAGCGGAAAGTTCTCGTTGCACGAGCTTTGGTGATTGAACCAGAAATTTTGTTCCTAGATGAACCTACAACTGCGATTGATACACTCGGCGCTCGAGTTGTGCGAAATATGTTGAAGAAACTCAGCTCTGAGCAGAAGAGAACAATTATCCTTACAACCCACGACTTAAACGAAGTAAAGGAACTCTGTGATAGAGTCGGAATACTCAACGAAGGCAAACTCATTGCTATAGGTAAACCAAGTGAATTGGAAGAAAAATTCCGTGCAGCAAACCTAGAAGAGGTATTCACAGGATTGGTCACAGGGGAAGGCGTCTATGGAGGTGCTGCACCGTGAAAATTCCAGCACTTGATGTAAAGACCCTCTGGATGATCCGAAAAGAAGTACGAGAGGTCTTTAGATCCAGATGGTTGATTCTGGGATTCATCATAAGTCCAATGTTTGCATGGATGTTCCAGGGTGCATTTCTCTCTTTTATCGTAGCGCAGACCTCGGAAGAATCGGAACGCGTATACATCACAGTAGAGGATGATGGTATATGGGGTCGAACACTGTATGAAGCATTGAATACTCACAAAGAAGACCTCCTAATTGATCCCTTAGTCAATATCACGAGAGCACAAGGGCAGGAAATGATAAATCAAAAGACGTTATCTGTGTGGGTGTGGATACCTGAGAATTTCACGCAAGATTTACTCGCTGAGAATCGTACAACACTGATCGTATGGGTGAACACAGGTAATTTCCGTGCAACTGCTGCAGCTTCTCGAATTGATGGATTTGCCAAGTCCGTCATAAATAAGATTATTGTAGTGAGAGACCTCACTGTCAACTGGTATACAATTGCGCCTGAACAAAATTATGGTCATCAACTAGCCATCTTTCTGGTAATGCTGACATCAGTCTTAGCACCTGCACCATACATCAGCAAGTCGTTTGCAGGTGAGAGAGAAGCAAAGACACTTGAGGCATTACTTGTTGTGCCAATGAGCAGAATTAAGATTCTTGGTTCAAAATTGGTTTCAGGAATCGCATTGACAGGAATATATTCTATCTTCACAGCAGTGGGAATCCTAACATACAATCTCTCGATTATGTTAAGAGTTGGAGGGCTTCCTGTAAATTACCAACAATACTACATCGATCTCTATACAGTTAATGCAAACACTATACCACTGATCATGTTTTGCCAGTTTCTTGTGCTTCTATGTGCAATAGGAATTGGCGTTGTGATCTCTTGCCTTGCAAAGGATAGAGCAACAGCAGAATCAGTGAATAGCATGGTGATGTTGATTCCAACATTTGTGATTGGAATCCTAGGATTTACTGGAAGTATTTTGCAATACGGAGGTGTCCTTGGAATCTTCATCCTTGTAATTCCATTTAGTCATGCAATCCTTTTCCTCAATGCAGTACTTGCAGGAACTGGAACTCTGGTAGGACTCGGAATCAATGTAGCATATATGATGGGATTCACTATAGTATTCTTGATCATCGGAGCGAAGCTCTTCGAACGAGAGGCAATAATATCCTAGAATCAGATGATAGGCCATTTAGGACTGATATCAGTCTCAGCTCGTTCCAGGAGATCTACGATGTGAGTGCGAGCCTTCATCTTGACCTCTTCTTCATCAAGGGTCAGGAGTTGCTTGTTACTCATCAAGACTTTCCCATTGACTATGGTAGTGTCAACACTTAGACCGTTTCCACTATAGACCAGATTGGAGACTGGGTTGACTGGAGGAGTAAGTCCGAGGTCGTACATATCGATGAGTATGATGTCAGCCAGTTTTCCAGCCTCTAATGAACCAACCCGATCATCAATACCCATTGCAACAGCTCCACCAAGAGTTGCCATCTCGATAACATTCTCTGCACTGACAACAAGTGGGTCAGATACCACTGCCTTGTGAATGAGGGCGGCTAGACGCATCTCTCGAATCATGTCATAGGTATTATTACTTGGACCACCATCACAGCCCAAAGATACAGGAACCCCCAGTTCCAGCATCTTTGGAATCTTTGCAAAGCCAGAGGCAAGCTTTGTGTTGCTTGCAGGACAATGTGAAACATTTGATTTTGATTCTGCAAGGGTCTTGAGTTCTGCGTCTTCAAAATGGATTCCATGCGCAAATATCATCTCAGAACCTAAGAGGTCATGATCGCGTGCGAAACCTGTGAGGTTAGTATTGAAGTTCTCTTTCACATATCGCACATCATCAACTACCTCTCCGAGATGCATAGTCATGTGTGTGTTCTTTTCTCGAGTGAGATGAGCTACTTCTTTGAATAGTTCAGGAGTGACTCCGCCAAGAGACCTCAGCCCATACCAGACCTGGATACGACCATCAGCCTTACCATGCCATTTATTGTACATCTGCTCGGTTTCAGTAAGGCACTCTTCTGCATTCTCAACCATTCCAGGATACATGATGTCCGCACTATCAGCATATCCAGTAGAATCCATGACTATCTTCGAGAGCGCTGCTCTCATCCCAACTCTTTCAACTGATTTGGCAATACCATCAAATCCGTATCGTGAGTGTATCATGCACTCTACAAATGAGGTAGTACCAGTCCTTACCATCTCTGCCATACAGAGTTCCGCTGAGACCTTCCCATCATCATGGGTGAAGTTACCCTGAAGAACCCACACGTACTTCTTGAGCCAATCAACCAGAGATACATCATCAGCACAGCCACGGATCAAAGCCTGAGCAAGGTGAACATGCGTGTCAATGAGTCCCGGCATCACAATCTTATTCTTAGCATCAATTATATGCTCAGCTTTGTGAGCCTTGAGATTCTCAGTCTTTCCAACTTCAACGATCTTGTCATTCTCTATGTATATTGCGCCTTTGCGATAGATCTGACGCTCAGGATTGAGAGTGAGAATATATCCATTCTTGATTAACATGGAACCTGATGACAAAATAATACACCTCTGATTCAAACGTACCTTTCATTAGCAGATGTCATAATAGTTGTGGTATCTTCAATTCACTGTGCAATTCTGAAATCAATATCTATCTGGAGCCCTTCGTCAGGCTTTCCTTTGATTCGATTTCGCACTCGTGGAATACTACCGTACTTCTCAGCAAGACGTCGTACGAGATGAAGACCGACACCACCGTATCTCCGGGAAGGATTGAACAATTCCTTCTTTTTAGAATCGGAAATACCAGGGCCATTATCGGATACACTGAGTGTGAATATCTTTCCTGAAGTGGATCCACTAAGTGCAACCATCTTCTCAGCATCAGGTTTTGGATTGTGAACTACAGCGTTCTCAAGAAGGTTCCATATGAGTTGACTTAATGCTTGGTCTGCATAGACCATTACTTCGTCATCAAGATTACTAATATCAACTCGAACGCCACGTTGTTTGAATAACAACTCAGATTCTGCTACTGCAATTGTATGTAAATGACTTGGAGCGAGAGGCTCCGACTTTGCTTCTTCTGCACGTCGAACTTTCTGAATCAATTCAAGGCATCGAAGTGCACCATCCATTATGTATC
>PJER01000058.1 GCA_002825465.1 Candidatus Thorarchaeota archaeon MP8T_1
GAGTAAAGCAAACAGCGGGGCGGCTATTGCGGCAGATGTGTGAGCTCGGATTTTCTGGGTTCTAAGCGTTGGGAAGCGTACATGCAAGCAGTAGTTCCCCCGTCCTTCACGCTCATGGTGTGATCAAATATGTCATCGGGTACAACAGATAGAGACAAGTATTGGCCTGTGATAGAGGCATTTTTCGACCATTACGGACTAGTAGGCCAACATCTTGACTCATTTAATCGATTCATACGAGAGGAGCTCCAGCAGGTAGTCGACAGTGTCGGAAAGCTGACTCCTAAGATTGAAGGTTATATCGTTGAATTAGGCGATATTGAGATTGGAAAACCTACGATTCGAGAAGCAGATGGGAGCGAGCACGACCTGACGCCTAATGAGGCAAGGATTAGGAATCTCACCTATGCAAGCAAGCTCTTCCTTCATATGACCCCTGTTCGAAAAGAGGGATCAGTATCAACCAGACTTGAAACTCTGAAAGTCTATGTTGGTAATATGCCTATCATGCTTCGAAGTGAGCAATGCCATCTTTATGGCAAGTCAAATGAAGAATTGATTGCTCTTGGTGAGGACCCCAAAGACCCTGGTGGTTACTTTATCATCAATGGCTCAGAGCGAGTATTAGTCACACAAGAAGATTTGGCGCCAAACCGAATTCTCATTGAAGAGGCTAGTAAGAGCTCAAGTTTCACTCATATTGCCAAAGTGTTTTCCACATCAAAAGGATTCAGAGCACCTGTAACTATTGAACGAAAGAGAACTGGTGAACTAAGAGTTTCTTTCCCATCAGTTCCTGGAAAGATTCCTCTAGCAATTCTCATGAAAGCTCTCGGACTCGAGTCTGATAGAGAGATTGTTGATGTCATCTCAGATGATGATGAACTTCGAAATGAATTGATTGTCACAATTGAACAGTCCGCACCAATCAATGCTGTCAAGGATGAAGAAGAGGGTTCAACACGAACAAACGCTCTAGACTTCATTGGAAAGCGTGTTGCAGTTGGTCAGACCAAAGAATACCGACTAGCAAGAGCAGAAAAAGTACTGGATCGCTATCTACTTCCTCATATTGGAACTGAAGATGATACCCGACTTCAGAAAGCATACTACTTAGGACAGATGGTAGAGCGTCTACTTGAACTCGTTCTTGGAAAGAGAAGTGCTGATGACAAAGATCACTATGCAAACAAGCGACTGAAACTATCAGGTGACCTTCTCATGTCACTGTTCAGAGTCGCTCTATATTCATTAACTCGTGATATCAAGTACCAACTTGAACGCACAGCAGTACGTGGTAGAAAACCAAACATTCGAACTGCAGTTCGTGCAGATGTAATCACTCAGCGATTAAAACATGCTTTAGCCACTGGTAATTGGGTTGGTGGAAAGGCAGGAGTTTCACAGCTACTAGATCGTACCAATTACATCTCATCACTCTCACATCTCAGAAGAGTGGTTTCGCCACTATCAAGGTCACAACCGCACTTTGAGGCGCGTGACTTGCATTCAACTCACTGGGGTAAAATTTGTCCAAACGAGACCCCCGAAGGACCAAACTGTGGTCTGGTGAAGAACATCGCCATGATGGCCTACATTTCAGTAGGAACAGATGAGGATGCAATTGAACGTGTTATGATTAAATCAGAAGTCGAGCCAATCGAGAAACTGCTTGGTAAACGAGGTCGAAAGGGTGCTGATGTCTTTCTCAATGGAAGACTTGTCGGTATTCACAACGCTCCTCAAGTTCTGGTTAAGACTCTACGACAGAAACGACGTGCTGGTGAAATTGACAACCAAACCAACGTTGCATATTACGAAGACACCCATGAGGTGCAGGTAAATTGTGATGCCGGTAGGGTTCGTCGACCAGTAATCATTACTGAGAAAGATAAGAGCCGACTGACTGATGAACATCTACGAATGATTATCGATGGAGAATGGGGTTTCCAGGATCTGCTGAGAAATGGAATTGTAGAATTCATTGATGCTGAGGAAGAAGAAAATGCGCTCATAGCAATGTACCCAGAAGATATGAATGACAAGACAACTCATCTTGAGATTGTTCCTTCTACAATCCTCGGAATTTCTGCAGCTTTGATACCCTTCCCAGAGAGAAATCAGTCACCACGTAATGTGTACATGGCTGGAATGGCAAAACAATCAGTTGGTGTTCCCGCTTCTAATTTCAGATTCCGTGCAGACACACGGTCTCACTTCTTCCATTATCCACAGGTTCCAATGGTAAAGACCCGTGCGATGGACTCCATCGGTTATGAGGAACGTCCAGCAGGACAGAACTTTGTGGTAGCAATCTTGTCCTTTGAAGGATATAATATTGAAGACGCACTCATCATGAACAAAGCCTCTATTGAGCGAGGTCTTGGGCGAAGTACCTTCGCCCGTGTCTATGAGAGCGAGGAACGCAAGTATCCAGGTGGTCAGGAAGACCGATTTGAGATTCCCGATCGAAGTGTCAGAGGATACAGAGCATCAGAGTCTTACAGAAACCTTGGCGAAGATGGAATTATCGAAACCGAGGTAGAAGTAATGGGTGGCGACGTACTTATTGGTAGAACTTCTCCGCCACGATTCTTAGAAGAATACTCTGAATTTGAGATTGCTTCACCAAACCGTCGTGAAACATCTATTGCTGTCCGCCATGGAGAGGCTGGTGTTGTTGATAGTGTGATTTTAACTGAAACCATTGATGGAAATCGTCTAGTCAAAGTCAAGGTACGAGACCTTCGAGTCCCAGAACTTGGCGATAAATACGCTTCGCGACATGGTCAGAAAGGAGTGATAGGATATATCGTTCCACAACAGGATCTCCCGTTCACTGAGGATGGTGTAGTTCCTGACCTACTGATCAATCCTCATGCCATCCCAAGCCGGATGACCATCGGCCAGATTATGGAGATGGTTGCTGGAAAAGCTGGATGCATGGCTGGAAAACAACAGGATGCAACTCCCTTCTGCGGAGTTACTGAAGAAGAACTCTTTGAAACACTGCGAAAGCATGGTCTCAAACACAATGCTCGTGAAACAATGTATTCTGGTATTACAGGTGAACGCCTCAAAGTAGACATATTCATCGGCGTAATCTTCTATCAGAAACTACACCATATGGTCGCAGACAAGATTCATGCGCGAGCCAGAGGACCTGTTCAGATCCTCACACGTCAACCCACCGAGGGTCGTGCACGAGAAGGTGGTCTTCGATTTGGAGAAATGGAGCGTGACGTACTAATTGGTCACGGTGCTGCTATCCTTCTGAAGGGCAGACTCCTAGATGAATCTGACAAGAGCAATATGCTCGTCTGTGAAGACTGTGGTCTGATTGGTGTATATGACCGAAACAAGGACCAATACTACTGTCCAATTTGTGGTACTAATGCCAAGATTAGCAGTGTAGTGGTTTCCTATGCATTCAAACTACTCATACAAGAAATGATGTCACTAGGCTTGGCTACCAGGCTCAGACTCAAGGAGATGATCTAAAATGATCACTGGCCTTACTACAAAAAAAATCGACACAATTGAATTTGGACTATTGTCCCCTGAAGATATTCGTAAGATGTCTATTGCACAGATAGTGGTCGCAGATACCTATGATGAAGATGGATATCCAATCGATTCTGGTATCATGGATCCCAAACTAGGTGTAATCGATCCTGGTCAGCGTTGCAAGACCTGTGGAAATAGAGTGGGTAATTGTCCAGGTCATTTCGGTCATATTGAGCTTGCTCGTCCCATTATGCATGAGGGATATGCAAAAGTAATCCACAAAGTCCTTCGTGCAATATGCCGAGAATGTAATAGAATTCTTCTGAGTGACGAAGAGATTGACCACTTTAGGAAACTCTTTCGAAGATATCCTGACATGGGTCAGAAGACTGCGAATCTCTCTAAGGAGATTCTAAAGCGAGCCGCAAAGGCAAAGACCTGTCCTCATTGTGAAGCTGAACAGCTTAAGTTGAAGTTAGAAAAGCCTACATCAATCTATGAGGTTGGCGAAGCCGGTTCTGTTAGACTGACACCTATTGATGTTCGTGCACGACTTGAGAATATATCTGATGATGACTACCGTCTTCTTGGAATCAATCCAGAGGCAGCACGACTTGAATGGGCTATTTTGACTGTTCTTTCTGTACCTCCAGTAACAGTAAGACCATCAATTACTCTTGAATCAGGTGTTAGAAGTGAAGATGACTTGAGTCACAAGCTTATTGATATTATCAGAATTAACCAAAGACTTCGAGAGAACCTCGATGCTGGAGCACCACAACTCATCGTGGAAGATCTTTGGGAACTTCTTCAATACCACTGTACTACTTACTTCGATAATGGAGTAAGTGGAATTCCTCCAGCTAGACATAGATCTGGACGAGCCTTGCGAACTCTGGCACAAAGACTGAAAGGAAAAGAGGGTCGATTCCGTTCCAATCTTTCTGGAAAACGAGTTGATTTCTCAGCCCGTACAGTAATCTCACCAGATCCCAATCTAAGCATGAATGAAGTAGGAGTTCCAGAACAGATTGCCAGAATCCTTACAATTCCTCAACGAGTCACGGAATGGAACCTTAAGGAAATGAAAGAACTAGTCATTCGCGGACCTGATATACATCCTGGATGTAACTATCTCATCAGAACTGATGGTCGACGAGTTGATCTTCGTTTCGTGAAGGATAGAACAATTATTGCAGATACTATCGAGCCTGGATTCATAGTTGAACGACATCTTGCTAATGGTGATATTGTACTGTTCAACAGACAACCATCATTGCACAGAATGTCAATTATGGCTCATGAAGTTCGTGTAATGCCATACAGAACTTTCCGACTCTCACTCTATGTTTGTCCACCATACAACGCAGACTTTGATGGAGATGAAATGAACCTACACGTACCACAATCTGAAGAATCTCGTGCTGAGGCAAGAGTTCTCATGCGTGTCCAAGAACAGATCTTATCTCCACGATATGGTGGTCCAATCATTGGAGCTCTGCAGGACTATATCTCAGCAGCATTTCTATTGACACGAAAGTCCAATTTACTCACAAAGGACCAAGTGAATCAGTTACTGGCCACAGCAGACTTCGAGCTCGAACTGCCACCGCCAGCTATCAAAGCTCCAGTTGAATTATGGACTGGGAAACAAATCTTCAGTATCTTCATCCCTGAAGGAATAAACATCTCATTCAAGGCTAATATCTGCAGAAAATGTGCAGTATGCAAACGTGAAGATTGTGAATACGATGCCTTTGTGGTAATCCGAGACGGAAATCTTGTCTTCGGAGTTGTGGATGAGAAAGCCTTTGGAGCAGGTGAACCCGACTCTTTATTCCATCGAATAATCAAAGAGAACGGTCCTACTACTGCAAGGATATTCATGGACTCTGTCGGAAAACTACTAGTCAGACTAATCACTGATAGGGGTTTCTCAATGGGTCTAAATGATGTCACCCTTCCAAGAGCAGCATCTCAAAGGATTAAGAGAATCTTGTCTGATGCAGACCAGAAGGTGAATCAACTTATTGAAACATACCAGAGAGGAGAACTTGACCCTAATCCAGGTCAGACACTCCTTGAAACCTTAGAACAACGAATCATGGCTACATTGGCTGAGGCACGAGACTCAGCTGGTACAGTTGCAGGTGAACATCTTGGTCTTGAGAACACTGCTGTTATCATGGCACAGACTGGTGCCCGTGGGTCACGATTGAATCTCTCACAGATGGCTGCTGTCGTAGGGCAGCAAGCAGTTCGTGGTGAACGAATCAGCCGAGGTTATGTTGGACGAACTCTTCCGCACTTTGAGAGAGGAAATCTTGGTGCTCGTGCTAGAGGATTTGTCACATCTAGCTACAAGAGTGGATTGGACCCAATTGAATATTGGTTCCATGCTGCAGGTGGTCGTGAAGGACTTGTCGACACTGCAGTAAGAACATCAACCTCAGGATACATGCAGAGACGTCTCATGACAGCTCTTCAAGATCTCAAGGTTGAAACAGATGGCACTGTACGAACTGCTCCTGGTAGGATTGTTCAATTCCGCTTCGGAGATGACGGAGTTGATCCGAGCAAATCAGACCATGGACGTTCTGTGAATATCGACATAGCCATCGAGAAAGTTCTCGGTAAAGGGAGAATCGAATAGGAGGACCAAACAATGTCAAAATCAACAAAGAGTAAGAAGTCTACTAAGAAGAGTACGAAAGCAAAATCTGCTACTGAATCAAGTACCAAGAAGACGACTACTAAGAAGACAAGTGCAGAAACAACAGAAAAGGCAACCTCCTCTTCTGCCATTGCAAAATATATGGAGAAACGATTCGAAAAGATGCGTGAAGAACGTCGTCTTCCTCCACGAGTCATGGATGAGCTAGAGTCCAAACTTTCAGCTTTAGATGTTACCAAGAAAGAATTTGATGAGATCTGTGATAATGTCGTTGACTCATACGAACGTTCTCTAGTCGAACCTGGTGAAGCTGTAGGTACTGTTGCTGCACAGAGTATCGGAGAACCAGGAACTCAGATGACCCTGCGAACTTTTCACTATGCAGGTGTTGCAGAACTTAGCGTTACACAAGGTCTACCACGACTAATTGAGATTGTAGATGCTAGAAACAATCCAAGTACTCCGACCATGAAAATCTACCTTGATAATGAGATTGCTCATGATAGAAATGATGCTCGTAGAATCGCTCGAGATATTGAGATGGTTCTAGTTGAAAGTGTAGCTAGTAATGTATCGATAGACCTTCTTAGACAAGCAATTGACATCCGACTTGATCCTGAACTTATGGATGACAAAGGTCTAACAGTAGATGCAGTAGCAACTGCAATTGATGAGAAGATCAAGGGTAAAGGAGAAGTAGAGCCTGGAGACAATGTCATCTTTGTCTACCCAGCAAACGATACTCTTGCAGAACTTCAACGCCTTAGTGAAAAGATACGAGAAGTTCGTGTAAAAGGTATCAATGACGTAACACATGTCGTAATCAGAAAGGAATCTGATGGATATGTCCTCTATACAGAAGGATCAAACCTTCAAGATGCTCTTGAAGTTGAAGGAGTAAACCCTCACAAGATATACACCAATAACCTCAGAGAGATCTATCAAGTCTTGGGAATTGAAGCCACAAGAAACGCAATCATCCAAGAAGCAATGAACGTCCTCAACGAGCAAGGAATGGATGTTGATGTACGTCATATCATCTTAGTTGCAGACATGATGACAGCTGATGGTAACATACGACAGATTGGTCGTCATGGGATCTCCGGTTCTAAGAACAGTGCTCTTGCCAGAGCTGCGTTTGAAGTAACTATCAAGCATCTTCTTGGAGCTGGAATAGCAGGTACAAAAGATCCACTACGTGGTATCACCGAGAACGTCATTCTTGGGCAATTAATACCACTTGGAACAGGCAGTATAGACCTGCTTATGAATCCGAATACACCTACACCTAAGACGAAGAAAAAGAAGAGCTAAAACCATTGCTCGATAGTCCACGACGGAAGCATTAAAACAGAATGAAAAATGGAGCAACCTGTTTAGGTTAGTCTACAAACAAAAAGAGGTCCTAAATATGAGCCTAAATCAACCAATTGCAAGCGCAGTAAGCACAGGTAAGTGCAAGATTGGAGCAAAGTCATCACTTGATGCCGTTAAGAAAGGCGAAGCAAAATTAGTTGTTGTTGCTTCAAACTGTCCAAGGGACGAATACGATGATATTGAGAGATACGCACAACTAGCTGGTATCAAAGTACAAGAATTTGAAGGCACATCTTGGGATCTTGGTGAAACTGTTGGTAAGCCATTCATGGTTTCTGCTATTGCTATCATTGAACCTGGCGATTCTAAGATTCTAAAGATGAGCTGAGGCGAGAATCTTGGGTAAAGTCAAGTTATCAATGGATGACATGGCGCTGATAGCCAGATTTGAGCAAATTACTGGTGCAGCTGCAATAGATGTGGTACGAGATGATGAAGGAGAACGTATCATTGTAGTTGTCCGAGAAAAACAGCTTGGAAAAGCAATAGGTAAAGGTGGCGTTAATGTAAGAGCTGCCTCTGATGCATTTGGTCGCGTCATTGATGTTGTTGAGATTGCTGAAACTCCGGAAGAATTCGTAAAGAGCGCACTTGCTCCAGCTCGGGTTGAGGCAGTCAAAATCATCGAACATCGCGATGGTAACAAAGTTGCGTCAGTCACTGTAAAGAGTGAAGACCGTGGTATTGCCATTGGACGTGATGGCAGAAATGTTGCTCGTGCTCGCATTCTCGTTAAGCGTCATTTTGATTTAGATAATGTTGTGATTGCGTGAACTACTGTTTTTAGCTATTAAAAACCGAGCTTATTTGATAAGGCTTTTAAGGAAATGCTAGCCGGAAGCGCTAACACCATAGAGAGAACACCATGAATGTTGTCTCTATTTCTACGAGGTTAGATAATTTGACAGGTTCAAAATCCCCAGTTGGTGAGTTCGCAGCGCGGCCTCTTCTCCGAAAGAGAAAGAAGTTCCGTTGGAAGAAGCCAACATACAAAAGAAGAGTCCTGAAGCTTAGGAAAAAGAGTGATCCATTAGAGGGAGCCCCTCAAGCTAGAGGAATTGTTCTAGAGAAGGTTGGTGTAGAATCAAAACAACCGAACTCTGCTATCAGGAAATGTGTAAGAATTCAATTATCCAAGAACGGAAAGCAGGTCACAGCATTTATTCCAGGGGATGGCGGTCTGAAATACATAGATGAACATGATACTGTACTCGTAGAAGGTATCGGTGGTGCCCAGCGTGGTCCTATCGGTGACTTGCCTGGCGTTTCATGGAAAGTCGTGAAAGTAAATGGAGTTGGGCTAGATTCCCTGATTTACGGTAGAAAGGAAAAACCAATACGTTAGGTGGTAACTATGGCTGAAGAAGAATCAATTAAACCTGTAGCTGAAGAAGCACCTCCTCACGTACCACCTAATCTACTTGTATTTGGTAAGTGGGATCCTACTGAGGTAGAAATCAAAGATGTTGGTCTTGTAAGATACATCTCATTGAGACCTGTCCTTCTTCCACATACTTCTGGAAGACATGCGCATAAACGATTCCACAAATCTCATGTCCCAATTGTAGAGCGTTTTGTCAACAAGATTCTCAATGCGGGTAAAAGGAAGGATAAGAAGACCAGAACAGGAAGAAATGCTGGTAAGAAATTGAAGGCATTGAACACTGTCAAGCGAGTCTTTGAAATGATTGATTACAGAACTGGAATGAACCCAATCCAAGTTCTAGTAACTGCAATCGAGAACTCTGCACCTTCAGAGGAAACAACAAGAATCTCTTATGGTGGAATGGCTTATCCTCGGTCTGTGGATGTTGCTCCTCAAAGGAGAATCGACATAGCTTTGAGGTATCTCTGCGTTGGGGCAGTTAGGTCAGCACATAAGAATGCAAAATCCTTTGAGGAATGCATTATTGATGAACTCCTCCTTGCCTACAAGAATGATCCTGGCAGTTTTGCTGTTTCTAGGAAGGAAGAACGTGAGCGAGTAGCTCGTTCTGCAAGATAAACTTTCAAAATATTGCACGGACTTATCCGTGCATTTTTCATCTTTTTGTTTCACAATCAGTGCATCTTATCAGATGCTTTTCATCATCAGATTCATGAAGAGGAACCAAGATGAACAGGACATCACTAGCGTATCTTGCATTGGTCTTGACAACAATTGTCTGGTCTTCATCTTTGATATTCTTCAAGTTAATTGTGGACCAAGTCGGTCCTATTGTATTTGTTGCCCTTAGATATACCCTGGCCACGCCTCTTCTTCTATTATTAACTCTCCAACTAGGTAGAAAGAGGAATTTTGGAAATATCAAGAAGAGTTGGAAAGTAGTACTCATTGCAGGTCTTAGCGGACCTTTCCTCTCTCAAATCCTGCAATACATAGGTCTTGCAATGACCACCGCAAGTGATGCTTTATTGTTGTTGAATCTAACACCTATCTTTGCTGTAGTTCTTGCAGCTCCCTTGCTAAAAGAAAGGATTACACTGGACAAATTTCTGGGGCTTCTAATCGCGACTATTGGTGTGACCCTTATTGTGCTAAATGCCGCTCCAGAACCTTCTATTCCTCAAGCGCAACGAATCATTGGTGATATTATAGTGATTATATCAACGGCATTCTTTGCAATAAATGGGATTGCAGGAAAGATGGCAATCAAAGGTGAGTACGCTGTATCAGTCACGTTTTATAGCACATTATTTGCTGTACCCTTTATCTGGCTCTCAGCTATTTTTCTTGAAGATGTATCAGTGTTGGTTTCAATGAGCATTGAAGCTTGGTTAATTGTAACTTGGGTTGCTATTGTTAACACAGTTCTTGCGTTTGTTCTCTACTATGAATCCATGAAGTATATCGAAGCATCACTAGTTCAAATCATTTTGAACCTCATAGCTGTGTGGGGAGTTCTCTTCTCAGTCACAATCCTCGGTGAAACCATCACCATCTTTCAAATAGGTGGTGGCATCCTAACGGTGATTGGAGTTATTATTGCTCAATTGACCCAAATTCGGAAGAGTTCAGGTAAAGACCTTATAACAGCTCATGACACTGCAAAGAGCGATTAGAATGAACGATAGAATCCTGATTTGTTACGGTTCAAGATATGGTTCAACAGGTGAAATTGCTGAGAAGATTAGTGAGATTCTCCAAGAACATGGGGCTACAGTAGAAGTAGTGAATCTGAGAAATGACAAAGTGAAAGACCTTGAATCATTTGATTATGTTATCGTTGGCAGCGGAATTCAGATGGGCAAGTGGACAAAAGAACCTTTGAAGTTTCTAAAAAAGAATCGGGACCTTCTCTCAAGAAAAAAGGTTGCACTCTTTGTTTCCTGTATGAGTGCTACTAAGTCAGAAACCTGTAATCAAGGACGTAGAGATTACCTTGACAAAATTGATGCTGATTTCCCCGAGATTGTTCCAATCTCTATGGGCCTTTTTGGAGGACTTATTGATCCCTCACGAGGTGGGATTATGACAAAAGGCATCATGAAAGCACTTCTAATGGAATTTGCACCTAAAGGAGAAGTTCCACCAGATTACGTTGATCTCCGTGATTGGGATCAAATTCGATCATGGACTGAGAACCTTATTCCCGGCTTTATAGAAGAGTAGTATTGTAACCACAACTGTTTTCCATAAGAAATATGAATTACCGTAGAAACCTGTTAGTAACGAGGTCGATAGAAATGCCAGAGCTGCTAGAAGTTGGTACTGCAATTGCTAGAAGAGGAGAGCTACAGAAAGGTGTCATTAAAGGAATTGAATTGAATACTACTACATCAATTGATATCCCAGTCCTTCTGATGAATGGTGCAAAAGATGGTCCCACTATGCTTATGGTGTCGACTCAACATGGTATTGAGATTCAAGGTATTGAGGTAATCCAGAAGATAATGCGGGAAAAGGTAGACCCACAAGTCCTCCGAGGTGCAATCATTGGAATTCCTGTTGAAAATCCATTGGCATTCATGCATCATCAATACCTCTCATGGATCGACAATCAAGATCTTGGCGGCGGTGGAAGCGCAAGTCCACTGACTGCAGACAAACCTAATGGGACTGCTACCGAAAGACTTGCACATATTCTCTGGCAAGAAGCATGGAGTAAAGCCGACATGGTCCTTAACTTTCATACCAATGTTCGACCCGATTCTCTCTTCTTCACCGAGATTAACGTTGGCAATCCAAAGACGAAAGATAAACTTGAACGGATGGCTAAGGTCTTTGGAGTGACCAATGTTGTTGAGAATATTCCTATTACAGATGACGCTCCAGATACTCTCGCAAATCTTGCAGTGAAGAATGGAGTCCCCGATATTCTCATTGAACTTATTGATGGTCGGTGGATTTCTGAACCTTCAACCACTGTTGGAGTCCGTGGTACACTCAATATCATGAAAGAATTCAATATGATTGATGGTTCTATCGAATCTCAAGAAGGAATCATAGTCATACCTGGAATCTGTACATTCCATGGAATTGTTCGTGCAAATCGTGGTGGTTTGATACGATTCTTGAAGACTCCCGGAGATTTCATGAAGAAAGGTGAGATTTTTGCTGAAATTTACGATCTCTATGGAGATATTCTTGAACAAGTGCCCTGTCCAGTTGATGGATACATTTGGGCATATCCATGTGGTGACATTCTTGGCACGCCCGGTAGTCTTCAAGCTGTACAGACTGGTGCAAATATAGCCTACATATTCACTTCAGACGAACAATGAAAATCTAGTAAAATCATCCGCGGATTATCTAGACTGGGTAACAAGTTGCTGTATTCAGCCTCTTTATAGATTGAAAAGAGCAATCCTAACATTGGTTATTATTATGCGTGGCACCATAAGTTTGAGAGTAATCACACTGACAACTTTTTTTATTACTCTTACACTCTCACTTACAATTCTTTCGTTATCTTCCTTTGAATTCAATTCAAAACAAGAATTTCTAGTGTCACAAGAACCTTCGGTACCTGATTATTGGCCAACAGATGGTTGGAGATATAGCACACCTGAAGAACATGGAATGAACAATGACACATTAAATGCAATGTTGGACGTCATTGAAGAAGGGGATTACCCAATCCATTCTGTATTGATAATAAGGAATGGCTATGCTGTCTTTGAGGCATATCCGCATGAGTATTATCCTGCTAATCATATCAAACTCCTCCATTCAGTCAGCAAAAGCTTCACTTCTACTCTAATTGGAATAGCCATACAGCAAGGTCTCCTCAGTGGAGTTAATGAAACTGTTCTAAGTTTCTTTCCGGAGTATGTTGTTGCAAATCCTGATCCTCGAAAAGATAGCATGACAATCGAAGACCTGCTCACCATGACAGCTGGTCTTGAATGGTATGAGCAAGGAGTTCCTTATGAATATGGTTCAGGTAATAGTCAGATGGAGATGATGGCAAGTCCTGATTCAGTTCAATATGTTCTTGATCGGCCTATGTCATATACCCCAGGAGAACACTGGGCATATAGTGCTGGAGCTTCTATATTGCTGGGAGCAATAGTTCAACAGGTCGCAAATCAAACAACAGAGGAGTTTGCAGAAGAGTTCCTTTTCGAGCCCCTCGGGTTTGGTTTTTCTAGTTGGTTGACAGTATCTGGTGGATGGTGTAATGCACCCAGTGGGCTCAGTCTTACAACGCGTGATATGGCTAAACTAGGTTTTCTATATCTGAACAACGGTACTTGGAATGGAACTCAGATACTTCCTTCTGCTTTTGTATCAAATGCTACAAGACCTATTGAAATACCGAATTCGTTCGGTTCAATATTTGATTATGGATGGCATTGGTGGATAAGAGCAGATCTTGGTATCTATTACGCATGGGGGCGTTATGGACAGAAAATCATGGTAGCTCCTGAACACAATTTAGTTGTTGCATTCACAGCAGGCATTCCAGATGATGGTTATGACCCTGAATTTGATATATTCAGAGATTATATCCTTCCAGCAATAATTAGTACTTCAAGTGATATGATTCCA
>PJER01000059.1 GCA_002825465.1 Candidatus Thorarchaeota archaeon MP8T_1
TCCAAATCTATCTTTTCAGGACATCCTTCAGTAACATCAGGTCTTGTTCTCCCTCGATTTTTCAGATATCTAACTATCACACGAAAATATGATAGTCTACGAGTCATATCTAAGAAAATCAAGGTGTCTGCAGCATCAGATCGCATCTTGAGAGTTGATGTATAATTCCCATCCATGACCCATGATTCTGATTCAATCAGATTCTTGACCTTGTTCACCCAATCATCTTTTGGAGTCTCCACCCAGTTTGGATTCCAGTAATATTTGTCTAAGTGAACCACTGGAATACCAAGAATTCTACCGATTCTCTCACAAACTGTAGATTTTCCTGATCCACTTGGTCCAAGAATTAGTATCCTTTTCATTGAAGTATCAGGAAATACTGGTTGCATTTCATTTACAACCAATTAAACCATCCTTTCGTATTTTTTGGTCCTGTACTCAAAAATTCAGAATTAAGCATCAAAATTCAGTGTAATTTCAAGAACTCGAACAAGTTCTTTGTATCGATTACGAATTGTGACCTCTGTGACCCTTGAAGCATTAGCTATCTCTCTCTGAGTCCGTCTATCATCTTCGAGTATTCCAGCTATGTATAGCGCAGCTCCAGCGATTCCATTAGGTGCTTTTCCTATTGTAACATACTTTTCCTTCGCCTGTTGAATTATTTCAGTGGCTCTCATTACAGTTCTTCCATTAAGCATAAGATCAGAGGATAATCTTGGTATCAGATCTCTAGCTGATGGAAGTGGCATGTCAATTTTAATTTTAGAAACAACTAGGCGAACCGCGTGGCCAATCTTTTTCCTATCAACATTCGTTTCAGTAGCAATCTCATCAAGTGACCTCGGAATTCTATGAATCCTGCATGCAAGGTAGACTGATGCTGCAACTACGGATTCGATACTTCTTCCTCTCACTATCCTCTTCATCAATGATTTCCTGTAGACTAAAGCGGCAGTCTCTCGAATATCACGAGGTATTCCTAGCTGAGAGGAGAGTCTATGCATCTCACTCATAGCGATACTAAGATTCCTATCTTGTGAACTATGGATTCTACTTCTAATATGCCATTTTCTCATTCTATACATGGCTGCACGAGTAGTACTCTTGAGAGAATTACCACTTGCATCCCTATTTCGCCAATCAATCATTGTTGAAATCCCCTTGTCAGCAATAGTCAGTGTCATTGGTGCCCCAGTTCTAGCCCTTGCATCTCTCTCTTCAGATGTAAAGGCTCTCCATTCTGGTCCTGAATCAGTAATATGATCTGATGCTACAAGACCACATGTAGTACATGTATGTTCACCTCGAACATAATCCTCAGTGAATATACGCTGTCCACATCCAACACAAACCCTTGTTCTACTAGTTTGATTGCCTTTAGTACTAGCCAAATTTTTCATACTCAACACCTTGTTAAAAAATGAACAACATAGATCTACTTTGAGTGTCCATCAATGAAATTGAGAACTCTTATTCACACTATCAAAATACTAGAATGAAACCTTAGTCAACTAGTAAATCTAGTATTCGTATACTTCTATGAAATACTTCACACTTGCATTCTTCACATCCACCATCGAAATTTGTATGGTCTTTACGATTATGACCACAAGTACAGTGGTCAAACGATCTTGTACTCATTTTTTTCACCTCTTTCTTATTCATATAATTGCAATTTTTCCTTTGATTCAATATCTAGCTTTTTTTCCAAAGCCTTTTCTTGAATCATTTTCAGCATTCTATGTGGCCCATTTCCACTAGTTATACGGTTTCTTTCATAACTGATTTTCGAATTGATCTTCATATCTTCCATTTTCATATCCTACTATAATGAGAACAGTATATTATCCAGACTAAATCTGTGATTTCTGAAAAGCAGATACTCTAAATACCAGAGAAAAAGGTCTGGTTACGTTTCATTTATTGTTAAACTGTCTCTTCCAAATTCTCACTTTGTGCAGTCTTCTATCCCCAAGGACCTTAATAAACTTAGGTATTCATTTGAGAAAAATGAATATCTCCATCATTCTTGTAATCGAGCGATACCTTACAATTTATTAACAATTGTTAAAAATTATAATATGATGACTACCAATGCAACGGAGTAATGATGCTAATATGACTATAGATAAAAGAAACCAGTTCGATGTTTCTATTATTGGTGGTGGACCCGCAGGACTATCTGCTGGGATAATAGCTGCTTACAAGGGCCTCAGAACAGCTGTGTTTGAAGGTGGAACCTGGGGTGGTTTACTATCAACAATATATCCTCACAAACAAGTATTCAATTATCCAGGCACTCCAAAAATCATGGCATCTCATTTGGTTGCTGAGTGGGTTCGTCAGGCTGCTGACTTGGGAGTTCGATTGATTAAGGAACGAGTCACAGAAATAACAAGTGAGAAGAATATCATCACTACTGAAGATAAATACAAGGCTCAGGTCATCATCATTGCAACAGGAATGCGTCCTAATACACTAGGAATCCCAGGTGAAATTGAATTTACAAGGAAAAATAGTGGTGTTTATCCATATGTGACTGACCCTGAATTATTCCGTGACAAGAAAGTATTGGTAGTGGGTGGTGGTGATACTGCTATTGATGCAGTGATAGACGCACATGATGTGGCTAATGAAATTTGGATTGCACATAGAAAGGATGAATTTCGTGCTGCAGAAACCCGAGTAGATTCCGTAATCGATGAGAAGATGGCATCAATTCTCTACAACACAGAACTCGTAGAAATTAGAGGAGAATCTGAGGTAGAAGAAGTCACCCTTCAAAATAATGAAACCAATGAAAAATGGAGTTTGAAAGTAGATCGAGTGATAATTGCAGTGGGATTAGTTCCAAATATAGAGGTCTTTCATAATCTCGGCCTCAAAATGAATGGAAAATTCATAGTAGTCGATACTGAAATGCGGACAAATATTGAAGGAGTCTTTGCCGCTGGAGACATAATCTCAGTGTACCAGTTAGCTTCAGTGGCTGCGGCTCAAGGTGCACTTGCTGCTCATAATGCCTACAAGTATATCCGGAAACCTTACTGGGCGTGATTTCCTATTCATGACTCTTCTAGGATACTCACTTTCAATATAGAAACTACTTACTTTATTAATGAAAAAACTATAGTTAAACAAGAAGTGACGAAGAATGAAACCTTTTGAAGTTGTAAAGGATGTCTATTGGGTTGGTGCAATTGACTATAATGTGCGTAATTTCCATGGCTACAGCTATACGACACATCATGGAACAACGTACAATGCGTACTTGGTAGTGGGAGAAAAAATCGCGCTTGTTGATGCAGTTCTAGGTTCGTTTTCAGAAGAGATGTTTTCAAGAATTTCTGAGATAACTCCACTTGAGAAAATTGATTATTTAATCTCAAATCACACTGAAATGGATCATTCTGGTGCAATACCCTACGCACTAGAGAGGATGAAGAATACAAAGCTCGTCTGTACTGCAAGAGCTGTTGATGAATTAAAGAAACACTATGCTGATGGATGGGACATCCAGACGGTCAAAACAGGTGATGAGATTGATCTGGGAGGGAAAACCCTCAGATTCTACGAGGCTCCAATGCTACATTGGCCTGAAACAATGTTCACATACTATGTAGAAGAACAAGTGCTTATGCCCAATGATGCATTCGGACAACACTATGCAACTGAAAAACGGTTTGCTGATCAAGTCGATCAATGTGTCCTTTGGAGGGAATCAGAAAAATATTATGCAAATATCCTATGGCCACTTAGTTCAATGGTACAAAGGAAGATTGAAGAGGTAGTCGAACTTGAACTCCCAATCAAGGTAATAGCTCCATCACATGGCTTAATCTGGAGAGAAAATCCTCTTGAGATTGTTACCCGATACTTAGAGTGGGCCAAAGGTGAAAGATTCTCAGATAAGATAGTAATCACTTGGGACACAATGTGGGAGAGTACTACAAAACTGGCACGCGCAATTGCTGAGGGAGTAGACAGTGAGAGTATTACTCCACTGTTGCGACTAATTCCTCATAGCGATAGAAGTGATATCATGGCAGACATGCTGGAAGCTAGAGGAGTCATTGTTGGAAGTTCTACTCTTCATAATGATATTCTTCCAACAGTCGCTCCTATTCTTTCAGACATTGAAGTACTCAAACCTAAAGGAAAAAAGGCAGCAGCATTTGGTTCATATGGTTGGGGCGGAGGTGCGGTCAAGAAAATCCAAGAAGCTATGGAGCGTGGAAAGATGGATGTTATTATGGAACCGTTTACTGTCAAATGGGTTCCAAATGAAGAAGATCTCAGAAGAGCATATGAATTTGGCCAAGAATTCGCTAAGAAAGTAAAATAATCGCAGTGAATTTTCAGAAAATATTCTCTTTCGAATATATCAAATCAGAAGATAATTATAGATGGATATTAAAATCGTTATTTGCAGTTGAAAACGTTAGATAGTGATACCTACAAAATAACGAAAGTAGTGACTCATTACCTTCTTGAACTACGAGTGAATAATTTATGCCATTGTCTGTAAAAATCGATACATCATTTATAGTGCCATTACTAAAACATCTCTCAAAACCCAGCAAAGATTCGTTGATTGAGATTACCAACCACGAAGCTGCAAAGAAGACACATGTCCATGCACTTCGAACACGAAACACTACGCAGAGTGTTAGTTCATTCTGGAAGCAGATTATGAATGAACTATCAAAGAAGAAGAATCTGATAGACTATGTCAAACAGAGTCTAACCTTTATCCATAATGAAACTGATGCTTTCGATAAACTACTAAAAGATCTCTGGAAAGAATTTCCAGAAGGAACACACCTGAGAAGTGTTCTATATACTAACCTGGGATATGATATAGGGATAGTTTCAGAGGGGTGCGCGCTCATCAACATAGGACATGAGGATTTTCACAAGAATCCACAGGAGATTCTCTTTATGTCAATGCACGAGCTACATCACGTAGTCTATACAGCTTACAATTCATTTTTTGATCTTACCCAAGTTCACCGATATGACCAACTAAGTGATGTTGTGAAGTATTGCACACATATGGAAGGTCTTGCGGTTTACAGCACATTGGAGCCAAGGAAGTCAGCTAATGTTCTGAATAATAGAGACTACCAACTTTTCTTGGATGAAAAAGCAAGAATAAAACGCGTTTCTGAGTACTTTGACATACTGACTAATCTAGAGGTTCGTGGTGATGCCTCTCTTCAAGAAGAAGATTGGGGTGTCCTTGGAAGAATGAGTGATAGGGACAGGCTATGGTATGTTGCAGGAGCTCACATGGCTCAACTAATTGATGAAAAACTTGGACATGATACGCTAGTCGAAACAATTCGTATGGGTCCTGACTACTTTTTCAAGATGTACCATGAATCGTTTTGAATATCTGATTAAAAAGAAGATTGTAAGAAGCAGAATAAGTCTGCTTCAAGGATGATTATTTCACATGCAACCGATCTTTTACATCTCTAACACCAAGGGTGTTGTATGCAAATTCCAGTGCAGAATCACACAATGCTCGGGTTGCCAAGTTGCCTGATAATGTGACCACTCCATCCGTCACCTTGACATCTATGTCATCGGTATTCAACAGATAGCTGCGATCTATCGCATTGATGATATCTGTTGCAACCACCTTGTCAGATATTTCCTCTGTAGGAACTACTGTCAGCTTATTGTCAATATCAACGACACCAATCACATCTGAAGCTAGTTGTTGAGCTCTTGATATTTTCCAGTAGGCTTCGACATATCCCTCAAGTGTCACTTTCCCTTTATTCACCCTTACCTGAATATTCTCATTGCTAGTACTATCATTCCACTCAAGTTGTTTCTTGATACTCTCTTCGATCTGTGAGTCAGTAAGAAGTTTTGTAGAGGATGGGAATTTCACAGAGGAGTTATTCTTTACATGTTTAATTCCAGGAATCTTCCAAACATCAAATAATGCAGCTTCTTTTGCTGCGTAACTGGGAACTGTACCTTCCAGAGACACAATTCCATCTGTTACATCGACTTGAATGTCTGATGCGTCAATTCGATTATCCCAATATAGCATCTCTATAACGGCTTTCTTGATTTGTTCATCTTTTGATTTCATTATTTTCTTATCCTTTAGAAACATTATAGAAAGAGATAAAATAAATGTTATTATAGAGGAGAAATAGAGATGAAATAAAAGTAAATTTATAAGTGAAAATAATCATAGTATTAGTATGGAATTAGATAGAATTAGAACTAAATCAGAGAAAGAATTAAGATATCGAAGAGGACGAGTAAAGAACTATCCACGATTCAAGAAAATACTTGAAAAATACAGAGAAACTGGAGATCCACTCAACCTTGATGATGTTGTGAAATATATGGGGCTATCACACCACACTCTACGAAATTATGCCAAAGAATTGAATCTTCAGATGGTTATAATGACTGATGAAGACGGAATTCAGTGGGTTGCTTTCAAAGAAGTCTAATATAAAAAGGATATATAATCCCTATATTTTTCAAATTGAAAATTATATGCCTTTATTTATTATTTAAAGGGCTAATAACAACAAATTAATAAGTAAATAATCCAAAACACCACTGTAAGACAAGAAATGACCCGCCACACTTCAATTCTAATTTCAAAAGAAGTGTGCCCTTTCAAACACCGTGGAATGACGAAATCAATCTTCTTGTATTACTACGATGTCATTACCACTTGTATGAGTTGAAATGAATGAAAGAAACAAGAGAATACATACCAAATACAATACCAATTGCAGAGTGGCCTGAATTAGAACGAAAGATGGGAATAATATCCAGAATGACAAGTGACCCCCCACTCAAAGAAAAACGAAGAACCATATCTGATTCCAAAAGCAAAGAGAGGTGAAAGCATGAGTACAAGATCGTTTGACCACTGTAACTGTGGGCACACTCGAAAGAAACATGAAAATTTCGATGGTGGATGTGAAAAATGTGGTTGTGATACATTTCAAAGAAAGATTCGAATAAAGAGTCTACAAATTAACTAGCAGATTGATGCTTTAACTAATATGAACGAGCCAATTTGGGATTTTGTTCCTGAATTGAAATCGTTCTTAGATTTATTTTGATTAGAAATGGCTCAGGTATAGGATCGTAGAGCTACCTTCATTGATTCCCAATATAGTTCACCGTATTCTTGTTCTGTGAGTTTTTCCCCAATACTGATTTTGTATGCAGTTAGCAAATCCCAGAGTCCAAGATGAACCCAATCCCATAGACCAGTTCCAAAATTATAGGCAATCATAGTTTCACTTACTTTTGTTCTCCATTCATTCACATACTTTTCTTTCAAACCATATCTCTCTAAATTTTCCATATTCCTTCTTGCATTCTCCAGTGTGAACTCTGTATCAATGAATGGTTCTAGAATAGCGTCCCAGATATCGAATCTCTGTTTAGCTATAATCCTGTTTCGTTTTGCAAATTCATCAAGTTCGGAACGGAGTTCAGCTGAAACAAAGACTAATTCATTACCAATCTTAAGAACAGGAGGTGCGCCATTGAGATCAATCTCATCTATTTCTTCTGCTGGAATCCTCTTCATACCAACGTCTGAATATACAACAGAGGGAAAAAAGTCGTAATCCTTGAATTCAATAGTATTCTCTAAGATTTTCACAGTATCTTTCAAGTTCTTCTCCACTGAGTGCTTTGCTATCAGAGATTAAAGGCTTGCCACACTCTATATCTATTCAACATCCTCGGGTAGGTAGATGATAAAACTACACTCATCATCGCCTTTGAGTACTGATTTTACCATATCATATTCAAGTGGTTGATCAAGTGCAGACTCCCATGGTTGTTTGGTAAAACCTCCACTGCAGTGACAGAAGTTCGAAGACACTTCAACATCATCATCAAGAATTGATTCCCGAGCCCATGCACAGTGACATGCATAATATCTTTTCATTTTCTCATCCTTTGCATCAAGATACTCCTGCACCATGTATGGAATCTTGGTGTGATAGATGGTATCTCCTCTTCTCTCACCACTCAAGACATCTGGCCTGCTCTTCACATACTCCACAACTTCATCTGTAATATACTGATTGAAGAATAGAGATCCTTCATCTCGATGTTTCTCTAACTCAGCAATTGCACTCGCTCGTTTTCGCTTCAAATACTCATCAATGCTACCTGCTTCAAGATATTTCTCACGTTCACCTTTCCTGAAATCTCGAGGTAGTCCATGAGCAACATCAGCTAGTATCTTCTTGCATGTTTCGGGATTTAATGACTTTTCCATGCGTTTTACTATCTCTCTTGTGATCTTCATTTTCTCAACATTTAGCATGCCTAATGGTGGCAAGTCTTTTTCAGGCAGTATCTGCTCTCGAATCTCTTCTCCTGCATGCTCACCAAGTCTCTCTCGAAGTACATTCATTACTTCTCCGCCATCAAATATTCCCAAGACTGGCAGGTATAGGTCCATATTTTTGATAAAGAATGCATATCGTGAAATTCCAGCATAATCCAAGTATGTATTTGCTCCTTCTTCCATTAGAATTGCTGAAAATTTTACAAATTCCTCTTCGCCAGCTGTTTCTAGGGTCTTGTTAAATTGCTTCAAGAATTCTTCAAACCGTTCCGCCATTTTCATATTTGCAACAATCTGCTCCTCGGGAACAGGCTGTTCTCTATCAGTTAAATAATGTCGAAATCCTTCTTTATCCATACTAAACACACTCATCTAACCATTCCATTAGTCGTTTTTCAAGCAAAGGAATGAAGCAAGAATTAACTCATTCACTCGGAAATCTTGAGGGAGTTCAAATAATTGGCGCCATCAAGGAGTATTACTTGGTTAATACAGGTGCTTTAGTACTCTGATAAGTACGAGATAATGGTGGAAAGTCGTATGAATCGCATCGAGTCCAAGATAAAGCATGCATTAGAAAATAAAGGCATTAAATGTCAGTCAATCTTTACGATGAAGGATTTGGATGACACTAGAGTCCTTCTAGCATTCAAATCTCAAGAGAACCAGAAATTATCTGTTAAGAAGATTGAGAACGCTCTAGCAACTCTCAATGAGGGTGAAGTTGTTGTTTCAAAGGAGTTCCAAAGACTTAGTTCTGCATTCTTGCATCTTGAGGTGATACTCGGAGCAAGGACCGAAGCTCGTATCACACCTAGAGCGTCATAGTATACTCCGTGGCTCTTATCTGCATCTTTGTAGTGTAATTGAAACATGGATCTCGACCTAAAAGACCGGACATTCTTGGTGACAGCTGCATCACGAGGGCTTGGATTTAGTGTGGCAAAATCACTAGCTAATGAAGGAGCAGAAGTGATAATCTGTGGCCGGAATGAGGAATCACTCAAGAAAGCAACTAAGACTCTGGGTGAAAAGGCGGAATATCATGTAGCGGATCTATCAAAGAAAGAAGAAGTTCAATCACTAGTGAAGAAGATAGCTACAAACATACTTCACATTGATGGACTCTTTGTCAATGCTGGTGGACCTCCTCCAGGTACTTTTTCAAAATTGAATGATGATGATTGGAAACGAGCCTTTGATCTTACCCTGATGAGTGCTGTCTGGCTAACAAGAGAAACAATACCTCTTCTGAAGATGTCTGACTCCCCATCTATTCTTTACAGCACATCAATTTCGGTGAAACAGCCAATCGATAATCTATTACTCTCAAACGCAATTCGGCCAGCAGTTATCGGTATGATGCGCACTCTTGCGACAGAATTAGCTCCTGATTATATCCGGGTGAATGCAATCTGTCCTGGTTATATCAAGACTGAACGAGTTGATGAACTCCTTGCAGCATCTGACTCTGCTGAAGAAGCAATCACTGCAAAAATCCCGTTGAAACGGATTGGAAAGCCTGATGAATTTGGACCAGTAGCAGCATTTCTTCTAAGTCCAGTTTCAAGCTATATTCATGGAGCTCTCTTGTTAGTAGATGGCGGTCTCTATCAAGGAATGATGTAAATCACAGTTTCAAATCCATCGGGTCAATCCCGCCGCTCCGAATGAGCGCAATTCTTGCAAAGTCACGAACCTCTTCATCTTCATCATCAAGGAGTTCTTTGAGACTTGGAACAGCAGGTGGATAAGGTGAAACACTCATTGCCCATGCAGCAGTTCTTCTAACGTGGATATCCTCAGAACTAAGAAGTTCTACAATTGCTCGAAGAATGACCTCTGATTTTCGTTCAACTACCAATCGAGTCATTCTCACTTGTTCTTCTGGTGAACTTGAATGTAAAGCGTTAGCTAACCCTTGAAGGGCTCGAGCATCATCCATGTCTCTAAGACCGCGGATTGCCCAATCTCTGACCTTTTCATCTTCATCATCCAAAGCAGCTAATAGACAATTTATTGTTTCAGATGATCCAATATTGCTCAAAGCCCAAGCAACAGACTGTCTAATTTCAACTTCTTCATCTCCCAAGAGCGTACAGAGAGTTCCAAGAGTCTTATCATTTACAATGCGCGTCAGTGCAAAGATAGCTTCCTTACGTATGTTGATGTCTTCAGTTTTGTTCCGAGTCATCCTGACAATTTGAGCATTATAGTATTCTGGATCAGTACTGCCAAGTACATGAAGTGCCCACTTTCTGATTTCGAAATGTTCCTCTTTGTTCGAAAGAATCTTGGCAATATGCTCATTCGCGGAATCAACTCTAGTCCTGTATGCCGCCTGCAAACCCTGTTTTCTAATCTGAACCTCATCATCCAGAACAGCCCTTTCTACAAGTAAGACTAATTGGGTACCATTCAATAGGTCTATTAGATTAAGCAGGGGTCTCTTCAACCTTGGTCTGCCTGAAAATGCTTGATTTAGGACCTCTTCAAACTCGTCACTATGACCTCTAATATACTCTGCAATCTCTCTTCTTCTCTCAAGTGAGGGGTCTTCCAATAGGAGTTTAGATAAGTCCATCACAGGCTCATTCTCCTACTAACATATTGATACATCTTCCCCTGACGGTAGGATATCAGTATATTTTGAACGCCTTTGCATGAGGCATCCTAAACCACTCCATGTCTGGTTTGTATTGGCGAACTGTAAAATGTGATCCCATCTGGAGTGCGATTGTATTTGGAATGGTCTGTGCAAGTGCGGTCTTGAAACCAAAATTCTGAGGAACATGAAGATGATATGCTTCCATGTTCAGAACCTCAGTCATTATCTCCATGTACTTTTCATCATCTGTACTCTTCTCTCCACTAATGAGAATCGCCTGATCTTCATCATCGATGGATAGATTTTGATGATGACAGAAGTCTTCTCTAAGAGCTGCAAATCCTTTGACAACTGCAAACTCATTGAATTTCATCATCCCAATTTGAGCAGCAACATAATTTGGACCATCCGAAATCATATACAATGGAGTTCCAGGAGTCACAACTTTGGCAATCTTCTTTCCTTCATGTTCAGCCCAATCAACCATCTTCTTTCCAATCTTACTTAGCTGGTCGATATCATCTTGGAATTCTTCTTGTTTTGGACCGGTCTTGAGTGATGCAACAGTAAGCAAATATGCCATGGCAGTTGTTGTTGGTGATGCAGGGCTTACATTATAGGAATCAACAAGAGCGTTGGTCACCCAGAGTTTTGATGCTTCTTCAGATGCTTTTCCCTTAGTATCATCAGTGAGTACAATGATCTTAGCACCTCTTTGTTTTGCCTCTTGAAGGGCAGCATGAGTAGAACGACTCCTACCAGAAGCAGTAACTCCAATCACCAGAGTTTCAGAATCCACTGGAAGATGTAAAATTTCAGGTGGAGATAGCGAAATTGCATCGAGTCCAATTATTCTGAATGCCCACTTTCCATAATCTGAAACTGCATAGGAATCTCCAGCCCCAATTAGAATAATCCGTTTTCCCTCAATATCAGAAATGCTAGCACTATCCACGGACTTGATGGTATCAGCAATCGATTTTTCCTGTACTTTTATCACATCATAACACGAATCAAGGAATTCAGTCATTATCTTCACTACCTAAAGCATATTGACATCTGGGGTTTCAAGACCTAATTGTCTTGCTAATCCGACAAGCAGACCTCGATGATGAGTTTCATGTGTTGCCATATGAATCAGTGCTTTTGCAATTGTGAAACTCTCTGTACCTTCCTTCCACGTAACATTTCTGACATGCACAAGTTCCTCATCCTTCAAATTTAGCATGAATTCATCAGTTCTATCTTCAATCTCACACCAAGCACTTCGGATACTTGGGATATCTCTGAAGTCATTGTGGTCAATCCGCTCGAACTCTTCATCACTTAGCACAGAGATCCAATATTTCTCAGCATTCATAAGATGAACAAGGATATTGCGGATCGATCTTCTCCCGATTCTCAAGTCCTTAGTCAAATCCTGTTCTGACAATTGTTCGAAGGTCTGCAGAATTGGTTCTCTACAATTCTTATTATGAATGATTAACATTTCAATGCAGGTTCGCATAAGTAACGAGTCCACACCCTTCCTTATCACAATCACTATAGCTGAAAAGAGGTTGACTAAGATATATCTGTGTGAAAAAATCTACTGTTCTCTTACATATCTCATCATTTTTATCAATCGGAAATAATCTATCTCCAAATTGATTTAGAAGTGCTACCTATGACATCATTAGATGATTTTCATGTTCGAGTTGACATACCTATTGCCTGGGGAGATATGGATGCCCTTAGACATGTAAACAATATACTATTTTTCAGATACTTTGAAACTGCTCGTATAAAATACTTTGAACAAGCAGGTTTCATTGAAACCATGGAGAAGGACTCTATTGGTCCAATTTTGGCTAGTATCTCTGCTAAATTTATCAAACCTCTATTTTACCCAGATACGGTAACTGTAGGCGCTCGTGTTACATCTATTGAACCAGAGGGTTTCATTATGGAATACATTATTGTTAGCAAATCCAAGGGAGTCGCTGCCATTGGTGATTCAAGAATGGTAGCATATGATTACAAGTCTTCAGAGAAAACAACTCTTCCTGATAGTGTTCGAAACAAGATCAGAGAGATAGACTCAATCTAGTATTCAATACATCAAAATGATAGGATGGTAGTAAGAAGTAGTTATGTCTTCAAAGAAACTGGTATGAAAATATGTATATGCTGGATTTTCAACAAACCATTATCACGTAGTTCGAGGGAGTAAAAGTGACCGATGAGAATCTAGTCAATCCTAAGGATATTGTTAGATTGAACAATAAAATAAACGATATTAGATGTGCAATGCAGATCTTCATTTTAATTATCATTATGATATTTGCCATACAGTTCCTTCTGATAACAGAAAGTCGTGAATCTCTTGTTTATGGTTGGTCAACAATCATATTCTTTGCAATTGCAGCAGTCCTTCTCATAGGTGTGATTTCCATATTATGTACAAATGACAATCAAAACCGAATAGGATCTTCAAATATTCAAAATGGAAATAGTGGCGCTACTGCCGGGACTTGAACCCGGGTCTCAAGGGATTCGTTCCAAGGTGT
>PJER01000060.1 GCA_002825465.1 Candidatus Thorarchaeota archaeon MP8T_1
AATGAATTTAAGAACATAACAACAATTGGCTTAGATGCATGGGGCTGTTATGATCTTCATATACTTCAGAATACATTTAGAGCATCTACTGGCGAATTTGCAATTGATTGGGCAGGAATACAAGTGTGGGGCGATTATTGTATAGTTCAGGGAAATGTCATTTCCGATTTTGGATTTCTGGGTATAGATGCTGGTGGTCATAATCTCACAGTCAGTGAGAACAACATCACTACTTGTATGATTGGTATCAAAATTTCAACAATCAATAGTACATTCACTGCTAACAATATCAATGGCAGCTTCACTGCCATCGAAATGGTACAAGCAAACGACACGAATGTATATGAGAATACGGTATTGGGAAGAAGAGCGTATGAAACTGGAATTGCCATTCATGGCGGACACGATTGTGATGTTTATTTGAATGATATCTCTCAAGTGTATCTAGGTATCTATCTTCAAGGCGCTACTCGTTTCAACGTTTCTAGTAATTTTGTGACCGACGGAAGATATGGTTTTGCCTTTGGATGGTCTTCAAACTGGGGAGTGCCTGAAGGACAATTCTTCGATTGTGATATCATTGACAACTCCTTTGATGGTGGTGGACTCCTTCCGAGAATTGATAACTACGAGAGCTGGGAGTTTGATACAATAAGATTCAGCGAAAACACAGTACACGGAGAACCAATCGGTTTCTTCACAAATCGTGACCAAGAAGCAATTAATGGGAATAACTTCGGTCAGTTGCTACTTGTGAATTGCATCGAGATTACCATATCGGGAGGTGATTTTCATGACATCAGCTCGGATAGGGTGCATCTCGATTTTTATGATCCAGGAGAAGCTACAGCAATCACGCTTCTGAATTGTACAGAATGTAGTCTTTCAAATGTTAATTTCAACGATAATACGTTTGGAATCAGACTAGAAGATTCTTCTCAGTGCATTATAACAGGAGGGACAGGATATGATAATTCGTGGAGGGCAATTCGTATAGCAAACTCTGTCAATATTGATGTTTCAAATGTTAATATAAGAAACAGCCCAAGAGGGATTGAACTGAGTTGGTCTTACGATTGTAGTATCTCAGATAGTCACCTAAGCGAAAATGAAGAAGGCATTTTTCTACAGACTAGTATGAACTGCATAATATCTCGAAACAGAATATATCAGAACACTGACGGAATATACATGGAAGACTCCGATGGTTCTGAGATTTCAGGAAATACTATCTATTGGAATGGTCGAGGATTTCTCTTGAATAGTACTTCGGACTGCTTGATAACGCAAAATAATGTGGCTAATAATACAGGAGTCGGAATATGTCTGGATACTACATCGAATCGAAATGAGATTTTCAACAATACATTTGCATATAATTCACCTAATGCAATTTGTGAGGGATCTTCAAATCATTGGGACAATCAGGTCGACACTGGAAATTGGTGGAGTGACTACAGTGGTGAAGGGCCATACATTATAGACGAGAATGACCAAGATAACTTTCCACGTACAAATGAAACAACACCAACCAATGGAATAACAGGCCCATGGATTATCGACCCACTTCTTATCGGAGCTATAGCAGGGGTTGGATGTATCATCATTCTAGCATACATAATAGTCCAAAGACGCCGTATAATTATTATTGACTAAGATATAGGTGTGCCCGGGTTCATATCCCGGCGAGCACACCACTTTTTCATTTTTCCTTTTGAAAGAGAATGCGTATATACAAACGGTCCCATGCACCAACTATGAACACCCGCCTTCTCTCAACAGCTTTTCGAGTTTGGCTGATGGAGACCCTTGTTTCAGGATTCAATTTCTTCGTTCTCATGGGTCTTATCTATGAACCAATATGGGGCACCTTGATAGCACACCAGATTGGAATGGCAACGAGAATTGTTTACATCTTATTGTTTGCATATTTATTGCTACGATATGTAAAAGACTATGAAACGATAGATCTCATCTATGTGGGATTTCTGTGGTTGTTCTTGGAACTTCTGTTCGAGTGGGGCGGCAGTTTCCTAATGGGACGCCCTGTAGAAGAGATACTCATTGGATGGAATATCTTTGCCGGTTATATGTGGCCATATGTTCTACTCACATATCTATTCTCAAATCTAATTGTAGGAATAACCATCCATCCAGGAAAGGAAAAATAGAGGTGAGTCGCATATTATGACCAGAATTGTCAGATTGAAGGCATTTCTTCCGTAAGAAGTGTTTATTATCTTTTGAATTAATAATTTCAACAATTGATTGTGGTGATGGAAATGAGAGGGAGTCGGATTTCGATTATTCTTGCATTCATCTGCATTGGATTCATCGTAGGTTCGGTCATTTCATTTGCAGTTCCGTACCAATATGAAGAAGACATAGAATCGATTTCTCATCTGGGCGTTTTGGAGAACCTGACTGTACCGTTTCATGAGCTGTTTCCATTAAGGTCCTACGATCAATCTATTGACATCTCTTTAACCTGCATGGACGGGTCTCTTGACTTCTATGTATTGGAAAGCACTGAGTGGGATTCATTTGTCCATGCAGAAAATTACTCAGCGTATTTTGAAGCAAAGAATGTGACGCATGTCATGACAACTGTGGAGATAGATCCACCAAGCAATCACTGGATTGATATCATATTACAAACGAAATATGGCGGAGTGAATATCAGTATCAGTATAACTAGTCACTGGACGGGGTATGATATTACGACTGCAATCAATTCTGCATTGATAGCAATACCGTTTGCTATAGGTTCATTTTATTATTATCCTAAAAGACCAAAGACTGACTCTGAATCAATTGGCCCACAGATTTCTTGAATCATAGGTGACCAATCAATTTTCAATCCAAGTTTCAGTTACAATACAATGATGTGCACCATTTGGAGGTCAGCTTGGTAGAGAATAGTAAATCTCTGCCAAACCAACATTCGACCTATCTTCTTTTTTGGATAATTACTACCAAGATAACAAGAACAATACCTGCTGTGGCTATTCCAGGGAAAATAACTCCGGGGCCAAAAGTGAATCCAGGGTCGGAGAGACCTGTATTTGTTGTATCTGAAGAGTTCGAAGTAATGTCACTAGTTGTTTCTGTTGAAAGTGGAGGTAAATCAGTTCCTACCACAATGGTATCTATCGCTGTACCTTGTTCACCACGGAATATGAATTTGTCACAGTCTGCAATGAGTTCTGAAAACTCATACTCATGTATTGTACGTTGACTATGAATAACAAGTTCATCATCTCTTGAGATATAGACATCTCCGTCGGCTAAACGAGTGATGTTGTATACATGCCAACCAGGTGTGGGAGTAGGCGTATCATTAATCCAAATATCGTAATTAAATAACATGTACTTGGCACTCTGTTCGAAGATTGAGCTATAATTCCATCTACAGAATGATAGTCGATATCTAAGATCTGGAGGATAGGCGCTTTCTTCAGGATGAAGATAGATTGAGTATCCTTCGAAATCCTCGGCGGATGTACCTGTAACTGCAAACAGTACATCTGTTACATCCTCAACATCTTCGTACAGTTCAAACAACCAAGTACCAAAGAGCTGAGTACTTGGATGGTAAATCATATTGGTTCCAACGAAACTGCTAGTTAGAGCATATTTGGGAGATGTTGGTGGGTCAAAGCTCCCTTGCAGGACAGTCCAATCATTGTAATTGCCATCACTAAAATCATCGGACCAAGCCACAACTGCTGACACAGGTGTGCTGAATAATCCGATACCTAGCAGTAAAATCACTGCAGCTACTGTAGCAGTGTATAATGTTCTATTCTCCATAGTATACTACCACGCATAATGTAACATCCTATGAAACATTCATTTTAGTTAATTATACTTTTTGACCGAAATCTAATATGAGAAATTATTCTTGGTAGAATACAGGTTTCTGCCAAAATTTTGAACAGAATATATCATATTCCATTCTTTTATACTCACCAGTTCACGTCATAAATAGCACAGAAAATTGGTGTATTTTGCATGAAGACAATAGGATGGTTAGCAAAATCGAATTTTGGGAATTTCTGTTTAGTTATATGTATCTAATATCATGAAAGACATTACATCTCTAATTGAACGAGAAGCTCCACCTCAAGAGCCATCTCCAGTTGAGCCGCGGACCTTTGACAGTGACCCCAAACAGCCACCAACAGAACCTTGGAGTTTTGCAACCGATCCTAAGGAACCACCCTGTGAACCTCGAATGGTGAAACTGAGTTCTGAAAATCAGTTTTTAGCACCATGGTAAAGACGGACAAAAAGAGCTCATGAATAATGAGCTCTCAGACCTTTTTTCTTCTAGTCAAAGATGTCTTCTAAAATCTGCTATAGAACAGATATTCATCTATACAACATGTTGGCATTCGCCCAGTAGAGTCTTCGAAGAACTTTTAATGGGAGACTGAGACCATTCACAAAGGTTCCACCAGTGTCTTTGGTATCTACATCTTCAAATGGTAAGGGGACATCTCTATCATTTGTTTCCCAGAGAATCCGTTGAGCGTTATATCTCCCTGCATAATATGAACGGTCGCCACGATTTGTTGATAGATCAGTTCCAAAGAGAATCCTATTAGAATACTTGATTAGAAACTTGCGTGCTTTCGCAGGGTCCTTACTAAGCTCACGAGCCATCCATCGGGATGATGCAGTATCAATCACGATATTGGGGAAGTTATCCAACCATCTCGCCAGATTCGGAAGTCGATGAATCTCTGGTTGAGCTCCGAAATGTGGGATTTGAAATGCAATCTTTGGATGTCGCTTCATGACATTCTCCAATTGAAGGAGATTCTCGTCCTTTGTTCCATATTTTGCTTCATCTTGGTAATGTAGAGTAAAATAAGTATCAGGATCAGCAACATGAATCAGTAGAGGGAGATTGTTATCCTCTAGAGCCTGAAAGATTGGTTCAAGCTTAGGATGATCAATTCTGAATTCATTGGGAGTACCTTCAACGTAGTCCTTCCATCTTGGGCCGAACCAAGTCTTAGCCAGAGTGTATCCTTCTTCCTTAGTTCTACTGATATCATCAATGACAGGGTCAACATTGTATTGTGCAATATCTGAAAGCGAGAGATATTTTGCAAACACAAACCAATCTGGATATTTTTCCCGTGCAGCATGGAAACCATCCTTTGAGTGGACTATTCCAATTTGAGATGTGATTTCAAATTCCTTTTCAATCTGAACCATCTCATCTATTGCTTTTTCTTCACCAATATGGGTGTGAGCATCAAAGATTGGGCCTTTGTATTTCCAAGAGTCGGTCACCATTCTCACTCCACTCTACATAAGACCTATTGAAAAGCCATTCCGTAATGACAATGTTTCACAGGAATTCCTGCGTTGATAGTGTCTTTATTTTGATATTGTGACATTTGAATTTCTATCAAATTTGAGGATTTCAAAGATGAGAGCAGTAGTTCTTAGAGGTAGCCCAAGAAGAGGTGGCAACTCAGATACACTTGCAGACTCCCTTCTGAAGGGCTTGGAGAGCAGGGGACCTGTAGAGACCTTTGACTTCATTCTCAATGATATGAATATCCGACCTTGTCAGGGATGCGAATCGTGCGCGGCAACGAAAGACCATCGATGTGTACAAGATGATGATATGCATCAGATATACTCAGTCTTTGCTGATGCAGATGTCGTGATATGGGCGACTCCTATGTATTGGGGATATATGACTGCGCAGATGAAAACAGCACTGGATAGGATGGAATCTCTTGCAATGGATGTGAGAAAGTATTGGTTGGATAAGGAATTTGTTGCAATCCTTACGTACCGCCATCACTACCAGTCAACGATTGGTTTCTTTGAACGTGTGCAGGATTTCTTCAAATTCAAGTTCAATTCAATTCTCTATTGCTCAAAGAATGAGTCTGGACCAGAGGATTTTCATGTATCAACAAATCCCGAGAAATTAGAAGAGGCATATCAGCTAGGATTGCGCCTAAGTTCTACAATAGAGAAGTAATTTCTTCCAAAAGCTTAACTTCAAAAAAATGCAACCAGGGCCTGAGCGTGTTCGTGGTTTGTACGAGGAGATTGATACTAGCAATCAGGCAAAGTGGATTCTTCCAACAATCATTGGATTTGTCGTTATTGTAGGATTATCAATTCTAAGATTCTTTATGATGCCTGTGGAACCTCCACCTTTCAACAATCAAGTTGATCTTTTTGTAATCATTGGATTTACACCTATGGCGTCTTGCCTTATTGGAAGTCTGTTTGGAGTGATGAGGAAAATGGCAATCAAAATTAATCCAGATAGACTAGAATTTACAGAATACGAGAGAGAATTAGATGAATTTAGAAAGATCTACTATGAGGCTGATTTCAAATCCAACGAGCTTGGTGGTAATCCAACATTCATGTGTGGATGGGTGCTATCTCTCACAGTATCTCTCTGTATAGGATTCTTCATAATTTTTTGGATGATAGATATTGGGTCATATATTAGTTCAATAGTAGAGGTTGGTGCCATAGCAGTTCTATATGTTCTAGGAAATTACTTTGGCTATCGCGGGGGATATATTCGAAGTGAAATGGTCAGGGACCCGCTTTTCTCTCACATTACAAAATACCTTTCAAAGTACGATGTGCTCAAAAGTATGACTCAGTGTGATCTTATTTCCAAAATTATTGTGCGATACAAATTTGGTAAAGGACAGAGTTTGAAGGTTATAGATGACATTCATGTCTTTACAGTAACTTCAACAGAACCACCACTTGATGTAGAAATTACAATCGATAATATGGAAAACATTGGTCCAGAGTATACATTCTTCTATTCAGATTCTCTGGCAACTCGAAGAGATGTAATAATTGATGTAGCAGGAAGAGATGCGATTCTTACTGTGGGTGAGATTGAGATGAGATCATTCATTCGTCTTCGTTATGACACAGGTTCCTTGAAATCGAAATGGAATTTAGGAACTCCTGAGAGACTCTGTGATCTCATGCATGCCATAGTTGAAGAAGTTGCAAAAGAAATATCCGTTAGCAAGGTTCCAAATAGTGAAGAGTCACATCTAGAAGAATAGTGCAATAATTCTTTAATCCGCTTTCAGTAGAAGAACTTGAGGAAACACCCTTGGACCATGTGGTATTAGTCAAATTCGAACATACAGAATATAGAACACTTAGTCAGGGTCTAAATAGCATGAAATTTGACGGGTTGCTCTCGCCCATTCTAATCAAACCAAATCTCTGTACGATAAAAGATGGGACTGGTCATTCGGTAACTGATATCAAAGTTGTAAAGGCGATTATCAAGTTTCTACTCCAGCAAGATGAAAATCTATCTGTAAGAATCATCGAATCTGATAGTCAGAGCAAGTATGCTCAAGAAGCCTTTGATGTCTTTGGATACACGAATTATTGTGAAAAAATGCAAGCAGAAGGAATTGATGTTGCTACATTAGATCTATCAAAATCCCCACTCACAAAGATTCAGTTTGAAGGGGAGTACTTCAAGAATCCAGACCTTCCAGAAATTCTTACAAAACCACATTATTTCATTTCAGTTGCTGTTGCCAAAACTCATTATCTTTCGTACATTACAGGAGTTCTCAAGAATTTGTTTGGAGTACTACCACGAAAGGATATGTCAGTCTATCATTCAAAAATTCATGAGGTGATTACTGACCTTACAAGGATTTTGAAACCCAACCTCAATATTATTGATGCAAGGGTAGGAGTAGAGGATTGGAATGGTCCTACGACTCACCAAATCGGAGCTTTCATTATTGGAGAAAAGCCCGTTTCAGTTGACGCTGTAATGACTAGAGTATTCCAATTAGATCCGAATAAAGTTCCACATCTGGTGAAACTTTGCGGTGATGAATATGGGTCTATGGACCCAAAGATAATTGGTGCACCTATAGAGGATGTATATGTTAAATTCTCAATTCCTAGAGTCTAGTATTTACAGATACTATGTTTCATATGGACCAAAATAGAGAAGCAAACAACAGAAACACATCATATCCTGGAGGTTTCCTTATTGAAACGCGTTCTCTTCCTATGCACAGGAAACTCGGCTAGGAGTCAGATGGCAGAAGCACTCCTCAGACATCTTGGGGGAGATGACTATGAGGTCTTTAGTGCAGGTACAAGACCTCAGAAAGAGATTAATCCCTTCGCCATAGAAGTGCTAAAAGAAAAAGGAATTCCTACCGAGGGACTCCATCCAAAACTAGTTGGCGAAATGGTAAACCTAGAGATCGATCTTGTCATCACAGTCTGTGATAATGCAAAGCAAACATGTCCACACTTTCCAAGAGCAAAGAGATTGGAGCACTGGTCTCTTGAGGATCCTGCAGCTTTCGAAGGAACGTATGATGAAGTGTTGCTCATATTCAGAGAAACTCGAGATGAGATTGAAAAGAGGATTCGAGAGTATATCTTATGAATTATGTTTCAATCCAACCCTCGAACTTCCTCTGAAGGGTCTTACTATAGACCTTTCTCCAATCATAATCAACTCTCTGAGACCATCTGTAGACAACTTTCGGATGAATGTATGATTTTAGAGAGGTGCCAAGATTCCATGTGCGACTTTCTTTCGCAAGAACGAAATCAATCTCTATCTTCTGCTTTGCCTCTTCTGCCTTCTTAACACGTTCATCCGCAGTCTTAACGGATTTCTCTGCATTATCAATTCTTTTGGCGGAATCCACTTTCCACTTGGTGAAAGCTTGCTGTTGATTCTCAAGAGATGTTTTGCCTTTCTGATAGCGATCTCTCGCTTTGGCTAGGTTGGCTTCAGCAGTATCTAAACGCTCTCTGGTTCTTTCGATTCGCTCTTGAGCATCCTCTAGTCGTTCTTTCTTTGTCGTCTTTCCTTTTCGTTTGCTACTTCGTGTTCGACTCTTAGAAGTACGCGCATTATCCCATGCAATTTTAGCCTTGTCACGTTTCTCACGCCAAGTCGTGACTGAAGTCCAATAATTATCGACTGTTGCTTTCTTCTTCTTGATTAATTCCTGTTTCTTTGCTCGCGCCGCTGTTTCTTTCTTTTTGATCTTTCTAAGTTGGCTTTGTCTATCTTTGAGATTTACCTTTGCTTTCTCAACACGTTTGCCAGCGTTTTTGATTCTATCACGATATCTATCAGCGCTGCGATTCCAACCCTTGGGAGCCTGTTTTGTATGGTTCATGACTCGGGCAACCTCAAGATTAGCACGTTTGAATGCAGCTTTCTTGATGAATTCAGGATCTGTCTTCTTTGCCTTACTTGTCTTCAGCTCTTCTCGCATAATTGTCGATGCATGATAGGTTCGAAAGACTTTTGCTGTGAGTTCTGGATATACTTCACTAAGAAATCGGTTGACATGAGTACTATTCACTTGTGGAAATATCTGAGCAATCTTCTTTGGATCGCCTCTTGTCTTCTTACCCTTTCTACTCTCGAAAGATGCGATACGTTCGTTGGCTTTATCGTGAAGCTCTTTTAGCTCCTTATAGACCTCTGAAGGGGGTTCAATCTCTTTGTGCCAAGGGACACTATCTTTTCCTAGGAAATCAAAGATGATGGAGTTAGTAGTGAATTTCAAATGTTCAGCTCTGAGCGTAGTCGCACCAACTGTATCAGCCTCTTCAGGGTCCTTTTCGTCGCCCACTCGTAGACTAAGATTATCAATAAGATAGCAGGCTGCAGCTACCATTCTCCGTTTTGAATCGTCAGAGGTAAGACCTTCCATGATGTGAGCGCGAATATCATCGATTCTCTTTTCGACCTTCACAGCTTTGTCAAATTTGGCGGCTTCCCGTTCCTGCTTGATAGGTGTACTATCATGTAACCAAATGTACTTCACCTTACCAGTGAGCTCGTCAGTCCACTTTGCAATCCACATGGTATCAGGAGCCCAACAAAGTTCTTTCCAATCACCAACAAGATGCTTTGCTGCTTCAGGGTCAATGTTTAGTGTGATATCTTTCTGGCTCGCTCCTTGTTTCCATCTTCCTCGAAGTGGATGTTGGCCACGTCCCATGAAAATGCCAGAGGGTTCTGTTTGATAATTTCCGAGTTCCATCCGCTCTCCATCAACAGTTGCAAACCCATATTTTTCTTTCAATTCTTCACGAATGACCTTTCGTTCCTCACGAGCAGCTTTCTTCTCTTCTGCGCTCATATTCTCTTTTCTTGCTCTTTCATCCTCTACAATATTGCTTACTTCGGTAAAATCAATTTCATTTGCCTTTAGTATCGGACTTATTTCGAGTGCTTTGCTGAAATCTGTCATGAAATTCTGTTCAAACACAGAATCTTCCACATACGGGGTTCCAAGTTTCTTGACCCAAGCTAGGGCCATCTCTTCCTGCAAATGGGTTAGATGAACTTTCTCACCTCTTACTGTGATTGAGAGACCCAGGTATGGAGGAGGATCGATGACAAGTATACCATTGTGTTCTAATGTTTCCATGGAGAGGCCTCGTAGGTTTGCGATTTTTCAGGATATAACAAAAGGATTGTGCTGAGGGACATAAGGCTGCTTGAAAGGTGTTCCTTTTTTGATGTATGTACCTTGTATGATTGGATGAGAAAGCATGGACACTAAGAAGTGGTTATACAAAATCAACAAAGAGCCAAAATGGATAGTAACTTGGTTTCTGACAGCAGGGATTCTCTGTGCTCTGACCTGTTTGGTTCTATCTAGAACAGGGTATCTTCCTTGGGATGACACCACTGCACTTCTGTTAGGATTCTTTGTTCCTGTTGTAACATATACAATCAAAGAATTGATGGGACTGTATGAGTATCCAAGAAGATATTCGACATATGCAGCTAGCGAGAGATATCTCGAACTTTCTTTAGAGTATATGGCGAATGATCATTGGGACAAAGCTCTGACTCATCTTGAACGCATTTTGCTGGTAATCCCGGGGCACCAACGAGCTCTGTTCAATACTGCTATTTGTAAAGAGAGATTAGGCGATTACGAAGGATCTTACGCTGCTATAGCTTCATACTTGAGTATAACTCCAAATGATTTGGAAGCAAGAGAATTGCAAACTAGAGTGGGAACTGAGATGAATCCAGCTTCATGAATAGGAGTTTTATTACTTTAATTTTGTAAAAGCATCATAGGGAGTTAGGCCAGAATAGCCGAGTTTCAGTGCAAGAGATTTTGATGCATTATTTGCTGCATCCCAGATTGGCACTAAGTTCTGTTTGAGAGCATGTTCAATAAGAGCTGCTGAAACAACTGTTGCCAAACCTTTACGCCTATAGTCAGGACTATCAATTGTATCGACCTCAATCTCGAATTCTTTTTCAAAAGGCATTGCAGTCATAGCTGTGGAAACCACAACGCCGTTATGTTTTATGCAGTAACCAAAACCACGCTCAATGAAGACTTCCGGAGAGCCAAAAAAGAAGGGAATAGCAGGTACAACAGCCCGAGGAGTAGTTTTGGCGGTATCGAGATCGATTTGCTCTAGAGTGAATTCTTCTGGCAACTTCTCCTTCAATGTTTGTATATGCTCAAGATTCAATGTTTCATGGGAGAATCCAAATCTTGGTGTTCGTTTTACCTTGTCACCTAATGTTTCAGTTATTTTTGTTGCCCAATCTAAATTTGGAACAATCAATTGAGGTCCTGCAGGTAAGGAATCAATCAAGTGGGGGACCTGATTGGATTCATTATTTCCTCCAAGGAACAAAAATCCAATCTGCAAGAATGCGACTTCAGGATTATCGATATCTGTCACATACACCTTTCCTTTCTTTTCACGAAAAGCATATTGAATGACAGTCTTGAGCCATTTATGTTCTTGAAACAGATATTCAATTTCATTAGTTTCAGAAATGGATAATTCGATAGCCATCTTGACATTCCTTATTTCGTATTTGTCGATATGATTCGAACATGAAGTTATAGATAATCCATCTTCGAGACAAGATTTCAAACAAGAGATACAAAAAGAAAATGGTATGACCTTTGGAAATTTAATTGTCTTAGTAATTTAAATCAAAAAATAGTAGCGTCGATACCATGACTTATTATTTTTCACAACTCGTGAAACATATAACCTTGATTTTCAAGAGGTTTTAATTGGTTGATTATGAATTTTAAGAAAAAATACATCAGGAATGTCACGATAATTTACATACTAGCACTATTTCTTGTGACTTCTGTTAACTCTTCATCAGCTCAAGACGAATCAGTATTTGTATCTGAAACTGTCGAAAGTCAATTGGAGCAATTCATGGAGGATGGGGAGATTCCATCTATGCAAGATGCCATCATACAAGATAATGAAATCAAGTATGTGAAGGGTTTTGGAAATCAGACGGAGCTAGATACTGTATTTATGATAGGTTCTATGCAGAAGATGTTTACAGCCTGTTGCATCATGCAGCTTGTTGAAGATGGAGCGATTGGTTTGGATGATGATGTCGATAATTATCTTCCCTACAACATCACTCACCCAGACTATCCTGATATTTCAATCACACCAAGGATGCTCCTTTCACATAGATCTGGTTTGAATCGTGAGGTGTACTATCTATTCTGTTGGGACACACAAGGTCTACTATATCCTGAATACAAATCAGTCTACAACTCTGAGATTATAGATATGACTATTGGAGAGTTTCTAGAGAACGTTTTCATCCCAGGTGGTATTGGATATACTAGCGATATTTGGCAATTCGAACCAGGAACTCAGTATGGTTATTCATCAGTTGGATATCATGTTCTAATACATCTAATAGAAATAATCTCTGGAACAACTTACGATCAATATATGCAAGAACATATTCTTACTCCACTGTGAATG
>PJER01000061.1 GCA_002825465.1 Candidatus Thorarchaeota archaeon MP8T_1
GCAGCTCGAAGCTTTCTACGCACACTCAGAATCTCTCCCAATCACAAAGAAGCAATGTTCTACCTTGCTATGTGTATGGAACGACGGAGTAATCGACAGCATGCTCTAAGTTTATTCATCAAATTGCTGAACATGGAAGATTTACCATCTGAAATGCTTGAAAGAATGGCAGGTGCATTCGAGAGGTTAAATAGACCAGCAGAAGCACGTGAGGCAAGAAGAAGGGCAGCAGTATCCCGAAAACTGGGTTCGTAAAATATCGGATTAGGAGATGAAGGTACTTAACTGAGTTAGGATGTCACCAGCCTTGCCACGGAGGTGGACTTCAGCTATTGGTGAAAGTGGTGTTGCCTCGATATTTACTTCAATGATTAATCCACCATGTTGTCGTACTGATACAGGGAAAGATGCAGCTGGCTGTACCAAAGCTGAGGTTCCTATTACTATACAGACATCAGCTTTCTCTAATTCACTGTAAACATCAAGCATAATCTCTCGATTAAGAGTCTCACCAAACCAAACAACATCTGGTCGCAGGTTATTGCCACACAACGGACAGATGGGCACACCTCTAGCTGGAGAAGTCAGTTGTCCAGTAAAATCGCACGAGGTACATTTCAGAGTCCAGAGGTTTCCATGTACCTCGAGAAGAGCAACAGATCCAGCCCTTCGATGGAGTCCATCAACATTCTGAGTTATGATGCGCTTCAGAAGACCCTTTCTTTCCCAACTTGCTAGCGTTTTATGCGCGGGATTGGGATTGCACTTGAAAATAAGATCCTGTCTCCAAGAATACCACTCCCATACCAATTGGGGGTTTGATCTGAACGCGCTTGGGGTTGCAAGTTGCATAGCATCGTACTGTTTCCACAAACCATCTGCGCCTCTAAATGTAGGAATATTGCTTTCCTTTGAGATCCCTGCTCCAGTCAATGCAATAAGATGTTCTGAGCGCAGAATAATATCAGCAGCTTGTTTGAGAGAAAAATCATCACGCATAATCATCACTCACACTATATGAAAATGAATCTTAAGATTGCTCTCTACAATATCACTGCCACCGCCGTCAATCTTATTAGGCGTTACCACTAGGAATTATTCACTATTGTGAATGACAATTAGTGGGGGTACGTGATGTCTCAAGTAGATAAGAAGCAGGAAAAACAAGTCAAGAGAAGAACATGGATGATGCCGCAGGAAGTAGAGGTATGGTATGTTCTTCCAGCGATAAGGCGTGAGTTCACCAAAGCTATGAAAGCCAAAGAAGTGCCGCGCGTAGGCGAGGATGGAAAAGTCAAACACCACAGAATCACGCAAAAAGAAATTGCCAAAATGCTGGGCGTGACGGAACCTGCAATTACTCAATACCTCCTAAAGAAAAAAGGAATGAGATCACGAGGCGATCAGGTCATCATTCCTGAGAGATTCCTTCCTGAGATTGACAAGTCTGCCGACGAAATGATAGCTGGATTTGAAAAGGGACTAAAGGAAGAGGACATGTTTGAAATCATGACCAAAGAAGTCAACAGAATCATCAAAATGATGAGAGATGATGGTGCAATGTGCGACATCCACAGACAGTTTTCGATACATGTCAAAGGCAAATGCAGTGCTTGTGATAGTTAGTGGACAGGGCAAAGGCTTAATTCGGTAATGTGAACACTCTTTGACTTAATAGGGTGGACATTATTGACCGGAGAAATCATTGTCACCATAAACGATTCCTACGCGATTGTAAAAATATCTCGACCTGGGAAGTTAAATTCGGTAACAAAACCTATGCTTGAGTCATTCGATGAGAGTGTTTCAAAGATAGCCAATGAACCAAATATCCGGGCAATTATTTTTACAGGAGAAGGTGAGAAGGCGTTCAGCGCAGGATTCGATCTCGAGATGGTTCAAGGACTTGAAGGTCAAGAAGCTAAGGAGTTCTTCAAACTCTTAGAGAGAACAATGCATCAAATCAGAGAGAATAGAACCTGCATTACAGTCGCAGCTGTCAATGGGTATGCAATTGGTTTTGGTGCTATGCTAGCTCTGGCATGCGATTTCAGAATCTTCTCAGAAACAGCAGTTTTCAAACTTCCTGAAGTCGAACTCTCAGTCTTTCCTGGTGCAGGTGCATCATCCAACCTGTTGCAGTTGGTTGGACCTTCACGGGCCAAGGACATCATAATGACATCAAGAAAGGTCTCTGCAAAAGAAGCTATGCAGATTGGATTGGCGGACATGATAATCAATCAAGATGATATCCTAGAGAAGACAGTGGAGTTTGTTCAAGAATTACTGAAGAAAGATCCCACCATTCTAATCAGAACTAAGACACTTATCGATGGTATGACAGGAAAAGAGCTCTCAGAAGCCGAGGAGCTTGAAACTGTGTATTTAGATGAATGGCTTCGTGAACTATAGTGTAGAGATTATACCAAAAAAAACACAGACCCATTGTTTAATTAGGAATTATGAGAAAAAAGGGAATCTCATTTGAGAGAGATGATAATCATGGCTAAGAAGGCAGTTATTGCAATCGGTGGCAATTCGCTCATCACTGATAAGGATCACAAAACAGTCCCAGATCAATACGCGGCAACAGCAGAAACCTGCAAACACATCGCAGATATGATTCAGGAAGGTTGGGACGTGGTAATTACATCCGGTAATGGGCCGCAAGTTGGATTCATACTAAGACGTTCTGAACTCTCAGAGCGCGAGCTCCATCCTGTCCCCTTAGATTACTGTGGAGCTGACACTCAAGGTGCTATTGGATATATGATTCAAAGGGCTCTATATAATGAATTTCACGAGCGAAATATGACGAAATACGTAGCTTCAGTTGTCACACAGGTAAGGGTTTCGAAGGATGATCAAGCGTTCCAGAATCCAGCTAAGCCTATTGGCAGCTTTATGGATGAAAAAACAGCTAAGAACAAAGAAGAGAATGAAGGTTGGAATGTTAAAGAAGACTCGGGGAGAGGCTGGAGAAGAGTTGTAGCCTCACCTATCCCAAGAGAGATAATTGAGCTACCAGCGATCAAGGCGCTAATTGAGGATGGCATAATTGTTTACGCTGTCGGTGGCGGCGGAATACCGGTAGTCGCAGATGATACCGGAAAGCTCGAAGGAGTTGCTGCTGTAATTGACAAGGATCGAGCCTCTAGTCTTCTAGCTACCGGACTTGATGCTGACGTCCTGATTATATCTACGGCTGTTGAAAAGGTGTATTTGAATTATGGTAAAGAGAATGCTCAGGCCATAGATAAGATGGACCATATTCAGGCTCAGCGATATATTGAGGAAGGTCACTTTGCTCCAGGGAGTATGTTGCCAAAGATTGAGTCATGTGTTGAATTCATCAAGAATGGAGGAGAAATGGCAATAATAACTGATCCACCGAACATATCTCGTGCACTTCGAGGTGAAACGGGAACAACTATTGTACGAGGTTTTGCTGTCCCACCACCTCCAGAGCGAAGAAGTTGATGCAGACCGCTACATTAATCGAGAAGATTGTACTGGGATGACAAGATGCATCATGAGTCCCGAACAAATCATAACAGATAATGCACCAAAGGCAATTGGTCCGTACTCTCAAGGAATCAAGGCAAATGGATTCGTGTTCTGCTCTGGGCAGATACCAATGAATCCAAAAACCGGTGAGATAGAGAGTAATTCTATCACTTTGCAGACGCGACAATGTCTTTCAAATATCAAAGGAGTTGTTGAGGCTGCAGGATCCTCAATGACTAAGGTCGTGAAATGCACTGTATTCCTTAGAGATATGAATGATTTCGCTGAGATGAATACAGAATACACTAAGTGGTTCTCTAGTCCAGCACCAGCTCGTGCAGCCGTTCAAGTTGCTCGATTACCGAGAGATGTTGGGATTGAGATTGAAGCAATTGCTGAACAATAAACCAACCTCGTAATGTTATAGGTGGTTATAAGCGCCTAAGAAGACGATTCGCTGTCAATCGTGAGAGTATACTCTCATTGTAAGATGCACGTCCTTGAGGAGCATTGGGCATGTTGGTCGCGCCACCGCCACTCTCGAAATTTATGCTCTCAGAACAATCTTTTTCAACGTTCTCGCATGGCTCGTTGATGAATTAAAAACAGTTCTAAGTGCCCTTCTGGGCTAGGAGTGAACTCAATTGGCATCTCCGCAAGACGAAAGCATTGGTGTAGAACTACTCCTTGGTGAAGCAACTTCTCTAATTGAAAGTAAACTCTACAGTGAGGCACTTCATAAACTTCAACGAGGTCTATCAATGGACCCTAATAATCCAAGAGCTTGGGAAAAGATTGCTGTGTGTAATCTTGAGATGGGGAAACCCAAGATGGCAATCGAGGCTCTAAATAATCTTGTTAGAATACAACCCAACTCACAATCGGGCTGGGCTGATAAAGGATTGATTCATCTACTATTGAATGAAACTGCAGAGGGAATTGACGCACTCCAAGAGAGTGTAAGATTAAATCCTAGGAGAGTTCGGGACTGGGAGTTACTGGCTTCAGTACTAGTGTCTGAGGAGCGTTGGGATGAGGCTGTTGAAGCTATTGAGATAACACTTGATCAGAATCCTAATTCAGCAATAACCTGGTACAACCTAGCCCTATGCTACCTATTCTTTGAGGAATACAATCTAGCAATTCAAACAGTTCAGACTGCTTTCACTCTAGATCCTTCTCTTCGAGAGATAGCTGAGGAATGGGTCGAAATGATTGATGATGATGCAATTAGTGAAGAATATCCCGCCATATCAGGAATAGCAGCTAGTTGATCACTCTGTTGGCGTTTCAGTTTCATTAGATTCTAGTGAAGCAAGTTCTGCTTCAATGGCTTGGATAGCCTTGGTTAACTTGAAGTTCTTGGCTGCATCAAGAGCTTGAATTAAGACAGACCGCATTCGTTCAGTTTCTTTAGCTTGTTTGGCATCATCTGTAATGTTTCTTAACTCTTCTCTCTTTTTTGGTAGTGCAGTTAGGAAACTTTCAATTGCCTCAGAGGCTTCATCCTTGTTGGTGAAGATTGTGTCCTGGCCTGATGTGTATGAAGAAATAATTCGGCCAATTTGTCCAAAAATCTTTGTGTACTTCTGGAGAGCGGTAGAGAGAATTTGATGAACCTCTCCTTCCTTCTCCGCTTCATCCAGTGCACTAGAAATTTTTGCAATTGCACCCTCAAGATAATCCTTTCTTTCTGAGAGGTTTGTGCGCTTGCGTTCCATCCAATGCCACTCATTTGATATTTTCCTAACCAATGCCAGAGCTTGGTTGATGGTCTCGCGGAATTGATCGTACTTTGACATTGCTTCTAGAAAATCATATTCAAGTGTGTCAACAACATTTGTAAGTTGAAAACTTAACATATCTGCACTTTGCGCCTCAGCAAGAACACGACTCTCCTTGATGGCTCTACTTGTTGTAGCCCAAAGTTTTTCCACTTCTTCGGGAGTTCTATCTGTGTTTTTCTTGACTTCAAGCTCCTCAGAAAGTTGATGTATTTCTTGGTCAAGGGCTTGCAGCTCCTGTACCTTAGCTTTGAGAAGAGCTTTTCCTAATCGTGCATTCAGCTCATCCATCAATATTTTGCGTTCTTCCGGCACCTCTTGGAGAGTATGGGTATTATCAATGATGATTTGAAGGGCATTTTCGAATTCAATGACAGCTTCATAGAACAGAGATTCTTGATAGCGTTCATCCCCTCGATGCTCAAGTTCTAGTGCGCTTTCAAGTACATCATATGGAGAAGTTTTGAGAAGACTATCTTTTAGTGAAGCGTGATCGCCAACGCTCACATCAAGAGGCGAACCGGAAACTGAAATGCGAATGATTGCTATGCCAGAAGGATTCACAACGTAAAGTAAGTCGCGATCTGCAGTAAGATAATCAATCCTTTCACCGTCAAGTTTTGTATTGCCAAGCTCCTCGCCTCTATTAACATCCCATATGGTTATCGTGCCAGATGAGGTGGCCCCAATTAGATAATGTTCATTTGCCCACATTGTTGTAATGGTAGACGGATTATCAGCTTCGAGGGTGTGAGCTAACTCCCAATCATTTCTATTATATACAGCAACTTCCCCAGAAGGAGTCCCAACAAAGATGAACTCCGTATTGCCTGTTACGACTCCACCCTTTCCCTTCTTATCTAGCCTTGCAAGCTCTGAAGGAGCAGTATCAGGATTCTTCAACCAGACACGAGGCTCTTCCTTTTTTGTGCTTGTGCAGATTACGCGGTCATCACACCAAAGGCTAGTGATATCAGATTTGTGTAGTTGCCAGCTGGATGTATCATGCGTATCTTTCTGAATAGATACAAGTCTACCATCTCTTGCGCCAACAAAGAAGTAATCACCTTGGAGAGAGGATGTCAATGCTTGGTAGCTTAAATCAAACCATCCTATCATTCCCCAAGTTTCTTTCTTCCATACATAGACTCTTTTCTCGCAAGTTGCGTAAATCTGTTCAGCGTCAACATCCACTGCGAGGGGCTCGGTCAACGTTTCACTTAGCTCTGCTACAAGTTGCCAATCCTTTTTTGACCATACTCGAACTCTCAAATCTCGACAAGCAGCATAGATGTATTTTTCATCATAGTCAATATCTACTGCGTCTACTTCGAGTTCCGATATTGTCTCATGACTCAAAATAGATGATTCATTCGCACCCAAGGGTTAACAACCCATTGCAGTTTTACTTCTTAACAAAGTTAAGGAGGTAATAATTGATTTTAGAAGGACTTATGGAAGTTTCCTTTCACGGAAAAAAGGCAGAAACGGCGATTTATGGCACTCAGAAAGGGAGTATACATGACACAATCGTTGAAAAGGAAGAAACCACACACAGAAGACACTTAAACCATCCACTTGAAGAAAGCCATACAAGATTGAGGTAGGTCACTTTGGACAGTCACGGCTGGAGACGCGAACTCGATAAGTTCGCGGAATTAAAAGGAATTTTAGTGTCGGTCAATCCGACAATGGAAGAACAAGCAAATAGGCAAGTTCGGAACCTCTACGACATCTTTGCCCAATTAAGTAAGCTTGAGAACGATCTTGCAACAGCAGGTATGCTGAAGAAGAGAAAAGTACAAGCCGAGGTTGATAAGACTGCAAGTGAGCTTGAAGATTCTTTTATGAAAGCCACACGAGACTTTGCTGAACACTACAGAAAAGAGCATAGAGATGTTATATCAATACTGCCAAAGATTCAGGCAATAAAGCCAGCTGAGGCAAAAGCGATATCTACGATAAACTTCCCAGGAATTGGTGCTGGAGACCTAAAGGATTTTGAAATCCTACTAGAGTTTTCAAAAGTCTTTTCCAAATCATATCTCATAATCTATGAAGAAGTTGCTCGTGAAATCAAATCAACTCTAGATGAGAACAAGGCAACGGTGGATACTTATGAAAGGCACATTACAATCGATAAGAGCGAGGTTTCAACAACAGTAGCTAATGATGATGTTACTGGTCTTTCAATGCGCGATATGATCTTACTCAATGACAAGCTTTCAGAAGATAGAAAATACCTAGATGCAAGAAAGGATGAGGTTAGTAAACTACTCGGATCGTCTCTAGTAAGTGACACTGAATCACTGCAGGCGTCTGTAGAAACCGCAGCTAGGCTTGGGCTCGACCTACCTATCGAATTCTCACAGCAACTCAGATTGATTGCCAGAGATGCAAGCAAAGCAAATGATCTCACAACACTTGTCGCTCTTGAAAACCAATTGCATACTTCCAAAGGTAAGATGGCTAATGTTCTAAGAGATAGGATCATTAATATCAAGCATGAAGTGACTCAGAAAATCGTTGAAGGTGGCATACCTACCACGTCTGAAGTTATTCCCAATCCTCCCGCGGTGAGTGTAGAGGGGGAGGGAATAGCAGGTCTTCTATCGAGCTATCAGCGTATGGTCGAGTGGGAAGGTCAAGTGAGAATTGCTCTGAAAGAGCGTTTGTTTGAGCTTCTAGATGATGTTGAAAAAGCAGCTGAAGTTCCTGATGATACAGGAATCAAAGATGTAGTGGGCGTTAGGAAATATATTGCAGATTCTAAAAACACTCTGAAAACTGCAGATATCGATGAAATGGTTCGAATTTATCTCAAGGCAAAGGCGATGGATGATGACTACCGCAAAGCGATTCTTGATAGTATCAGAGCATATCTGAGTAGATTCAATGAATTAGCAACATCCGCCGATAGAGTGCTGGACCACGCGCAACTTAGTAAGAAAGCACCTAAGGTTGAAGAATTGGAAGGGGGTATAACCTATCTGCTCGAGTCTCTAACGACACTCAGAGGAGCTGTAGAGAGTGGAGTAGCAACCTTTAGAGAAGCTTGCCAGCAAGAAGTCGATGCAATCATCCAGGACCTACAGACCATTAAACCAGCATATGCAGAGATATTCATGCCCATCATTGTTGAACTTGATGAAGGGTCTGCCCGCATTCAAAAGATGGACGACTTCTCAGAGATCAAATCAGAGATGCGGTCCATAAAGGAAACTATGCTGGCCAAGGCGAAGGATTCCCTAGAAAATCTCCGTTATAGGCTTGGTGTGAAGATTAGACTTGCAGCTGCTAAACTGATGGGTGCAGGTGTTGAGATTCCACCTGAGGTTCAGGAAGCTATCAGCGAATTAAACAACGTTCATGTAGCCGCAGACACTGTTTTTGCACTTCCAGCAATAGCAAGAAAAATGATAGAGATTTACGAGAAGAAAATTTCATCCAATGTCATCAGTAGACTTGGAACCGAAGTTGATGCACTCTATACATCATTAGAGCGCGCAAAGAGCATAGGTGTAAAGGTCGATAAAGAGCTGAAAATGCTACAAGATTTGAAGGACAAGCCACCATCTGAACTTGAGGAAGCTGCTGATGCCTTTGACAAGTTGATGGGCTTGACCACTTCACCTCAAGTACACAAGAAAATTAGGGATAGAGTCAACGAAGCGTACATTCAGATCAAGAATGCTGTGACACTATTTGAAGACCAAGGCATGTCAGAGTTTGTTGAGAGATTAAAAGTTCTAATCGAGCAGGTCCCAGCAAAACTAGAGAATGAATCGCCTCATGTCAACGACGCACTTGATGTCTGTTTGACCTTGGCTAATATTCAAGAAGAGATGCTGACAGTCATTAAGAACATTGCAAATATGAGCCGTGACACTTACGATAGAGAACTTCGAGAGAAGAGTCAGTACTATTCAACTATTGAGAGAGTCGTGGAGAATCATCAAGCGGACTTTAGCAAGCTCGTGTTTGATATTAAAAAGATGAATGAGCTTGAATCAACGTTAAGTGTACTTTCTAATCTTGATGAAACAATTGCTTGTTTCCATGAACTAGAAGAGATGAGAAAAGCCTGGCTCGAAAAAGCCATCGCAATGGATGATTGGCACAAATCACTTAGAATGTTCATGACAGGATTTAGTCCTGCTGCTAAACCTGAGGAACGAGACAAGTTCATTGATGATGCAACAAGAAAAATCAAAGAAACCTATTCCAGAGAGGATATTAGCTCTTATTTGAGTTGGGCAATCAAGGAGAGTGCCCAGGCTTTAGTTGGAAAGAGGAAATCATAGGAGTAACAATCCATGTTTGGTACCAAAACACCCCCCGCAGATACAGGTGATGAAACGACCAAAGCAGCCGAACTTTTCGCAATAGGAATAGGAGAGTGCGGTTCAAATATTGTCGGATCATACCTTCAGACAAGTCGCGATAACAAACTACCTTCACGAGTTCGAGGATATCTTCTAATCAATACAGATAGAGCTGACCTCACCAAGGTCCGACAAAAGTATGGAATTCCTAAAGAGAACACCCTTCTCTACGGAGCATCGGAAATTGGTGTCGGTGGTCGATTTATGGATGGTTATAATGCGATAATGGAGTCGAAAGACATCATCTTCGATCAGTTGGCGAACCTTGGTTTTGAGGGAGTTTCAGGTTTCTGTATCTTCACCTCTCTGGGTGGTGGTACAGGATGTGGAGGGACTCCAGCACTGATCGAACTACTGAAGCAGAGATTCCAAGAAGAGGAAGGTCGAAGAATCTTCGTCTATGTAGTAGGCATTTTGCCTTTCGAGGGACAGTCTAGCGAAGCCCTCAACTCAATTTGGGCCGTATCCAAGCTTCTCAGGGCTCAGCTTCAAGAACGTGGTGCAGACCTCACAATTCTGCTCTCAAATAGAACCATGCTCAAAAGGATCCTACAATGGAGAAAGGGCGATACAGTTGATTATCTTAGAAGAGAATTAGATGTTGATATCGCTGATATTGACTCAATAGAAAGTATGGTACCATCGACCCTTGATGAGGCTAGTGCTGCTGAAGCAAGGACTGAACAGGCATTCGTTGAGCTTGTTAACCCACTGGCTCTTGATGTTGTTGAGGCAATGCTCTCTCCCGGTGTATGGGAGAGTCAGAAGGATGTCTTCCCGACTACAGATTTAGCCGATTATGCACGAAAACTAGATCCCGTAGTCGTGCCTGCATTATACACTGATATTGGTTTGATTCCTGATGCAGGAAGCATGCCAAAACAGCTGAGGACCATGATTGATTATGCTGTGAAAGAGTGTAGCTATGCTGATGTAGGTGAAGAGCCAAATGCTGAGAGTGTATACTATGTTATGTCAGGTCCAACGAACATTGCCAAAGCAGAATTTGGAATGCACTTGAAGGAGTCCTTAGAGAAATTCATTGCTCCAGGAGCAGCAATCACTCCGTGCTATGTGCAATATCATGTTCAAGATGCGAAGACGAACCTACTCTTACTTCTGGGTCTTCCAAAAATCCCTGAATTGGTTACAATCATTAACGAGGCAACCCAACTAGTGAACTTGCATAGCGGCGCATCACCTCTGAAACAGGGCTGGTTTATGCGCTCTAAGGGTACATCTAGAAAGGAACTGGTTGATGCCATCAATGATTTCCGAGAACTCTTCAGCTACTATATGAGTCCCGGAGAAACGATGGAATAGTGGAGTGTGAACACTTGTCTGACGACAGTTCTTATCACTCTGAAGATCTAATTGACAGGCTATTGCTCATTGTGACTCTCAACTCCACATTAATTCATTTCCTCTTGAGTTCTCAAGTAGAAGAGAGCATAGATCCAGACCGGGTGGACTCACTCACCCAAGGCTTACTAAGAACAAGAAAGTGGATGGAAGAAGCCACAACAATGAAAGGAGTTCCACCATCAACACAGAATATTCTAAGCCTTATCGTTAAGCGGTTGGCTCAAATTGAGAGCCTTCTACCGAAGCTCTCCAGCAAGGCAAAAGAAGCAGAGATGACTCCTACACACGAGATTCTTTCTCTCCTAGATTCAGGGCAAGAAGCAGGACAAGCTCAAGTAGGAACATCATCTCAAACGCAGGGTTCTCAAACAGAGCTCGTCCCACTTGTCGGTGATGAACCTGTCAAACCTAAGGAGCCATATCGAAAGGTCGATGTTGAAGATGACCAGTTTGGGCTCATAGGTCAGACACAACGTTTAGTCCAGCAGTATAGCAAAAGGTGTCATATTCTATTGCCAACTTTCTGGTTGGAAGTCCTGAGAGAGGTTCACAAGTATAAATCCGATTCACCATATATTGGAGATGTCATCGAACTACCAGCTCGTATTTTGGCTAAAATCACAAAAGGTCTTTTGACTGAGGCACCAGGCGCAAGGCTATTGCAGGATCTCATGAATGATCGCCAGCAGGAGAGCTACGCAAGTGGGTCAGAAATGGAACGAATCGAAAGAGCTGTGGCCAAGTATTACGCTGGTGTGGAAGTTGTGCTGAAAGAAGGCAAGCCCAATGTCCAAGAAAAGATACTTGAAGCGCAGACAGCTTTTGATGGATTCGGATGGGGTGGGCCGGAGTTGGAGAAGCGTCTCATCAAGAGATTGAATCAAGAGTGCGAGGAAGCTCTACATAATGCAGAATCAGCAACAGATGAAGCAAGACAGGTCATCTACGCAGAAGTTACGAAGATGCTCTGCAAACTTCAACACGCGATTCTTGCTGAGCCTCGGCTTCAAGAGATACTTGCCCAAATGAAGCCATAGGTGTTTAAGAAATGAATTTCATCATTGAATAGACACAGTTCATATAAGGGATTATTACACCAGCATCCAAGATAAAATGAGTGAGAAAGATGACCGGTCTAAAAACTATGTTGAATCCAAAAGTCACTGCAGTTGTCGGAGTGTCGACCTCCAATCCATTCTCACCTGGGAACGTGATATTTCGAAAACTAGCATTTGAGAATGGTCTTCCTACTTATCCAATTAATCCCAAAGGCGGCTTTGTTGAAGGAGTCGAAGTCTACAAATCGATTACAGAAGCTCCAAGTGATATTGAGCTTGTTGTCATATCAGTACCTGCTCATTATGTTCCTAGCGTCTTGGAGGAATGCGGTGAAAAGCGGATAAAGGCTGTAATCGTTGTCTCTGGTGGTTTTAGTGAGGTTGGACATGAAGGGATTAAACTACAGGCGGATA